>MFZK01000014.1:0-45869 GCA_001789395.1 Candidatus Roizmanbacteria bacterium RIFCSPHIGHO2_02_FULL_37_13b | reverse complement strand
TCCACATCACCCTCAATAGCTTTTAGAGCTGATCCTCGAATGATTGGTACTTCATCACCAGGAAACTTATATTTCTTCAAAAGATCTCTTACTTCCATTTCAACTAAATCCAAAATTTCTTTATCTGAAACCATGTCTGTTTTATTAAGATAGACAATTATCGCAGGTACATTAACTTGTCTTGCAAGTAAGATGTGTTCTCTTGTCTGTGGCATTGGACCATCAGGTGCGGATACAACTAAAATTGCTCCATCCATCTGAGCCGCTCCCGTGATCATATTTTTTATATAATCAGCATGTCCTGGAGCATCAATATGAGCATAGTGTCTCTTCTCCGTCTCGTATTCTGAGTGATGAATGTTTATCGTCACACCACGAGCTTTTTCCTCTGGAGCTTTATCGATTTCTTCATATTTCAAAGCTTTTGCTAATCCTTTTTTTGCCAGATAATGATGAATTGCTGATGTGAGAGTAGTTTTTCCATGATCAACATGACCAATGGTACCAATATTTAAGTGAGGCTTGTTTCTTTTAAATACATCCTGTGCCATAATAATTTAATAAAAAATAAGCGTAACAAAATCAACGTACTGCTACGCCACTTTTGAAATTTGTAATCAGAATAGAAATTATAAACAAGAATATATCTTTTTGCAATAGATATTTAAAGTGAATATTTTTTAAAGGTTGTTATATACTAAAATTATATGAAGAATAAAATCAAATTCTTTATAAATTTTACACGCAAGGCTATTTTTTTTGATAATGATTTTTTTAAAAGCGTATTAAATAAAAAACTAGTTTCTCTAATAACTTATCTGGCTATATTGATTTTTCTTCTAACGCTCGTGACAACCACCATAAAAGTCATTTCTACTACAATTAAATATAACCTGACTACATTTCCTACAACGCTCATCGCCGGCCTTCATCAAATTCCTTCCGATTACACGATAAACATTGTGGAAGGTCGGCTTTATACTAGCTACGACCGCCCCTTGTTTATCTACTTAAATCATCTGCATCTCCCTCAAAGCTTGATCGTAATCGACGAATTTTCGACAATGAATGCCGACTTTGATCACTATAATTCTTTGTTTCTCTTAAGTCAAAATGGTATCAGATTGCGAATTAATCAAAATGACTTTTTTTTTAACTATAAAGGATTAAATAACATTCATATTGATTCAAAAGTCATCGGATCATTAGAATATCTACTCAAGACAATCAATTTTCTACTACCATTATTATTAATTCTATTGATAATAAAATTAACATTTATCGAATCGATTCTCATCTTATTTGGAAGATTATTTTACCTCACAATCATATCCTTGATTCTCTATTTTATAGCGCACGAATTTAATAAAAAAATTATTTACTCACATGTCTATAAAATAATCATTATTGGGACAATTATTCCATTGATGTTTGATTATATATTAATCGTTTTTAACCTCACTGTCAGATTACCTTTTTGGTTTTTGATAATGAATAGTTTATTTGGTTTCGTCGCTGTGATAGAAGTTTTTTTTAATAAAAAACTCTATCCGTTCCTTAAGTAAAAAAAGAATTAAGCGAGGAAATTTTTGGGGTTTCTTTATTGGTGAATATCGATTTGAATCCATGTCGCTTTGCCTCTGCAATTAATTTTGAGTCATAATTAGACTTTCTGATTTCCCCAAGAAGTCCCACCTCCCCGACAAAAACAGATTTTGGAGGAAGTGCTCTATTTTTAAAAGACGAAATGATTGAGGCGGCAATTCCTAAATCAGCTACCGGAGATTTAACAGTTAATCCACCGGCCACGCTACAATAAACATCATGCTTTTCGAGTGAAATACGTAGATTCTTTCTGATAACGGCTAATATTAGTTGTACGCGATTATAATCAAGACCGGCGACGACTCTTCGCGGGACGGGAAGAAATGATGCGTTAACAAGACTTTGGATTTCATAAAAAAGTGATCTCTGACCCTCAACAATACCAACTATGACTTTCCCAGGCGACACTGATATATCATCAATAAAAGCTGTCGCTGAATTAACCTCTTTAAGTCCCGCGCCGGTCATTTGAAAAACTCCAACTTCACCAGTGGTACCAAAACGATTTTTTTTTGCCCTTAAAATACGATATTCTGACGAAGTTTCTCCTTCAAAATACAAGACACAATCTACCAAATGCTCCAGCGTCCGCGGTCCCGCTACATCTCCTTCTTTGGTGACATGACCGACAAGAATCATAGCGATATCATTTTTTTTTGCATAATCAATTAATTTATCAGCTACTTCTTTGACTTGACTGATACTTCCTGATGGATTTGAAAGATTGGACGAACGCACAGTTTGAATCGAATCGATGACAACAAGATCAAACTTATGAGTAGTTTTCATGATGGCTTGGATTATTGCATCTATTTGTGTATTTTCGGAAATATACAACCTCTTTGAAGTTGCTTTGATTCTTTGGGCTCTTTCTTTGACTTGCGTGGCTGATTCTTCGCCCGCTATATAAAGACATGATAAATTCTGACAAGCTGCGAGTAGTAAGGTCGATTTTCCAATGCCAGGCTCCCCAGCTAGTAAAATTACCTCCCCGGAAACAACTCCACCTCCCAAAACCCGATCTACCTCAAAAATACCAGTAGATAGTCGCTGCTTTGATGCCCTTGAAATATCGGTAAAAGCAACTATTTTTGCCGGCTCAATTGATCTTTTTTTTTCTTCGGCAAATTTCTTAAAACTATCCCAGGAATGACACTCCGGACAGCGACCATACCAGGAGCTCGCATTATAGCCACATGAGGCACAGACAAAACTTGTCATATTGGTAATTATTATACTTCAAAATAAGAATTCGATTTATAAATCCTTTCCCCAAACGTAGTGCAATCGGGATAAAAGTAGACTTAAAAAATAGCCTGTTGAAATTTTGACCCATGTGAACTATATTATGATTGCCGTAAATAACCAAACATGAAAAAGAAATTGCTTGTACTATTGCTCTTGATCATCGCTTTCATTACATTTTTAGGAATTAAGTTTTTTATACTCGACAACCAATCTGATAGCGGCATTTTAAAAGTTCTTTCCTCCCCAAATGCATCGATATTTTTAAATAATGAGGCCATAGGCAAAACTCCTTTTGAAGATAGAATCAAGGAAGGTGAATATTTGGTTAAACTCATTCCCGAGGGTAATGCCACTGATACTGCAAGCTGGCAGGGAAAAATCAATGTCTTTCGAAATACTTTAGCTTTTATAGATCGAGAACTCGGCAATAGCGAGCTTTCTTCCTCAGGAGTAGTCTTTACTGTAGTAAAAATTGCTTCAAAACCTTTCTCATCCACAGAAGGAGAAATATCAGTCGAATCTGAACCTGAAGGTTCAATAGTTTATCTTGATAACGATGAAAAAGGGATGACACCTCTTCTTCTGACTAGAATTGAGAAAGGAGATCATGAATTATCTGTAAGCGCTCCTGGTTTTTTTCGCCGAACCCAAAAAATAAATGTTGAAGCAAATTACCGAATTAATACTACTTTTAAACTCGCAATAGATCCTGCTTTTAAAGCAGTTGAGGAAAAAGATTTGCAGGATGCAACTGCCAGCGCCACACCAACACAATCAGAAAGTACTGATAAAACATCTTCTTCAAAAAATATCATTATTGCAGATACACCAACTGGTTGGCTTAGAGTCAGGACTGAACCAAATCTCAATGCTTCCGAAGCCGCCAAAGTCAAACCGGGTGACAAATTTACAGTAATTGAAGAACAGGCAGGATGGTATAAAATACGTTACCTGGGTAGAAACGAAGGATGGATCTCGGCGACATATACCAAAGTACAATAGTTCTTTATACCTATTTATCCTTATCTATTATCCGTTTGACATTGCTTGTAATCAATATAAAACAGGAGACGGCAATAAAGATTAATATCAATGCAAAAAATTTTTCTTCGGCGTTTAAAAAAAGTGCTGTCAGTCCAAAAAGAAAAGAGACTAACCAATAAAAAACAGCAATCCGCCGTTTGCCCCACCCAATACTCAGTAATCGATGATGAAAATGACCTGCATCTCCTCTAAAAGGCGACTTGAAATTTATAGTCCTTCTTATAATTACATAGATAGCATCGATAATAGGAACAGACAAAACTAAAAGCAGCGTACCCATTTTCCCCCAGGAAAGAATCGATAGAATTCCTAAAAAAAAGCCTCCTAACACGCCTCCACTATATCCAGGCATTATCCGTTGTGGATAAAAATTGTAGGGCAGAAATCCTAAAAAAGTCCCTCCGATGATAAATGCTAACATCGCTACCGAATATGTTGATATATCATGAGCTGTAAATCTCAAAGCTAATATTCCAAGAAAAAAAGATGATATTGCTACAAAACCTGGCATTTGCCCATCAACGCCTTTACTCCAATTGACGAAATTGGCAACTGCGACTAACCAAAAAATTGCAAAAATGTCAGCAAAAACTAATATTTTGTGAGATCCTAGTAGATTTATCGTAACTATAAACTGATCCAGTCTAATGATTCCTCCCAATGGATTGGAGATATATGGGATTCCGAGTCCAAACAACACCACCAACATTGCTACAAAAATGTTGGCAAAAAACCTGAAGTATGGAGATAGATCAAAACGATCATCCAGAATACCAAGAATTAACATTAATAAACTTGCTATTATAATACCGATAATGATTTTATTAAGTGGTATAAAAATCAATACGGTAACCAAAAATCCAATAAATATTGGTAAGCCCCCGGCACGTGGTATGATCCCAACGTGGGTATTGGCCGGATGCGCTCTTAATTTTGGATCATCAATTAATTTCAAACGCTTGGCAATGACAATAAATAAGGGGGTGGAAATATAACTAAAAAAGAATGCAACTACGGAAGCAATGAGTATTAATAACATTTAGGTAATTAAGATTATAATCCTAATAAAAATTAGAGTAAAAAGAATGATGGTAATGACATTGGAATAAAATATTATCCGCCGGACAAAAATATTACTTGTAAAAATAAAACGACTGATATAGATATTTATTAGAATAATGATTACCATTGAAATTGGTATATAGGATAAATAGGCGACATCCACTATCTGATCATCTCCATTCGGACGAGAATAAAATAACGGTACTTGAGGCGGCATACTATTAGATAGTAATAATGAAATTAGTCCAATGATAATTAAAGAAAGAATCAACAATAAAAGAGTTATGCTGTAACGTTTAAGAAGTTTCATCATCGATGATTTCATAATATTTTACAATGTTGTTTCAATCTTAAAATTGTCTTCAGAGGACATTATAAATGCTTTGACCGGATATTCGGGCAATAGATTGATATAACTCTCTTTTGGTATCAGTACTAACCCATAATATGATTGCTTTTTTTTTGGATCTAAGTTGTATAAATAAACACGTTTTTCATCGAAATAATAACGAGCTGTAAAATAAAGAATCGGATCAGTGAGGTATAACAAATCTTTATCGCTAGCAATTTTTTTTATCTCCATTATTGTTTTAACCTCATGGGCTTTGGGTCGATAAATAAGTAACATCCACCAATAATGAATATAAATTACAAAAATTGAGATCAAAATCAAAATACTCCACTTTTTACTCAATCCATTAATGATATAAATCATTAAAACGTTAAAACCCACAGCAGAAAAAATCAGATAACGGGGAACAAAGATCGGCTTAAAAAAAGAAATGATTACCACTAGATAATAAAATAAAAAGGACCAAATTAATAACATTTTTGTCGTCTTGTTTGTCTTAAGTCTGAAAACCCCAAAGACCACCAATGTTAAAAGATAGATAGAAACCATCCATAAATATTTATCATAATAACTGTAGTATGCGCTTTCATATCCTGTTAAAAGCACAGCCAATGATTCAACTACACTACTAAATTGAAGGCGCTGCGCCCAAAAGACAGCTGTATTTCCTAACAACCATTTGTAAATATACAAAAACCACGGTAATGCTAAAATCAAAGGTAGAATAAGAACTTTAGCGTATTTTTTGAATTGATGGCGTTCATAAATTGCCAAATAAATAATCTGAGACAGGATTACCATCAAAAAAAAGTAATGAGTATATATACCTAAAGTATTAAAAATAGCTACTTTTAACCTATCTTTATTAATGAAGAAATAATATGAACAAATACATAGAACTGCAAATAATGAATACATACGGGCTTCAAATGCGTAATATAATAAAAAAGGATTGAAAAAAATTAATACTAAATATATTCCGATTTTTTTATCGCTAACTTTAAGTAATCTTTTTAGAAGTAGATAACAAAAATATATCATTACAGCAAAAAAAATCATGGATAAACTACGCATCGCGATCGAAGATGGTCCAAAAATTTTCATCCAAAAATGCAACAAGATGTAATATAAAGGTGGATTGTTATCACGGGCGGTCGTCAATACAATATTCATCAAGTTTTCTCTTGCCATAAAATATGAAAAGGCTTCATCTCTCCATATAAACTCTGCGACTAATTTTAAGGGCGTGAAATTAAATAATAAATTTAACATATATGGTCCTTTTTTTCGGGCCATTAAATTCAACAATGACAGGTCGCTGCCAGACTCCTAAAATTAATTTACCTGCATCAAATGGAATAATAAGTTGTGATCCAATCATAGATGCCAGAATATGATCCTTAACATGTGACGGATCATGAGGATGGCGATATGATAAACGAGGTACCATTCCATCAAATGCATCGAGCATATCAAGATCTGTCCCCGGATCTAAATCGGCAGTAGTTAAAGCTGCTGTAGTATGGACAATATTAAGCACTATTAATCCGTCGTTTTTATTTGAGGCTGAGATTGCCGATTCAATATCTTCCGTCAGATCGATAATCTCTCTTCTATTTTTTGTAATAATCGTGATTTTTCCCATAATCAATAATCCTTTTCAATATATTTTATAATAGAATACAATAAATATCATCAAGTTTTAACCCTTCATAAGGAGCTAAAAACCTGGTATACTATACACATTATGCAGTTGAAGCAAGAAAAGAAATTGATGCCAAATCTAATTAAAAAAATTGCTTATTTATTGTTACTAATTATCGTTTTTTTTATCGGGCTTTTTTTCAAAGATTTATTTCCTGTAGCTGTGGTTGATGGAGGCATAATCACAAGACGCGATTTTGCGCAACAATTAACAAAAAATAACGGGAAACAAACTTTAAATGTTCTAATCGCCCGTAAATTGGTAGAAGTAGAAATGATAAAAAGAAATATAAAAATTTCAGATTCTCAAATTAATTCAGAAATACAAACTATAAAAAAGAACTTGGTCCACAATGACACTTCATTTAAACAATCGCTTCAACAGCAAGGTAAAACTTTGGAACAGTTTAAAACAGAGATAAAACTTGAGCTGGCGATTCAGGAATTGTTTAAGCCGAATATCAAAATAACAGACATCGATATTGATAATTATTTATCTTCAAATAACGTTCAAAAAAGCACGCAGGTAGCTATTTATGAGAGTCAAAAAATCGCTGTCCAAAACATATTATTAAAACAACAAATTGTTAAACGATTTCAGCAATGGCTAGACCATGAATTTAACAATAATCGAGTTAAGCTTTTCGTTAATCTTTAATTGACTTTACTTTAAAAGCATCGATACAGATTCCCAATTGACTACATTCCACCAAGCATCAATATAATCTTTCCTCAGGTTCTTATATTTCAAATAATAAGCATGCTCCCAAACATCGAGCGCTAGTATCGGTCTTAAACCATCTGAAACGGGCGTGTCTTGATTTGCCGTGTCAACAATAGATAGTTCATTCTCGCTATTGACGACTAAAAAAACCCATCCACTACCAAATCTTGCGACACCTCTTTGAGAAAATTCCGTTTTAAAACTATCAAAACTGCCAAATTGTGTTTCTATGGCTGAGGACAATTTATCATTTGGATGACTCTTTTGATTTGGCCTCATGATCTGCCAAAACAAACTATGATTAGCATGACCTCCGCCATTGTTTTTCACTTTTGTACGTATACTTTCAGGCAATTTCATTAAATCCGCTAAAATGCTATCTATATCCATCTCCAAGAATTCATCATGACCCGTCAATGCTTCATTTAAATTATTTACATAAGCGCCATGATGTTTATCATGATGTATTCTCATCGTCTCTTCATCAATATGTGGTTCAAGCGCATCATATGGATAAGGTAGGTCTGGTAATTTAAACATAATAATATTTATATAAACTATTAATCTATTTATAATAGTTTATACTCTTTAATTTAACAAAAATCAAGCTATAATTTATACGTCTAAACTCTATATTATGAAAAATATAATCCGATTGACTGGTTATTTCGTTATTGTTTTATTTATTACGATATTAATTACCGCTTTATTTTTTTTTGCTATCAATTTTTTTCAATTTAGTGATTTAGCAGAGAACAATTTTAATAAAATTATTAATCCTACAAATAACATCCCAACTACATCGATAAATAAGCTACAACCGACAAACATTTCTTTAGAACTTGATATATCACCCAAACCAAAAACAGTAAAAAAAACTGTTCCTAAGGAAAACACAGATCCTTGGGGAGTGGCAAAAAAAATTGGTGATCACACTTATACCATTAAATTAGGCCATGATAACGCAATGGGAAGTCCAAATGAGATCTACGAAGCATTAAACAACTATCGAAATCAGATGAATAAAGGCTATCTTTCTTGGGATGAAAAACTGGCTCAATACGCACAAAAAAGAGCTGATTACTTTAAATCAATTAATAGTACTGATGAACACGCCGAACTCAATGATTATTTAGATAACAGGAATGGCTTTGTTGAGTTAAGTTTTAACAAGGTCGGAGAAAATTCTTATTATGGCACGCCCCTTTATGGTGTACATGTGATCGAATGGCTATTTGCTTCAAGCTCGGAACATAATAGCAATCAATTGGATAATTCATGGTCTCATGTTGGGATAGGTAGTAATGGATTCTCAGTTGATATAATTTTCGGTGGTGGCAAAATGTAATTTTATAACTAAATTAGCCGCAGCTATTATCTCTTATCTGTAACTTTATATTCAATTTTCTTTCCTAGCAGTAACCTAACATGAGCATCCAATGCAGGCAGTGAGGAAAAAACAAATGATATTATTGGTAATAAATACCATTGTATAAATAGCAATGGCATTCTTTTTAATTCAGTTTTAATTTTAACTTTTTCTCTCATTTTGTGATCAAAGTAGAGAATAAATATTAAAAGGAGTGAGCTTACGGTTAAAATAAATGACGATAACTTGGGTAATAAAAAACCCATAACAGTTCTTTTAAACATTGGATTGATAAGGGGAGGTATGTAGGCGCTTAATGTCAATATAAAAAAAGACGATGGCCAAAATAAGTGATGTTCGACTAAAAACCACAATTTACGGATCTTGACGATTGGTTTTATATGTGGGGTATCGAAACAACGTACTATTGCATATGGTATGTCGGATACTCCCCAAGCCCATCTTTTTTCCTGTTCATAACGATTCCTGAATGTGTTCCAAAATCCATTTGTATAGACAGCATCAGCTGAGATCGGTAAATATATTGGCAACGTTCTAACTTCCTCGCCAAATTTAAAAAAGGCCTGAAACCATATATGCCAATCTTCAGGAATAATATCCGGATCCCAGAAACCAACTTCTTTTAGTAACCACATATTTGTTGAATAAGTTGAAACATGTATCAAATTTTCTCGTTGAGGTAATATGGATATCCTAACTACCGATGATAATATTGATTGAACTCTGACCGGTAGGGATAATTTCCAAAAATTGTTATAAAGCAGAACTGGAGCCCAATAAAAATGAAAATATCTTTTCTTGTCATGAATATATTCAAAGGTAAGATAGCTTAAATAGTCCTCGGGAAGTAATGAATCAGCATCACATACTGTGATTAACACTTTTTTAGGATTGATCTTATTGGTCATAATCAATCGGTCGATATATTTAGCTGCAAACGTTTCATTACTCGCTTTACCTATGATTTCACCAGGTATAAGTTTATGATAGGTTGTATAAAATTCACGGAAATACGATGCGTATTTTTTTGTCAGATATTCGCTTCTTTTCTTTGCTTCTTCACCTTCTCTTTCTTCCATGGCAAGAATTATCGAAATTCTACTTTTAGGATAATTTTGATCTTTGATGAACTTTAATGTCTCATCCATTTTTGAAGCTGACTCTTTGTAGTTGGTGATGATCAGATAATGGTAATAGTCTTGAAAATCTTTTTCTTTCAGTAGTTTTTTGTACCAATTAACTTTCCCTGCTTTTGTAAGAAGATTATATGAAACGGCCGCAAAATATACGGTTTTGATCGACTTATATAAGAAATATATTAAATATCCTAGAATAAAATAAGACGCTATTGCCGGATGAAGCGGCGACATCCACACTGGTAGTAATATGATTGCTAAAGTCAGAAATGGAACAATTTTTTCAACCACAGAATAAAATAATTGCGTTCTGACAATCTTCTTAATCATATTGATATTATAGCTTATTTTTCCCTTAAGAAAAAACTGATAGTAATCACCAAGGATAAAACAATTATTAAATTGACGTAATCCAGGATTAATAATACTTTTAAAAGCAATAGAGAAAAAACGGTAAATGAAACCAATAATGAATTTTTCCGTGTCGTAAATAGCAAGCTCATTTGAAATATCAGCAATGTAATTGATAAGACAACGATACTAATAATTACATAATCTTTTGGAGGAAATAGAAAAATCGTGATAAAAATAACAATAATATTTATCAAAATTGATGAAATTTTTCGCTTTTGCAATGAACGTCTGTTCCAAAAAAATGCTGTCATAATCTTATTTTATGCTAAATAAAAAAAATAGTATCTTGACAAGTTGATAAAAGTAACTATAATTTTTTTAGGGCATCAAAATATTTAACATGGCAGCGTCAAATCAATCTAACGAAGAATTAGTTCAAGAAGAAAAACCCCCCACTGTAAGTAATAATTTATTACCCTTCTATTCTTATTGGAAAAAAGAGAAAGCTCCAAAGGAAGTAAAAAATTACTATAGTAAAAACGGGCACTTGAAACTTATTAAGAGTCTGACCATTGAAATATCTAGTTCGCTTGATCAGTGTCAGAATTTATGGAATGAGTTTAACCAAAATCGGACACTCTTTGACACTTGGGAGTTTCGAAAAGCTTTTTATGAAAGCTATGATCCTGATTTGCATTTTATTGTTTTAAAAAATAACAGTGAGAACTTAGCTCTTTTACCTCTTCAATATGAAAGAGATTCAAACCGTTATGTATGGTTTGGAAGTCCTTGGCAAGAAGAAAGCGTTTTTTTCGTCAAAGATCCCCTATTTATTCCACTTCTTTTGGGGGTTTGCCCCACACCGTTGTACCTTAACGCCATCAATAAAGAAGCATTAATCTGGGCAAAAGATCTAATTGATTTTGCCGCTGATGATCCGAAATTCATACTTAACCTCTCCAATATTCAAACACCTGAGGATTTTTTGTATTCTCTGAAAAAGAAACGCCGATACAATCTTAAACGCGATGTAAAACATATTGAATCACAATTTCCCCAGATTGTGATAAACAATTTTTCTGATTTTGATAAATTAGTAGATTTAAATATAAAAAGATTTGAGCAAAAAGGCGAAGATACTGATTGGGAAGATCCGAGGCGCATTGCTACATTCCGCCATGTACTTCGACTTGGCCTACTGAAAAAGAGTTTTCATATCAGAATGGTTTCCGTTTATATTAAAGATCATATTGCCGCTTGTGATTTGATCGCTATTTATAAAAAATGTTATTATCCTCTAAAATGTGGATATGATGTCGCAAATTTCCCGGGGATTGGTAACTTTATGAATTTTTTTGAAATTAAAGATGCACTGTCACTAGGCATGAAAAAGATGGATTTTTTGGAAATTGATTATGGATGGAAAAATAAATGGTTTGAGGAAGTACCTCTTTTTAAATACGAAAAGGATTATAACTCAGAAGGACAATTATAATTAAATAAATATAAAAACAATTCAGAAACGCGAATTCTTTCTACTGCTTACTCTATTATTCATATATATTCTTGTGCGGAATGTTAACTTTCAATATCATTTGAATTTTTCATTCGACCAAGCTGATGCCGGTACTAAAATTATGAATTTATGGAAAAATAAAGAAATCACTCTTGTTGGTCCGGGAAATTCAATTATTGTTCAAAATAAGCAAATGATTCAAGGATCAATTAATTATTACTTCCCAATGATTTTTTTTGTTTTGGGTAATTTTGACCCCATTACATCTTCCTTCCTGTTTATGATATTTGCTGCCCTTATGCTAATACCTCTCTTTTACGGCAGTAAAATGTTGTTTAATTGTCGGGTGGCTTTTTTCATCTGCATATTATATTCACTGCTACCGATTTACATAGACTTTACTCGCTTTTTTTTTGGACCTAATTTTCAATTGTCACTTTTACCCATAGTTATTTTATTTATGGGTTTGTATAAAAAAACAACTAATATAAGTTTTCTGTTTTTGATTTTTTTTACCGTCGGAGTTATTTGTCAATTTCATTTTGCAACAATATTGATTTTGTTTTTCCTTATCGTTTATTATTTAATGCTTAATAAAAATAAAAAACAGGTCCTGACTTTATCCATCTTCGGGTTTGCTATTGGGTTTCTTCCAATGATTCTATTTGAATTTAAAAATAACTTTTATAACATCACAATTTTATCCGAATACTGGCGAATTGCCCGAAGTGCCAAAAATTTTGAGTTATCGCCTCATCGATATATGAATAATTTATTAATAGTCATAGTTCTCGGTGGACACTTTTATAAAAGATTTTTAACAAAAATAACAATTTCAACCTTATTTGTCTTTTTAATACTGATTGATATCTTAATCTATTTTCCTCTACCGTCACATGGGTTTGGAATGAATGAAAATTGGAATTATTTAATGGAAAAAAAAGCTTATGAAATTATCCGCGGGCAAAATCTAAAAAATTATAATATAGTAAACCACATTTACGACAATCTATCTATTGTTATTAAGTATCAAATGAAAAAAGATAACGTATCGATAAATTTCGATGACTACTATCATAATGACTTTCTTTACGTAATAAGTAATAACGAAAAAATCTTCAACGATCCAGCTTATGAAATCAAAACATTTCAGCCAAATAAAAAAATAGAAGAATGGAAATTGAATGATATCTATAATTTATATCTTTTCGAAAGACTCAAACCAACTTTAAATGATACATAAGATCCTTCTAAAAATATTTGCTGCCGCGTTCGTCGTTCTTATTTTGAGTAATCAAATATACCCCTCGAGTTATACTCGAGCAAAATCATTTGCGAGTAGTATAGTTTACGCAAAAGTTGACGACAAGGATTTTTCTGTTTTATTTCATGGTTCACGTCAAAAAAAGCAAATTGCATTAACTTTTGATGCCGATATGACAAATAATATGAAAGTTATGTTAGAAGATGGAAAAATTAATTCATGGTTTAACAAAAAAATAATAGATACGCTTATCAAAACGCATACAAAAGCAACGCTTTTCTTAACAGGAATGTGGATTGAAACATATAAAAAGGAAACAGAAGATCTTGCCAAAAACTCCTTATTTGAATTGGGAAATCATACATATTCTCACCCTTCATTTAATGACAATTGTTATCGTCTCCAACAAATTAAGTCTGACTCAGAAAAAACATTGGAAATTACAAAAACACAAAAAATACTTAAAGATATTACTCATAAACAAAATATGTTATTTCGATTTCCCGGTGGGTGTTACAGCGCTCACGATCTGAACATTGTTACAAAACAGAAGTTACAAATAATCCAATGGGATGTAGTTTCTAAAGATGCTTTTACACATGATGCTAATGCTATTATCAGTAGAGTATTAAATAGATCTCAAAACGGTTCAATTGTTGTGATGCATTTAAACGGAGGACCAAATGCATCATCAACAGATGATGCATTACCCTTAATAATACAAGGACTGAAGAAAAAAGGATTTACATTTGTAACAATTTCAGAACTATTATCCAATTCGTAAAAAAAGTAAGTCTATTTTTTTTATCGTCATAATGTATCTACAACAATTCAGAACAAAATTATATATTTCTTCTGTTTAAATATAAGGTCATCAAAAAGACACAAAAAAAGAGAGTCAGATAAGGAAAACCTACAAAAATTACTTCCAATAAAATCAATATTGATACCGTATTACAAATAAAATAACTATAGCTAAAATATTTCCAAAAGGTGTCACCCATAGTAATATAAATATTTACTTGGGTTACAAAACACCTACATCAATAGAACATGTTTGCTTTTTCGTCCTCCAAGAAAGAAGAAATGATAGGTCTACTGTATAACTAACTCCTTCAAAAAGAATGATTTATTTCGACAGTTTACCTTAAAGGTTCTTTGTTTATAAACTGTTTATCCAAATTTGCATCCATGACAAATACTTGAACAATCTCTCCGGTCTTCGTACTGATGTCTGAATGTGAACTTAATACAGTATGTTTCGTAATTTTCTTCAGAAGAGCACTTATGCCATCAATAGTTGCTTCGTGTAGTGCTTTACGTAGATCTTTGACTAGCTGAACACCTCGGTGTCCGTCGAGTAATGTCTCCTCAATTGGCAGAAGCTTACCCTTGAGCCGAATAATGATCATGTCTTGAAGAAGATATGATCTTGATTGATTAGGACCAACCCCCAATGATTTTACATAAAACTTGGTTACGCCTTTGCTTATTTTATCTTCTATTTGTCCTTTTGTCGGTACTATTTCCATAATGATTCAAACCTGAATCTACGAGACAAAAAAAACCAGCATTTTCTTCTTATCAGTCCTGAAAATTGATAATAAGATTTTTGCTGGTTTACAATAAAACAATCTTTCGATAGATCTTTTTAATGTCGACCAAAATACAACGATCAGCCTCTATTATACAAAAATATATCAAAAAATCAAGCGGGAGGATTATTTCTGTTTGTGCAGAGATCAACACATGGTATACACTTTCAGAATAGAGATCGACACATTAAATATTGGCAGAGATATAGTGAATTCAACGTCGGGTGTTGAAGCGTATATTTATAAATTTCGATAGATATTGCATTATTCTTTTAGAATTATTATATTTAATCCTATAATTTCTCTTTCAAAATATGGCAGAAGAAACACCGGGCATAATGCCACCAGATTTGATTTTAGAACACGCTACTAATTTTCCTATTGAATTGAGACAGCGAATCGCTGCTGCAACTCGTATTTATACTACAGTACAGGCTGAAACATCTGATATGCCTTTTGCTCATGCTTATATAGATAGATTAGCCAGAGAAGCAAGTACTCCTACAACTGATGTGATTAATTTAGGAATGTTATTACAACAATTTCCACAATTATCATTTGACACAACAGTTGATTTAGGTCAAGGCGCTGTGGTGGCACTACCATTGGATTTGATTTATCAAAGACAACAAAAAAAAATAGACTATGCAAGGTCTGTAAAGGATCAAACAGGAATCGATGTTGATGCACAGGCTGCAGAGGTCAGAGAAAAAGCAAGATCTGTTTTAGATGAATTAGGAGACGCTGTAGATAAAGAAGGTATTCCAATGAGACTTCATGTCTACAAAGCGCTTCAAGACGCTGGATTTATTGAAAAACCTCCACAGGCTCCTGAGACACCAACAGAAGGAACACCTCCTAAAGGAACTCCTCCTGAAGCAGCAAATCCCTGGTGGGATACTATTATTCCAAATTATGTCACCGGTTTAACTTTGGTCAGAATTGGAAACGAAAGAATAGCTGAAACTGCAGCAAAGAACTAGATCGCCTTAATAATCTAAAATCCGCGAGCCAGCTTAGCTGGCTATCACCGAGGTGAGCTCAGTGAGCCCGAAGAGACTCGAACTCTTAACCAACAGCTTAAAAGGCTGCTGCTCTGCCAGTTGAGCTACGGGCCCTCACTACACATGTTTTTAATTTTATACCAACTAACGGCTTAAAGTCCGCTGTAGGCGGATCTGCCAGTTGACCCCGATATTCATCGGGGCAGGTCTACGAGCACGATAACTTTAAGATTTATTTTCTTTATTATATACGATAATCTCGTTCTGTGCTTAATAAAAATCGGAGATACTCAGTATTTGATATATTAATATTAATGGCAAAGAGTTCAAAAAAATCACCAAAAAGTCCATCAAAATCTAAAAATAAGACTAGCTGGAAAGTAATAGCAGCATCACTTGCAGCGGTAGTAATTGGACTTTCGACAATCAGCAAAACTTACCTAAAGCAAATTAAATACTTTAAAACACAGTTTAAAGTCGTTAACGTTATCGATGGCGATAGCTTTATATTGTCAACTGATCAGTCTATCAGACTGGGAAACTTGGAGGCTCCGGAACTTGAAAACTGTATGGGTAATGAAGCGAAACAAGTGTTGACCAAACTGATTCTTGGTAAAACGGTTAAGCTTGATATTTTTGCTCACGACCTATACAAACGACCAATTGCTTTGGTTTATGTCGACGATTTATTGGTTAATGAGGTTTTATTAAGAAAAGGCTTAGCCCGCTATGATGGAACTCCATCAAAGGAAAGAGATCGTCTTAAGTCGGCCTATGACAAAGCAAAAGTCGAAGATATTGGAATATTTAAAACATGCATAAGTGTTCATCCCGATAAACCAAATTGTTTGATTAAAGGTAATATTGATAGACACTCAAAGACAAAAACTTATCACTTACCGAATTGTCAGGAATATAACCAAGTCATTGTTGAAAAAGATTTGGGTGAAAGTTGGTTTTGCAGTAATGCAGATGCAAGGCGCGCTGGATATGAAAAAGCCAAACATTGTCCCTAAACATACTCATCAACATCAAGATTGAATTTCTAACCCTCGTGGTTGGGAATGCTTTAATGACGGGCTAAAACCTGCGAATTGTTGATTATAATCCGTTGACAAAGCAAGAAATAAAATAGATATTTGAAACTATGTCTCTGCGTTTAGAACCTTTTGTCAACAACGGAATCTATCATGTATTTAATAAAACTATTGACCATAGACTTGTCTTCAATGACGACAATAATTGTATTCAACTACTGAATTTAATACGGTATTATCGATCAAATGAAGTTAAATTTGGCTATTCACAATTTATTCGTTTAAATCCCATCGTTGCTAAAGACTATCTAAAAAAAATACTTTGCCGACGTTCTTTTCGTGTTGAAATACTTTCTTATTGCTTTATGCCAAATCATTTCCATTTTTTACTTAAACAAAAAAAGGATAAAGGTATATCAAAATTTATGGGAGATTTATTTAATGCTTTTACACGACATTTTAACTTAAAAATTGAAAGAAAAGGTCCCGTTTTTTTACCAGATTTCAAATCAGTTATGATAACGAACGAAGCTCAACTTCTACATGTCAGTAGATATATACATCTTAACCCATATAGTAATGGCTTAGTTGATAATTGCGAAAAACTTATAAATTATCCTTGGTCTTCGTTAAAAGAATATATTTACCAAAATACAAATAAGCTAACCATTCAAAAAGATATAATATCTATTTTTAATAACGATAAAAATAAATATAAAAATTTCGTATTATCAAACGCGGAATATCAAAAAACCTTGGAAACAGTTAAATATTTAAATAAATGGTAAGGAAATAATTTAATGTACGCTTCTTTAGACTGTTATAACAAGACTTCCAACCACGAGGGTTGGTAATCTTAGCAATAATGGATATAAATTCGTATACTTATGGAATGTCAATAAAGTTTCTTAACACCATCATCGCCATATCAATGACAGGATTGATATTTATAGGAGTGCATGATTATATCAGTCCTAAAACACCAGCTGTTATAATGATCCCAAGCGTCGCTCCGACGCAAACAGCCATTGCTTCACAGGATTATAGACCTCAAATATTGGCAGTGACCGGTAATCCTGACCCAGATCTAATCTGTTCAAGTCAATATTTTAATTTTAATCCTGGAGCAAAGTGGCAATATAAAATAATAGGTCAATTTGAGACAAATCAAGATAACGTCAAAAAAACGCAGAAATTCAATCAAACTTTTACTAATGTTATTGAAAACAATGCTTCCTATTCGGCTTCTATAAAAACCAGTTATAGTGAAAAAGGTAAAAATAAAACGTCAGAAATTAATTGCAGGAAGAGCGGAATTTATGGATTTCCACTGCCTATATTGGACGATTTATCAACTTCGTCCTCCGGCGGACAACTATCTATTTTGAGCAATGTAAAAATAAAGCCATTACTCTTTCTGCCCCCTGATGATAAATTGACTTTAGGTGGAACTTGGAAAACTGCTCTAGACATCGATTCAAATCTTAGTATCCCGCTTGGTGCACTTGGCCTGGGACTAACGAATAAAGTAATTAAAGAAGAAAAAATTAACTTCAACAGTCAGATGAGAACTCAGTTGACTGTTGAAACAAAACTTAATAGTGCTTTACCTATCGATTTATTAGGTGGTGCGGAAATGATCAAACTTCGTTATATTTTATTAGAAAATGTAGGAATTAAAGAATTTGATATTAATTTGAATATAAATGGAATTATATCAGCGTCGATAAAGATAAATCTTGTAAATTTTAATCCTTGATCTTGCTTAGACTCGTTCTGACTGCATTTTGGAGACAACATTCTGTGGAACTTCTTCATAATGTGATGGTTCCATATAAAAAAACCCTCTTCCTTGAGTCAAGGATCTTATTGTCGTTGCATAACCGGACATCTCGGCCAATGGACCATAGCATTTGATAATGACGACCTTATTTCGTGTCTCTGTCCCCAATATTTTACCCCGACGGGAAGAAAGATCACCAATGACTGATCCCATAAATTCCTCAGGGGTAACAATTTCCATTTTCATGATAGGCTCTAGAAGTGATATTCCTGCTTTTTTGACTCCAGCTTGCAGAGCCATTGAGCCGGCTATCTTAAAAGCCAAATCAGAAGAATCAACATCGTGATAAGTACCATCATATAATGTCACCTGTATGTCAACTATTGGAAAACCAAGAAGCGCTCCTTTTTCCATCGCTTCTATGACTCCCTTCTCAACGGCTGGAATAAATTCATTTGGAATGGCTCCTCCTTTAATTTTATTAATATATTTAAATCCTTCGCCTCGCCCCAATGGTTCCAATTTCAACAAACAATGACCATATTGACCATGACCACCTGTTTGTTTGATGTATTTACCTTCTGCCTCTACAGAGGTTTTTATCGTCTCCCGATATGCAACTTGAGGTTTACCGACATTGACTGTCATTCCCATTTCTCTTCTCATCCGCTCAACTAAAATTTCCAAATGCAACTCACCCATACCAGACATAATGGTCTGACCTGTCTCTTGATCAATCTTGACATGAAATGTGGGATCCTCTTCAGCAAGCCGCTGTAAACAAAATGAAAGTTTTTCTTGATCGGCTTTTGTCTTTGGTTCTATCGCCAAAGATATCACTGGATCGGGGAAAGTGATCTGCTCTAGTGTAATCGGTTTTGTCTCCTCACATAATGTATCACCCGTTCTTGTATCCTTTGGACCGACTAAAGCAACAATTTCACCAGCATATGCTTTATCAATTTCTTCACGCTGATTGGCATGCATCAGTAATATTCTTGAAATTCTCTCCTTACTTCGTCGAATTGGATTATATAAATATGATCCCGATTCAATTACCCCCGAGTAAACACGAGCATAAGTTAATTTTCCAACATGGGGATCCAGTTGGATTTTAAAGGCTAAAACAGTTTTTGATTCATTATCCACTAATTTTCTAATAACCACTTCATTATTATCAGGATTAATACCCTTAATCTCCTTTAAATCGGATGGTGATGGCAAATAATCAACTACAGCATCAAGTACTGGCTGGACTGCTTTATTTCTCAGTGATGTACCACAATATACAGGGACCAGTTTATAACCCAATACGGCTTTTCTTAATGCAGACATCAACTCTTCATTTGTAATCTCTTTTCCATTTAAATATTTATCCAGTAACGCATCATCATGTTCAGATATTTGCTCCACTAGATCGTGTCGTTTTTTTTCTACTTCGGCCTTGATATCTGCAGGAATTTCGTCACTGATGTCGTATTTACCACCCGTTTGATCATCGTTACTCCAGCGCATCGATTTTCTTGTCAACAAATCAACTACTCCAACAAAGCTCGATTCACTCCCGAGAGGATAAACCATAACAGCAGGTTTGGCACCCAAGCGATTTCTTATATCATCAAGAGTCCTCTCAAAGTTCGCTCCCAGCTTATCCATTTTATTGACAAAACAAATTCTTGGAACTTTATATTTATCAGCTTGTCGCCAGACCGTCTCGGATTGCGATTGTACACCTTCTTCTGCATCAAAAACCATAACAGCACCGTCTAAAACTCGAAGTGATCTTTCTACCTCGGCGGTAAAATCAACATGACCAGGAGTATCAATAATATTTATTCGATGTTCTCGCCAAAATGTCGTGGTTGCTGCAGAAACTATCGTAATTCCCCTTTCTCTTTCCTGATCCATCCAGTCCATTTGAGTTGTACCTTCGTCTATATCTCCGATCTTATAATTTCGACCGGTGTAATAGAGAATTCTTTCTGTGGTAGTGGTCTTTCCGGCATCTATATGAGCAATAATACCGATGTTTCTGATCTTGTCAGAGGTGACAATACGATTTTTTGTGATAATACTTTGTTGTGCCATAATATTAAAAAAAAAGAAACAAGAAACAAATACCAAGAAACAAACATTTGGAAATTGTGATATGTTATTTGTTTGTTACTTGTTTCTTGTCACTTGAAATTTTTGCCTTTTAGTTACCATCTAAAATGAGCGAATGCTTTATTAGCCTCAGCTAATTTTTCAACTTGTCTCTTTTTATTAACTGCTTCTCCCAGTCCATTGCTGGCATCAAGCAACTCCGCAGCAAGCTTTTGGTCAAAATTCTTAAACTCTGAATTTGATCTTGCCTTCGCGGCAGTTATTATCCAATTCAATGCCAAAAAAATTCGCCTTGAAGGTCTGGTATCAATAGGTACCAAATACGAAGCTCCTCCCACTCGCTTTGGTTTCACCTCATGATCTGGAGCAACGTTAGCAATTGATGATTGAAGAACTTCGACTGGATTTGGGTTTTTCTGTTTTATTAAATCTATTGCGCAATAAACTATTTTTTGGGCGACGGATTTTTTCCCGTCCAACATAACATAATTAATCAATTTCGCTACTTCATAACTGCTGTATAGTAAATCCGGTCTGGTTTTTGTTTTTTTATATGGTCTTCTTGGCATTTTAGGTAAATATATTTAACTGGTAGCTTTAGCTACTGCTTTTCTTGTTCCGTATTTTGATCTTGATTGCTTGCGATTTTCTACACCGGTCGTATCATAGACGGCACGTACTATATGATATTTAACTCCGGGTAAATCCTTAACTCTACCACCACGAACCAATACTATAGAGTGTTCAGCCAACTGATGTCCAATGCCCGGAATATATGCTGTCACTTCCATACCATTTGATAATTTGACTCTGGCTATTTTTCTTAATGCTGAGTTTGGTTTTTTTGGCGTCATGGTTCTAACAACTGTACAAACTCCGCGTTTAAAAGGACTATTTAAATTCTTCCTCTGTCTTTTTATCGTGTTAAGTACAGATTTAAGAGCCGTCGCTTTGGTTTTTCTAATTCTTCTTTTACGATTATTTTTTATTAACTGATTTATGGTTGGCATATATATATAATTAACAAGTCATAAAATTAACTTACCGCTATTTCTTGATTTAATACAGGTTCCTTATCCTTATCTGCTCCGTAGTATTTCTCCAACAGGGCTTCAGTGACAGGAATTAGTCTGCCAATTATAACATTTTCTTTTAGACCTAACAAATAATCTACTTGCCCCTTAATAGAGGCTTCCATCAAGGCATTTGTTGTACCTTGGAATGATGCGGCTGATAGCCAAGAATCTGTATGAGTCGCTGACCGCGTTACACCAAGAATTGAGACGCGTCCTGTCGCAGGTGACCCACCTTGAGATAATACTTGTCTATTCTCTTCTTCAAAGCGATGTTTTGAAACCACTTCTCCGACGATAAATGAGGTATCTCCTTCTTGTTCAATGATGACCTTATCACTCATTTTTCTGATAATAACCTCAAAATGCTTATCATGAATCATGATTCCCTGCGATTCATACACTTTTTGAATTTCGTTTAATAAGTAAAGCTGTGCTTCTCTAAGCCCCTTAACCGCTAATATCTCTTTAATATCTAAATACCCCTCGCACAAACTTTTACCTGATGGAATCAGCTGACCATCATGAACTTTAAGCTTTCTACTAGTTTGAATGACGAATTCACGTTCTTCGGCTGTCTTTTCGTCAGTTGATTTTACTTTCACAATATAACTTTCCTTCTCTGTATCCTCTTGAATACTTACTTTCCCAGCGATGTCGCATATCGGCGAGACAACTTTGGGAGTTCTCGTTTCAAATAGTTCTTCAACACGTGGTAACCCCTGAGTGACGTCCGCAATGACAATACCTCCAAAATGTCGAACACGCATTGTCAACTGCGTTCCCGGCTCACCAATAGACTGTGCTGCAATCACTCCAACCGGAGTGCCAATCTCAACAAGGTGATTATTAGACATATCAGCTCCGTAGCACCGTTGACAAACTCCGTGCTTAGTCTGACAATAAAATGAACTACGAATCACCATTCTATCTATTTCATTCTCTTCGATTATTTTTAGTAATTCCGGGGTAATTAATTGATTTTCTTTTAGAATTGTCTTCTTATTCTTTCCTATCACTTTTTTCAACGCGAATCGATACTTAATTCTATCTAAAAACTTTTCACTCCTTTCATCGTCTTTGGAAATGAGTAACCCTTCCTCCGTACCACAATCTTCTTCCTTAATTATCATGTCGTGAGACACATCAACAAGTCGTCTAGTTAGATAACCTGCATCAGCAGTCTTTAAAGCTGAATCCGTGAGTCCCTTTCTTGCTCCTCGAGCATTGATCACATATTCAAAGATAGACAATCCCTCTCTGTAGTTTGACGTTGTCGGAACCTCGATTATTTTCCCTAAGGGATCAATGACCAAACCTTTCATAGCTGAAAGTTGTTTGATCTGCTCGATAGATGCACGAGCACCTCCGGATTTAATAATAATTTTAACGGGATTTTCCTCTTCAATTATATTCCAGGTTTTTTTTGCCATATCTTCAGTCACATCGATCCATATATCATTTGCACTGCGTCTTTTTTCTTCTTCGGTGATTAATCCTTTTAAGTAATTTTTTTCAATGTTTTTTACCTCTCCTTCAGCTTTCTCGATTAATTTTTCCTTTTCTCCAATTATTTTACAGTCAAATACCGACACGGAAACGCCTCCGGATATTGTCGCTCCCCAGAATCCAATTTCTTTCAAATTGTCAATCAAACCACCAATTTTCTCATAATCGCTCTTGTAAATATCCAGGGCCTTATTGACAATACCCTTAAGATCAGCGGCTCTAACTTCTTTATTTATAAACCGCAATTCTGGAAGTAATTTTGAATTAAATATAATCCGACCGACAGATGTCTTTATGGCTTTATCATTAATTTTGACCCAGATTGGTTGTCTTGTAGCTATTTTGTGTAAACGATAGGCTATTACGCTCTCGTCTTCAGAAGCAAAATATCTCAAATCTTCATCTTTAAGATCGTCGTATTGTTTATCGATTGTCGTTATATAGTAACAACCTAAGGCCATCTCCTTTGTCGGTAATACTATCGGAGAACCATCTGATGGCTTAAGTAGGTTTTGCTCCGGCAACATCCTCTCTGTGACTTCGGTAATGGCTTTTTGTGATAAAGGTACAAATACACCCATTTGGTCTCCATCAAAATCTGCATTATAACCTGCCGTAACTGTCGGATGAAGCTTAATAGCATAATCATCGGTCAGCACCGGATAGAAAGCTAAGACTGATAATTTATGCAAGGTTGGAGCACGATTCAAAAGAACTGGATGATTTCGTGTGATCTCTTCTAAGATATCATAAACCACCGGTTCTTTTCTTTCTAGGAAATTTCTGGCGCTTTTTATATTTTGTGCCAATCCCCTGATGATAACTTCCCTGAGTAAAAATGGTTTAAAAAGTTCCAAAGCCATTTCTTTAGGCAAACCGCATTGATTAATCTTTAGATCCGGCCCTACAATAATGACTGATCGACCTGAATAATCAACTCGTTTTCCAAGTAAATTTTGTCGAAAGCGTCCCTGTTTGCCGCTGAGAATATCTGATAATGATTTGAGTGCTTTGACACTTGATGATGCAATTCTGGATCTGCCTCTTGATTTTTGGAAATCAATTAAAGAATCAACCGCTTCCTGCAACATTCTTTTTTCGTTACGTAAAATTATTTCAGGTGCTCCAAGCTCAATCAAGTGTTTCAAACGATTATTTCGATTAATTACCCGTCTATAGAAATCATTTAGATCTGATGTAGCAAATTTACCTCCTGACAATTGGACAACCGGTCGAAGATCTGGAGGAATAACAGGTAAAACTACTAATATCATGCATTTTGGTGAAACATCAGATTTCATGAAGGCTTCAATAAGTCGAATTTTTTTTACCAGTTGAGTTCTTTTATTCCCTTTCGCTTTGATAAGCTTTTTAATCGCTTCTGAATGTAATTTGGTGATATCAAGGTTATTTAATATCTCTAGAATTACTTCACTTCCCATTCCTACCGACATGAAATTATCTAGATTCTTTTCCTTAAAAAAAAGATAGTCTTCTTCTTCAATTACTCCCAAAGGACTTATTGTTTGAACCAATTTTTCCACCCGTTCAAAATAAATACGTGTGTCAGCCTTTTTTTCGGCGTATTTTTTATTTAAGCCAACATACCTTTCACGATATTTGAATTCTATTTCATTGATAGTCAACTCTTTTCTTTCCTTGTTTTTAACTTTTGCTTCGATGTCCCGCTTTTCTTTTTGCTCTTCATCTTTTATCCGCGTAGTATCTACTTTGCTCTTTTCATCCAGAATATCTAATTCCTTTTCATATAATTTTTTAACACCATCCAGAACCTTACTTCTTTTCTCTTCGTTGATATCTTTTACCAAATACAAAGCATAATAAATTATTCTCTCTAAATTATTAGAAGGAATGTCGAGCAATACTCTAAGTGGAGACGATACGCCCTTAAAATACCAGATATGAGCTATTGGAGATGCTAACTTTAAATGACCCATTCGTTCTCGCCTAACTGAATTTGTTGTAATTTCTACACCACAACGATCACAAATAATTCCTTTGTAGCGTATTCTTTTATATTTTCCACAATAACACTCATAATCTTTTGTCGGACCAAATATTCTCTCATCAAATAACCCATCTTTTTCGGGTTTAAAAGTACGATAATTTATCGTTTCCGGTTTCAATACCTCTCCATGTGACCAACCAGCAATGACTTCTGGTGATGCAAGGGTTATTTGCAAACCGGAAAAATCGACAAGCTTGAAATCCTGCCCAGTGCTTTTTTTTGTTATTGTCATATTTACTCTAAGGGTTCAATATTCAAACACAATGCGTTCAATTCTTTAATTAGTACATTAAATGACTCCGGTACTGTTGATTGTGGGATATCAATCCCCTTAATTATCGCTTCAAATGCTTTAGTTCTACCTTGGACATCATCACTTTTAATCGTCAGAAGCTCCTGAAGAGTGTAAGGAACACGATGTGATTCAAGCGCCCACACTTCCATCTCTCCAAATCGCTGTCCTCCCATTTGTGACTTACCCCCCAGAGGTTGTTGAGTAACAAGAGAATATGGACCAGTAGATCGAGCATGAAACTTGTCCTCAACCATATGGACTAATTTCATAATGTAACCCACACCAACTAAGACGGGTTTTTCATAGCGAATGCCCGTTCTACCATCAAAGACATCAATCTTCCCATCGACAGCAAATCCAATTTTAGCAAGCTCGCTTTTAATAACTTCTTCGGCTAATTTTTCAAATACCGGTAAGGAATACCGCTTTCCAGATCTCGCTGCTCCCATCCCCAACATAGTCTCATATAACTGACCTAAATTCATCCTTGATAAAACTGACAAAGGGGATAAAAGTACATCAACTGGTGTACCGTCGGCTAAATATGGCATATCATGAACCGGGAGAATTTTGGATATGATACCTTTGTTACCATGCCGTCCTGCTAACTTATCACCAACTGTGATTTTTCGCAGTTGAGCTGTAGTGACCATTATTCGCTTTAAAATTCCTGGCTCTAGTTCATTTGGATCCTTTTTCGCATCAATCGTATTTATTTTAACGACGATGCCTTTTTTACCATATGGTAATCTTAATGATGTATCTTTAACATCCTTGGCCTTTTCTCCAAATATAGCTCGAAGCAATCTTTCCTCGGCACTAAGTTCTTTTTCACCTTTTGGAGCAACTTTACCGACCAATACATCGCCTCCCTGGACTTCGGCTCCAATAGTCACTAAACCATCTTTGTCTAAATTAGCCAAAATTTCTTCCCTGACATTTGGAATATCGCGAGTCAGCTCTTCAGGACCAAGTTTAGTATCAACCACATCAGCTATGAATTCTTCCATGTTAATTGACGTAAATAGATCTTCTTTAACTAATCTTTCTGAAATTACAAATCCGTCTTCGTATCCAAGACCATCTAGTGATGAATAGGCAACGATTAAATTTTGACCGAGAGCTAATTGACCTCTATCAGTCGCTGGTCCACCGATTAGAATATCACCACTTCGTACTTTTTGTTTCAAAGATACTGCTGGTTTTTGATCAAATACAACATCTTTATTAGTTTTATAAAAACGCTCTAGTTTATAGTCTTTTGTCTTGCCTGTTTTATATTTAATTGACATTTTCTCACTGTCAACGTATTCAACAACACCATCATCTATTGCTTTCACAGTGCGATGTAATGAATCGGCTACCTTTGACTCAATCCCCGTGCCAATAATTGGAGCTGCCGGTTTTAGAAGTGGTACTGCCTGAGCCATCATATGACTTCCCATAAGAGCTCTAGAGGCATCATCATGCTGCAGGAAAGGAATCAAAGATGCTGCCAAACCAACAACCTGTCGCGGTGAAAAATCAATTAAATCAATTTTATCTACCGTAACTTCAACCATATCCCCTTGATATCTGGCTGGAACTCTTTCATCAATTAAATATCCCTGATCGTCTAATTTGATACCATTGTGAGTAATATAATATTTTTCCTCGTCATCGGCCTGTAAATAAACTACGTCGTCAGTAACTCGAACGCGAATCTTATCCCCAAATTTTTCTTTAATTACTTTTTTATATGGCGCTTCTAAAAAGCCATATTTATTAACTTTGGCGTACAGCGCCATATATGTAACTACGCCGATATTTGGCCCTTCCGGAGACCGAATCGGGTCGATTCGACCATACTGAGATGAAGAAATATCACGGATTGAGAATGAAGCTCTTTCCTTTTTAATTCCACCGGGACCACCTACCGTAAAACGTCGCAAATTGTCGAGCTCAGAAAGCGGATTGGTCTGATCAATAATTGTCGATAGTTGACTTGTTCGATAGAAAGAATTAATAGTTGCCATCAACGACTTTGTATTAATTACTTGCGAAGGTAATACGTCAGTATCAACCATTGTCATACTCATCCGGCTTTTAATATCTCTTTCAGTTCGAACCATGCCTACTCTAAGTCCATACATTTCTACGAGTTCTCCGACCGTACGAATTCTTCTATTGGCTAAATGATCTATATCATCAAATTGCCCATTTCCAACAGTCAAATTGATGAGATGTTTCAACGTCGCGACAACATCTTTCAACGTTATGACATAATTGGCCGGTTCAACTGGAATATCGAGTTGTAATTTTTTATTAATTTTGTAGCGACCAACATCAGACAATGAATACCGACGTAGATTAAAGAATAAGTTATTTAAAGTATCATACGCATTGCTGACAATTAATGGTTCCCCTGGTTTTAATTTTCGATATATCTCCAGAACTGCTTCATCCTTAGTTTTATGAGAATCTTTTTCTAGCGTTGGAATAATAAATTTATTTACTAAATCTTTATCCAGGTCAGAAAATAAATCTATTACTTGACTATCAGACAAACCTTCAAATACTCTTATAAATGATGTTGCGAGAAATTTTCGTCTTTTGTTGATCTTGGCTTCAAGAATATTATTTTTTGAAATGGTAAAATCCAACCAAGATCCAATAAAAGGCCTGACTTCTGCATTGTAAACAGTCGCACCTGTGGATTTATCAACTTCAGCAGTAAAATAAACACCAGGCGATCTGACTATTTGGCTGATTACAGCTCTTTCAATTCCATTTATGATGAATGTACCACGTGAGGTCATCTTGGGAAGAGTAAAAAAATATACATCTTGTTTTTTCTCAGTGTTCTTTTTCTTATTAGTCAATCTAACCTTAAGAGAAATCGGGAATTGATATGTGAGTTTCTTCACCAAACATTCTTCAAGCGCGTGTTTTGGCTCACCATACGTTATACTATCAAGTTCGAGCGAAAAATTTCGCTTTGTGTAATCTTCGATTGGAAAAAATTCATGGAGCAGCGAACTTATGCCTTTTTCTAAGAATAGTGCCCAGGAATTTTTTTGAATTTCAATTAAATCTATTGTGTCTAATGCGTCTTTAGTTCCAAAAATTATTCTTTCATTACCTTCGTCTTCTTTTAGCTTAGATTGTCTTTCTTTGTTGTGTTTCTTAATCATTTGGGAAATTTAGCCTTGCATCAAAGTAGTTTTGCTACCTATTTAAAAGAGACTATTAAATGATAATAAAATAAATAGGCCGCACTAAACGACCTATTTTGGTTGACGAACCTAAATAATATACATTAATCAGGATTATTTGTCAACTACTTTTTTTACCCGTGGGTAAGATCATTTTTATTTTTGACATAACATTCTCAATATTTCCGGATTCAACATTGCTCGTTCCTTCTTGTAGATCGTGTTTTAAAAGCTCATTTGAAGCTATGTCTTCTATAGTCTTGATCATATCTTCTGTCGACAATTCCATATCTTCAATCAACTCAAGAAGCTTTCTTAGCTGTTCCCGCCCAGCTTTAGTTCCCAAAAAAAATAGTCCTCCGGCTCCCAAAATTAATCCAATAATAATACCGGACCAAAGATCAGATTTTGACGGCTGAACCACTTGTTCATTTGTCTTCATTTTTTTTATTTTTTTTCTTTTTGGATAGAATATCAGCGAGATAAAAAAGCCGCTTTATACCGGAAACAAATCCGATAATTTCTGTATAGCCGTGAGAAAGATTGAAGCCTACCTTTTCAAATTCAGCAATAATTCCGTTAATTTTAACCAACATTTTTCTCATATCACGAAGCACAAAGATCAATTGGATTCCAATCACGGTAAGAATTACTGTCATTACAGTTAAAGCTGCCACAAGAATTACTTGCGTAGTATCTATCATTCGATAATTCTTATAAAAAGGAAACTAAATGTCAAGAGCAAAATAGTCAAATTGTATTTTGTAAGTTTTTTGATATGATTTATCTCTATGACTATTAGTGTAATTGGTCACGGTTACGTTGGACTGATCACCGCTTGTGTTTTCGCAGATCTAGGTAATAAAGTGTACTGTATTGGTCGAAACAAAATAAAACTTCAAAGACTGGCAAAAGGAGATCCTCTGATTTTTGAACCGGGACTTGAAGAGGTTTTGAAGATTAATTTAAAAACTAACCGAATAAGTTTTACTGATGAGTATGAATCATCTATCTCACAATCTGAAATAATTTTTATAGCAGTCGGAACTCCATCTCAAGAAAACGGAGATGCTGATCTATTATCTATTTATTCGGTAGTAAAAAAGATTGCGCCCTATCTCAATAAAAACTACTGTGTAATTTCTTGTAAAAGTACCGTCCCCGTCGGAACTAATCGTAAAATCGAACAAATGATTAAACAAGTCAATCCAGATGCAAAATTTGATGTTGCTTCATGCCCTGAATTTTTAAGAGAAGGCACAGCTCTACATGATACATTCACTCCTGATCGAATTGTAATCGGATCAGATAGCAAAAAAGCAATTCAAGTACTACTCAAACTTCATAAGCCGCTAAAGGGAGAAAGAGTAATAGTCAAATTAGAATCTGCTGAAGTCATCAAATATGCATCCAATGCAATTTTGGCGACAAAAATATCGTTCGCTAATTTAATTGCATTATTATGTGAAAAAACAAATGCAAACGTAGAAGAAGTGCTTGATGGTGTTGGCTTAGATAAAAGAATCGGTCGGCACTTCCTTTACCCGGGGATCGGGTATGGTGGCAGTTGTTTTCCAAAAGATGTAAAGGCGTTAATTATGACTGGAGAAAAAAATAAAATCGATGTTTCACTCCTTCACGCGGTAGAAAAGATAAATCAAACTGTAAGATATAATTATTTGTCGAAAATTATTAAATATTCAAAAGGTAAGAAATTAGCGGTTTGGGGACTGGCTTTTAAACCGAATACAGATGATATAAGAGAAGCTCCTTCTCTATATATTATTAAGGATTTAATTTCAAAAGGTTACAAAATAAAAGCGTATGACCCAGAAGCAACAGCAAACTTCAAAAAAATAATTTATGACAAAATAGAGTATATGAGTAACCCATATGATGCTTGTATTAATGCAGATTGTTTGCTCATACTAACCGAATGGAATGAATTCAAACATGCTGATTTAAAACAAGTTAAAAAATTACTAAATGACCCATTGATCATAGATGGCCGAAATATTTATGATCATCAATATCTTAGTGAATTAGGCTATAAATATATTGCATTTGGTAGCTGAAACGTGAATACAAAAAAAAATATATTAATTACCGGTGGCGCTGGTTTTATCGGATCTAATTTATCGACATTTTTTCTTAATCAAGGAAATAAAGTTGTAGTTATCGATAATTTCTTGACTTCCAACAAAGAGAATCTTTCCTCTTTTAAGTCGAATATTGATTTTGAATTTTTCTTTGGTGATGTTACGCAAAAAAAAATATTTACCCAGTTGAATAAAATGAATTTTGATATTATTTATCATTTGGCATCACCCGCCTCACCAAAACAATATGTAAAATATCCAACGGAAACCCTGATGGCGAATTCTTTAGGGACTCTTAATACAATCGACTATGTTCTTAAAAGCCGGAGTCACACCTTCATTTATGCATCAACATCAGAAATATATGGAGACCCACTGTTACATCCTCAACCAGAATCCTATTGGGGCAATGTCAATCCTGTTGGAATCAGATCTTGTTATGATGAATCAAAAAGATTCGGTGAGACCGTTTGCACCACATCATACCGGCAAAATAATATCGATGTCAGAATTGCAAGAATATTCAATACCTATGGACCAAACATGGAAAAGGACGATGGCCGAGTAATATCAAATTTTATAGTTCAATCATTAAGCAATAAAGATATTACAATTTATGGGAACGGAACTCAAACACGGTCTTTTTGTTATATTTCCGATTTGGTCGAAGGTCTAGTGGCTTTATCACAACCAAATTTGGCTGGGCAAATAATTAATATAGGAAATGACGATGAAAAAAAAATCGTTGACATTGCCAAACTTATTAAGAAGAAAACCGCGTCGAAATCTCAACTGGTTTTTAAACCACTACCTTCAGATGATCCTCAAAAAAGAAAACCCGATTTAAGTAAAGCTCGTAAATTGTTAGATTGGCAACCAAAAATTGATCTATCGAATGGCATAGATAAAACTATCACTTATTTTAAAACCAGATTTAAAATATGAAAAAAGCCGTAATAGTTTTACCGACATATAATGAAAAAGATAATATAAAAAGTCTTATTCCGGCAATCTTTGATGAAACAAAAAAAATTACCAATTGGGAATTTTCTATCTTGGTAGTTGATGATAATTCACCTGATAATACTTACGCTGAAATAATCAAGCTCCAGAGTAAATATAATAACCTCTATTTAATTCAAGGTAACAAAGAAGGACTGGGACGGGCATATATCCGTGGATTTGACTATGCGTTAAAGAATCTGCAACCGCAGATCCTATTTGAAATGGATGCGGATTGGTCTCATTTACCGGAAATAATTCCTCAATTTATCACAGAAATCGATAAAGGTGCGGATTTTGTTATCGGAAGCAGATATATAAAAGGCGGGTCTATTCCAGCGGAATGGAGATGGTATCGAAAAATCTTCTCATTTTTTGGAAATATCGTCGTTCGATTAGGATTTATGAATCTTAAAATGCATGAATGGACAAACGGATTTAGAGCTATTCAAGGATCTTTCATTAGTAAGATATTAACTGAACTTAATTCATTTAACGGATACGTATTCCAAATTGCCATTCTTGATCGAGCTATAAAAAACCATCTTAACATTGTTGAGGTACCGATGCATTTTAAAGAAAGAAAAAGCGGTATATCAAAGATAAATGCTGGGAAATATATCTTAGATATTTTGTTATATATTTTATTAAATTCTACTTTTCTCAAGTTTTGTTTTGTTGGTTTTATCGGTTTTATAATTAACATTTTCGGTCTTGAATTATTTTATCGTATAGGCTTTACACCTGGTGTCGCCGCCGCCATTGGCGCTGAATTATCCATCATTTCAAACTTTATTCTTAATAATTTTTGGAGTTTTTCCCATAATAAAATTGACAAAAACACAAATATCATTAACAAATTTGGTCAGTTTAATTTGGTTTCTTTTGGCTCGATCGTCATTCAATTTATAGTAGTAACTCTCGGTACGTCATTTTTTGGAGACCAAACGAGATTCTTGTTCCTATTGACATCGGTAATTGTTTTTATCATTCCTTACAGCTATTTCATGTACAATCGGTTTATCTGGACAAATAAGTCATCTTGATTTTTAGGACGACAATGTAATATTATTTGAATAATGAAAAAAACCGTCTCGACTATTCAGCGAGTTCTTAATGTTTGGGCAATTATTTTAATTATTTGGAGTATTTATCGGACGAAATTCCGCCTTCCTGAATGGTTTGATGAATTTATTGCCAAGCCTATCGTATTTATATTACCGGTATTTTGGTATATAAAAAAATATGAAAATAAGAATTTTTTTGACGCAATATGGTTTGACTTCAAAAAAATATTTGCCGATCTATATCTTGGAATCTCTATTGGATTAATTTTTGCAATAAGCGCATTCCTCTCTAATTTAATTAGGAGTGACGGCATATCCCTAGGCAATCCTATTTTTTCTATTGGTATTTCAAAATTAAGTTTATTTTTCATTACTGCTCTGGCTACGGGTATATCTGAAGAAATTCTCTCTCGTGGTTTTATTCTAAAACGACTCTATGAAGATTCTCAAAATGTTTTTGTTGCTTCATTTAATGCTAGTATTTTATTTTTTATACTCCACATACCAATATTATTTACTAACGCCAAGTTAAGTGGTAGTTTACTGATGATCTTTATGGTCACGGATTTAATATTAAGTCTTGCAAATTCATTTATTTTTTTACAACGAAAGAGTTTATTTCTTCCAATTCTTATTCACGCTTTTTATAATCTCGCGATAATATTGTATATTTAAGTCTCCCAAATCCAAAAAATATCCTCGGTACCAACTTTGATATGTTTAATCTTATTTTTATCGATAGGCATGTCATTAAAAGCTTCTGGATAACCGATAAATACTTGTTTTTTTGCTTTAAGATTAACATTTATATCAAAAACAAATTTATCAAACTTATAGATTTGCCCAAATCCATATTTATCAGGAGCTGATATTTTAGCCATTTTCTGGTATTTTTCCGGATCGTACTGCAGGTAATAAAGAAGAAAAATATAAGGTTGCCCGTGTCGATCTGTAATATAAAAGGTCTCAAATTTTGAATAATTGTCGGCTATGTACTGAACTAATTCTTTATAACCACATTGCCAAGCGCGAATGGTCAACGCTCGCTTTGGGTAGTGATTAAAATATACATCGAAGCTATTATATAAGAAAAAGCAAAAAAGTATTATTAGTGAAGTTGATATCAGATACAATTTATTTCTTTGAAGATTATTAGATAAATCCTTGTATAAATAATAGACTCCATAAGAAGTAAAAAAAATCATAGGAAAAATTAGAAAGTAGCTTCGAGTTATAGATGCATCTTGCCAGGTCAGCGCATTAGGCAACGGCGATATAATCATAAACAAACCTACAAACCAACGATATCGCTCTTTTCTTAATAACATATAACCTATGCCGACGAATATAAACAAGTATTCAATCGGTGTGATCAAACCAATGTTTTGAAAACCAAATCGCCAGTTTTTATCTCCATTAATAATTAGAAAATCCGGGGATAATTGTTGAAGATAACGAAACGATACATCACGGATAGACTCTGTTATTACATTATGCACAAAAGGATTACCATGTTCCGTTCTGTATTCAAGAAGTCTCGACTGAAAACCACTATTTCTCAAATAAAACAAGTTAGCCACTCTATTTGCTCCATAGTGAAAATCAGGATAAAAAGTGAATATAACGGTAATAAATAGAATTAAATACATTAATAAATTGTTACGAAATATTTTCCTATTTTTAGGGAAGAGCAAATAAAGTTGAATAAATACAAACACGGGAAAAAACAGTCTTGCAGTATGATATGAAAATCCAGCTCCTAATAATGCTCCATTACAGACAATAAAATTTAATAACGACCTTTGTTTGTGAAATTTTATTAGGTATATTAACGACAATAAGATAAATGCGGAACTTAGAGCTCCTTCATGCGCGTGTCGTGTCAAAATAAAAACCCATGGTGAACAAGATACGAAAAATGATGCTAGAATGGATATTTTTTTATTATTGAATAGTTCATTCGACAACCAATACATTAATGGTACAAAAGATAAGGCAACTAAAATATTTAAAAAACGCGTCGAAAAATCACTCAGACCAAAAATGGCGATTATTGGTATTGACAGGTAAGAATATAAAGGTAATTTATAATCTAAAAAAGAGACTAAGCGCGTTGGTAGAAAATTACCGTATTCATCCCTACCCGTCTTAAGCATTGAATAGGCATTATAACCATGTGCAGCCTCATCTGCATTCAAACATGGGGGAACTTGGTCTATCTTATAGAGACTAAAAAAAATACTGATAATCAAGCATATTATCAATAAAAAACTTATTTTGTATTTATATTGCCTCACTCTCCCCATGTTTATCATTTTGTCATTAATAAAACTTCACTATCTTTTTTTATACAATATTTTTTTTCATTTCTTCTTTTTCTGATTATTTGGGTTATCAACCTCAATCCATCAACAAAACCCCATAGAAAATCTCTCTCACCCTTTAAAAAATAGTAAATTATATTATAGGGTAACAATATAATATGTTGGAACAACATTTTTCTATCATGGATATTTTTCCAAATAAAAATGAAACTATTTCTGAAACTAATTCTTTTTATTTGGGCTCTTGAAAAATATTTACCAATCGTAGATTGATGATTGTGGTAAACTTTAATCGAAGGATCAAATATTAACTGCCAACCGTGTTTTAAAGCTCGAAAGCTTAAATCAATGTCTTCCCAATAAAAAGGAGCATATATCGCATCAAAACCTCCTAGCTCATCAAAAAATGACTTTCGAAGAATCATTGAACCACCTTCGAGCCAGCCGGTCATACCTACACTTTTGTCAGAAGCTGTTTTATGTTGAATTAACCCTCGCTTAAACTCAATTGAGTTTTTACCGACAAAATTATTATTTTTTTCAATTTGTAAAAAACTAACCCCAAAAAGATTTTTGTTTTGATTGAAATCTGATATTAATCGCTTATAAGAATCATCAATCAATTTAACGTCTGAATTTAACATCATAAAAAGTTCTCCCCTAGCTTGACTAGCAGCAATATTTACTGATTTAGCAAACCCTAAATTTTTTTTATTTTCAATAACAATAATCCTTGACGATATTTTTTTTATTGATGGAGCAATGCTTTCATGCGATGCATCGTCAATCACTACGATCTCATTATCTGATATAAATTGGAAGTTATTTTTAAGATTTTCAATAAATAATGTACGATTCTTGTAAACCGGTATAATTACAGATATTGTCATAAATTAAATACTTTGCTTACTTTTTCTTCAAATTGTTTATAGGAAAAATTTTCTTCAATAAATTTGGATGCATTATTAGCTAACTCTTTTTGAATTGAATGATTAATAATTATATTAGACATTTTGTTATATAAATCGGTTTCATTAAAAAAAATATAGCCATTGATCCCATCCCTGACTATTTCTTTTATTCCTCCTGCGCAGAAGCAAAAGACAATACATTTATTAGCCATAGCTTCAAGTGGTGCCATTCCCAAATGTTCAACTTTTTCAGGATTTTCTGCTTCATTGACACCCAATCCAGTGAAATGCCAATAGATAGCTGCTTTTCGATATAAAATATCTAATTCTTGATTGCTAACGTTGACCTTAACTACAATGTCATCATTTTGTTTTGCACTTTCCTCGACGTCTCGTAAATATGGTAAATCTTTATTGTCACATCGACCTATTATATATAGTTTATAGTCATTGAATAAACTGGATTTTTGTTTAAATTTTTTGAACATTTCAATGATCTTTTTATGGTTTTTGCTATGCAAATGAGGAAAAAACCGACCAACTGTTAAAATTATTTTATCTTTCTTATTATTTAGCACCGATGAGTCGATATTTATATATGGATATATATATTGAGAATTGATTCCGAAGCTTGTCAATAATCTCTGAGTAAATTGTGAATTACAGATAAATTTCCAGTTATATAACTTTGCTTTATTAATCATTGATAATTGAAATAATTCTTTCTTTGGCACCATGGCAAAAATATAATTATTTCTGCCGAGTGAGAAAAAATAACTTCCGTTCGTAACATAAAATACGTAATCATAATGTCCTGTTTTAATAAGTTTGTTTATAAAATTATCTTTAATCAGGAAATTGTCCACAATCTTTAAATGTTCAAAATTTAATGCTAAATCATTCTTTATTTTTCCTGCAATTTCAAGATCGTTCCATAATAAATCTACTTCACATCCATAGAGATCGAATATCTTGAGTATTGACAAGATGTGTTTTTCACCGCCACCAAAAATATCAAGATAAGGACTATACAGAGCGACTTTGACGTTTTTTCTCATATAGAAATATATATGTAATAGACTTAGAAAAAGCTTGATAGAGAGATTCGATTATACCAATAACACCGTCCTTCAAGCCTAATTGTTTTAATAAACGACGATACAGCTCTCCGATAAATTTTCTGAAAAAAGTTATTACAGAGACTTTTTTCTCACCTTTGTATAGAAGATCAGACTCAATTTGTTCAAAGATTATGGTCTTTTTCACCATATTTTCTAGTGATGGATGGAAATAATGAAGAATTGGGCTATTTAACGTACCCAATCGTCCACTGATTATTGGTGTTGAATGAATCTCGCAAGGCCATGATTTAAAGAACTCTTTCTTGATTAATCGAATTTGGCTATCTGGCCACCAACCACCGTGACGTAACCATTTAATACCACCAAAAATGTTTTTCCGGGGAATTGCATAGTATGTATATTTATTATTATCGATCTTTTCTCTTATCTCCCTTACAAGCTCTGGAGATATTCTCTCATCAGCGTCAAGAACAAAAACCCATGGCGTATTAACTAATTCTATTCCGAATTGTCTCGCAGGTTCAACATAATTAGAACGCTTAATATTGAATGTATCAACTCCCAAATCTTTGGCAATTTCAACTGTCTTATCGTCACTTTCCATGTCAATGACTATTATTTTTTTTGAGAGATTGGCGGCACTTTTTATCGCTGCCTCAATGTTCTCCTCTTCATTAAAGGTATAAATCACAGCAGTAATAGTCGTTTTCATATTTACTTATCAATTTTAGCATGATATTATATCTCATACATGTCTAAAAGACTGGCACTCTGGTTATTCATCATACTTAATTTCTTCTTTGCTTCATTCTATCAGCTAAAAAGCGATATTCTTTTTCATGTAGATATTGCCCGAGATTTTTTAGTCATGGAAGAGATGGTAACTCTTAAGAAATTAACATTAATTGGTGCTAGATCTGGGGGGATTCCTGGACTTTTTCATGGACCACTGTGGTTTTATCTAAACCTACCTGCTTTTATATTAGGTCACGGAAATCCCATTTTTGTTGGATTTTTTTGGATCGTTCTCTATGCTTTAAGTTTGGCCGTGATCTATAAAATCTCAAAACAAATATTTAATAATACAATAGCAATGCTGAGTACATCACTATTTGCTTCAACGACCGCTGTGTCAATCTTTGGTTTATTTAATCCATTCGGCGCGGTGATATTATCACCGATAATGTTTTATTTTTATTATTTATACATTAAAAAACATAGAATAACTGATGCTTTTCTTTCTCTATTTTTATTGGGTTTATTGATCCATTTTCAAATGGCGTTTGGTCTACCAATACTACTTTTAATGTCAAGTCATCTATTTATTTTGTTTATTAAAAATAGAAAAATATCGCATTTTGCATCATTTATTTCTCTACCGATAGCATTATCAACTTTCATACTCTTCGACTTAAGACATCAGTTCTTGCAAATAACATCATTATTTAAATATGTTTCCGGTTCATCAGAAATGGGAAATCTTAAATTAATTCCCCTTTTAATATCGCGGGTACGAGGATTTTTTATTGGCGGTTTACAGATTACAACTGAAGAATTTTTACCGATTTCAGTTGCAATTACGATACTTTTTATATATTTCTTTTATCGTCTATATAAAAATAAGATATTTCCAAAGCGAAATTTCTATTTTCTTTTTCTATATCTTTATTCAGGTTACTGGGCATTAGTATTTTTATTTAAAGGACCGATTTGGAATTATTATCTTATCCCTTTTATGCCGCTTACCATAATCATATTTGCCTCACTATATAACAAATTTAATAAAAAAATATATTACGCCCTATTTATTAGCTTAATTTTGTTCAATACTTGTATTAACTTCAACCATGTTCTTTCTGCCGATAAATTTATAGATAAGAACGGCAGCTCATGGCAATTCAATCTTATGATGGCAAAAAGTATTTATAAAAAAGCTGGGAGTGAATTTGGGTATTATATTTTTAGTCCTGAAATGTTTGGTTATACGCCCAGATACGCAATGAATTATTACCAAAAGCTTGATAATAATAAAAAGTCATATCCTTTTGAAAAGAAAAAGGAAACATATCTAATTCTTTTGCCTGTTCCTGATGACAGACCTGATATTAGTATCGATTGGTGGATAAAAAATCAGGTTAAAATAAATAAGAAACCACAACAAGTAATCAAATATGACAATGGTTATATAATCCAAAAATATTTGCTTACGGATAAAGAAATTTCCATCTCTGCAGATCCGAATTTATTGAAAGATCTTCATTTTAGATAGACGATTCGGAAAAAATCTCCAAATAAAAAAAATCAAACTGATGATTGTTATAAAATCAGACATCCACATTATTGCGGTTTTTGAAAAAATGACTTGAACTTTATGATGACCCGGCATAACTTGCGTCTTAAAATTACCTTGCTCGGAAAAACTATAATCAACCGGCTGTTTTTTACCATCAACAAAAACTTGCCATCCTGGAAAATAATATTTATATACAATTAAATCTGTTTTCTTTTCAACATTAACATCTGCCAATAAATCCATGTTGTCTGATTTTAATAATTTGACGCTACCATTTTTAATATCAATTTTTTTTGAGGGCTCACCCCCTGCGCACAGCTTTACCCAAACAGGTAAATATTCATCACCCCAACTTGTTGCACAGATTCCTGTGTCAGCGGCTGAATATTCGTAGAAAAATGAGTATTCCCGGGGTTTAAAAACAGGTAGGTAAAAAAGATTTAATGAGATTAAAATCATAACTAATGGAATCATAAATCGATTTTTTTTTATCAACTCTATTGTGCATCCCAATAGAAATGGAATTATAAATGACAATACAATAAGGATTCGCCAGGGAAACTGTATTAATCGAGTTATCGGCAATGTCATTTTCCAGATAAATGCAAATGGTTGAAATAATATGCAATAGAAAATGAAACCTGAGGTAATCCAAAAAATAAAATGGGACTGGTATTTTTTATTTATTTTTTTGTACTGCCATACAAAAATTGCTAATATTAAAATAAATAAATAGAATATTAAGCTGGAAAATCTTGCTTCTGGGTTATAGGGTATTTCAACTTTAAAAAAAGTCGATATCGGCTCCAAGAAATTTAAAATTTGCCCTGTATTTTGATTTGAATAACTAACTTTGACAATATTTAAGTAATAATATGCCGGTAACCAAAAAAAAGCAGACAAACCTAAACCCAAAAAAAAGGATTTCCAGAAATCCGCACTTTTTCGATAGAAAATAAAGCCATAAATTATTATCAATGCTGTGATTAAAAGCCCGCTCAGATTGTGAGATAATATTGCCAAAGCTAAAAATAAAGAAAATAAGATACCTCCCCATCGCTTGTTTTTTTCTAACAGGAAAATTCCTGCAAAAATCATCGGTAAAAACGCCATCGACCAGGCTTCACCAACACCACCACGAATATATGTATCATATCCTCTAAACGGAAACAAAGCATAAGTACAGGCTCCAAGGGTGGCCGGCAAGCGACTCATCTTTTGCCGGGCTGCCAAGTAAAAAAATATCGGTCCGACAAGCAAAGGGAATGCATATACCCATTTAGTAGCAACAATGTGACTGAATTTTCCGAATATCATTAAAATTGCGCCAGCATAGTAAACTAAAGGAGCGTAAAACAAATACAAAGGATAACCAAAACCATGAGCTAGATCCGCTGACCATCTTATGGGAAAATTATTAATCCAATTTCCCCGTTGTAATTCTTTGACCATATACATAATCCTTACTGTCGAGATGTCGTCGATTGTTCTAAAAAAGCCCGTATGAAATATTGCCTTAGAAGATAAAAAAATAAAAAAGAATAAGATGCATAACCAGAATGCTTCATCTTTAATAAATTTTTTCAACTTATTTGTAGATTTATTTGAATTCATCGTAAATATTATATCTAATTACTTACCGTTAATAATGTATTATTGTAGCTAACAAATCATGTTTATTCGGTATTTGAAAGCTAAAATTTGGATAATATTACTTCTCGCGGTATTTGGATTCATTTTTTTCTATCGGTTGGGACTTAATACTCTTCAAAGTTGGGACGAAGCATGGTATGGATCAATTGCCCGTGAGATGTCGATCAACAATGACTACATGAATATGAAATATAACGATGATCCATTCTTTGATCATCCTCCCATGGGTTTTTGGCTAATGGCAATAACATACAAACTATTTGGAATTAACGAATTTACCACAAGATTACCATCTGCTACTTTGGGGTTAATGAGCATTATATTAATTTATTTCATCACCATGAATCTTTTTAAAAAACAAACAATTGCATTTACTGCTTCTGCTATCTTAGGAACCAGTGTTTGGTACACGCTGCGAGTCAGATCGGGAAATTTGGATTCTATATTTGTTTTTTTTACATTATTGACGATCTATTTATCTATAAAGTCTGCTAGAAATTTTAACTATTTTCCCGTTGTAATGATTAGTTTTGCTTGTCTAATACTATCTAAAACCTTAGGTGGTATCACTGTCTTACCGTTAATTATTTATTGGAATTTTTTTTCATTTTTTAAAAGTAGAAGAAACCCGGTGTTTTTTTTGTTGGGAATAGTACTCTTTATTATTATAACTTTACCTTGGTATCAGCTCCATATACACAAATATCCGGATTTTATTAATTACCATTTTGTAAATATTGGTCTTAAAAATCAGTCAATTGATAGTCAGGTGAATTTGCATTTACAACAACCGCTCTTCTATTTACATATGGGTATACGAAAATGGTATAAAATTTGGCAATTGGCACTAGCCATCCTTGCAGTCTATGTGGTATTTTTGATAAAGAAAGTAATTCAAGGACGATCTTTAAAAAAGAATAAGAAAATAGTTCCCTATTTCTTTATTCTTTTTTGGAATATAACAATTCTTTTTCCTTTTATTATCAACTCAAAAACTGAAATATGGCATCTAATACCGGTCTATGCACCCATATCGATTATAATTGCAGTTGTATTTTTTGATTTGGAACAGCTTCTGAAAACTAAAGTAATGAAGGTATTAAAAATTAATATACCAACATCGGCAATAACTTTAACTTGTTTAATTTTTTTCTTAATGTTAACTATTATTCAGATAAAAAATTTTTGGGTGGAAATTATTCCATCAACTCAATACATAAACGATCAAGTCGATATTTCAAAAAAATTGGCTAAATATGAAAAAACTATATATGTAGATCATGATTATCTACCAGTCGCCGTATTTTATTCAAATCGAAAAATTGATACCCTTGTCTTTGAATCAGATGATATAACGACTTTTACTAATCTATTTGCACGCGAACCGGCATCAATTGCGGTAACTCAAAATTGGGTAATCGATGATCTTAAAAAGAAAAAAATGATTGTAAAAGTATTGGAAAAAAATAATACCTATTCAGCTATTACAGGATTATAATTAAATAATAATGATGATTATTTTGTATTTTTTCTTGTTATCACTTCTTTCTGTCTATTCTTTTTCTTTGGTTGATCCTAATTTGACTCTGTTTAATAACTCAGTATGGGCGTATTTTAGAGAAATTATGGTTTATTTTGGCTATTACAGACGTGATCTTTCATCGATTGCTTATATTTTGTTAATCTTATTACTTTTTTTCTTAAGTAGTCGGATTGCACTTCGACCGAAAATTAAAGATTTAATGAAATTGACGGTCTTAATTGGATTAATCACTGTTTTTTCCTATCCTTTTTTGTCTCATGATTTCTTCAATTATTTATTTGATGCTAAAATCTTGACATTTTATGGTAAAAATCCTTATGCTTTTAAAGCATTGGACTTCCCCTACGATCCATGGATAAGATTTATGCATTGGACTCATCGAACATACCCTTATGGACCGTCATTTCTCATCATCTCTATTGCTCCATCTTTTTTAGCAGCTGGAAAATTTATATTAAACTATTTTTTCTTTAAGCTAACTTTTGTTTTATTTTATTTTTTATCCGTATTTTATTTAAACAAGATCAATCACCGAGTGGCGATTTTTTTTGCATTTAATCCATTTGTAATTTTGGAGGGCTTGATTAATAACCACAACGATTTAATTGCTATATCATTGGCTTTTATTGGTATATATTTATTTCTGCATCAAAACAAAACTGCTCTTGGAAAAATAATGTTATTAATTTCCGGGGGAATAAAATACCTGACACTTCCTTTAGTTTTTCTGTCGGCCAATAAAAAAAAGTTTAATAATATCGTGTTACTCAGTCTCATTTTTGCTATTATTTATTATTCATTTCAAGTAGAAATTCAACCTTGGTATTTTTTGAATTTGCTAATTATATTACCTTTTTTTCCAAAGCTCGTTTCGCAGTTCAATATTTTTTTTGCCGGGCTTATGTTATCATATTATCCGTATATCAGATTTGGGCAATGGACTAGTCCAAATAATGTCAGCATTAAACATTGGATCATTACAATTTTCTTAGGAATAAATCTTTTTGTAATATTATTTAAATCCAAAAAGCTGCATGCTAAAAAAAATGCTCGCCTTTTTCAATAAAAACCGGTTTGCGCAAATAGAAATTATTATCCTTATTACTACACTGGTTGTATTTATCATCAATGCGCAATATGTCACTTATCCGGACGAGTTTGTTAATCTTCTTGGCGGCAAAGCTTTACTTGCGGGGAAATTACCCTATAGAGATTTTTTTGATAATCACATGCCTCTTCCTTGGTATCTTAGCGCAGTGCTTATCAAAATGTCTGCCGGATCTTATATCGTTTTTAGGTTTTTATGGTCTATGTTTCAGTTTGCCCTGCTTTTTATTTTAGGAGTTTGGATCAAAAGTCAAAACCGATCTCTTTATAATTATTATCTTGGTTTTCTGATCACTTTTCCCCTCCTGGCCGTATATTTTTGGCTTCACTTGTACCTTGCTGATAGTCTCGCGGTGCTTTTTTTTGCTGTAATTTTTTGGTTGTTGATGACGCTTACCTTAACTCAAAAAATCAATAAAAAAATGCTTTATATTGCATCGCTTTTAACATTTTGTCTGATATTTTCGTCAATGACTTTTCTTTACCTCAGTGGTGCCTTATACCTCTGGCAATTGTATTTACTTATAAGGTCACAATTTGACCGTAGGTCAATTATTAATTTCTTGGCTTTTGCGGCACTGCCATACCTCGTCTATTTTGTATATCTCGTATTGACAGGTTCCCTATCGGATTTTATATTTGCCAACTTTACCTACAATACCAATCAATATATAGGGATTGCTAACTATACTCGTGGCAGATTGTTTAATCCGCTAAAATTTGGTCTTGCTTTAATTTTCAATTTTTGGCATGAATATATTCCACTCTTGGCAAAACTCAAGGATTTAAGTCTGAATTTACCTATTATTACGCTGTCCGGTTTGGCTGGATTTCTTCTTCTTTTGATACTATCTTCATATTCATTTGTTTTAGGAATAATATTTTTTTTGCTGATGTCATTTACAGCTCCAAGAAGTAATTTACAGACTGCTAACGAGACCGATTACCAAATGGGTGTATTTTTAGTTTTTGGTTTATCAGCTGCATTTATCGCTATATACTACTTAAGAAGAATTAAACTTCGGGATGAACTTTTAAATGATATAAAAAGATTATCAGTGATTATGACATCGGTATTATTATTATTTACTTTTTTATTTCTTGCTAAAAATACGTATGAAAAATGGTATTTGCGTTATAGTCAAGCAATGCCATCGATCTATGATTTAGCTCCATCGGCAAGCTTCACTGATGAGATTATCGGTAATAATGATTATTATTGGATGGGCCCGTTTGAACCTCAAGAGATGTTTTTCGTCAAAAAAGCTAAGCTGGCAAGTAAATATCCAGTATTGCTTCCGCAATATAAAGAAAACGGATTTTTGAAAAATGACTTCATCAACCAACTTGATAAGACTCGACCGACACTAATTATCTTTAAGACTGATATGGGGATCTTTATGACACCGGCAGAAAAATTTGCTGATTTTTTGCTCGTATGGATGAGTGATAAATATACTCTGCTTGAAAAAATACCCAATATTAAGATATTGAAAAGTCCGTCCTCATTCACTCTCGGCCATCATCTGTTTATCCGCAATGACAAACAAGAACAGATTTTAATGAAGCTAAAGAAACGAGGATATATTGAATAATCTATAAATTAATTGCATAGATTGTACCAACAAGATAATATCTTGCATTTTATAGGACTATTTGATAGTATAATGCCAATATCCTACATTCTAAGTTGAAGTGCAACACTTGTTTCTTTTGAAGACGTAAATCTTCTGAACTTGTAACTGTTAGCTTCTTTTTCCATAA
>MFZK01000013.1 GCA_001789395.1 Candidatus Roizmanbacteria bacterium RIFCSPHIGHO2_02_FULL_37_13b | reverse complement strand
GCGGCGCTTTGATATCACTGGATAAAATTACCACTAATATTAAATCTCTGAGAGAAAATTTTGCCAATCAAGTTAAAGGCGGACATTTCCGCAACATGGGGCCTTGCCTATCTCCTTTTAATGCCCAAATTATCTGGGATGAACTGATTACGCTTCGGCTTCGAGTAAAACAAGTATCGGAAAATGCCATGAATATTGCTAAATATTTGGAGAAACATCCAAAGATTGAAAAAGTTAATTACCCGGGGTTAATTTCTCATCCACAGCATAAAATTGCCAAAAGATTGATGAAACTGCCAGACGGCACAAATGCTTACGGACATCTTTTATCTTTTAATATTAAAGGCGGACTGGAGAAAGCCAAAAAGTTTGCGGAAAATTTGGATTTTGGTGTCCAGGTAACACACTTGGGCGGTAGCTACACCGTATGGGTGCATAATGCGACCACGACTCACGGACAGATGACGCATGACGAAAGAAAAGCTGCCGGAATTGCTGACAACCTCATCCGCTATTCTGTTGGGCTTGAAGGTGTAACCGATGCAATTTCTGCGCTGGAGAAAGCTTTAAATAAAGTATAGAAATGAGATGTGAGAAGTGAGAAACTAGATAATGAAATGAGAAGTGTGATTTATTCTCGTGATTATTTTGTCATTCCCGCGAAGGCGGGAAGCCAGTCTCTAATCATTTAATTTTATAGATTCCCCTCTTCAGGGGAATGACATTTGATGGTTAAATTATTCACATTGATTTTCCAACGCTTTTATGCTATACTATAGGTTTATGTCCACACATTTTTCGGATAAAATATTTGCTTTTTACCGAGAAATTTTTGCGTGGATTTTTTTTATCTAATAGCAGGTGACTAATATCCAATCGTTTAATCGATTGGAATGAAGAGTTTGGGTTTATTTTGCATAATCCAAATTCACCTATCGCCTGCTGCACTTTGTCCCCGCCAGATCCCGACACATCGTCGGGACTGCAAGGGTCTGCGGTGCTATCGCACCTTGACAATATAGGGTTTTTAGGACTGCGTTTCTAATCCAGTGAAGAATTTAGGATTAGAAATACGCAGAACTATCCCACGAAGTCCCAAGTTTATCGAGGGACGAAGTGGGAAGGGAAAATTTTAAATTTAAGGAAAAAGCGTCACAAAGTCGAGGCTAAACACCTGCGAGGTGAGGAACTTCAATAATCTGGCATCTGCCTACCTTGGTATAAAATTTGATTTTTTGTGCCAAGCTAGGCAGATTTATGCCAGTCAAAACCGGGATCAGCCCGGTTTCACCACACAGGGGGAGAAAACCTGATGAGCGCCGATTCAAGTCAAACTGCACCGTCCACCGAGATTCTGTCGCGACCGGAGCCGTTTCCCGTCTACATCGTCAACAACGACGGATCGAGAGTCGCCGTGAAGACCGTTCAGACCATTCTCGGTTTGTGGGGAGCTGGTCTGACCGTCGCCGGCCTGCTCATGGGCACGGTCGGCATCATGTTCGGCCTCGCCTGGATGAGGGGACCCATCGAGGCGGTCTGTATCGACCGCCACTGGTCGGTCTGCTCCGACTTCAAGACGTCTTTCGAGACCTCGAATCCGACGTTGGTTGGCCGATACGCCCCGCAGGACGCGGGCGAGCTCGGCAAGACGATCGGGAGCTTGGTTGGCGGCATTGGTAATCTCATGCCGCTGATGCAGTTGGCCGCACTCAGCGACCAGCTTGTGACCCAGCTCTCAACAACGGACTTGAGCGATGAGGGCCGCAAGGAGGTGATGAGCCTCCTAGACGAAGTGTCGAGCTTGTCCGACGAAGTCAGTCAGAAGGCAGACAGGCCCGAAGTGGCTGCGGCGATGAAGGAATATCGCACTGCCATCGATCAGGTTCGATCCGGCCTGGAACAGCAGGATTCAGGACAGCTGCAGACCGGGCTCGACGCGCTTCATAAGGTGTCAAGCCAACTGCAAGATCTGGCGCTCAAACCGTAACGATCACGACGGCAGTATGGGGCGCGCTTGTACTAGGCGCCCCTAGTGCTATCATCCGCCCGGATAATCGCCGGGCAAAATCGAACCAACCGCAATATGCACAAGGAAGGAAGCTGATGTTTACAGACCGCCTCAGTCTAGTCGTACTGTCAAGTACCCATTTCTTTGAACAAATATTCTCTACTTAAACGAAATTTTAACGGTGTTGTTTTTAATGATTTTAAAATTTCCCATATATTGTCTATGTTACTAGAGAATATATGTTCAGTTTACGGGGTACCTGCCATACCAGCGCTGTTGCTTGTCCTAGCGCTGGGCTGCTTCGGGCTCATGCGTCCAGAGCTCGTATGGCAGACGTCTGTTTGGGCGCAGGGACCTACTCCAACTCCGGTCCCCATGAGTGAGTTGGTTCCATGCGACCAAGCGCATGGGTTACCACGGGGATCAGTTATGATTCGGTCGGAAGCAAACTTCACCGGGGATTGTCGGATCGCGCTTCCGTTCACCGGAGCCCAAATCGTTTGGGTGCAGCCCGCGCCATGGCCAGTTCGGTCCCTTGTTATTATCCCACGATGGAATGGCCAGGGGCTCGAAGTGTGGTTGTTCGACGCGGACGGACGGAACATGGGATTCGCGAGCGGTTCGGAACGTGATATCGCGGGTCGCTTCGGACAACCAGCGATCACTCTGATCGGGATCCCAAGGTGGAATCGGCTCCTCCTGCCGTACGCTTCGTCACCCCGCTATCCCTAAGACCCTATGCCTTCCTGAAGCAGGATGGCAACTTGACCGTGAAAGTAAGCTTGATTGGTCACCCGCTGTTTTAGCAATGGGTGTCCGACTCGCCGAGGAGTAGCTCGGCCAAATTTCACGGTCTTTTTTTTATAAAATTCTGCAACTTTCGTGCGTAACCACCTCTAAGGTGGATAGGTTCGAACTTATCAAGCAAAAAAATGTTATACTTCTTATATGAAAAAGGAAACAGAATTGTGGTTTGATTTGGCTGAAGAAGACTTTGAAAATATGCATATTATGGCAAAGTCCAAGAGACTTCGAGGAACTGTCATTTTTGCTCAACAATCTGTTGAAAAAATACTGAAAGCCTATATCGCAGAATTCACCTCGACAATACCTCCAAAAACTCATTTCATCGAAAAATTAGTTCAAGTAACTGGTCTTGATTTAAACGAAATCAATAATCCATCCGTAGAGAGCTTAAGTACTGCCTATTCATGGGCTCGTTATGCCGATATTGCTCAAGTACACTTTAAAAAATTTGATGACATTAAACCATTATTAGTTATGGCTGAAACAGTTTACCTATGGGTAAAGACAAAATTGATCAAACTTTAAAAATATTTGTCCGTCGACTAAGAACAGAATTTAATCCTGAAAATATATTACTATTTGGATCTTATGCATCCGGAACAGCGAATGAATACAGCGATATAGACATTCTGGTTATCGCGTCATCATTTAAAAGGTTATCTTTTGATGAAAGGTTATCTAAATTACACCGTCTAGCTATAGATCTTGATCCAGACGTCAATGCTTTTGGATTTACTCCAGATGAGGTTAAAAAAAATGCTTATATAACTACTCTTAGAGATGCTCTCAAAACCGGTAGAAGAATTGAATATTAAACCCCGGCCAAATTTCACGGTCTTTTTTTTACACACCCCTGGAGTGTTTTAGATTGATAATACGCTATAATTTGTCTTTTTGATGATTATATTCCGTTGACAAAAAGACTCATTTCTATTCTAATATTTTCATGCCATCAAGAAGAGATATTTTTGTCAATAAACATTTCTATCATATCTATAATAAAACAATAGATCGGATTCCAATTTTTCAAACTGAACGTTTAGCCCAGCATTTTCTCGATTTGATGTATTATTATCGATCTTCAAAGATAACCATGCGATATTCTCATTTCGCTCAATTATCACACGTCATTAAGAGATACAAAGAATATGAACTTACCCTAAAAAAATATTTTTTGATCGATATCGTGACTTTTTGCATTATGCCAAATCACTATCACTTACTCCTCATGCAGAAATTGGACAACGGTATTTTCACCTTTGTTTCAAATATCCTAAATGCTATAACTCGTTATTACAATATCTTAAATAAAAGAAAAGGACCAATTTTTCTTCCCCAATTTAAATCACGAATGATAGTCAACCAAGAACAATTTATTCACGTTTCACGTTATATTCACTTAAATCCCTATTCATCTGGTATTGTTAAAAATATTGATGAACTTTCTACATATCAACTTTCTTCATTAAAGCACTATTTGAATCCAAATATTAAACAAAATTTCTGTAATCCAACACCGGTGTTATCCTGTTTTAAAAACAGTGTAGACAAATATAAACAATTTATATTAGCTAATGCCGATCACCAAAAAATGCTTGATCAGATAAAATATGTTGAGAAATGGATTTCGTGATAATTAGGCTTTCTTTAGCTCTATTCCACTCCAGGAGTGTGGAATCTGCTTAGATTGTCTAGAGTCATCGCGGCGACCTCCGGGTCGGTAATAAGTGAAATTCCAAGATCAACGGCTGCTTTTCTTATGAGCTTGCCATCAGTGAATTCCCGCCTACGCCCTCGGGCTTCGGTGGGCAGGCCCTCTTTCACCCTACCCCCTGTTGGAATATTAATGATTAAATCAAAGACGTGACGTGAAATTAAATCCCCAATATTTGGGGCTTTGCCGACTTCGGAAATTTTGTGGACTAATGAAGTCAATACACCATTTTTATTAAAAAATTCATGGCTGTGTTTGGTTGCATAAAGCACAAAATTTTTCTGTTTAAATAACTTTTTAACATGAGGCAACAAAAATTTCTTATCTTCTAGCCGACCAATTGCCAAAAGGATATGTTTTTGTGATGATGTTAAAATTGCCGCCTGACCATAGCGTTTTTTGTCCCAATCGCCAGTCTGACGACTAAGCAGTGAAAAAAGGGAAACATTGCGGATGTCTGATTCGGCAAAAATATACTGCAATACCCGCTCGTTACCCAAGCCATATCCAGCATGAGGTGCTGAAATTTTGCTCTTTACGATATCCAAATACCACTGAAAATCCTCGTACTTACCTCCCCTTTTTAGGTGAAGATCATACATAGTCGATGTCAGAAGTCGCTTTTTTAGTTTTTCAAAATCATGCTCCCTGACTGCAGCACCTGTCCCCTCACCACTATACGGAAAAATCAAATCGGATGATAAACAAACTCGCTTGTCAGTCGTTGATACTTTCATATTAAAAAATTTTATTTCTTTTGGATATTTCATGATAAAAACCGGTAACTCGGTACCCTTTTTATTAAGCAGTTTCACAATCAATGCTTCATGTTCTGCTTTTAAATCATCGCCGAAGCGGACTTTTTTGTATTTATTATTATTCAAAAGTGTAATTGCATCTTCGTATGAAATCCGCAAAAAATCATTGGAAGCCGCATGTTTAAGTCGTGAAATATCCCGATGATAGACCTTTCTCAAAACTTCTCCGTAGTCCTGCAAAACTTGTTTTATTATCGACTGTACTGCCAATTGAATGTGACTTAATAGCATTTCATACATCTTATCTTCATCATAATTTTCACGTGTCATTCCGGCAAAACTACAATCTGCCTCTTCCTCTGTCAATCGAAACTGACGTAAATGACGTTCATCTTCTTCCTCTTCATCACGACCTGAGTATATGATAGTACAACACCCTTTAAATGATTGTAGAGATTGCTCCAGCGCAAGTTGACCTGTCTGGGTAAAAAAAAGCGGCAACCCCAAACGATTGCCTATTTTAAATAGAGTATCGATATTTTCGCAGGCGCCGGTAATTCCGACAATTGCCGGTACATCGACGTAAGTCAATCCCAACCTTCGATAGTGATCTAATACACCACGATTTAAACTTTCGTTAATTCTGGCAAGATGAGAAAAATGTTCAATCAAATTAAGTGAAATTTTGTTATTTTGAATTGAAAGATCTATGCTTTTTATCACAACTTTTTAAAATAATTACTTTTACATTTTTTTACTAAAATCTACGTAATAAATGTAAAAGTAATCAAAATTTTAATTTTTTTAATCATCTTGACAATTTCAGAACAGATTAGTATACTTTTTTCAATTTGTCAACACTTTTTAAAGAAATAACCATTTTTTTGATAAAATTAACATTTAAAGCCGAGTAATCGGCTTATTTTTTTATAATAAATGAAGAAAACGACAAAATATATAAAAGTTGCCTCCTACGAGGCTAAGAAGGGTGAGGTAAAAAAAACAGTCCTTCTCTACTCCGGCGGGCTTGACACCTCAGTGATGCTTAAATGGATTCAGGAAGAATATAAGGCACAGATCATTGCCCTGACAATCGATATTGGCCAAATCACAGAAGACTTGGAGCAAATCCGTCAAAAGGCCTTGAAACTTGGTGCTATCAAAGCAATTATCATTGACGCTAAGGATGAATATGCTGACGATTACATCGCAAAAGCTATAAAAGCTAACGCCTCTTATCAGGGCAATTACCATCTTTCAACTCCTGTTGGCCGTCCACTTCTTGCTAAATGGGCGGTAAAAATCGCTGCACAAGAAGGAGCTGATTCCATCGCTCATGGCTGTACCGGTAAAGGAAATGATCAAGTCCGAATAGAGGGCACTGCTCTCGCTTTAAACCCTGATATAAAAATTATCGCACCTGTTAGAGAATGGTCAATGGGACGTGATGAAGAATGGAAATACGCAAAACAACATAATATTCCCGTTAAACAAACTGCAGATAAGCTTTATTCAGCCGATGATAATATGTGGGGCGTCACATCTGAAGGTGGTGAAGTAGAAAATCCAGCATTAATCCCTCCCTTGGAAAAAATTTTGCAGACATGCGTGACTCCGGAAAAGGCATCTTCAAAACCGGAAATAGTTGAACTTGAATTTATCAAGGGTATTCCTGTAGCCGTAAATGGCAAACAAATGAAACTGTCAGATATAATCCTCGAGCTTAATAAAATCGGCGCTAAACACGCCGTCGGAATTGCACATCACATCGAAGATCGTGTCCTTGGTCTAAAAGTCAGAGGCATCTACGAGGCTCCGGCAGCTGAAATTATCATCACCGCCCATCGTGACCTCGAAAAATATGTCTCGACCCGGACGGAAAATGAATTTAAACAAATTGTCGATACTAAATGGGCATACATGTGCTATGGGGCTTTGTGGCTTGATCCTCTTATGGACGATCTTAACGCTTTTATCGATCGTATGAATGAAAAAGTGACCGGGACGGTCAAAGTCCGCCTTTTTAAAGGTAGAGCAGAGGCGGTTGCCCTAGACACTCCAAACACGATATTTGAAGAAAAACTGGCTACTTTTTTGACTGATTCGTCATTTAATCAAAATGCATCAGCTGGATTTATCGAGCTTTATACCTTTCAAATGAGATTAGCGCAAAGATCGGAAAAGACGGTACTACTTTCTTTTGGGCAACGGAGCAATAAGGTAAAACTTCTTCCCGTCGCAAAAGCACTGAATCAAATGAAATATAAAATATATGCTACCTACAAGACTCATAAATTTTTAAAGGTACGTCGAATTGAAGCGATATTAGTTAATAAAATATCCAATCGCCATCTAAAACCCAATCTATTTGACCTACTTCAATCCAATCGGTTTGATTTGATCATCAACATTCCGACCACAAAAGATTCAACATCAAAGGAAATCACTGATGGACAAGTAATTCGCGAATATGCCCTGAAAAAGAAAACGCTTTTAATCACTGATATTGAAGTGGCTAAAAAATTAATAGCGCAGTTACAAAGGCAGATTGGTTGAGTTGATGATTTCCTGCCATCTGGATATATCAGCTGCATTGAAAATTCGATCGCCATTTAAATCTCCTACTACCTGTTTAGCCTGTGTTCTCGACGTTGATTTTGACGACTGATTGAAATTATCAAGTGCGATCTTGTAGTCTTCAGAGTCGCATTGACCGCTATTGTCGATATCGCAATACTTTTTTAAGCGGTCAACTTGTCCCCAATCAGCTGCAGACATTGCACCGCTTTGACTCTTATATCCGCACATTTTCTCAAATGCTGCTTCAAAAGTAGAGTCCAAAGCCTGAGAAACAGTAAGATTTCCGGGAGTTCCCTTTCCATAAGCATAATAACCGTTAAGTCCAATCTTTTTCATAAGTAGGTCATTATATGGCTCTTCTAAAACTCCTATTGTATAGAGATAAACTTTTGATCGATTCACAAAAAGTTTAGTTTGATCTAAAACCTCTTCCAGCGCACTACCATAGGTAGGTTTGCTGTTGACACAATAATTGCATTGGGTACTTTGACTCCCGTTATATCCATTGCATCGAGTGATTGGATTAGTATTTGCGGGTTTACTTCTATCGCAATAACCTTCACTTTTAGTCGTTGATCCAGAACCAGACGGATTATCACCAAGCCCTCTTTGACTACTACCCATGATGTTAGTGTTCCTAAACCAACAACTGTCTTTGCTCACCGACGGTACACCGTCGGAGATAAAGATAACCGCAGTTGGTTTTTTTCCTTCGTCTTTCTTAACTTCACTACTTGCTGCAGAAAGTGCGGATGAAATTGCTGTTCCAAAACCATTCAAATTCATATTTACAAGAGCATTATCAAGTTCCGGGAAACCCACCCAGTTGGAAGTAAAATTATTTTCAACCTTTCCATCAAAAGCCATTAATTTGTATTTTATTCCAATTTGACTCTTATCTTTAACTAACATCGCATTTCGTACCGCTCGCGACTTTAGACCGCTCGAGTCATACATCGTCGATGATTTATCCAATACATAAAGAATATTGGCATCACAGGCTCGCACTCGCGGTCTAACAATCCAACCGTAATCTAAATCATATCCACATTGAATTTGTAAAGAACCAATACCTTTTGAGGTATAACCCGGATCATATCTTGAATCATTTTTGTCCCATCTATAAGCCTCATTCCACCTTCGACCTGATATTGGACCCCAAGACACTCTTGGATTTCCCGGGTAATCGGCTGGATTTTGGATACATCCTTCTTTAGGATCAGTGGTTGAATGATTATAACACCAAGCGCCAACAACTTCGTACTTTGTATCATCAAAAACCAGATCACGCCAATATTCCTTACCTAGATTCTGTTTCAAAGCTTCATAATTAGGTCTCCAAAGTGAGTCGGCCTGTTCTTTAAAATGACTCACTGAACAATTTACCTTTTGTATACAGCTTGTCGAATCAATTACTCCCCAATGGCTGTCTTGTGGATCAAAATAATGAGTTCCTTGCTTAGCAAGATCTGTTTCTTTTAGCACTTTACCCGGCTTCTCGACCAATACTCGTGCTCGGGCTGAGAAAGGACAGTTGACGGAAGTCGGTGTTATTTTAGGTGATGATGTAGGCGTCACGGTCCTTGTTGGTGGCCCGGGAGTACCGATTGGCGGTGTAGGAGTTATTGTTGGAGGTGAGATTGTTTTCTCAAGAATCCACCCAAAATTATATCTTCCACAATCAAGTGCAAGATCTATAGTTCTTTTTTGAAGAAAAGATTGACCGCTAACATCTAATGGATTTGTTATTGGATATGGCTCTAAATCTTTACAACTTCCTTTTCTTCCAACTCTATCCGGATTATAGTTACAGAATTTGTTAACAACTCGATAATTAAATCTATTAGCTTCGGTCAAATAGTCTGCAGGATCATAGAAAAGCATCCGTGAAGAATCTAAAGGTGAAGAGAAAATATTAAAACCTCTCTTTTCACCAAACTCGGAAATTGAAGATGAGGTTAAAAAGGCAATTTTATTTGGTGTGTCTGTAAACAGTTTCTTTGCATCCTGATCCGCTAACACGCTACCACGTGGATAGTCTATTCCCCATGATTTGAGGGAAATCCAATCTCCACGACTCTCTTTAGCGATATTATTTATAAAAGTACCATCGGGGTTTTTAATAAACACTCTAACCACGGCATTAAATGGACAGCTTTCTGGAGTCGGAGTGATTGTACCTGTTGGCGTTGGGGTCTTTGTCGGTGTTGGTGTTTTAGTCGGTGTTATGGTCTTAGTAATTGTTGGTGTAATTGTGGTTGGTGTCGGTGTCTTTGTAGGCGTCGGTGTCTTTGTCGGAGTTATTGTCTTGGTTATTGTCGGAGTCGGACCACTACAAGTAGGACTTTTAGGATATTTTGTATAACGACATTCACAATATGTATCAAAACGTGAACACTCTGTCATACGCGCCAAGTTATAACATTTTAACGGTACTTTTAAAATCGGATCTATATCATAACATCGAGGAAGCCCTGTCCCATCACGAGAGCACGAATCAGTGCATGATGCTCGCAGCGGCGTACTTGTCGGACCAGTTGGTGTTGGACCTGTCGGCGTCGGCCCGGTTGGTGTTGGTCCTGTTGGTGTTGGGCCTGTTGGTGTAGGACCAGTCGGTGTTGGTCCTGTTGGTGTTGGGCCTGTTGGTGTTGGTCCTGTTGGGGTCGGGCCTGTCGGAGTCGGCCCGGTTGGTGTCGGGCCTGTCGGAGTCGGCCCGGTTGGTGTAGGACCTGTCGGAGTCGGTGTCACGGGTAAACACGCCGATCTCACTATACCTTGATAAAGTAATTCTAACCCCCTGCCCCGATCAGCTTCATAGACAAAATAGATCGTCGCTGGTCGTTTACCATCAGCTGCTTTTAATATATTGTCATCGATAAGCCAGTCCTGTTCGGATCGAGTTGTACATGGGGGGGTACTACAACCACTACCGGTTATATAGGTTGTATCATATATTCTAATTTTCTTATTTTCCTTATCATAAATGACTTCTCGTAAAGAGCCAGAACCACCACCTTCTTTCATCCAAACATAGATGCGATTTTTACCAATATCACTGATATTACCGATTCCGGCCAGACGAACCTGCTTTATACCAAGATCAAGTCTTGGATCCCAAGATACAGTCAATCCCGCACCGTTCATGCTCAACATTTTAGGCATTCCGTGGCTTAAATCTAGAGTTATATCTTTACCTGAATCGTCCTTGGCAAACAACTGTAATTTTACAGCCTTAGGGCATGTTTTTAAATAAAAAGCTCCACCGCAGGTAGTCGGCAATTCCATAAAATACGCTCCCTCAGGAGGTAATGTAATACCAGGTGGAGGAGTAATAACAACTAATGGTTGATTTTTTCCAGTTGATGAATAGGGCTTACTCAGAGCCATTTGTTTAGGAACAGATAGGACTCTCGGTAAAAGTGGTGGAGGTGGAAATAATGACCTTTGAATTTCATTGTTCGAAGCTGCACGGGGAAATAGACTGGTATTTCCACTTTGTTTTCCCAAAAAAGCTCCCAGGATCATCACTCCTAGAGAAAAAATCGCTATTGTAGCTGCGATTTCACCCGCCTTGCTTTTTTTGAAGATTATCTTGTTCATTTCCTATGTACATAAATAAGATAAACGTATTTAAAAAGATTGTCAATAGATATTTTGAAATTGTCCCTTATTTTTCAATTGACACATCTTATCTTTAATGTTAGATTATGTCTGAAATGAGGAAAAATAATCCGTGGAATTTCAAAGAACTTATTTTAGATGAAATAAAAAAAAATGGTGGCTGGATCAATGCACATGTCCATGCTGATCGCGCCTTCACAATTCATCCTCAAAAATTAGCTGACTACAAAAAATACTCACTTGAACAAAAATGGGATTTAGTTGATGATGTTAAAAAAAATGCCAGTGTAGATGAATATTATCGACGGATCAGTCAAGCTTTGGAGTTGATGATCTCACAGGGCGTTACAGCTGTTTGTTCAAATATAGATATTGACCCTATTGCTGAAGATCGAGCAATAAAGGGTGCCATCAAGGCTCGTGAGGTATATAAAGATAAGATTACAATTATATATAGCAATCAGGTAATCAAAGGTGTGATTGAAAAACAGGCACGATATTGGTTTGACCGCGGGGCGGAACTGGTTGATATTATCGGCGGCTTACCCGAACGCGATAAGCGCGACTATGATAAATATGAGGAGCATCTTGATATAATCTTTCAAACAGCGAAAAAGCTGAAAAAAAGGCTTCACATCCACGCTGATCAGTTTAATAGAATTGAAGATAAAGGTACGGAAATGATTTGTAATAAGACTGAGGAATATGGCCTTCAAGGGCGTGTCAGCATCATTCATGCGCTTTCAATTGCAGCACATAACAAAGCTTACCGGGAAAAAGTATATAAAAAATTACGAAATACAGATATCTCTGTTATAGCCTGCCCGACTGCCTGGATTGATTCAAAAAGAAAGGAAGAACTTCAACCGTTTCATAATTCAGTGACACCGATAGATGAGATGATACCTGCCGGTATCACCGTCGCTTTAGGTACTGACAACATCGCTGATTTTATGGTCCCCTTTTGTGATGCTGATTTGTGGTACGACCTTAAACTATTGGCTATCGCTAACCGTTATGTCACTGAAATCGATGAACTGGTGAAAATCGCGACAGTAAATGGAAGAAAAGTACTGGGACTGAAGCCAGACGATCCTGGATCGTCTTGAGCCTATGAACCGGGATTTTTACTCAATAATTGATAAATCGATCTTTTTTAAACTTCGCTGGTAATCTTTATTATCTAATACAAATTTTTTATATTTGTTAAAACTTCCAAAATGATCCAGAATAAATCTTTTTTCTATCCAACTCATATCAAACAATCCGATATGTGTTCTATAGGAGGAATAAATAAAATCTGCGGGATCTTCAACCAGGTATGATGTAGTTGCATTCAAATCAATATAACGAACAACATGAAGTAGTTGTTCTTCTGATTCAATACGTACTGATTTAAACGGCCCCTGAAATAACGCTCCCTTTCGAGAATATTTCAAATTGTAGAAATGTGCGTAACTATTAGACAATCTTTGAATGAATGTCCTTATTCCATTATCTTCGTGCTGTTTTAACAAAAAATGGAAATGATTCGGCATCAATGCATAGGCATAAATTGATACAACGAGTTTTAATCCATTTATGGAATAGGCTTTCTTATTCTCATTGTATTTTGCGAATTGAACTGGAACATTCAGATGCCGATAGTAATCGCTTGCAGCGATAAAATAGTCATTATTTCGTTTATTAAAAAAAATATTTTGTGGCAATAATGTTTTATTGAAAATATGATAATACTCACCACTTGCTAAAATAATTCTACGCCTAGGCATATATATAATAATAACTTATTTTCCGGGTTTGTCAACCTGATACGATCCGGGATCGTCCGAAGATTGGTATTGTATAATGATCTACAATGGCAACGGAAACGATAGGACTTATTTATATCCTCATTTCCCAAATCTGCTGGGGACTGGCACCTAAAACCATCAAGTTACTCTCACCTACTATTCCTGCCTCAATGATCGTCTTTATCCGTTTTATTATGGCTAGTTCCCTACTTTTTTCGCTGATTATTATAAGAAATAAAACAAGAAAAGCTTTATTTTCATTAACAAGAAAACAACTTGCGCTTCTTGTCGGATTTGGTCTCATCGGATCGGGCTTTCCTGATCTTTTTTTTATATATGGAATCCGCCATGCAGGCAGCATAATTGGAATTGTTCTTGCAAGATTAGAAATACCCTTGACAGTGCTTTTGGCAGCTTTTCTTCTTAAAGAAAAGCTGAACCGAACTATCATAATGGCAACTATATTAAGTTTTTTTGGAGTTTTGTTGATTTCTTTCAAAAATTCAACTGCTATTTCTATCTCAGATACTTTTTATCTGGGGGTTATAGCAGCAATTGTCGCAGCTTTCATCTGGGCTTATACCAATATTTATGGAAAAAAGCTTCTGTCGATGACGATGGTCCCTATTATAATTGTAACTATACGTCTGTTTATCGGAGCGATGTTTAACTTGGGATTAACTTTAATGTCAAAAAATGATGTCATGTCGCTTCTTATGGCTATCTCTTTTCAAGATTGGCTAAAGCTTTTATTTTTAGGATTTTTTTCTTCAGCAGTCGGCTACTACACTTTTTACAAAGGATTAGGCTTAATTAAAGTCCAAAAAGCAGCGATACTTCTCAGTGGAGCTATGGTAATAGCTGTTTTTGTCGGTCTTATCACCGGAGAGAGTCTGTCGATTTTACAGTGGTTCGGCGTTTTATCCATCTTTACTGCAATAATACTGATAAATAGGAAATAAGAACAAAACAATCTTGATTTCTTGTTTTACGGAAGATGACTCGGTAAAGAAACTGGAGGAAATGTCGCTTCAGACTCGAATACAGGATCAACTGTCACTTTGGAATATCCACCTTTTGTGCCTCCTCCATCAGTTGGTACTTCAGTCCAGACAAAGTGCCGGCCGGGGTATGCAGGACCAAAACTCATCACTTCAGCTGAAGATTGTGATCTCGCAAGAAAAAGCGGATCGCTTTGTACTTTCGGAGATTGATTGGTTGTATCTACTGAATGAATTGTAGCTTCGTATATTGGCGGAACTTTCCCATGGCCATAGACAAAATAAAATTCCATTTCAGGCCCCCCGGTATGAGCAACCATTGTAGCTACACCCCTAGCACCCGGTTCACCCAATTGTATTGAGATCTCCATAGCATCATACTGATCATTCAAATTAGCTATATCCCAATAATAAGGGAATAATCCACCCATCCTTTTACTATTGTCAATTTTGTACGTATACCACTCTGGTTTCCCACCAAACGCTTTCGCTGCTTCTTGAGGAGTCTTTGGCCAACCAGAAGGCTCTTTACCAGCCCATTCTCTCGCAAGGTCATCAAGTGAATAAATTTGGGGAGGTGCAGTATCAGGGCCTACTGGTGATCGATGTAAGCCCAAGCGATCAGCTACTCCTACTACTGCTCCACCGACGACTACTCCACTAACGCCTCCAAGAAATGTTCTTCGCGAAATTGAGCCACCTAGTTTATGATCAACATCAATATCACTCTCCCCCATATAAAGCAGGATATCAATATTTTATTTATTAATCAATCAGAATTATTTTATTAGATGACCTATAGAGATTGTATTAATAATATAAACTACAAGCTTTGTATAACTTTTTTATAGTAAATTGATTTTATACTCAATTACCCCTTCCCGACTAACCTTTCTTTTCGCCTTAGTAGATCTCTACTGCGGCTCAAAGAGCGGTTTATGTCGGGTGCGAGGTAAATTTGTGAAAATTAACGGTAAATAAATTTGCCTCTTGACAAGTAACTTATAGTATGTATATGATGATATTATGGGTTTAATTTTTACATTTTCTAGAAATGTAAAAACCGACGCGTCAATAAAAATTTTTCGCGCACGCAGTCGATATATATATTATTGAAGCTGCAGGCGCTGAAACCCATAAATTAAAAGTTTCCTTCGACTTCGCTCAGGATCACCCTGAACGAAAACGAAGGATCTCAGAAAGTACCTTTAAATACATATGAATAAATATATCTTGAAAGAACGCTTAAATAACTTTAGGGATAAAGCCAAAGGTCCTTACCTTTCATCAATACCTCCCTAAATAAATTTTAAGTTTCTGTAAACCAAAAAAAATCCGTGGGCAACCTTTGCTAAATAATCAAAGGAAAAAAACCACGGATTTTTTTTGCCTCACACTCTTTTGGTATAATGGAATTTATAGCCAGAGTGCTGGAACGGTAGACAGACCAGTCTCAAAAACTGGTGAGGGCAACCTCGTGAGGGTTCGATTCCCTCCTCTGGTACAGTGATCCTATGGAGCATTGAGTACTTCGCCGGCACGAATATCTCCGTCTTTAATTCGTTCTGATATTGTGGGATTACAATCAGCTAAACCATCGAGTGTCGTCCCCTGTGATTGTGCTAGGCCATATGGAGTATCGCCTTTTTGCACTGTAACAGAATCGTCACATCCCTTAGGAGCTTTAGGAGCGGAGCCAGTACAATCTCGAGTGCTTCGACACAACCGGGCTCCTTTAGGGACATTGTTATAAGATCTCATATCCCCAACGTTACAAAAATCTATTACTCCTCCTCCTGGATATTCAAGTCTCGCCGGCATGACACCAAGTCGAACCTTAGCGGCTAAAAGTCCATCAGATCCTACAGGTACGCAAGCAGCACCTATTGGTGTCTGTCCACCATCGGGAGATGAAGTTGGACCAACTGGACTTCCTCCCCTTCCTAAGCTGGCTATAAATAAACCACCAGCAGCTACTATTGCTGCTAAACCAATAACACCAACGCATCCAACTCTTCCCCAATTGGTTGTGGCTTCATAGGGAGCTTCATGTGGCCCCCGATCTGGTCGACTCATAGTATTTATTATACTATAAATTATATTTATAGATAAAACTAAAAAAAAAATCTATAATAATTTCTTAAAGTATAAAAAAATGTCAGACGAAAATTCAAACAAGACACTCAAACATCTCTCTCTCGCCTCTTTTTTAAATGACATGGGTTCTGATATGATTGCACCTGTTTGGCCAATATTTTTGACTAGTGTTTTAGGAGCCAATATGGCGGTACTTGGTTTTGTAGACGGAATCGGCATAGCTTTTGTATCTATATCTTCAGCTGTATCCGGTTATTTATCAGACCGATTTAAAAAACGGAAAATTTTTATCTGGACTGGTTATCTCTTTGCCTTTATTTCCCGCATAGGATATACCATTTCTTCAACGTGGACTATGATCATCCCTTTCAGGATTTTAGACCGCTCCGGTAAGATCCGATCTGCTCCACGTGATGCTATTGTCGCCGAATTGTCCACCCATGAAAATCGTGGTAGAAACTTCGGACTTTTACGGACTTATGACAATTTTGGGGCAGTATCCGGAATTATTCTGTCTTTAATTTTATTACCAATTTTAGGATACAGAAAACTTTTTTTCTTAGCTGCCATACCATCACTTATAGCCGTTTATTTGATTGTAAAAAAAATTAAAGAGAGCACAAAATCCGAAACTCGAATTTATAAAGGCTTGAGTTTTAAATTAATTAGTAAAAATTTAAAACTGGTGTTTTTACTTTCAACGATATTTTCCCTTGGTTCATTTAGTTATTCATTTTTATTAATCTATGCTCAAAAATATGGATTTAGAATTATTACTTTACCACTCTTGTATCTTGTTTTTACTTTAGTTGCTTCGGTGACTTCTCTTTATTTTGGAAAGTTAACAGACCGAATTGGCAGGCAACCGATTTTGATGCTCTCGTTCGTCCTTTGGGCTCTCACTCTAATGACACTAATTTTTGGAAAAAATAATACAGCAATAATCTTCAGTTTTATTTTTTATGGATTGCATTTGGCTTCGATGGACACATCAAGCAGAACTTTCATTTCTGAGCTTAGTCCTGTCGATAAAAAAGCCAGCATAATGGGAGGTTATCAGATGGTCGTTGGACTTTCTTCATTTCCTGCTTCTTTTTTTGCCGGTTTGCTTTGGGATAAAGTCGGAATACATGCACCGCTCTATTTTTCTCTTATTTTGACAATCGTCGCCGGAGGAATGTTAATTTTTGTTGAAGATTCGAAAAGAGAGATCTGAGGGGTCCATTATCAACCTCGGAGGTTGATAGAAGTAGGCTTTTTTGTTGAATTATGGCGCTAAATATAATTATTATTCTAGTAATTTTGCTTTGCATTTTGTGGTCTTTTACAAGTCGTCGGTTCTCCCCTATCCCCTATTTTCCTACCAATAAGAAAGATATTAACTTAATTATTGATGTGCTACTAAACGACCCGTCAAATTCTGCGATTATCGATCTTGGCGCTGGTACCGGAACCGTGATTTTCCCTACGGCACTAAAGGCATATCGGCAAAAATTAAAAACAAAATTTATCGCCATCGAAATTCACCCACTTCTCTTACTGATCATGCATCTTAAATGTCTTTTTCACCCTAATAAAAGAAATATTTATATTATCCGAGGTGATATTTTTAAAATGAATTTTAATAAAATGCTTTTATCTTATTCTGCCCTCAACCCTCAATCCTCTACTCTCTACCTCTATGTCGGTCGCGAGGCCTTGCACCGTTTGAAACCACAACTGGATAAACTGCCTGCAGGAACCCGGATTGTCTCCTATATGTATCCTTTGAAAGGTTGGTCAGTGAATAAAATCTTATCCGGTTATCATCAGATATTTATCTACATTATATAGATTCCCGCTTTCGCGGGAATGACATAGATCCTGAACTAAATTCAGGATGACAAAATAATCCGATGGTTCAAAGCTAAGTAACTCTCGAGATTACTTCTCGACAGAATAAAATTTCACCCGATCGCCTCTAAACATTAGATCAAACTCACCGGTCGGGCCGTTTCGATGCTTGGCTATATATAATTTCACCATGCGCTTTGTCGCATCCAGTATATCTTCCGATTCTTTTTCGTGATATAAAAACATGACGACATCGGCATCTTGCTCAATCGAGTTGTGAACAACAATATCATTGGCAATGAAATTATGCGTTTCAGGTACGGTGATATCATAGACATCTTCTTCTTGTTGTTTTTCAATCGCTATAAGTTCATCCCAATAAATATCACCCGAGACTAAATCTTGCAGTTTCTCATTGTGGGTAACATCGGCAATTTTCTGCAATCGAGACGGACCAATACCACTTTTAAATAATGAAGATCCTGAATATGACGTCTGCAATCCTACAGTTAAACCTCTCCAAGAAAGGCCGACTGCCTCTTTAGCTGGCAAAACTAATTCTTTCCAGGCGCTATCGTCAAGACAGCCAACATTGGGATTCTCTTTTATCTGATTCAAAATTGATTTACATTTATTAATTATTTTTCCTCTTTTGCCGAAACAACCGATATTATGGAAAAAAAACATTTGGTTTGTTTTTCCCTGAATGACAATATGATAATTTGGCCGATAATTTCTGCCGTCTTTAATCTGCAAAACTTTTCTTAATGTAGATTGTATCCCGACGCGAAGTAGTAAATGTTGAACTTGGATAGCAAGTTTTTGACTTGTTGTCGCATAATAAACAGCGATAGCTTTATTTTTTAAGCTGATACAGCCATCTGTCGCCCAGATGTGTTTCAAAAATAATTGAATTTGTAAAGAAGAACAATTAAAAAGTGATTCTGGTAATTGTTTTTCATAGGAATGAGCAAAATCTAAACCATTTGACAAAAGCCACTGTCGCCAAGGATGATATTTGCGACGTGCCAGTCTGAACGAACTTGGTAAATACACGTGAGACCAATTACCCTGAGAAACTATCCTTCCATTAATGTCAAATAATTTTTTTGCTGCATTTCTAACAATGTTTATGTTTTCAACATCAGAACTCGTGTAGTGAATCGGCTGATGTCTAACATAACACCCGTCACCTACCATATGAGCCAAAAAGATTAAAAGATCATCGCTATAATCATTATTCGACGTTAGATTGTGTGGATAGCGCAAAGGCAATGCATATTTTTCACCGACTTTCATTTCATCTAAACGCACCCATCTACTTGCTTTCATAAATTTATGATTAGCGGAAGCTCTTATGGTTCTTCCTGATCTAAATTTCAATTGATAGATTTGTTTTTTACCACTGTAATAAACTACAGCTGCTTTTTTGGCAACAATTCGATAGCGTTCGTCAACACTCCAGACCCAAATATTATTTTTTCCAACTAAATCGGAAATCGGGATCTGCTTTCCGGTCAATACCAGAGGTATTAGGGTGTCACCGGTTAAACATCCGCTCTCTCTAAGATCTGCCAATTGGGGCTTCTTTTCACCCCGATGTTCGATTGCCCGTGACAGTTGAGATAGAGCCAGAACCGGAATTCTTAATTCTCTTGATATGTTTTTCAGGTTCTGTGAAATGAAAGAAACCTCCTGGACTCTGTTTTCTATTCTTCGTCCCGGATCAATGAGTTGAAGATAATCGACGATCAAAAGTCTCAAGCCTTTCTCAATTTTCAATTTTCTTGCTTTGGTCCGCATTTCCAATATCGACGCTCCTGGTGTGTCATCTATATAGATCGGGGCTCCTGATAATTCTCCCATCGCCTGAGTCAGATGACTATAATCATCATCGCTCAATCGGCCGGTCTTTAATTTCCATGCGTCAATATCAGCCTGACCGACCAGAAGTCTATCGACTAGCTCCTCCTTACTCATCTCGAGTGAAAATATGCCGACTGGCTGCTTTTCATGTAGTGCTGTATGCAGCGCAATATTTAAAGCCAGTGATGTTTTTCCTATTGCTGGTCGCGCTGCCAAAATCAATAGATTTGAATCTTGCATGCCGGCAAGTCTATGATCCAAATCTTTAAAACCTGTTGGAACGCCTCTGACTCCATGACCTTTTTTTGTGAATTCCTCCAGTCTCTCAAAACTCTCAGCTAAGATATTTTTCAGCTCAATAAAATCTTGATGTAAATATGCCTGCGACAATGCAAAAATGTCGGCTTCTGTAGAATCCAGCAGTTTTTTGACATCGCCTTTTTCATCATATGCTTTTTCAATCAAGCGTGATGAAAGTGAAATCATTTGTCGTTTAATATATTGACTCTTGACGATTGAAGCGTAATTTTCAACATAGGCTGAAGTCGGTGTTGAATCGATAAGTTCTGATAGATAACCGGTTCCCCCGATTTTTTTCAGATCGCCTTTTTTCTTTAGTTCGGATGAGAGAGTCACAATATCAACTGGATTATGCTGATCAAATAATGAAATCATAGCTCCAAAGATCAATCGATGTTCTTCGGCATAAAAATTATCTTGATTTACAATCTCTGCAACCATTGACATAGCTGATGGATCAATAAGAATAGCACCTAATACCGATTTCTCGGCATTCACATCATGTGGAGGAACCTTCAGGGATTGCTTTGTAAAACCATCTTGATCAGACATAGAATTTTTTCAAATTACGCGGACACTTCCATCACAACTACTTTCATTTCTTCGCCAAAATCTCCAGGTTTTAATGTTAACTTTTTCACTGGCTCAACATTGCTTATTTCCATCTGTTTCAAGAAATCCGAAAGAGGCGCCACAGATGAAAAACTTGGGTCGTGTTTTTCTGTTCGATAATGCATTGGAATAACCACCGATGGTTCTATAGACTTTATCACTGTATAGGCAGTCTTTGAATCGATGGTATAAAAACCACCAACAGGTATCATCAAAACGTCAATTTCATTAATCTCTTCCGTCAATTCTTCAAATAATGTATGACCCAGGTCGCCACAATGTAAGATTGAGACGCCATCAATTTCCACTTTAAAAAGGGTGTTTTTACCCCGCTCTTCTCCCCTTTTGTCGTCATGATAAACGCCGTAACCCGTGATACGAATACCATTTTTCTCGTACTCACCCGGAATATTAATAATCAATGGATTCCCTTGAATCTGAGAAGCTGCATTATGATCGTGGTGATCGTGGGATACAGTGACAATACCTGCTTCAAGGTTAGGAAATTTAAGTCCTGTAGACTTGTCGAATGGATCCATAACAACTGAATCAGATTTACCCTTTAATAAAAATGCGGAATGACCGAGATATTTGATATCCATATAAAAGTGAGATAAGCATAGCAAAACAAGTCAGGGTTGTCAAAACAAAATGATAAAATATCTGAAATGGTTGAAAAAAATCAAAAAATAAGAGATCAAATGAGCAAACTTGATCTTGACGGCTTACTTATCTCTGACCCTTACAATATCTACTATCTATCAGGTTTTCAGGGATTGGCTCCTGAAGAAAGAGAGTCTTGGATTTTGATAACAAAAGATGAGAATTATTTTTTTACAGATGGAAGATACGTTAATCAAGTTAAAAGTGAAAAGTTAAAAGTTAAAAGTTTACAAACAAAACTTGTCACTCCAGAAAAAACCATCCAGATGCATGTGCAGATGATCGCCAAAAAGGAAAAACTGGAAAAAATAGGTTTTGAAAGTGGCAATCTAACCTATTCTGAATATGAGCGGTTTAAGGAATTAGTCAATTTAGTTCCTACCGATCGATTGATTGTTAACATCAGAAAATATAAGAATCAAGACGAGATAGATAAAATCAAACAAGCATGTCAAATCGGGGACGATGTCTTAAAAGATGCCGCATTGATCATCAAACCTGGATTAACAGAAAAAAATATCGCTCAAAAGATTATTCAGCTTATCGAATTTCATAACGCCGAAGCCGCTTTTTATCCTATCGTAACTTCAGATAGTGGATCTGCTTCCCCCCACTATAATACAAAACAAAGCAGCCGGAAAATCCAAAAAAATTCGGTTGTTTTAATTGATTTTGGAGTTAAATACCAAAATTATTGTTCAGATATCACGAGAATTTTTTTTATCGGAAAACAAAAAGATGAAATTATCACTGTATACCAGCAATTATTAGAAATTCAAAAAAGTACGATTAATCGATTAATTGTACTATCTGAGGCTAAAATGATTGATAAATTTTGTCGGGAGTCTCTGGAAAAAAATGGACTTCCTAATTTTCCTCACTCTACCGGTCATGGTATAGGTCTACAAGTCCATGAATACCCAAAAATATCCTCGTCTAGCTGTGATACTTTGTCAAAAAATCAAGTGTTTACGATTGAGCCCGGTATCTATTTCCCTGAAAAATATGGTTTAAGAATCGAAGACACGATACTTATGAAGGAAAATCAACTACAAGAGGTTCTGACGAAATTTCCTAAAGAAATTCATTTGATATAAATTCGTCTCAAAAATGACAAATTATTTTAGCAGATTCTGTCACTCAACAGCCCCATCAAGTGCTCGTATATAAGTCTCAAGCGCAGATGCCCGTTTTATCGCGAATTGGGACGTGCGCAGACCCCGTGAAGCGGGGTCGAGCAGGCCCACTGAGCCAGGAAAACGTGGCATCAAGCTTGATTATACTGCGCGCTTGGATGGGGCCCCCCGTTTCGTGCCACCTGCTATTCCTTCGCTTTTTCTTCGATCCGATTTTTTAAGTCGTTGAGTTTTTCACTTTCAGGTTTTGAAGGCACTTGCACATTTTGCTGCTCTTTTATCTCCGCTACTTCACTTTTAGTCATTCTTTCATCAACTACAGATTGCTTTACTCTGGATTCAGCAGCTTTTTGTTCTCTTGTTTGGTCTAGCGGCAACTCCTGCTTCATCTCAAGGTGTTTAGCAGCCTCTTGGGCTTTGGGACGATCTATATCTACAAATACTTCCTCCTTTTGACTGTCAATTGTTTGTCTGATTTCTTCTTCTTTTTCAACATCATGTTTCACTTGTTTTGCCGCTTCGAGTTTCGCTTTCAGATATACAGCCAATTCTTCGCCTTTGAGGTTATTAACCATAAATATCGGCAATATATAGCCGACATCATCCAATCCTTGCGATCTAAGATCTTCATTTGAGGATGTAATCTTATTGAGAATATTTGTCAGCGCGATAATATCGGTATTTAACCATTCTTTTCGATCTTTTATTGTGTTTGAAATTGGGACCTCGCCTTTTTGATATTGATCAGACCACATTGATTTAACTTCCTCATAATCTTCAATTGATACTGACGGAGGAATGGTAATTTGATCTTCGATATGTTTCTCCGGTTGAGCGATTGCCGGGATATGAGTCGCAATGACTTTTTGTACTGTCTCATCGGGTAATCCCTCTGCAACCGCAATGGAATGAATCATATTCTTTTTTTCAGCATAGTCAGTGACAGATTTCAAAATGACTTGTTGTAATTTAACCGGTTCGATTTTTGCTTGCTCCTGGAATCGACTAAGCAGCTCCGGTGATGGATGACTTAGATCAACTTGGGGCCCCATAGATACAATAACAACGTTTACCTTTTGGGGTGGTACGTTAAATGTCTGGGAAATATTATTGACAATTGTCGATCGTAGATCATCTTGAGCAAAGAATTTTTCTGTCTCTTGCAGAATGTGTTCAACCTTAACTTTTTCAATTCTTGTCTCACTGCTGATTTTGCTTATCACTTGAGGCGCTGATTGAGTCATATTTTCACTCTTTGAAAGAGAAGTCAATACTGTCTGTACTTGTTGTTGCGGCATCGACGACATTTGAGTTATTGCAGATACTGTCTGTTTATTTGTCGCAATGCTATTTAAAACCGAACTAACTACCTTGGTTGTTTTTTCCTGAGGAAGACCAACCTTTATCGATGTCGTCTTTATGACCGGAGTCACTTGTGGCATGGTTTTTATCAATCGCTGTTTTTCGGTAATCAAGCTTTGAGTCTGTGATGAAAATGCCATGACCGCTTGCTTGGCCATTTGGTCACCCTTGACGGCCCGATCGTATAGCTCTGTCCGCATGGTCATGAAGCGCTGTCTATCTGTCGTTGTCTCTGCTTTCATTGGATTTTTCAGATAGTCGATATTCTTGACAACATTTTCTCGGGTTTGTTTGTTGGTTTCGATATGGGCAATATCGGTCAGCTTGGAAACATGGACCTCGATAGATTTTGTAATTTCTTCAGTTCTTGCCTGCTTAATTTCCTGAACTGTAGCAATTTTTACCGTGGCTTTCATATCCCGGTCTTTTGGCAATTTCATTGCTGTTGATGTCCTACCGGTTGGCACTGGCGCAGCTGGCACCGGTCCAGGCGGAGTCGGGCCTAATCCTCCGGCTTTGAAGCTGTCATACATCGCCATTAATATATTTTTCATCGCTAGTATCCCGTCACAACAGTAGTCTCTGAAAATTCTAAGCAACCACCATGGCAGGATAATCACCGTCCAAAGCATGATGAGGGAAATGATATATTCCGCATAGGTATCAACATAACTTGAGGTGTTATAAGTCTTTAAGGTCTGCGCTGGCCCACCATATAAAATATTTGTTGTTGTCGGATAAATAATTTTATTTACATAATCTGTCCCCATGCCCTGGATTCTTGAAAAATCAAATATAAAAGGAATATGACGCGGTGAATTCCAAATTCTGGCTAATGTCCCTAAAAACAATGATGCAAGTGGTCCATAAAAAACCCATTGAAAGAATACTCCGATCCATATCCAACCGATATTTCTTATAAAAATAAATGGTGCTAACACTGCCAAAAATGGTGACACAATCAGTAAAAACCAGAGAACAATTTTTCGCAATAAAAACATGATGCCGATAAAGTAATACGTCATATTTGTCAAACGTATCAAAAACTTAGAAGTTCTCACAGAATCTAGGGCGATGGTGCTGATATTACTACAACCCTCAAATGTACGATAAGCTTGTTCTGAGGCATTAGCGACATTATTATCGACTTTAACATTACCCGGTACAAAAAAAATATTAAAGACTTTATCAACTCCAAGCGTTCGAATAAAAAATTGCATTAATATATCTGACACTTGAACAATCATCAAAACTATAGCGGCAGAAAAGGTAACATATAAAAGTAACGACACCAATTTAATAAAAAGCGGCGAAACATCAACTTGAAGATTAAAATATCCCCTCTGCCCTATCATAATCCCCAGTCCCATAAAGATGGCGATAATTAGCAGCATGAAATAAGCAATATTTCGAGACAGCTTCCAGACCGACATGATATTTGGTGAATCATCATCAGAAGGATGAGACAATACCCAAGAAATAAATTGCCGTGACCGCTCACCACCTTTGCCAAGTGCGGTTATCTCCGGGTCATGCACCCAAAGATTTTGACGTTTATCTTTCAACCAATCGTCAAATGTACAAGCGGTACCCGCTTTTGTTTGCGAACCTGGCGCTCCCATCCCCGGGCAAAAACTTCTCTCTTCGCTATCTGCGCTTTTGCAGGGTTCGGGTGGATAAATACCGCCGGGGAAACTAAGTGCACTCATTTGTCCAACTTGAGGTGTAGATCCGGCCCCGGGTACCGCTGGACTTTGTGTCGGTGTCACTGTAGGAGCCGGTTGAGCCAGGACACTCCACGGCATCATCAAATTAATGAGCAATAAAAAAATTGGCACTAATAAAAAAAAGGTTCTTTTTCGACCCATGCTTTATAATATGATAAATTTGAACAAAATTGTCAATTGTTAAATTGTTATATAAATAATGAAATTAAATGCAAAAGAGTTGCGAACTCTTGATACGTCGCGACAAATACCAGAAATAAAACGTCTTCCCATCTATTTTATCCTCGACAATATCTATGACACTTATAATATCGGTGGTTTATTTCGCCTAGCTGATGCCATCTCTACTTCAGGAATTTACATCTGCGGCGAATCAGAAATACCACCGAACCATAAAATTAAAAAAGCATCAATCGGCACGTATAAAGTCGTACCGTGGGTTTATAAAAAAAGTACGATTGAGGCGATTGAAGAATTACGGAACAAATTTACACTAGCTGTTATCTCTGTTGAACAACACAAAAAAGCTGTCTCTTATATTAATTACAATTATATATATCCTCTTGCTTTAATCCTCGGCAATGAAACAAACGGAGTGTCAAAAGAAGCGCTGGATAATTCCGATGCCATAGTTGAAATTCCCATGTATGGTATCAACAAATCTTTGAATGTGATTGTCTCGGCTTCAATAGTCAGCTACCATATTCTGACAAATCTTAAATAGTATAATTAACCTCAATTTTGATCCGAATTTTTTGAGTCGCCATATTGATTTGAGAGTTTCTAAAAGTCTAATCTGTCATCTCTATCAACCTCCGAGGTTGATGACCGAGGTTGATGATTCTGACAAAGCAAAATCAGTGAGCAAAAAGTGACATAAACTCGTGCCTGCTCACCTGCGAGGTGAGGAAACTTGACATCCATCTAAAAACCATTTATAAATTTATTAGATACATGAATGATGAATTATTCTCGCCGGAAGGATCAAAAAAAAGGATTATTCTTTTTGTCAGCGTTTTAACAGTCGCTTTTTTAGTAGCCCTTGTATTTGTTTTTTTGTCAGTCAAATCAAAACAAGCGGGATTCTCAGTTGAAAAAGCCAGAGAACAAATTCAAAATCAATCTTCTGTAAAAAGCGGTTCAGAAAATCCCCAGACTTCCGGCAAAGATATTACTACTAATACAAATCAAATAGATTCAACAAATCGAAAGACTACGCAAACCGAAGGTCAAACACCTTCTAATCAAAATAATTTGCCACAAGGAACCAATCCCGATTCAAATCAAGGCGGATCCGGGCAATCCATGCAAGGAAATACGAATAGTCAGATCGCTATTGGCGGACAATCTGTTGAGAAACGAATGACATCCAATTCCATTGCTAAGGATGTACCAAAAGTACAATTTGATCGCTATCAAATAAATATTCCTCTTCCTATTCTTCCGGAGACAGTGTACAGCTATCCACTGAAAAATAACTTCGTAAAAGAAGATGCGATATCTTTAGCCAATAAATTTGGCATGAATCCGGAAAGCTTTGAGACCCAAAATGATTACCTTATCGTCACCGATAACACCAAATCCGATTCAAACGGTTTTTTAAGTTTACATAAGTTTAGCGGTGCATTCACATTTCTTTCCGGAGGTAATCATTTTGCAAATACTAGTTCCCAGGATCCAATCGACATCGCCAAACAATATATGACTGATATTGGTTTTTCTGACCCGGAGATTCAGGTCACGGCCACTTATCAAAAGACTGATGCTCCAAATATCACATTTGTCGAAGCGCATTGGATTGATTCTAAAACTAATTTAGCCAACATGGAAGTCGTCTCAACATTAAATCTTGATACAAAAATTCCACTATCTTCAATAAAAACAGGCGTTGTCAATGCTTCAGCGATAGCAGATCCTAAAATTTATAATGCCTCAGACGGTGGTAATGGACGGGAGCGACCTAACCAGTATAATACTATCACCATCGGTGTATCGCAGGTAGATGACCAGATCATCGCAGTCACCTCGACTCTCAGACAGAAATTAAGCGCTCAAAATCGTACCACTGCTCAATATTTAATCACCCCGGACGAGGCTTTAAAACGAGCTCAAAACGGTCAAATAGAATTCTCATTAGTTTTACCTAGCGGTGCGGGTTTCGTTGATATCAATAAATTGACGCCAAGCGATGTCGTCATCGGTCAAAATGCAACTCTTACTGATTTTATTCTCTCTTATATCGATAAAACACCGAATCGATCTCATGATGAATATCGCCCCTACTATCTGATGCGTGGCAATGCCCAAGTTTCGGGTTATAGGGTCAGTTTTGTACAATTGGTTAGCGCTACTCAACAAATCACGTCATCTGCTTCAGTATTAGGAACTAGCACGTCACGACTTCTCGCACAAAATTCATCTGATACGACTATCAGCAATGAAGGTGATAATAATGCTTTGGAATATGGGACTTTTCAGTTTAAAGCCGAACCGACTTTACCTCCAGACAACCCACCGGCTGGTCAATGTCCTTTCTTCACCAACTGCTACCAACCGAAAGATCTTTGTGGAAAAATATGTTTTTATCCTTCAACATTGGCTGAAGCCAGAAAAGAAGGCGATGTCGGTCGAAGTTGGTATTATATCCCATGTGACAACGAGACGATTCAAGCAGATTCAACTACACAAACCAAGTGGTTTGCAGCTCGTACAAAAGCTCTCGCAGCTTGCAATCCAGCCAATGCTTCTACTTGCCCAGTGCCATCCGACCTAAAAAAAGCTGTCGCCGAGCGGTGTTACCATATCACCACAGCTTCACCCTTTATATATTTGTATAACCTACCTCAAAAAACCAAGACGTCTGTATCAGTTTTGCCTTTCGGTGGAGCTACTTATGCTGATCCAAAATTTAGCAATCTTTCCTCTCAGACTTGGGACGTCACAAATTCTCAATCACCTCTTTATTACGAATTTGATGCAAAAACAGTTTTACCAAAGATAAAACCGCTTCATGATAAATCTTCAGGTTACAAAGTACAAAAAAGCCAACTTTTAGATTTTATAAAAAATAAATTAGCGCCACACTTCGGTTTAAAAACCGAGGAAACCTCAGGTCTGAGCGCTGAGGTGAAACGAGAACTAAATAATTTACCCGAAGGGCTGATAAAAGTGTCTTTTGTCGAACAAGAATTGCTGTCAAAGTATCTTCCAATTAAAGTGAATCCACAACCAAAATCAACATCCAGAATAATTCTTTACCTCTCCCCTACTACTTCTGAGGAGTCTGTTCTTCCACCAAAACTTAGTCCAATCACTCGCACTGGCTTCTCTGTCGTTGAAGTCGGAGTGATGGTTGATCCTAATACACAATTTTAGCAGATTCTGTCGCGAAACAGCCCCATCAAGTGCTCGTTATTAAAGTTTCAAGCGCAGATACCCTTTTTGAAGCATAAATTGGGTGACCCGTCGGGTGAATTTTGCGGAAAAAAGTGGTATCAAGCGCCGAAACTGCGCGCTTGGATGGGGCTCCCCGTTTCGCGCCACCCGCAAAAATCTATAATCGATGAATATCGTATGGTATCCCCCTTGACACCGCTAGATCCCGACGTATCGTCGGGACTACAAGGGTCTGCGAGCAATGCCGTACGGCATTCCTCTTGACAAACCAAAGTTTGATGCTCTACTATTAAATTAAGTCATTATTAAAATATTTTATATATATGAAAAAAAGTTTTTTTATTGCTTTTTTAATTTTCACGGTATTAGCAGTTACAAAATATTCATTTGTACAAGCTCAAGCAGATCCAAATACTCCGCCAGAAAATTCTGCGGTCAAAATGACCGTCGCACGAAGTTGTCTAACTTCAACAACGCCTATTGATCAAATTCGAAATGCAACTCTCGGTGAAGGTAAACAAAGAATCCATTTGACTGGAAAGTGTGAATCTGATGTTGGAGCATGCTACATAACTACTTGTGTTACAACTACTGATGACACTCGATGTACTTCCGGCAATGACGCCTATGATGAGGCTCTCGGGTATGGTAAAAACAATTACACTTCTCTAAAAACAAAAATTCCATACTTTGTATTTGAAGTAATTCCAGATGCTAAATATCAATCGAGCGGGAATGTCGACGTTGATGTTAAAATTTTAGCTGGTCCTGATATTCAATGGTCTTTTTTTGCCGTCGGTCAGCGAACGACTAAAATAAGCAATCAGGGAGATGCGGCCGCTCTGGAATATGGCACTATTCAATTTGAAGGCGAAGAACAATGCATGACTTATCGGGCTGATCCATATGGTGTCGTCTTTGATTCTCAAAGTCTGGAACCGCTTCCTGAGGTTTCTTTGACACTTTTAGACAGTAATAAAAATGTATTTAAATTAGAAGGCGTTCCTAATCCCGTGACCACTGAGGTCGATGGATTATTTAACTTTGTAGTTCCAGAGGGTATGTATTATCTGGACCCCAAAGCGATAAATAAATATGGATTTGAAGCTCAACCGTATATCCATCCAAACTACGTCCGCGCCTATTCTAATATTTATAAACCGGATGAAGTCATCAATGAGAATCCGGACATGCCGGAGCACCGAGATATTGCTTTAAATCCGGGAGTCAATCAACCGTATCGCGGCACGCCAGTAAACATGAAATATGGTACTTATCAGCATGGTGACGTCTTTAAGATCAGTGGCAAACAATCCCACCCATTAACTGTAATTACTTTTAAACAAGGGGATAAAGAAATTAAATCAACCTCAGCTGATCGGTTTGGTTTTTATGAAGTGCTTATTCCTAACGTCGACCTTCTACCTGATAGTAAAATCGACGTTTATCTGACTAAAGTTGATTTAACGCAAGAAACACAAACAGCACAACCTAAAAAAAGTATTTCCATCAATCCTTATCCCCCATATATCGAGGGAAAAGCGATTAATCCCAAAACCGGTGGCGTGGTGCCCAATGCGAAAGTCGTTATCAAGATTAAAGGTTCTGACAAAGTAGAAAGTCAAACTGACGCCGACCAAAACGGTATCTTTAAATTCAACCCTGATGAGGTGCCTATCATTCCATATTTTCTTGAAATCACGGCGCCAAATTCACTCGCATCTGTTAAGCAAACACCGGTTGAATTTGCAAGTTTAAATAAGGAATATTTAGCGGCAAATAATATCAATCTGATGACAGCGACGAAAAATGGTGTTCCTCTGATGGAAAAACGAAAAGAAGACTTACCATCAGAGACAACTCAAATGCCAGAAGAAAACACAGGTTCACAAGGAAATCTAAACCAGTTGCCTACTACTCAACCAGAACAATCAAACAGCTCATTAGTACTTGCCTTATCAATGCTTCTGATTCTCATCGTTGCAGTAGGTGTTTTGGTTTACTTTAAGCTGAAGAAAAAAGGTGGTCTTGATGAAGAACCACAGGCTCCACCTACTATGGTGTAGTAATATTGAATTGATTCAATTGCCTCAATGTGTGAAGTGGGAATTTTTGATGTTGATGTTTTGAATATTTGATATTTTTGAGATGAGAAATTAGTCCCACTTCAAAAAACTCAAAAAATCAAGATATCCAATTCAAAGAACTCCCATTTCTCACATCAAATCAACCTCTGATATACTATAATGTAACAATTAGCCCGGGTAGTTTCAGTGGCAGAACGTCCCCTTGGTAAGGGGAAGGTCGCGGGTTCGATTCCCGCTCCGGGCTCATTTTAAAACTTTCATCGCACGATTAATTCTGCAATCTAGAAATCGGTCGCTGCCATTTATATATTGATTCTAAGCAATTTACTTTGCTGTATAATAAATTTATGGATGTTAAAGATTCAAACGATTCTTCGTGGTTTATCCCCGAAACAACCGCACGTGAAGGTAGAGAACGCAATCTTGAAATGTATGAGGGTTTTTTGGGTTTTAATCGTGAAGATCTACGAGATAAGACTATTTTAGATTTAGGCTCGGGCGAAACTGAAAGATTCTCGCGTGAACTCAAAGACGCTGGTATAAAAACAACAGTTATCTGTCTTAATCCTGATTATGGTCTCGATAATCCAAATAGATTTCGTGAAATAATTACCGGAATTCCGGATTGGCAGCACCAATCTGTCGCAGCAACTGCTCAAAGCCTGCCTTTTGCAGCTGAAAGTTTTGATTTCATCTTCGCTAACTATTCAGTGACAGTGTTTGCATCACCACACCTCAAATCCACGTTGGCAAAACAATGGGCTTCCGAATTAGCGAGAGTCTTGAAGCCAGGAGGTGAAGCTAGATTAGCCCCCATATATGCAGAATCGTATAAGGATGAGTATCAAGACTTAGACAGCATATGGAAAAAAGCGGGTCTTACTGTAAATATCCAAGATATAACAATAGCAGATCTTGGACTAACGGATATGTATCCCGATCCCAATCAATCATCCGGCCAATCAAGATTAATCATTAAAAAACCAACTCAAGATAATCAGTCTTCAACTTCATCTATCCAGCGATAGCAGGCAGAAAGATCACCAGCGTTGGTCGTCCCATCTCCATTGACATCAGCTGCAGGAGTCAAATAATTAGACACCATGTAGGCAAAGTCCAAACCATTAGTAATTAGATCTCGTGGTGGACGGATATCACAAAGTTCTCTTTGCGTCTTAGCATCGGAAACGACCTGACCATTGCTCATTACATCAACATCAAATATGGCTCCATTATCTCCGCTCAGAGATCTTGATGAACAGTCTGCTGTCTGGCCAGAACTAAAAAACATGGTGCATGATAGATCCAGCTTGTCGTTTTGAAGTATGGGCGTACCATTAATTTGTAGTAAATTTTCAATTAGAGACACGGTGTCTTTTGATAGATCTACTGTTTTAGTAATCGTCGTACAATCATTTGGATTACCCCTACGGCAAACCTTGATTTCAACTTTACTTATACTTAATTTAGACGGATTACTAATATTTAATTTTACGAAGAAATTCTGACTGGGAATTGACTGTCTATTTGATATACTGGGTGACACAGCAGGAGAACTCATTGGTTTAGTCGAAATATCACCGGCATTAATCGTAAATCTGTCAATTTCAGTACCATCAACAGTCTTAAAAGTAGCACTTGCCCGATTTGAAGCTCCATCATTAAAGGTAAAAAACAAAGCTCCCGACTTAGTATGTGAGACGATATTATCGGAATAATTGATACTATTTCTTTCTCCCCAATTTGAACCTTGTTTGTCTTTATAAGTTTTAATATTATTAGCATAACTTTTTGCCCAAATTTGTCGACCGTCTTTCCCATTGCAATTTATTGTTCCCAAACCGTTCTTATCTGTTGATTCATCGTTTAATCGACATCGCCACTGACTCCGATGTTCATGAGTACCCCCCAATGCATTGACAATGGATATCGTTTTACCCGGACTGACACAAACATTATCCGTCTGATTACATGCAGGATCAGCAGTTAAATTGACAAAATCAGAAATTGTCTTGGTACGCGAATACATATGCTCATCAGAGTTGATGATTATAGCTCCGGCACGTCGGCAAGCTTCATATGATAACCATCCAGAATTATAGGATTTCGTACCAAGTTGAATTTCAGTATTTGGTCGGTGCCATATACATATCTTCCATGGGGAACGTGTCTCGGAGAAAATATTGGTTATATATGTGGCTCGACGATCATCAGACCAAGCTTGCGGATTACCTTCATTATTATTTACGAATACCGTCGTGATTCCCTTGAAAGTACAGGAATAATTAAGCCCTATTTGGCTCTCATCGCTGTAGTCACAGTAAGCATTGGAATTTTTCTTGACAAGTTCTATTACTTTCGGTTGATAGCGCAACCAATAATTCTCAAAAGTTTCATGATTTCCAGCTTCAAGAAGAATCGGTAAGTTTGCAATACCATTGGTTATCATCCTATACCAGCCTTCGGAATCACCCACTCGATCAAAATCGCCACCATTTAAAATTAAATCTGGCGAGACGCTTCTTACAAGCTTCCAGACTTCACTTGGATCTGCCAATGGTGACGTAAGACCTGGAGAATTTTGTCCATCCAGGCCTTGATCTGATACAACAGCGACTTTTAACGGTCTTGACACCATCTTTTGCTCTACGACAAAGCCATAATCAAAATCAGTCAAGGTGCAGTCAAAAGGAATACAGAGCGTTTCCGATTCGCCATTATTGTCAGAATCAATGGTTCGGGATGTGGCTTTTTGGCTATTATTACTATTCATGAAGGCTCTGTTTATTTTGTAGTATTCTTGATCGTAATTTAATTTAACACAAATTTCACGATCTGTCCCGGGTACATAAGTACGATTATATGAAATTCTTGATCCATCATTATTTAAACCATAATGACCATTTTTGAAATAGACAGGTTGAGAATTTGGTTGATTGGTCAACATATGCCATTGACGATTGAAATCTTTAATTTCAGTGAAATCTCGCTCCCCAATCAATGTATTTAGATGTAAATGTCCTGTAGATAATATATTACAGCTGATTGGTCCGGTTGTGACTGTCGGTATTGGCGTTGAAGTTGGAGGAATTGGAGTTGAGGTCGGCCTGCTTGTCGGCGTCGGTATCCTGGTCGGAGGCGGCAGAGTCGAGCTTGGGTCGATAGTAGAGGTCGGTGAAACCAGCACGCTCGAAGGTAGAACTGATTGACTAAGAACCGGTGTTGGGGTTTTAATTGGTGCGATGGTAACAAATGGAGTGCCATAATTAAACTTATAATCCTGTTCAACTGTACAAGAACTTACCATCTCCAGAAGATCCAAAATACAGTCTTGAGGATAATAACCCGCTTTTTTACCAACACCCGTGCATGAAACCGCTTCTGATTTGATGGCGTAAGACTTTAACCAGGTATTATTTTTATCATAAAGGCTTGACCAAAGGACTAAACCCATTTTTTTATTAGCCGGTATTGTATAGTTTATCTGATAATTCCAATTTTTAGCCTCTCCGGTAAACGCAAATCCATAATTAGTATTGATGCCGCAATCGATATTACCTGCTGCATTTAATCCACACAGACTTAGCTTTACCTGACATCCGACCTCTGACGTGCAATCAGGATCACTTCCAGAAGGAGTGATTTTCCCCTTGATAATTCCTTGATTGCTTGGACAATTGACAACACCGAGGGTTGGTTGAGACTCCGTCTTCGGCTCGGTTGGTTGAATTTTTGATTTTGTCGGAGTCGGACTGGCTGTCGGCGAGGGGGTTATTTCACCTTTAAGCAATACATTCCATCCATATTGCACTCGCCCGCCGCATCCGACGCGAATACCATCAATTGCTGCCACAGCTTTTTCCCATCCGTATTCACAGGAACTTATCTTTGTCGATGGATACTGTGATTGTTTATCTTTACAAAAGGAACTACACGTTAAAGGGTCACCAGATATTTTGCCACTTGGGTCTAAATCATAGCAAAAAGTGCCAACTACCTGGTAATCTTTTGCCTTAGTGCCTTCTTGAGAGGTCAGTTGAATTACTGCAGTTTGATTCTTTGCGGTATTTGTACTAATGTCTGCCGGCGTCCAAACAACTTCGGCTTTATCCTGAGGATTGACTATTTTAAATTCACCGCTTAATGACGCAATGGGAGTTCCTGTGATAAAGGGAAAAGTTCTGTGATAGCCAAATCCAGAGATGCCGGTTAATATCTGACCTTTGTATCTTACTTGACTATAACTGCCATAATCACAAACTGAAGACGTCGGCTGTTGGGCAAAACTAGATGATCTTTTAGTTTGTGTTATTGAACGACCACCAAGAATTACACCCAACGCGACTATAACAAGCGATGCAATAGCTAATGTAGTCAAGACCTCACCTGACCGGGAAGAAAATAGACTCTTTCTACTCATTTTTTCATTTTAATGAAAATTTGTGGCATAATCAATAATAATAATAGCTATGAAAAAAATTAGACTGAGAAAAGTTGAGCCTATCGATACAAAAATTATCTCAATCAAAGTACTATTTTTAGTAATTTTACTTTGTTTGGGCTTAGTCGTGTCGCGTTTTGTGAAAAAACCGCAATCCCAAAACAAAGATCCACAAAATAATTCATCTAGCATAAAAGATATAAAAAATCCATTAGGCGACGTCAAAGGATTGATGAGCCAATTTAATGCAGACAGCCTTAAAAAGAAGTCGGAAGATTTGGCAGATTATCTTGTCACTGAAACTACTGATCAAATCGAAAAAACCGCCTCTGTTGCAGGTAATACCGCTCAGGCGATTATATATGATGCAGCGCTGAAGCCCTTTGTCGATCAATTTAATAAATTACCTGACGGGCAAAAAGAACTTCTAAAAAAACAACTTTGTCGATGATTACCCTATAGTGGATATATTCGGCTACGCTCAGAATCAATCATAAGCCGCTTAATTCGCACATTTGATATGATAGGTTGACAAATAAAAAAACTTATAGTATAATACCTTCATATATGAAAAAACTTGCTCTTTTTTCAACTTTGATTTTTCTTAGTCTATTTATTGCATCTGGCGTCAGAGCCGAATATGGGGCTTATCAACCATCTACATTTTCATATTCAATAACCGTTGACAAACTCGTAGGTCGACCCAATGGAGATGCTAATGACACTAAAAATTATGTCGATAATATTCCCACTGGTGACCGTTATTTTAACCAGGGTGAAGATATTTGGTTCCAAGTCAAGGTCAAAAACACATCCAATACTACCATTACAGGCGTGACTTTAAGAGACTTCGTGCCTACTTACGTTGATCCTATGGATGGAATTGGAACATTTGATTCTGGAAGTCGTGTCGTTACCGCTAATATAGGCGATTTTGCTGCAGGTGAAGAAAAGATTTATTACTTTAAAATGCGGGCAAATTTACCCGGCAATATTAGTGCTTCTTGTCTAAATAACAAAGCAGAAAGCTACAACGATAAAGTTAATGATTCTGATGTCGCGCAGTTTTGTATTGAACAAAAAACAACTGCTTATACTACACCTGCTATCACCTCAACAGCGGTAAAAGGAGAGATGACTAGGATAGAAAAAGTTCCTTCAGCTGGTCCTGAATATGCGATATTTATCGCTACTTTTTCGGCCATCAGCGGTTTTGTCGGCTTGAAGCTCAGAAAATCTAGGTAATAGTTGTGAATAACCTTCGTTCTACTTAATTGTACGTTCTTCGAGTTTTATTCCTACATTTACGTTGACAGATACTTCGTCTATTTTTAATAAAATATAGGTGATTTGAAATTACTTGACATATTTTGAATATTTGTTATTTTTAATTTAATGGAGTTAAAAAAAATAAGCGCATCTTTAAGACGACAAAAAATATTTCTCTATGCGATTTTTTTCTTTTTAGTTTTATTTACGGTCTTGATCGTCGCATCAATCGAACAAATAAAACAACAATCACTTAATCCGACCTCATATGGGATGATTGCAAAAACATTCGATAAACAAAGTGTAAATTTTCCAGCCATTATTAAATTGGATACTTCAGAAAAAACGACTTCAGTAAACCAAACATTTAAGGTCGATGTCTATGTTGATGCCGGGCAATATGAAATTCTAAGTTCAGATGTACGTCTCCAATATGACAAATCTTCTATTGAGCCACTATCGGCAGAAGATGGTGGTTTTATGACACTGGTTTATTCTGATCTTTACTCAAAACCGGGGAATATTTATCTCGCTAGCGTTGTCGAGGAGGCAAAAGACTATCGAACAGGAAAAGGCAAAGTCGCTACGATAACTTTCAAAGCCATTAAACAAGGAAAAAGCAAGATTAGTGTAATCTGTATTCCAGGGGTCACTGCCGATGATTCCAACATTTCAAAAAACGATATAAATGCCACTGATGTTATTGATTGCAGAAAAAACTATGTAGTTCCGGTCAATGTAAAAACAGATACTTCATCTCCTGATGAATCACCAAATGCAAGTTGTTATGCTGACGGCTTCCGATGGGGCCGTTTAGTACATGCTTTTGGAGGGACTCCATGTTATGATGGTGCAACTTTTACATGCCACGGTAATACACAAAACGATAATAGAACCATTAGTCGCCAGGTACCAACTGGTCGCGGGGGTTGTCTTTCTGAAGCTGATTGGAAAAAAGAAGCCGTCACGATCTGCCGATGTGTGCCTGAACCTGAGACTGGATTTGATTGCGTTTATAAGAAGTTAAACCTATCCCCTAAGCAATTCACAGGAGAATTCATCAGTTGTTCAAAGCTGGGCCGGTCTACTTCGTCATGCTACTATGAAGCTGAAATTACGTGTAATAACGATAAAGTCTATCAGGTATCGATGAATTACTGCGCTGCTAAAAAAAGCGACAAAGGTGGATGGGATTGGGATTTTGCCGCAAATTTGATATGTTGCAAAAGCGTTGGTAAACCCGCTTGTCGGGAATTTAAATTCGATGAATATTCTATTTGTAAAGCTTATTGTCTAGAGCGAGGATTTACCTGTGTCTCCGGCGGCACGCGCGACTTAAAATGTGATGATCCGAAGTGTTGACAACTCTTTTTTAATCCGTTAAAACTAAATTCTGCCATGCGTTTAAATCGTCTTTATAATCCATCCTCTCTCATCTATCAACCTCCGAGGTTGATATTGAAAATATTTAGGTTTTCACAACAAGCTAAATAGCGATTTTTGATGATAATAGTCCGTTGCAATTGTGTTTCACTTGTGGATAATAATTGCATGCCAGGCAGAAAGATACCGCTCGTAAATGACAAAATTTACCATATTTTCAATAAAACTATTGATCATAAGAAGGTTTTCGAATTTACTGCATCCTCTTATCTTTTTTTGGATCTTCTTAAATATTACCGTTCTAATAATGCTACGGTTTCTTATTCTAAATTCAAAAAAATGCCACCAAAATTGCAAGGCCAAATAATCAATAAAATTTCTATAAAAAATTCACACAAAGTAAGAATACTTGCATATTGCCTGATGCCTAATCACTTTCATTTACTATTACAGCAATTAAAAGCAAATGGAATTTCTAAATATATCGCCGATGTACTGAATTCATTTACCCGTTTTACCAACACAAAAACAGTACGAAATGGTCCTATTTTCTTAACACAATTTAAAGCGGTAGAAATTGTCACTCGTGAGCAATTAATTCACGGTACCCGCTATATTCATTTAAATCCCTATACAACTCGTGTTATTAAAATTAAGGAACAATTAGTGAATTATCAATGGTCATCATTACATGAATACGCAAAAAAAGGTGGTATAAAGCTTATCAGCACTGATATGGTCTTAACCGAATTCAAGCATAATCGAGAGAGTTTAATCAAATTCACTCTAGATCACGCTGAAACGCAAAAAAAATTAGGAGCTATAAAAGATTATGAATCATAGAATTACTTTACCATTTTCAAGACCAGCAATGGGTCATAAATGCACTTTTATCCCGGTGCAACAACGTTATCAACCTCCGAGGTTGATAACGACTGATCCCAGATATCAGAATAGGGAGCTTGTTCTAGTCCTTCATATATCCCTTGATATATGGCGTCCAGCCGATGCATCACTGGAAGTCGATCAGGTCTCCTAGGATCATCAACTTGAGGAAAAGAAACCGGTTCACCAAAATAAACTAAGACATGACGACGATGCAGTTCTCCATCCTCTCTCCTCTCTGGCAATAGTTTAGGAAATCTATCATCTTTTGTCTGAATATGACTAAATCCACGAAGAACAACTGGGACAACCGGAGCTCCACTACGAAGCGCCAAATCTGCCAATCCTGATGTGACTCGTCGCTCCAGAAAAGGCTTTGAGCTTCTTGTTCCTTCTGCAGCGAGAACTGTTGAATAACCATCGTT
>MFZK01000012.1 GCA_001789395.1 Candidatus Roizmanbacteria bacterium RIFCSPHIGHO2_02_FULL_37_13b | reverse complement strand
CATTAAGATTAATTTACTATATAATAGTTTGTAAGTAAATATCTTATAATATATGTCTCTAAATCGAAGAGAATTTTTAGGAAAGACTGCTGCTGCAGCAGGCGGCGTTTTGATAGCCGGTAGAATTCCATCAGTACCAAGAGGCGCAAATCCAGCAAATGCAGAAGCGACAAACGTTCCCCCTTCATCAGACGCTAATCTCCGATTACCAGTAGGAGATTTGGATGCTCTTTATGACCACGCCATTAAAATTGCAAGCGAAACCGATCCAAAACAGGTCAACAGATTCAGAAGGTTAAAAGCAATGAGTGTTGTCCCAAAAGACACGGATCAAGCAGAAATCGCTTCGCTTCAACAGAGAGAAGGGCCAACCCCCATAAAAGAGGGGCAAAGACAAATCCGAGTAGATTTTGGTCAACCTATAGAAACTAAACCCGATTTTGCAGGACGTGGGACAACGCTAGAGGAATACCGGATTTCACGTTTTAGAACTAATAGACAAGCCGGTTTAACAGCAGTGCTTCATGATAATGGGCTAATGCGGTTTGTGGATATGAATGCCAGTCGTGTTATAACACGCGGTGAAGTTGACTTGAGAGCATATTATGGATCGGCAAATAATATATATGATTTTAAAGTTACTGATTCGGGAGAACTCTTAGTTGCGCCGGGTTATTATGATGATACTGCGGGATTTAAAATTGACGGAGTGCGGTTATTAGATCTCAAGGCTGGCGACCGTGGACGTGAAATCACAAGATATAATTTAGAAGATTCGCATAATGATTTAAGAATCGGAACATCCGGAGATGTGGTGGTTATCGCTGAGCTTTCCGGCGGTTGGGAAGGGGAAGATGATAAGGCTAAATATCATGGAAGAACCAAAGTTAAATCATTTAGAAAAACCGACTTATCAAATCCGATTCAGGAAATTGAATTAAATACTGGGAGTCTAGATAATCATGATGGAGAAGTATATACGATGGCTGAAGGAAATATGCTCTATCTGCATGGCGATCAGGCCGTAGTCTTTAACAACGATGGCGGTATAAGACATCACGTTCAATTTCCTCCAGAAAGTCGACTCGATGATATGTGGGTATACGACCCGATAAGCCAACAGATAGTAACAGTGATGCCGGGGATTCAATGGGATTATGATGAAAGACCAGCCAGCGGTGTTGTAACCGCTGATGCTTCCGGATTAGCTGATGGTCGAGCGATAAGACCAAAGAACATGAAAGTTGAAGATGGAATGAGATATTATGATGGAGCGACTTTTCCCGGATTCTATTATTTTGGCAGTCAATGGCCGGAAACCGATCATGGTCATTTAACAGCTCCTGTTTATCAACCCGGGCTTTTGGAAGGGGCAGAGCAGGAATGGTGGAAAGGAAGAGTATTAGGAGTTATGGATTTGACGCAAAGCCACGTCCCCGAATCAGTGACGCTGATCCCTGAAAATCACAATATAGACAGAGTCGAACCCGGTGTCGCCTGTCTTGACAGCCAAGTGATTCCATATAATTTAAGTCTAGCCGGAGGGCGGGCTTTCCTCCCTTTTGCACAACGGTAATAAATCATTTACCTCTTCAATGTTTCTTATTAACTACCGCGTCCTGCGGACTTCGTGGGGTAAAAGAGGTTGATTTTTGGTGTGATTTTTTTATATAGTTTGGGGGTGAGGAAATCTATACCGATTTTCATACTAATTTTAATCAGTCTGTTTATCCGTATTATTCTGATCCCTCATCCGGGTTTTGAAGCAGATATGGCTTACTGGAAAGGATGGGGATTGGCTGTCGTTGACAAGGGAATACTGTGGTTAGTATCCAGTACTAATTATAATTATCCGCCGGCTTTTGCCTATATTTTATATGTCGTCAATAAGATTTATGCTGCGATAACCAGCCCATACTCAATGAGTTATTGGACAAATACGAATTTGTTGTATCTATTTCTAATAAAAATAATCACCATAGCAGCAGATTTTGCCAATGCATTGCTTATCTATAAAATCGCGAAGAAGTTATCATCACCGCTCGGCGTATTTTTGGCGCTATTTTACCTTTTAACCCCGGCAAGCTTTTTTGATGGTGCTTTTTGGGGGCAAGTCGATCAATTGGGATTGCTATTTTTTTTATTATCGACATATTTGTTGCTTATAGAAAGGCTTGAGATTGCAACAATCATTTTTACTCTATCTTTTCTAATAAAATTCCAAAATTTGATGTTTATCCCTATCTATTTTTTATACATATTTAGACTGAAAGGTATACCAGGTTTAGCCAGAAATTGTGCATATTCTTTGTTTACATTTCTCGTTGTATCAACTCCATTTTGGTTGAACAATCAAATGGAATTTCTACTCCGGCTCATGGTCGTCAATGCTGACTGGTTTCCCCATTTTTCTCTGAATGCCTTTAACATTTGGTGGATCTTATCGGGCTTAAAAGGCATGCAAGTAACGGATAGAAATCTTATGATTGGAATAACCAATGCTAAATCCCTCGGTATGCTTTTTTTTGTAGGTGCTTATGCAATCGCTTCTTTAATGATATTTTTTTCCAAACGGGAATCGCTTTTCAAGCGGTATTTAATTGCTTCGACTCTCATTGTATTTGCCTTTTTTCATTTATTGACAGAAAGTCATGAAAGGTACCAGTTTCATATTTTGGGGCTTTTGCCACTTTTGATCATCTTTGACAATGTAAAGCATCGAAAGCGGAATTTTGTTTTGTTGTTTTTGGTATCTTTATTTTTATTTTTTAATCTTTATGTTTCTTTCTATTTCAATTACCCAAAGACAATTTATTGGCCTTTTTCATCCGAACTGGCGGTCACCGCGTCTTTAATCATTTCGATTTTTCAGGTCGGGTTATTTATTGTTTTTTTTGCCTGGTTTATCTTTAAATACATACGACAATATCTACTTTTTGTCATGCTCATCGTCGGATTATTAGTTGTTGTTTTTATCGGTCAAAATGCAAATTATTTACTAAGGAGACCAATTGCGTTGTCTAGTCTTATACCTCTTTCTGCTGCACAAGATTATTTGAGTCCTGTGACTAATATGACAGTTGATTCGAGTCAGGGAGCTCGAAGATGGAATAGATTATCAAATAACTACTACTTTTATGAGAAAGGAATCGGATCGCATGCAGATTCTAACATTTACTATCACTTAAACGGTAAATTCAGCACGCTTGTCACTGATTATGGTATCGATACCGAGGGTGACGTGAATGCTAAAGTTGTATTTTCAGTCTTGGGAGATGATAGGGAACTTTTTAAATCAAAGGTGATGGGTAGATTTGATATCCCAAAGTCAGCCCGTGTAGACGTTAAAGGTGTAAGAGTAATGACACTTAGGATCAGTCGCGGTCAACCCAGTATTTTTGGCGCCCATGCTGATTGGTTGGAGCCGATGTTAATGAGATAAAATAGTATGAATAAAAGTAAATTATTTTCTTTAATTGTTCTTACGGTTTTGATTGGTGTAAACATCTATCTCCATAAGACCGAACTTTCAATTAAAAGTGAAGTAAACGATAATATTTTTCAATATGCACTGGTCGATGAAGCTAAAAATATCTGGAAGAATGTCATCTCCTTACAGACATCACCTTTTTATTTGGTAGACAGCTTCAATGAACGATGGAACGAAGGTTTTGCCCTATCGACTTATTATTCGCATCTTCCTCAAGCAGTAGTCTCTTTTGCTTCATACGTTTCAACAATTCCAACAATAGTTATATTTAACTGGACTAAATTCCTGCTTTTGATCTTGCTTCCGGTGTCATTTTTTATAAGTGCTAGAATTTTAGGATTCTCGTATTTGTATTCAATTATTACTACTATTCTTTCCCATTTGGTAATTACGGATGGGTTATATGGGATTGATATCACAAGTTACGTATTTCGAGGTTGGGGATTGTCTTCTCAACTTCTAGCGATATTTTTCTTACCGTTGAGCTTTGCATTTACCTACAATTATTTAACTAAAGGAAAAAAATTAGAATGGGCACTTCTTTTTAATTTTTTATTGGCTCAAAGCCATTCGGGGGTGTTTTTGATGACCGCTTTGGCCTATCCATTTCTTTTTGCAGTCACCCTCTGGGAAATTTTCGAGAAGAATAGTCTTCATAAATTCAAAATCAAAATCTTATTCAATTATTTAAATAACAATGAAGATTTAAGACCGTTGGTAAAGCATTTCTTGATTTTTGTATTCTGGATTTTTTTCCTCTTATCTTATTATTTAATTCCTTTCTTTTTATATGGTCAATATCGGTCTTTTTCATATTGGGATCCTTTATGGAAGTTTAACTCATTTGGTTTATTTCAAATTTTGTCGTGGACGTTAAATGGAGAATTATTTGATTTTAATCGGTTGCCTTTGGTCACTCTATCGGTCTTTGCAGGAATTTTTGCTGTTTTAATATCTCGCGACAAGCGACACCGTATTTTTGGTTTATTGTTCATCTTTTATTTTTTGTGTTTTATCGGCAGGACAAGCATCTTAGGTCGTTTTGTCGATTTTATCCCGGGTTTTTCTGAATTCCATCTGCACCGGTTCATCGTAATGATCCATTTTATCGGTATTTTTTTGGCAGCATATGTAATTGAATTGTCTATAAATAAAATAAAATTTCTTATTAACCACATAAGATTGACCAATATCCAAGCTCCAATAAAGGAAATACTGATAACTGTTATCATTATTTGCTCAATATTCTTGTTTAAGCATCTGGAACAGCCCATTCTGGAATACGCTAAATATAATGATAAATGGATCAATGAAAACAATGCTTTATATATAGAAGATGAATCTTCTTATATCGCATTACTTCAAGCCATTAAAAAAGCTAATCCCGGTCGGATTTATGCAGGGAGGCCAGGGAATTGGGGACGGGATTTCAAAGTAGGTGATACGCCGATTTATATGGCGCTTTCTCGAGACGGGTTTAAAGGCATCGGTTTTGCTCCTGAAAGCTGGTCGCCGAATAGTGAATTTGACACATTTTTTAATGAAAATGATCTTAATTCCTACAATCTATATAATATTACCCATGTAGTATACCCCGGCAATCTGCAAGCCCCAAAATTTTTTAAACCAATGGGTCAATTCGGAAAATATAATCTCTATGAGATAAATGTGAATGGTTGGTTTGCCAGCGGGACCAGTAGCACTATTGTAACTTCAAATAAAACACATTTATTCAATATAGTTCATTATTGGATGACTACTGACGCTATCAAAAATAGAGAATATCCTCAGATATCTTTTTCAAAGACGAGTAACACAACTGGAAAAAATGAAATAAGAATGGTTGATTTGAACCGCTATATTACAGGAAAAGATAATAAGCAAATAAGCATTTGGGAGAAAAGTCCTCTCTACGATGGTCATGATAGTCAAGTTGCATCTTTGGTCAAAACAAACGAAAAAGTCTTCCTAGCCGGCTACGGTGCGACCTTTAAATTAAATAAGGATTGTATATATTGTGTCGCAATACTAAAACAAACCTTTCATCCAAATTGGGCTGTCAAAGTCAATGGTGAATCGGTGAAAGCATATCCTGTGTTTCCATTTTATATTGGGATTCCGATTCAAAAAGCCGGCAGCTATACGATAGAGGTCATTTATCAGCCGAATCAGTTAAAGATAATGCTACTTTTGATGACAGTGATTGTAACAACCGGTTATCTAATTCGGCGACGTGACAAGAGTTAATTTTTGGATAATTATGTCGTTGTAATACCCTGCGTAACTCCCGAGGTTAAAAGTTAACTAGGCATTTGATTTAAGTAACTTCTGAGGTTGTGGAAGCTGGCGTACGTTGCTCTGAGGGTTCAGAACGAGTAAAATGTATAACATCACTTGCCATATCGCGCCTTAGCAACCATTTTTGTATCCGTTCATTGTATAAAAAATCTATAGCTGCAGCAAAAAGAGCATAACCAAAGTCGCCTGCATTGATTGCCCAATTATTTACTTTAAATTGTAGTGCCGCATAAGCGACTCCACCGACGGCATTTATTAACGCGATTTTGCCTAGTGTTTTACCTGCTTTAGTCTGTCTCATCGCCTCAATTCTGTCTCTAAGCTTGATTTTAGGATCCAATGCTTTACGTAACGCTAAAACTTCATTTTCAAAATCGGATGGTAAATCTGGTCCTTGAGAATCTAAATCATTTAAAGCGGTAGTGTCCCGAAGAGCTGTTCTGAACTCGTCTAATGCAGTGTATTTAGTAAGGATGATGTCTGCTTTTTGGCGTGGTGTAAGTTGGGCGGTTGGCTCAACTGATTCAGTCTCAAGACATAAATCATCCTGGCCTATTTGTAACGCTAATCTATCCAAATTAGTTAAATAACTGGCAGCACCGGATGGTGTCGTAGTTGAAATCATCTCATCGTCAAGGTCGATTTCCAAATTAACCCCGGCAATTTCAGCTAAGCCAATAACTTCATGACGTAGAATACCGCCTAACATTAGAAAATGTTGACCGACGCTATAAAAAAGTTGTTCATCATGTGGAGTTTCTAACATAGTAATCGGCATGTCAGAAAGTGCAGTCCGGGCATCAACAAGAGACTCTACAGAGGCGGCAATTAGCGCTTGATTTTGTCGTAGACGTTCACTCTCTCTTTGTGATAGGTTCTAAAACGAAGTG
>MFZK01000011.1 GCA_001789395.1 Candidatus Roizmanbacteria bacterium RIFCSPHIGHO2_02_FULL_37_13b | reverse complement strand
CTTCTTGAAATAGTTAAATAATTGTTATACTCATATTATGACGGCAATAGTTGATGTAAATAACGTATCAAAATCTTTTTTCACCGGAGTGATCGAGGTCAAAGTGTTAAAAGAAGTATCGGTAAAAATTCAAAAGGGTAGTTTTTCCGTTATTTTTGGGCCTTCAGGATGTGGTAAATCTACTCTGCTTCATATTATTCTGGGGTTGGAAAAACCCTCCTCCGGCAAAATCATTTTTTTGGACAAGGATTTATACCAGGATTCCGATGAAGATGACCGCAGTGAATTTCGTAAAAACCATATCGGCATGGTCTATCAGCAACCAAATTGGATCAAATCGTTAACGGTTTTGGAAAATGTTGCTTTTCCTTTGCTTTTGCGGGGTGCTGCTAAAGCAGTAAGTCTTAATAAAGCTGAGGAAATAATCAAAACTTTAGCGATGAGCGATTGGGCTAATTATGTGCCAACTGAATTATCATCAGGTCAGCAGCAGCGGATTGCACTGGCCCGTGCACTGGTTACTGATCCTGAGGTTATCATCGCTGATGAACCCACCGGCAATCTTGACTTTGAATCAGGGCAGGAGCTGATGACGCTGATGACTAAATTAAATAAACAAGGTAAAACTATTGTTATGGTGACTCATGATCTTGAATACTTGAGTTATTCAACTGAAGCGATTGAGATGTTTAACGGCAAAGTAATTGATACATATAACCAAACTGATAAGGCAAAATTACTGAAAAAATTATCTTTAACCCGTGGGAAACGGACATTTAAAAGCAAAAAAAATAACGATAATGTTAATTAAACTAAAATCGTTCCGGCATAGATTTCTTAATCGGGACGCTATTGGCAATATTGGTCGTATTGCCTGGGATTTTGTGACTTTTGGGATCTTACTGTTTATTTTTTTGCTTAATCGGATATTGACAAGGTTTGGAAAAGAGAATTTTTTTGAAAAATATTATTCAAGTTTGGTTAATCTTCTAGACACGGCAAAAGACAGAAATTCCATTCGCCGAGTTGAACTTATCGATCTTGCCTTTCGCAATATGCAAATGAAAAAAACCAGAAGTTTTGTCACCATCGGCGGTATGGCCATTGGTATTGGTGCAATTGTTTTTTTGGTTTCTATAGGTTATGGCTTGCAGGATTTGGTGATATCTCGGGTCGCTAGGCTTGAGGAGATGAAGCAGGTTGACGTATCGCCTCAATCGGGAAGTAAAATAAAGATCAATGATAAGTCACTTTCTGCTTTTTCAAACCTCAAACAGGTGGTTAAGGCATTGCCGTTGATTGGCGTTGTCGCTCGAATAAATTACAATCTGTCGGTTTCTGATATGCCGGCATATGGCGTCACAGCAGACTATCTAAAAAATTCAGCAACACGGGTCGTCCGGGGTAAGCTATTTGCTTCAAACCATCTTAATTATCAAAAAACAAAAGAAGAAAACGTTAAGGGAATTACTACCGATGTTGGGAAAAAAAGTTATCTGGATAAAAAAGATGATGTTTCATATATAATTTATCCGGGAAAATGGATTCCGGTCTATAAAAATCCCAAAAAGTCATCGATGATCATTGGTTTTACCCGGCATCTGCCGGGAAAACAAATAGGCAGTGAATATTATGGTGAAAATTATGAAAATGCTAAAGAGCAAACCAAAGATGAAAAGGGGAATACTTTAGCTTTATGGATAATGGCACGCTTTTTACTCTGGCAGAAACAGCCTTGTAGTGATTTTTTGGTTGTGGATTGTAGTGATGGTTATATAGTTCGTCGTGATGATAAAGGCGATCAGATTCTGAGCACGGGTTATATAAGAGAAGAACTTATCTCAGTCGAACCGGCAAAGAACATTGGAGACCGAGACATTAATATACCTCAAGTTTTAGGGACTTCGAGTGCCACTCTAGAAAAAACTGCCAGCGATTCAGGTGTGTTAGACCTTGATATAAACCAACTATTAGCTTCAGAAGCCGGCGTGGTCGAGAAACAAAAGACCAAACAAGTAACTTTGGGTAAGGGAGCATATAAAGAGGCTGTTGTTAATCGGGCGATGCTTAAGATATTAAATATCAAAGAAAGTGAAGCAGTGGGGAAATCTTTCGATGCCTCTTTTGTCGTCATTGGTGAATTGGTTGATGGCGGTGAAAAAATTGAATCTAAAAGTGAAAAATATACGATTGTAGGAATAATACCAGATGAGAGGTCTCCTTTTTTCTATGTACCTTTGATGGATCTTCGATCTTTAGGAGTCAATAATTTTTCACAAGTTAAGGTGGTATTAAAGGATACAGAAGTCGTCTCTGATACCCGTAAGAAAATCGAAGCTATGGGTTTTGAAACAGTATCAGTAGTTGATACGGTCACCCAGATTAACAACTTATTTGCTTCTTTAAGGCTTCTTCTAGCTCTTTTAGGGACAGTCGCTTTGTCAGTTGCGGCTCTGGGGATGTTTAATACTTTGACGGTCTCGCTCTTAGAAAGGACGCATGAAGTCGGACTAATGAAAGCAATGGGGATGAAGTCGCATGAAGTGCAGGAGCTTTTCTTGACCGAGTCGATGATCATGGGTTTTGCAGGAGGTATTTGTGGTTTGATATTGGGCTTTACTGCCGGCAAGGTGTTAGGTTTAGTTTTATCGGTTTTTGCTGTTTTTAAGGGAGTGGGGTATCTTGACGTCGCCTCATTGCCAATAATTTTTGTCGTTTTAATCTTAGGTTTATCACTAGTCGTCGGCTTTGCCACCGGTATTTATCCGGCCGCGCGGGCAAAACGGATTTCGGCATTGGATGCGCTGAGGTATGAGTAAGTTTGGTTTAAAGTATATAATAAAACAATGTTCTCTTTTCTAAAACGTAAAAAAACCCTGCTCGAGATGGCATCGTCTAAAGCAATAGATCTCGTATCAAAAACTAAGGTTTTGAGTCATTCTGGTAACCCCGACTTTCGCGAAAGGCGGGGGCATCCAGAATCTTTATTCAAAAGACAACATTTGCTGATTTTTGCCATTAGTTTTGTCATAACGCTCTTCTTCTTTATATTTTTTTTGAACAGAAAGTCTCCGACGGCAAGAAAGACAATCACGAATATACCAATTCTTTCTAATACTTCAAACTTGTCTTCTTCGACTTTTGCTGATCCATGGATAATTTTTAATCAAGTAAATAATAAAGATTTAAGATTTACGATTGTTGATTTAAGATCAGAGTCGGACTTCAAAACGAGACATATCAAAAAATCAGTCAATGCTCCTGCTGAATGGGATAAAAATGGCAATGTTAATTTCAGTAAAATTTATGGACGGGTTTATAATAAAAAACAGCCGTTGGTGATTTTACCATACAGCATTTTCTCAACAACTGGTGAAGAAGTGGCAGGATATTTAACTGGCCAAAATCTGAAAGTTCAACTTTTGAAAGTCGGCTGGAATGAAATTTTCAATTTCCGTCATCTCTGGGTGCCTGAATCAGAAACAAAAAACTTTAATCTAGATCAATTTATAGAATAAAAATGTAAACTTCGTGCCTAACCACCCGAGGGGTGGATAGGCACGAAACATGTTTGTCATTCCCGCGAAGGCGGGAATCTATATAATGAAACTTTTCATCCGCAGTCAGAAAAATCCAATTTTGTCTCCGATTTCCGACAGGGCTCATTGGTGGGAATCAAAAGCAGTATTTAATCCGGGCGTGGCAGTCAAAGACAACAAGATCTATCTTTTATATCGGGCCTTAGGACAGATTCATTATTCCTATTTTGGCCTTTCGATATTATCTGATCCAACTACAATAGAAAAAAGACTATCTTTGCCGGTGATGGAACCAGAAGAGGGTAACAAATATGAGCAGTTTGGTGTTGAAGATGCCAGAATCACATATTTAGAAGGCAAATACCACATCGTTTATAATGCGCCGTCAATCTACCGCCAATCAAAAATCGTTCCTTTGTGGCAACACATGAAGGTTCCCTGGAGGATTCGTTGTATGCTGGCACAGACGACTGATTTTATCCATTTTAAGCGCATGGGGAATATTATTGCTAATATTGATACCAAAGATGGCGTTTTATTTCCGGAAAAAATTAATGGTCAATATACATTACTTCACCGGATTATTCCGGATATTTGGATTTCTTTCTCTGATAAATTGACACACTTTTCCAAAGGCGAAATACTATGTAAGCCACGAGTAGGGAAGTGGGATAGCGAAAGAATCGGCGCCGGACCGCCGCCTATAAAGACGCTTTCTGGTTGGCTGCTGATTTATCATGGAAGTGAAACAATAGATGACGGCAGATTTATATATCGGGCCGGAATAATGCTATTGGACCTTAAAGATCCGCGTAAAATTCTTTATCGAAGCGAGGAACCTATTTTCCAACCGGAAGAAAAATACGAACGTGAAGGATACGTCAACAACGTGGTTTTCCCGACAGGACTTATCGAGTGGGGAGATAAATATTGGATTTATTATGGAGCAGCAGATCAGGTTGTTGCAGCTGCTTATATTGATAAAAATACAATGTTGGATTATTTAGCGAAAGCGGTTACTTAATTTTCAATTCTCAATTTTTAATTTTCAATCAATTTTCAATGACTTAATTTTCAAATTGTAAATTATAAGTTTGATAATTATGGACTCCATAAAAAAAATTTTGAAGAATTTCAATCCGCTTGAAGACAAATATGTCTCCCGTGAGTATCAATCATATGGCGTTCATCTTTCGGAAAAATTAGATGACACTTCAAGAAAAAGTCTTTACATCAAAATGGCTAAAGACCTGCCCAGGCCGGTCTTGGAGCAAGCTTTGCGCTTTGTCACGGATTCAGGCGCTCGGAAAAAAGGAGCGCTTTTTATGTGGAAGCTGAAAGAGATGGGAGTGTTTATGAAAAAAAAGTAATTTGTCATTCCAGCGAAGGCTGGAATCTATATAATTGATATAGATTCCGGGTCAAGCCCGGAATGACAGATGAAATACTACTGATTCTAATCATTCTCTTCCCCAATCCATTTTATCCCCAGTGAGTAGTCTCCGGCATTTATCGTCCCATCGGAATTTGCATCGCAACGGCTGCTGCCCCAATTGGCAAACATGAAACCAAGATCTTGAGCATTTGGAACGCCATCGCCGTTACAATCAGTCATTTGTCTTTCTGTGAGAGCTTTGCTGTCAAATGCCTCCTCTTGATTAACTGTCACTTGATAAGATATAGGATTATCAATGCGTAAAGTTTTGGTCGGAAGATATTCAATTGAGTCGTCTCCATAATGAAGTTGCGCTGAAAGTGTGAATTTTGCTGTTGAGTCGTCCATTGGGATATTTCTTATGGCATCAAAAGTTTGTTCGATAGTGATGTTTTGTCCTTTGTTTAAAGTGATATTTTTTGTGATCTCATCACAATTGGCCGTACCTACTTGACAAAGCTTGATGACAAGTTTATTTACTACGAGGCCAGATTGATTTGAAATATTGAAATTAGTAGGAATGCCAAACACAGTGGCCACAGATTGGCCGAAAGGACAGGAATCAAGATTATATTCCCAGGTAACCTCACTTGGTTTAAGTTTAGATACAGTCCACGTAGCTAATGTCCATTTGCCATTCTCTAGATTTCGCAGGTCTTTGGCTTCTTCTACGCGGTCGCCATCCGGACCGGTATTTGGTTGACGGCAATCGATTTCATCGGCAAAGCAGCGATGTAGTTGCCAGCCGACTCGAGCAGTCCCGCCGGTCTTATTTTTATAACAGACGGATAATTTTTCCACTTTTCCACCAGTTCCTCTTGTGACGTTTGCTTTACAATCATATTGAGGATGTTCCCAGTTGTTTAAATTATCTTTGCCACCATTTGTCGCCACTGACCAGCAAAGGAAATTGTCTCCAGGGCTGCTGAATCGGTCTGAATCCCAGACATCGAGCTGGAATGAATTACATATTCCATCTTTACATTCACTTCCATTTCCACCGCCATTGCCTCCACCACCATTTCCACCGCCATTATCACCACCTCCACCTTTATTGTAGGTAAAGTTGTAGTCGGCATAATTTCTACAGGTTGGATCGTCGGTATGGGTATAAACTCGGTATATATAATTGACGCCTTCTTCCCATTTGGTGATTGTTTTAGTGATTAATCTTTCTTTATTTGTTCCAAGTTTGCATCGGGAGCTATTGTCTGCTCCGGAAGAGGTTGAGCAAACGATTGTGCCATCTCGGGAATCGATTACATCAATCCAAAACCTATGAGTATCGGGTTTGAAATCTGGGCAGCTTGATGGTGAATCCCAATCCACAGTTATTTCATTATTGTCAAAAATACTGACGCGGTGCAAATTCCGCGGCTTACAATTATCATTAAAAAGTGTACAGACTGGAGGTGGTGGTACTGTCGGTTGGTTTGGTGGGGGAGTATAGGATGGATTTTGAACTACGACCCAACCATACTCTACAGATCTGTTGCATCCTCGTGTATCAAATCCATAAATCGTATCATCTCTAAATGCTGCTCCCCATTGTTGTTCTGCTTTTTCATTGTTTTTAACATTGCTGATGTTTTTATATTGCGTATCGCTTGCGTATCCGGGACACAAAGGATTCGAAGGATGATAGTCTTCACAAAATTTAGAGACAATTTTCCATTTTGATTGATTGTAATAAATCTTGACGTCTGGGACGCTGTTTCTGGTTGTAGCATCAATAGCGGTTGGTGTATGGAATGAGGTGGCATAGTGATGATATGCCCAAGAATGGCCTCTTACAGTATCATAACCAGATTGGCTATAATAAACGGTAGCATTTCCAGGGAAGTTGCCACTACCATCAGTTCTTGCTGTTCCCATCTCAGGTTCAACGATTGCTCCACCTTGATCAAATGGTTGTTTGGCAACTACCTTCGGTAACAATCTATTTAGTTCAGCAAAACTTTTACCCGTGATCAAATTCCTACATG
>MFZK01000010.1:36627-77755 GCA_001789395.1 Candidatus Roizmanbacteria bacterium RIFCSPHIGHO2_02_FULL_37_13b | reverse complement strand
ATATCTCGTGATAAACCAATGATAATCGCTGGTCCCTGCTCTGCTGAATCAAAAAGCCAGATATTAGCATCAATTAAACAAGTAAAAAAGAGACACATTGATTTTATGCGTATCTGTCTATGGAAACCTAGAACTAAACCTGGGTTCGAAGGCTTAAAAGAAGCAGGTCTTGATCTTTTGATTGAAGCAGCAAGAGCAGGAATTAATCCAGGTACCGAGGTATTACTACCCGATCAGGCCGAGATTGTTATGGACACAGTTTTAAGGGCTGTCCCTGATATAAGGCTCCTTTTGTGGATTGGAGCACGTAATCAGAATCACTACAATCAAAGAGAAATTGCACGGGTTGCCGCAAGAGATAAACGTGTACTTCTGATGTTAAAAAACCAACCGTGGGTAAGTGAAGATCATTGGGAAGGAATTATTGGTCACGCGCTAGATGGAGGAATTGATAAGAATCAACTTATTGTTTGCCATCGAGGATTCACGCCAAATGGAGTTAATCCGCATGGATTCAGGAATGTACCTGATTATGCTATGGCTATGAAAATTAAGAATAAAACAAAATTGCCTATGTTATTTGATCCTTCACATACGGGTGGATCAGTCAATAATGTACTTAAAATTGCTAAGGAATCTTCGAAGTACGACTTTGACGGTATGGTAATTGAAGTTCATACTGATCCTATAAACGCACTTACAGATGCAAAACAACAATTGACATGGGAACAATTTGATACATTGCTACCAATATTAAAATTTAGAAATAAAGCTAGTTATATATGAAAAAAGTTACTGTTCGTTTTACAAACAATTCGAAAAAAAGATTTTATCAAATATTTATCGACAGTGGATTAATTAAAAAAATTACATCAATTATCAATGTAAATAGTTATTCTAAAATTTTTGTTATTACGGATCATAATGTTAAAAAACTATATCATGACAAAATACTGTCTTCATTACCAAATAAGGTGATTACTATTGTGTTGCCTTCAGGGGAAAAAGAGAAAAACATTGTAAATATACAAAAAATATGGGCGGCGATGCATGCTGCACAATGCGATAGAAAGTCCTTAATTATAAACCTTGGTGGTGGTGTGATCAGCGACATGGGTGGATTTGCGGCATCGACATTCATGAGAGGGGTAAATTTTATTAATATTCCGACTACACTGCTCTCGCAAGTTGATGCAAGTGTTGGTGGAAAAACCGGTATTGATTTTGACGGTATTAAAAATCTTATTGGAACATTTAATCAACCACAAGCCGTTATTGCTGATATACAAACATTAACAACTCTCCCTAAACGTGAATTTTTATCGGGCTTTGCTGAAATTATTAAACATGGACTAATTAGAGATAAAAAATACTTTGAAAAGATTACATCAAAAAGTCCTTTTGAATTTACACAAGATGAAATCAAAGATATTATTTTGAAATCATGTCATATAAAAGCAGATATAATCAAAAATGATGAAACTGAAAATAATTCGAGGAGAATTTTAAATTTTGGTCACACTATTGGTCATGCGATTGAATCTCATTGTCTAGAAACTTCCTTGCCTCTACTTCATGGAGAAGCAATAAGTATCGGCATGTTGGCAGAAGCCGAAATTTCTCATTATATGAATCTGCTTACCGTATCAGACTTAAAACTAATAAGAAAGGTTTTAATCAATGCCGAATTACCAGTATTTGCAAGCGGCCTACAAACAGAAAAAATTATTAAAACAATTAATTCGGATAAAAAGACTGAAAAAGGAATAGTAAATTTTACTTTACTTTCCGGAATCGGAAACGCTCTATTCAACCAACACGTACCTATAGATTTAATTTCTAAAGTTATAGAAAGTATTACAAAAAAAAGTTTATGAAAAGCATAATTCTTCAACCATTGCTAAGTCCAGTTAAAACGGACGTTGTCATTCCAGGCTCTAAAAGTTACACAAATAGATCGCTACTCATGGCAGCAATGACAAAAAATAAGGTAAAAATCATAAATCCACTATTTTGTGATGATACCCAATCGATGATTAAGTGCTTAAAAACACTTGGAGTGAGAATTGATGTCTTTAAAAATTCAATTGAAGTAGTCGGTTCCATCGAGGATATTAAAGATAAAACTTATGAATTATATGTAAATTTATCGGGTACTACTCTTCGATTCATCTTGCCGCTTTTAGCAGTCGTGCCAGGAATTAAAGTGATAAAAGGAAAAGAAGAACTTAATAAGAGACCAATAAAAGAACTTGTGGATACGCTACGGCAATTGGGTGGTAATATTGACTATTTAAATCAACAAGATCATCCTCCATTACGAATCAACTCATCCAAATTAAAAAAGAGAGCTTTGAGTCTTAGTGGAAAAGTAAGCAGTCAGTATGTTTCAGCTCTGCTTATGGTAGCGCCTTTAATCAATGGGATTACCGTCAAGATCAAAGGTATCCAAGTTTCAAAACCATATATTGATATGACTATAGATTGTATGAAAAAGTTTGGAATAAATGTTATTAATGAAACATATAAGAAGTACATTGTTCCGAACAATCAAACTTACAAAATAAGACAATATACAGTTGAGGGCGACTTTTCTAGTGCAGGATATTTTCTTGCCATCGCAGCATTGACAAAATCAACTCTTACTTTAAAAAATCTAAAAAACAATTCTGTTCAAGCAGATAGAAAGATACTAGATATCTTAAAAAAAATGGGGAATAAAATAACCCATGACAACAATGAAATAACAATTCAAGGTAAGGGAATTAAAGCGACTGAAATTAATATGATAGATTTCCCTGATCAAGCACAGACTCTCTCAGTACTTGCAGCATTTGCAGATGGAATTACAAAGCTTTCCGGTATTCAATCTTTACGCGTGAAGGAAACAGAGCGAATAATTGCGCTAGAGAATGAACTTAAAAAAATGGGAATGCGAACATCTTCTACTGCAAATTCGTTAATCATATATGGTGGAAATCCAAAGCCTACAAGAATTAATACATACGGAGATCATAGAATGGCAATGTCTTTTGCCGTTCTAGGAACAAAATTATCTGGAATAGAAATAAACGACCCTGATGTTGTAAATAAAACTTTTCCAGATTTCTGGAAAAAACTCAACTCAATTGGCATTAAGACTGAATTAATTAATACAAGAAATATTGTACTAATAGGTATGAGAGGTAGTGGAAAAACAACTATCGCGAAGTTGCTCTCACAAAAATTAAATAGAGACTATCTTGAATTGGATGAATTAATGGTCAAAAGAATTGGGATGAATATTCCAGAAATTATCGAAGAATATGGATGGGATTTTTTTAGAGATCAAGAATCGGAAATAGCAAAAAAAATATCTTCTTATGAAGATAAGATCATCTCAACCGGGGGAGGAATTGTTACTCGATCTAAAAATATTAAAGCAATCAGAAAAAATGGATTTATCATATTACTTAGGGCTTCGGTTGAAACATTATCACATAGAATTGGTGATGACTTAAATAGACCGTCTTTAATATATGGTAAGAGCAGTAAAGATGAAATTGATGAATTGTTAAACCAAAGAAAAAATTTATATGAAGAGGCTGCAGACGAAATAATTGATATTGATAATCTAAAACCTGTGGACGTTGTAAATAATATTTACTTAATAATTAAAAAGAAAAGAATATGAACATTTCAGCAAAAACAAAAATTTGTATGGTAATCGGCGATCCCATTGAACATTCTTTATCTCCAATTATGCATAATGCCGGATATGAAAAAGTGGGAATAGATAGCGAATTTGTATTTCTTGCTTGCAATGTAATAGTTGATCAAATTGCTGATTTTGTAGCAGGGATTAAAGCTATGAAGATACGAGGAGTTAGCTGCACACTACCTCACAAAATGGAAGTTATGAAATACATGGATGATATAGATGAAATAGCAAAAAAAATTGGAGCGGTAAATACAATTGTTAACGATCGTGGTGTACTGAAAGGATACAATACGGACTTGATTGGAGCGATTGCGCCACTTCAAAAAATAACTTTGCTAGAGAATAAAAAAGTCGCTTTGATTGGAGCTGGAGGAGTTGCCAGAGCTTTCGCTTATGGCTTGACCCAAAAAGGGTCCAATTTAACAATTTATAATCGTACGATTGAAAAAGCACAAGAACTAGCAACGAAATTTGGCGGAGATGCTCGCTCTTTTGATACATTGGAAGATGTAAAAAATATGGATATTATTATTAATGCGACATCAGTCGGTCTAGATCCTAATTATAATGAAAGTTCATTGCCAAAAAAATTAATTACGGATAAACATATAGTATTCGATGTTATTTACGTCCCCTATGATACAAAACTATTAAGAGATGCAAAACAAAAAGGAGCACGTATTATTCATGGAATTGAAATGTTGTTACAACAGGGAATCGCACAATTTAAGCTTTATACAGGTTATGATGCACCGGAAGAAACAATGAGAAATGCATTATTAGATCATTTGAATCGTAAAACAAAATAGTATGAAAAAAAATTATTGTTTGCCCATAATTAGAAATAAGAAAAGTGAGGTATTGGAGGTTGTACATACAAATATAACTGGCTATAGTTATTTTGAAGTATGGCTTGATTATATTGATGACGTTGATGAAATGTTTATTAAACAACTAATGGTATTAAAAGAGAAACTTATTCTATTATTTCGAAGGCAAAATCTTGAAAAAGCAAAAATGGGATCAACAAAAAAAATAAAGTTCATTTCTCTTTTAGAAGGATCTCAATCGTTTATTGACCTGGATATTTTTGATCAGAAAGAAGAGTTGGAGTATATCAAAAATAAAAAGTTAAATATTAAAAAAATAGTTTCATATCATAATTATAAAAAGACGGTTGAAAACAATACACTTAAAAAGATTGTTGATACAATGAATACTTATAAACCATCCATCTATAAAATAGCGACGATGTGCACTGAACAAATGGATGCGTTAAGACTTTTACGATTGCTTTTGCAATTTAAGAAAAGAAATTTAAAGTATATTGTTTTGGGGATGGGTGAATTTGGTATTATTACACGAATTTTTGGATCATTATGGGGTAATGAAATGATATTTGCGCCAAGACAAGATAATGAACAATCTGCTCCAGGACAACTAACAAAAGATCAATTAGAAGTTATTTTTAATATTTTGAAATATTAATATGGCAGGAAATACGTTTGGGCATTTATTTAGGATAACGACATTTGGTGAATCCCATGGAGGATGTGTGGGTGTAGTGATTGATGGATGTCCTCCAAATTTTGAGATTTCCAGAGATGAGATTCAAAGAGAACTTGATAGAAGAAAACCGGGTCAAAGTTCCATCACCTCCCCACGGAAGGAACAAGATGAAATTCATATTTTGTCCGGTGTTTTAGATGGCAAAACAACAGGAACGCCAATTTTACTTCTCGCATATAACAAAGATGCAAATCCTAAAGATTATCAACATCTTAAAGACCTCTATAGACCTGGACATGCTGATTTTACCTTTCAGATGAAATATGGCATCAGAGACTGGAAAGGAAGCGGAAGAGCATCAGCACGTGAGACACTGGGTCGAGTTGCAGCAGGATCAATTGCAAAAAAATACTTAAAAGAAAAATTAAATATTGAAATTTTTAGTTTTGTTGAACAAGTAGGAGATATTAAAACTGATATCGACATTAATAAAGTAACTTTGGATAATATTGAATCAAATATTATTCGTTGCCCTGATAAAAAAATAGCGGAAAAAATGATCAAACTGATTGAATCGGTTAGAGATGAAGGCGATTCTATCGGTGGTGTAGTTCGCGGAGTAATAAAAAATGTTCCTGTTGGTCTTGGAGAACCGGTTTTTGATAAATTGCCTGCTGATTTGGGTAAAGCTATGTTGAGTATCAATGCAGTAAAAGGATTTGAAATTGGATCAGGTTTTGAAGGCGTTAAACTTAGCGGAAGTGAACACAATGATGAATTTTATATTGATGATCAAAAAAAAATAAGGACTAAAACGAATTGTGCCGGAGGAACATTAGGTGGTATATCAAACGGTGAGACGATTCATTTTCGTGTTGCTATTAAACCCGTATCTACTATTAGAAAACAACAAAGTACGATAAATATAAATAAGAAACAAATAACATTGAACGCAACGGGACGTCATGATCCATGTGTACTACCTCGCGCAATCTCAATTATTGATGCCATGTCCGCACTGGTTTTAATGGATCACTATTTAAGACATAAGGCGCAAAATTTATAAATATGGATAATAATGTATTAGAAGGATGGCGAGCGCAAATAGATGAGTTTGATAACGAACTGCTTCAAACACTTTCAAAACGAATGGCCGTTGTAAGAAATATTGGAAAGTTCAAAAAAACACATGGAATGACCGCGCTTAATGAAAAAAGATGGCAAAAAGTTTTAAAATCAAAACTTTCAAAAGCTTCCTCATTAAATTTATCTAAGAAATTTATAAAAAAATTATACGACCATATTCATCAATACTCGTTAAAGATTGAACAACTATGAGACATATCAGCATTATTGGATTTGGAAGATTTGGAAAAACACTGTATCGTCTTATGAAAGATGATTACATTGTTACGCTTCATGACAGAGGGAAAATAGATTCTCACAAGATCGAATTGACGAAAAATACAACAATTTCCAAAGATCTAAACCAAGTCTATAAAAATTCTGTCATCTTTTATGCTGTTCCAATCTCTGCTTTTAAAGCAGTAATTGCATCTCATAAAAAATATTTTCAGCCAAATCAATTGTTAATCGATGTCTTATCAGTAAAATTGTATCCCGCTAAAGTTCTCATTAAATATCTAAAAAAAAGTAAAACTCAAGCATTATTAACCCATCCGATGTTTGGTCCCGATAGTAGTCAAAATGGTTTCTCTGGATTACAAATAGTAATGAATAAATTTATGGCTGATGATCAAAATTATAATTACTGGAAAAATTACTTTATCCGTAAAGGATTAAGAGTAATCGAAATGTCAGCTCGTGAACATGACAAGCTAGCAGCGGAGTCTCAAGGTGTAACTCATTTTATTGGAAGGCTTTTGGAAGAGTTTAAATTTAAGCCGACAAATATTGACGCACTCGGATCAAAAAAACTGTATGAAATTATGGATCAAACTTGCAATGATACTTGGGAACTTTTCCTTAATTTACAAAATTTTAATCCTTTTACCAAAAAGATGCGTTTGCGGTTAGGACATTCCTACGATAAATTATACAATCGGCTCCTACCTATTAATGTCAGCTCTAAGTATATTATTTATGGTATCCAAGGTGGGATTGGAAGCTTCAGTGAAGAAGCGGTTCTTTTTTATCTGAATAATAAAAAGGTTAACAATTTCAAAATTAAATATTTATATACTACAGAAAATGTACTAAAGAGTCTTCATCGGGGAAATATTGACTTTGGTTTATTTGCTATTCAAAATGCCGTCGGAGGAGTGGTCCAAGAATCAACTTATGCGATGGCCAGATATAAATTCAAGATCTTAGATGAATTTGTAATTAAAATAAAACATTTTTTAATGAAGCGAAAAGATGTCGACATTACTCATATTAGAAATATCCTTGCTCACCCACAAGTTTTTAAACAATGTCAAAGTACCTTAGCTCGAGAATATAGAGCTTTTAAGTTGATAAGCAGCAAGGGGAACATGATTGATACTGCCCTTGCGGCAGAAGCACTTTCAAAAAATAAAATTCCTAAAAATACAGCAATATTAGGACCTGGCAATTTAGCTCCCAAATATAACTTTGATATCATTGGAGAAAATTTACAAGACGATAAAGAGAACCTTACAACTTTTTTTTTGGTCAAACGGTAAGATCACCATTGACATATTGCAAGTAATTTGCAATAATAATGCTATGACCAAAATAGGGTATAGATTTACAAGACCTCGAAGGTTGATATTTGAAGTTCTTGAACAACATATCAAACCAGTTTCCACACAGGACATATTTCAGTTTCTAAAAAAAAGAAACAAGTATATCGATTTAACCTCAATCTACAGAACGCTTGATTTAATGAAAAAAGCAACCATCGTCAATGAAATTGAATTTGGTGACGGTAAGAAAAGATATGAGTTGGTGAAAGGTAAAAATCATCATCATCATTTGGTTTGCAAAAATTGTGGAGACGTTGAAGATATTGAAATACGGGAAGAAAAATTAATGAAGGCGTTAAAAATAGAAACCGATTTCAAAATTGAAAAACACACGTTAGAATTTTTTGGCCTTTGCGACAAATGTAAGTAATATGTCTACGTTTTTTTTGATTATTCTTGCAAGTGTAGTAACCAGTCTTATTTCCTTTGTCGGGATTGTGATTATTAATGAAAAAATCAAAGACAAACTAGAGTATTTTCTCATTAGTTTCGCCGCAGGGGTTCTACTATCCACGGCGTTTTTGGATCTTTTACCTGAAGCACAAGAATCCGCCGGAGAATCTTCAATTTTTTTATATGCGCTTCTTGGTATTGTCATTTTTTTCTTTTTAGAGCGAATTATTGTTTTACTGCATCATCATGATGATGATAAACCGGTTATAGATCCTTCTGTTACTTTAGTTCTCATCGGTGACTCAATACATAACTTTTTTGACGGTCTGGCGATTGCAGCGGCTTTTTTAATAAATCCGAGTTTGGGATTAACCACCACTTTGGCAATCATCGCTCATGAGATACCTCATGAAATCGCTGATTATAGCATCTTTATTCATGGTGGATTAAAGAATACAAAGGCTTTATTTTATAATTTTCTATCAGCGCTGACAGCTGTCATTGGTGGAATTCTTGGCTTCTATTTCTTGAGTATTTTTGAGAAATTTAGTTTTATAACTATATCGATGACCGCCGGAATTTTTATCTATATCGCATGTACTGATTTAATACCTGAAGTTCATCGCGACTATAAGGAACACAAAAAATGGACGCAAACAATATCCTTTCTTAGCGGAATCATAATTATTTATTTACTACAAACACTTATTAAACACTAAATATTTTGGCTCATGAATAACTTTCTCTTGCTAAATATTGCAATTATATTGTTTCTTTTATTAGTAATTTTGGAGAATAATTTAAAATATAATCATAAACGTTTAAGCTCAATAGGAGTTAAATTATCACCTAAATTTTTACTGCTTTTCGTACTGGGTGGTTTTTTCTTGATCTTATTATTGTTCATTAAAGGTCCCCAAACTTTTATCTATTATTACGCAAGAATTACTTTTATTTTTCTTGTTTTAGGTCATAGTCTTTGGTTATCTCTGAATAAGAAGAAATTAGAAAAAGGACTACTTATATTATCAGGATTAATAATTATTTTATACCGATTTACGTCTCCTTCTTTAGTCTCCCATAATTTTTTTTTGCTGTACGCAATTTTATGGTTAGCTCCCTTCTTCTTTCAGGTAAAAATTCTTAATTTAAAGAGATTTTTAGTTATCAGCATGCTTTGGTTTATATATGATTTTTCTTATATTTGGTTATCAGATCTGTCTTACAAAGTCCATCAAACAACTAACAGTATCAAGTTTCCTTTAGCTATTGTAATTGGCGAAACATCTATAGGAATTGCGGATTTATTTTGGGCTGCCATGCTTATAACTTTATTGAAATACAGACGCCAAAAAATTATTGCTATAGCTACTTTAATATCAAGCAATCTTCTTTTAGGATGGTATTCATATTCTTTTGCGAATATATCAGGATTTCCGTTATTGGTTTTGTGGGTACCTTTAGGACTTATTGTGATTAAAACACAATCGAAAAGTTAATTTACATACTCCACCTCAAGAGTAAATGTCGATTTCTCTGTCGATTATTTAGCGTTTTTGTCGGATTGATGAATACCAAAAGTATTACCTTCCGTGTCTATAAAATATCCTTGCCATGCCATGCCGGTTATTGCGTGTTTCGGCATAGCAACTTTTCCACCAGCTTTTACTATTTCTGCCGCAATTTCATCAAAATTCTCAACTTGAACAGTGCATACATATGCATTCGTACCTTGTCCAAGTTTTGGCGCCGGACAAAGACGTTTTAACAAACCGCCATTAATACCTGGCTCTTTACTGTCTTGTAGCGCTGTCATTATACCCCAATAAGGAGGATTATCCATCCACTTAGGAAACTCCCAGTTAAAAACTGCTTTATAGAACTTTATTGCTCGCTCAACGACATCTGCTTGGATTTCAAAATGCACTACTCTATTCATAATCTTCTTAATTATATTCTAATACATTTCATTTTCATTGTAAAATTTCTAACAATAAGTCCTGAAAGATTTTGTGTGATATCAAATCCCAACTACATCCCGTTGTGTTAAATCAAATAAAAAAAATCTAAGATGATAAAATAAATTCATGGTGGATACAAACAACTTTCCAAAAAAAGATAATACGAAATCATTCTTTGTTTTAGTCAGTATCTTACTTTTGCTACTTTACACAAGTATTAATTTATATTTAATTTTTCAAACAAACCTCTCTCAAAATAAATCTCAAAAAGTCGAAGCCACGACTAGATCCATTGGACTTTCTAATGATTTAATACCTGATGCGGTATTGGGCCAAAAAGATTTTAAACAAACATCAAACAATGAGATTGTTCCAAATAAAATTGGACTTCCAGAAGGAATTGCTGTAGATAAATCAGTAAAACCAAATAGAGTGTATATTTGGGACGGATTTAATAGTAGAGTATTGGGATTTTCATCTATAGGAAGCTGTTTAACCGGACCAAATATGGATAAGCCTTGTACTAATAGCAGTGACTGTGATGGTAGAATTTGTGATATTGATAGCACGAAATCTCCAGACATAATCATCGGCCAACCCGATGGTTATTCAGGTGCTTGCAACGGTGATAACACCAAATATGTCAATCCAACAGCAAAAACATTATGTGGACGCCATTACCCTCGTGTACTTAGTCAACTTGAGTCAGAAGAAGCAACGACATTATCAACAGATAATGAACATAATTTTTATATATTTGATAAATGGAATAATCGAGTGTTGAAATATAATGATCCATTTGCAACTGATACTGAAGCCGATTTCGTCTGGGGACAACCTGACTTTACATCGCGTGAATGTAATCAAAACAAAGCTATCGACAATCAAACAATATGTGGAAATGCTGACACTAAGTCAATTTGGATTAATGGAGATAACACTTCATCTGGGGTTGATGTAGATAAATATGGAAACGTTTGGGTTACAGATCAAGCGAATAATCGGGTATTGAGATTTCCACCAAATAGTAAGAATGCAGATTTAGTTGTAGGACAAGACGATTTTAATACTATTGATAATTCAGGTTGTAATGTAGATGAATCACGCATTGGTGCTATTGATCCGCCTCTAGAGCAAGAATCTTTAACGAGCAAATTATGTCGACCTAAATCAGTACAATACGATGACACGACTGATGTGTTATACATACTTGACTGGCCACATCCAACAAAATTAAGTAGAATAACCGTTTACTTGGGGCCATTTCAACCTGGCGTGGTAAATCGTTCTTTTACTGCATTGGTTATAGGTCTAAATAACGAATATCAATTTTCATTTAATCGCCCGACTGCTATCACTCTTGATCCATCACTACCGAATGCGATTTGGGTGAACGACAGTGGTTATACTCGATTAGTACTAATTCAGATTGATGGTGTCAAATGGCGTGCTGTTAAATTGCTTGGCAGAGAAAAAATAGATAAATATGCTTCATGGGGAGGTTCAGAATGTGACAAACCTGTAAATAGTTATCCTTGGCTTTGCATGTTTCGATCTGTTGGCTCAATTGGTATTGACGATCAATTGAACTTTTTTGTCGGAAATGAGAAAGAATTTCAGGTTTATCACTTCTCAAGTCCTATTCCTAACATCGATCTACTTCAAGGAAAAGCATATACGGCTGATCGAGTAATTTTACAATCTCAATATGATACTAAGATAGGTCAGGAACCATTACCGAATTCAATCAGTTCAAAAAGCCTCTTCATACCAAATTGGGGGGTATTTCTTGAAAATATTGGTAGAGATCAACTTGTTATCACTGACCAAAAACGTATTTTATTTTGGAATAATTATAAAACCATTTCGGTTTCAAAACCCGCCGATGGTATTTTATATCAACCCGGATTTAATTTGCAGCTTGGTGCCACTATTACTGCATTAACATCTGATCTTAAAAAACGATTGTGGATAGCGAGATATAATCTACCTATCGACATTTTTATATCCCCTTTAGCATCCAATCAAAAACCATATTTCAATATCCCACAAGAACTACCATTTAAACAAGGCGGATCAATAAAATGGATAACGCCTACAGGACTTGCATATGATAATAAAAGAGATATTTTATGGCTTGCTGATTGGCATAACTATCGTATTTTACGCATAAGAAATCCACTTGACGTTAGAAAAAGAAATGTTGATTTAATTATAGGACAACCTGACATGACAACAAAAACTCCGCATTGTAACGGAAAGGGCATTGGTGCAGATGCCTTTGGTTTTGGAAATATAATTGGATTAAAAATTGATAAGTCGGGTAATTTATTTGTCATTGATGGTCAACATGAAGGATGGGATTGTAGTAATAATAGAGTTCTTGAATTTGACGCTGTGGATTTAAATAAGGCATCTGGATTTCCATTTGATCAATTAAAAGCAAAAAGAGTTTATGCAAAAGACAACTTCACTGATACGGTTGACCAAAATCCGAAAAATCCTCAAACTCCCATTTCCGTTGGATTTAACAAATTAGGTCAAATGATAATGACCGTCGATGGATATGGCAATGGTCTTAATGACCGATTGTTTTTATATGATAAACCAACTCCTTTTTGTTCAAGAAATTGTTCTGTACCATACTCAAGAGTATTACCAATTGAAACAGCACAGCCCTCCGATGTATTCTTCGACTCGGAAGGTAACATGGGCTTACCGGATCACTCTTGGAGTCGAGTATTATACTTCAAAAAACCTTTCTGACAAACCATCTATCGGTTAAACGGCGTCTGTTTATTTTGATAATATTATTGCATGAAGAATTTTCTCTTTGGTTTTATCTTAGGATTAATAATTACAACTTTTTTTTCTGTTATTTTTCAGAAGTTTAATTCGAAAATAATATCACCTATTAGTAATAATAGAAGTACAACAAAAACTCTTCCTCTGGAAAAATACCAGATAAAAAATCTTCAAAAAATAAGCTTGAAACCGCAAAAAATTAAAATTGTAAAAAATCTTAAAGATGATTTGAAATTCAGCTCATACCTTTATTACTCAGATATAGATACCAAATCTTTAGGTTATAAAAAGAACTATCGAGTATCGGGATTAATTAATATTCCAAAACAAAAAGGTAAATATCCTGTAATTGTGATGCTGCGCGGTTTTGTCCCAATTGAGAATTATACCTCCGGCACGGGGTCAAGACATGCTGGAGGGACGCTGGCTCAAAACGGTTTTATTACTATCGCCCCTGATTTTTTAGGCTATGGTGATTCAGAATACCCACCGGTTGACGTCTTTGAAGCCCGTTTTTTAACCTCTGTCACGGCTATCTCAACCATCAAATCGGTAGCAAATATCAATTCAACTCTCGAGGAATACGATATTAATGGCATAATAGCTGATTTTAATAATATTGGCATCTGGGCACATTCAAACGGCGGTCAGATTGCACTGACAGTTCTGGAAATTGAAAAAAAGATTTATCCGACTGTACTTTGGGCTCCGGTGACCAAACCGTTTCCTTACAATATTTTATATTACACGGATGAATATGAAGATGAAGGAATGTTATTGCGGAAAAAGCTGGCTGAATTTGAAAAAGACTATGATGCCCGTTTGTTTTCAACAACGAAATATTTATCAGAAATATCAAGTCCTATCCAACTCCATCAAGGCACAGCTGATGACGCTGTCCCAAGACAATGGTCTGATGAGTTTTATAGCTTAATGAAAAGCCAAAAAAAAGAAATCGAGTATTTTGTATATCAGGGAGAAGATCACAATATTGCGCGTGGCAGTTTTAGTACAGTAATCAATCGTAGCATTATGTTTTTTAAAAAATATCTGCTTGACAATTCCAACTAATTCTTATACTTTTAACCCTCTCTTTTTGACCTCTTCTACGATTTTCCCAGCAAGCGGACGACAGCTACAATGTTTGGCATGGCCGAGATGCCATATGATTCTCTCATCAAGATTTGGGTTTTTTGGCATTTTGTTGGCTAAATGCCAGACTTTATTAATCTTGTTCATAATTTTTTTACCAGAGGTTAAGAATTTATTCTCGTATCTTAAGCACAATCTTACCTCGTGGGTGAGTTTCTTGATGACTTGCAGCCTCCTTGATCTTGTCAAGTGAATACACTTTGTCTATTGATACTTTAATTTTCCCATTATCTACAAGTTCTGATAACCGATTTAAGTCTTCAGTATTAGTCTTTGTACGCTGACCTACAGCAGTAATATTTTTTTCTTTTGCCAGTTTTTCATCCGGCTTTCCAAGCATAGAAACTAAAACTCCGCCATTTTTAAGCACGCCAAACGATTTATTTGTTGTTTCGCCACCAACTGTATCAAAAACAGCATCATAATCTTTTAGTATTGTCTCAAAAGCTTGTGTCTTATAATCAATTACTTCATCGACACCAAGTTTCTTAACAAATTCTATATCATCAGTATTTACTGTTGTTGTCACGTAGGCACCAAGAAACTTCGCTAGTTGAATCGCAATATGACCAATTCCACCGGCTCCACCATGAATCAAAATCTTGTTATTCTTTGCCAATTTAATATGTTCTTCCAATGCTTGTATTGCGCATGTTCCTACAAGTGGCAAAGCACCGGCCTCTTCAAAACTTGCTGTCTTAGGTTTTAGAGCAGTGTTACGACTATTTGCTTCTAAGCTTTGCGCAAATGATCCTGAGCCTCCGTTTAAAATGATGGCCTGTCCGTATACTTCGTCTCCAATTTTAAAATTAGTGACATCAACATCTATCTCTTTGACTATTCCTGCAAAATCTCCACCCAATGTTACAGGAAATTGCAAAGGCGCCATTTGTGCAAGATAGCCGGAGCGGATTGCTAAATCAACCGGATTAATACTTGCTGCAAAAACGTCTATAAGAAGTTGCCCTTTCCTTAACGTCGGGTCAGGAGTATTATCATTAATTTCTAAAACGTCGCTTGTACCATATTTGTTAATTTGAATTGATTTCATAAAAAAATTATATCATCTACAAATTAGTAAAAATATGTTCCAAGCTGAGTAAATGTTTTACTCGCGACGTTAAACCAAAATGAAACTTTTCTTTCTCCTTGGTTTGCTTTGGTATTCACGATGAGTAAATTTGGGGCTGCCCATCCGGTCACATCTAATATTGTATAACCGGTTACGCGTTGAGCAAATAATTCCTGAATATCTAAATATTGAGAATTATCCGTGAAATTCTTTCCCGACGCAAAAAAAACATAATAATCGTTTACCACAGGTGTAGATTCTTTTAAAAATAAATATGAATTATTCGGAGACCATGTGTTATATGGTATTGATATACTATCAGAGACAATTTCTTTTTTGCTAAAAATATACTGCTTTGTTGGTACGGATTTTGATGAAGTATAAAAAGAATATTCAACATAATCACCTTGTTGTTGGCTTTCCATCTTGAGAGTCATTTTTCCATCAGGTGAATCCATAATCGTTTCTTGAACCGCATTCGACACAATAATTGTTGGGTTGGGAGTAGGGGAATCATGTAAAGCTGAAAAAGCACGACTCTCTACCTTATAACTTTGCTTAGCAAGAAATACTAAACTTACACCAATAATTAAGATAATTAAAGAGATCAATATTGATTTGCGTCTTAATGTCGCCATTTTATTGAATTCAAATTTACGATCCCTTAATAATTGTGACTTTTGTCCCCGGATTTGTATCATTAGCCCGGGTGGTATTGCCAGCGGTCGGAGGATCAGCCCATTCATAAAGCTTGGCTACATCAGTTGTTTTCATATTTACACAACCATGACTCATTCTGTGACCAAAGTTATTGTGCCAATAGGTACCATGCAGACTAAATCCGGCACTGGCAGGCACCTGATTGTTGGAAAAAAACATAACGTAGGGAACGTTGGGAAGGTTGTAATAATCGGCACCACTCCCCCCACTCATTGTTGTTGAGCGAATTTTTATCCAAATAGTGAAATCTCCCGTAGGCGTTTTACCCCATAAGCCAGACGAGATTAGCGTCTGCATAAATAAAGTATCTCCTTGGTAAGCTGATAATGTTTGAGTGGCAAGATTAACATAAATATGTTTCTCACCAGTGGCATTGCTTTCTCCCAGCACTGACTGATTGCCTATCCCCGGAGAAAGGTCAATGTTAGGGGTATTAACTTTTTGGTTTTCAAATATCCCGACTGCATTATTTTCAACTTTAAACTTCAGGCTTTCTTCACAACTTAAACTATTGGCACAAGGCATTGAATAATTTTTAGATACAACAGGATATATTAAACCTACCAAGGTGAGAATCACAATTAAATTAATTGGATACCGAAGTATAAAATGAATATTTTTTTTCCGTTTTCTTCTCACCATATTAGCATGATACAGAAAAAAACGGTTGTAAAGTTGCTTAATTAAACTGTTCGACCTTTATGTTCAAATCTTTGTCTTTATGGGTAAATACAAAAGCTATTGGTTTTTTGCGGTTATTGGTAATGTATAAATTTTGCAGAGCGCTGGTATAGGGATTTTTTTGCGAATAAAAGACTGACACTCCATCCTGTTTCGGAACATCGGCAATTTTCGCAAAATCATGACGGATTGGAGCTTCCACAATCAACCCGGCTTTCTTTGAAACTACATACATAAAAGATGCCAAGTGGCAGACTCCATCTCCGACCAATCGTCCGTCAGATTTAAAACCTTCGCTCGAAATAAAATGTGCATTTGTCGTTGTGGCTATTTTGTTTTTATATTTTTGCAAGGCCGTATCATGAAACGCAAAAGTTTGTCCCGGATTAAGAATTAACTTGTTAACGCTTGGGGTCTTAATTGTATCCCAAGAAATTTTTTCACCTTTTTTTACTCTCCCTCCCATATAAGCTATGGTTAACAAAATATTATCTGAAAATACATCATTAACATACGAATTACTATATCTATTCGATAAAGAATAGGTTGCCTGCGATAGTGTTTTATTTGAGTTCGATACCATTGGACAAACCAATGATATCAGCGATAAAATGACCAAAATCAATATTGTTTTTATCATATTGAATCATATATTATACTATAGGTCATTTATCAAGGTACAAGATTTAGACCCGCAGCGAGCCACGAAACCCCCTAGCGCCATAGTAAGAGGGCGCCGTGTTGTGATATACGAAGACATGGTCAAAGCGGCGATCAGCAAAGAGGGCACCGCCGAGTTTTCTAACATCGGTTGGTGTTTCCACCCAGCTTGATGTTTTCGTATCAAAAGCACCAAGTTTCTGCAACTCCCGATACTGTTCTTCCGCTAAAAGATCAATTCCCATAGCAAGAGCCATATCAATAGCATTATCTTTTGGTTTAAATTCTTTTCTCGACTCCTGCCCTTCACGGTCATAACAAACATTTCTGCGGCCAAGAGGGCTTTCCGCAGAGCAATCATAAAAAACGAACTCATTCGTCTTTTTATCATACCCGACAACATCCGGTTCACCGCCGGTTCTTTCCATCTCGAAAAGAGACCACAGTTTTTCAGAATTAGCTTGGAGCTTGTCTAGTACTTTAGTCCAGTCAAGACCTTTATGGCGGTTCATATTTTTCTCAAAACGGGCTTTCAAGCTCTCTAGTAGTTCTTCACGTTGCTCTTGTGACAACTTCTTTTTATTGCTTGTAATGTTGTTCATACTTTTATTTTACCAATTTCTTTTTCTTCTTTGGCTTTGCCTCCCCCGGTAAAAATGTTTAAGAACAGGGAAATTGACTTCGGGTTCAGTCTGCTGATTGATTTTGGAAGTTGATTGTCATTGTTGGAATATTTTTAGTGCTTAAATGCTGTATAATCAGTAGTTATCCATGTCAACAAATCCATGTCTAAACCTATAACCGTTGAAATACTGAAAGGATTCCTGGAGGCATTCAACAAACATAATCTGGATTCCATTATGGATTATTTCGCAAAGGATTGCGTCTTCTATATGCCGCGAGGCACATCCGCTCGTGGTGATCGGTATGTCGGGAAAACCGAGGTGCGAGCAGGTTTAGCAAAAAGATTTGAGGGTATTCCTGATGTGCATTACGGAGATGATCGGCATTGGGTGTGTGGCGATTTTGGAATCTCCGAATGGACACTCACTGGCACATCTGTATCAGGGAAAAAGATAGAAGTTCGGGGAGTGGACTTGCTTGAGTTCGCCAAGGGAAAAATCACCCGTAAGGATTCTTTCTGGAAAATCATTGAGTGACTGCGAAGTGCAAACCTATTTTGCAATAAATACACCTTTCTGAATATAAAATAATAACTTCATGTTATAAACAAAAAACCGTCGAAGTTGAGTCGTTAATATATAATATATATGTGAATAAAATAAAGATTCTGGCAATGTTTGGCATTTTTATTGCCATTTTTGATTTCTTATTTAGAGGAATAATGATATCTTACTCCTCACCAGTTGGTGGTTTTCTTTATCTTGATAATTTATTTATGATAGGTACTATTCCCTTAATAGCAATATTATCTTCCTATGGATTAGTTAAAGGCAAAATATTTGGTCTTATTTTTTCAATTGTACTTATATTAATATCTCTTGTTAAAATAATAGGAATTTTCGGTAGCGACAATTTTGCTGTATTAACTTTATCTTATCTTATTATATATAGCGTTCTTACTTTTTATAGTAGATCTCATGTGCATTTTAATATAAAAGTATTTACTTTGAGTAATGTGTATTTTATTCTTGGTTTAGGTCTAATTTTTTTTGGTCTTTTCTTAGGTTTTGTGTTTGAAGGTCCAACCTGTGGTACATGTGGAGGCGGTTTTACTATCCCTACTCCAGAATTAACGCTAATATTTCTACATATTCCTTATTACCTTAACTTTGATTATTCGCATTGTGCTGCTACGGGCTGTGCTATTTCGATACCTTTCCCAGTATTTCTAGACTTACACCTGAGCGGTCTGTTTCTAATACTTTTGGGTCATATTCGTAAACGCAGACGGGATAAACTAACTAATATAGCTAACTTACAGAATAACTAGAATTTCATCACCGGGAGTTACTCGGCTTCAAGACTCGGCGTACCTTCTGCCCAAACCATTAGATTGGAGAATAGATATTTTAGATAATAGATTATAGATTGTAGGCTGCGGGATAAAAGGAATTTTTAGCCGTTGACAGGAATTGTTCGAAAGTCTTAAACAAGTGTAGGAAACCTATAGATTTAAAATCGACAGAGTTGCTTTTACAGATGGATTACTGCTATTTATTAACGATAATTTTTTTTTAAACATATTTTTAAGTGGAGTTAAGAATTCATCTGCCCAAGAAGGAGTTAAAACTGCTACTCCATCAAAATCAACTTTAATCTCTTCCTTTAATAACGTTTCTTTTAATACAGGCTGAAAAGCTAACCACGCTTCTTTTCCTGCAGGACGGGATACAAGAGTTGTCCCAAATTTTTTTAATTCAATAATCATTATAAATCCTCGAAATTTATAATTGCATAACATCCATTTATAATGGTTTCAGTTTGTTTAATATTTAATTCTACATCATTATATTTTAAATATAATTGTGCATTTCCGGTTTGAAAGCAAAGTGAAAACGGATTTTTTACGATAATTGATCTTACAAACTTCAATCCATTTCCTCTAGATTCCGGGTATCTACCGGAAATAGTTTCTGTAAAAGCCATCTTTATAGCTTCACTGGAACTTACTAAATTTGGACGAACTCTCTTTAATGTTGTTAATATTCCTTGACCACGATCCGCCAGTGCTACTTTCCTGTCCCGAATAGAATATGAGAATAATACGCCGGGAATATCGGGCCAATTCCCTAAATTATGGTCGAATGAGTTATTACCGATTTCACCGGCAATCGCTGTCACTAAGGAAACAATATTAATTGGTGTAATTCTACTTAATGCCGATTGAAATGATTCGAGTCTGGCTTGAAATACATCACGAGTCTGACTGTATATATCAGGATTTGGAATTGATGGATGAGTTGATTCTGCCCAATTCCGTGCGATAACTTCAACATTTTGTAAGTAATGATCGATGTCTGACCGATTATAAAACCGGTGACCTTTCGGACCACTGCGTATTGAACGTAACCGACCGGAAGAATCCCATCGCCTTAGGGTATCTATGGATACTCCTATAAACTTGGCGGTTTGCCCGATTGATAATAGTTTTTGCATATATATATTCGTAAATCTGTGCATATTATACCATATCTATGCAAATCTATGCAATTATTTAAATCTACAGAATAATTAAAAACCGTGCTCCGAGCGGTAGAGGAAAAATTAAAGCCTATTTTTCTGGAACTACTTGAGAACTCCTGAAAAAAGCAGCATTAAAACCACAGCTGTAAAAGCTGCGAAGACACCAACAGTTTTAACAAATAGATTTACTGCTTCTTTTTTCTTCCCTTCAATTTAGAATCAAACTCCCGCGGTTTTATATTTAGACCACCAGAAGTTTAAAAAGCTTCCCATCGTGACGGTGTTTCATCAGGAACAACTCCAAGTCCGAACCCGTAGCTTTTATCATCATAAATTTGGATATCCGTGGCTACACGTTTGAGTCTACGTGAAGGCGCTTCAGGTAAATCACCGGCTTGCATTTCCGGTCGCACCAAATGAGCTAAATTAGTTAGATAGCCTGTTTGGTTTAATAGACCGAGGTGTCGAGCTACTGAAATATCAACAGCTACCGGATTTAAACCAATAGCTGCAAAATCAGTTTTTTTTAAAACACCATGATGTTCGTGACCTGTCAGGGTTTCATAACCATCAACGACTGTTAACACAGCTTGGCCTTTTCGTGCAAAATGATTTACTGTTGCCTGAATAAATGTAGCCATTCTTCTCATGATCAGCGAATCAACTTCCGATTCGGCAGCCGCACTTAACTTAGCATTGTATTCAATATTTGCTCGAGCAGGATCAGTTTCAGTGATAGTGCCCCTGATTTGTTGAGATTTGACCGGATCATTATGGACACGAAGCTGGGCACCTTCGGGTAAGTCCGGATGAAAATAGTCTCTTCGCTTTGAAGGATCGACTAAACCCATCAGATGCTTTGCTCCGCCGCTAAAATAATACTAACCATGTTCTTTTGGAAGAGCTAGATTCACCAAAGCAGTATAAGATGACGTATCGATGACCGATAATTCTCCGGTAAGGGGGATTTGGTTCAACTCGCGCAAATCTTTAAGTGCGATTTCTACCTGAGGATATCTTTGTGATAAACCATCCACAATACCTTTATAAATGTCTTGAGGTTTTGTTTGCCGGTGAGTGCCATAATAATCAGCAGAAGAAAGATCACCGATATCAATTTTGGATACGCCTGAAGTTATTAATTTTTCCAAAAGGCTTTTTAAGGCATCAGGATGGCTGCAACCCTGAGGAAATTCAGGATCTACGATATTCGGCCGTACCAGAACGGATTTGTCTTGAAGACCAAGCCAAAACTCGGCATTGCTTTTTTGGTGAGCATCAAGCACAGCGGTCAGGTTTCCGACTCTGCCCAAACCACGACTTGCATATACATCAGGATGGAGTGTTAAGGCATCGACACCTTTTGGTTGTTCAGCCGCACCCGGTTCTCCAGACATTAATATATATTAGCAGAAATTTTACATACATTAAACCCTGCGGTTATCCAATTATTAGTTCACTTCAAAAATCATCCGTTTATAGATTTTTCTTGTGAGCTCAACATCTTTTTTACAATATTCGCAGATTTCAGAAATCCTTCCTTCTTCAAACGCTTTAGCAACGTTTTTGCCTTCGATATCTCCACCCTTTGAACTAGGAAAACCGAATGCTTTGGCTAATTTATCTAAGCTCGGTTTATTTTGCATACCCCACTTATTCCATTCATACATGACATCATAAATTGGAGTGTTACAGTAGCGCCGGAATGATAAATCGCGGCTCGGCTTAACCCCTAATAGCATTGACCTTTGGTAGACAAATTTAAAATCAAAATCCATTAAATTAAATCCAATAAATAAATTAATGTCTTTGGCAATTTCCCAAAATCGTTGTAACATTTCTTTTTCATCGCCATATAATACTTCCGGTTTTCCGTCATCTACCGCATAACCGATGCAGGCAAGCCTGCCAAAGGTGCCGTCGAAATTAGTTGATTCTAAATATTCCTCGAACGATTTTTTTTCTTTTCCGTCTTCACTGCGAGATTCATGAAATTGTTTTAAGATATCTCTCATCTCACTCCCCGCCGGCAACGTTTCAATGTCAAAATATAATTTGCTCATAAAGTTTTAGAATTAAAATTGAATAATATTTCCAATTATATCAATTTGGAGAGATTAAAATGCATCGCGCCAGCCCAACTCACTCCAGGGGTGCTAAAGAAAATTAACTAAACTGGATTACTAATTTTTTACCGAGTGACGTAGCCAAGCGTGAAAGTAAACCAACAGACGGACTAACAGTCATATTCTCAATCCGTGAAATAACTGTTTGAGTTGTTCCTGCTGCTTTTGCCAGTTGTCTTTGAGAAAATTGCTTTTCAATTCGGGCTTTAATTAATTCCCGGGTAACCTGATATGCCGGTTCGCTTTTCTCCCATTCTTTTTTAAATCTCGGATCCTTTAATTGTTGTTCTAAATATTGATTAAAATCTAAGTGTTTCATATGCGACTATGATATCTTTTTAGATATCAGTTGTCAAGGGTTATTTTATATCGATTATTTGCAATATTGATTTCCTTTATTGGAGTCTTTTGAGTCTTCTTTCTAAAAATATGAAGAACCATAATATCTGCGTTTTTTGCAGTTACACAGATAATACGAATATTATCTTTACCTAATATTCTCAACTCCCAAAAGTGAGTCTTGATTATTTTCTTCAGATTTGGAATTGCTGAAGTTAAACCAAATTCCCTAATGTATTTAAATTGCCGTAAAATCTTCGTTCTCAATTTAGGTTGACATGAATCAAGAAATTCCTGGATTGGCGAAATATTGTTTGGATGTGTAAAAAAACTAATCTTATATATCACCGTTATAGATTAATAAAGACAATCAGTAAAATTCAACGGATTATAATCATCAAAAAGTGTGATTTGGATTGAAAGAGGACTCTGTAAAATAATTTCCGCTCCATTTCACTCCGCTAGTTTTTCAACCCTCGTGGTTGGGAATACTACAGCTCAAGAAAATAAACTGGGGCAAAGGCAACAACTCCGGCAATGAATTGCAGTGCCAATATTCCCAATGCTTGCTTCGGCTTTTGTGGTAACCACTTGATTGCGAAGAAGGCAATAATTGGCAACTGACCACCCATGAGTAGTTGAAAAATGTGGGCGGCTGTTCCCTCATCCTCGCTACGCACAACTCCAAAAACCGCCAACCAAACAAGGGTAAATATCAATGCAGTAGCTGACATGGCTAGCGGAAGCCAAGCACTTGTCTTGCTCAATAAATTCTTCACATCTGAAGTATATCAAAGAATGTTCTAGTTTCGTGCATTGTGCTCCGAGCGGTAGAGGAAGTTAGACCCTATTTTTCTATAACTACTTGGGAATTCCTGAAAAAAGTAGAATCAAAATCACAACTGTGAGAGCTGCGAAGATACCGACAGTTTTAACAAATAGATTTACCGCTTCTTTTTTCTTCCCTTCAATAAAAAGCTGAAGTGGTTGATAAAAAAATAGATATGCCATTACCGCAACGGAAAGGGTGAGTAATGATAAAAATGTAATTGGAGCAAAAATAGTATCAGGCTTGTTTTTTAGAGGTTGGATCACGAAAGTCATAACAGTGACAATTAGGATGATATATGCCGAAGCGCTAAGGGCATTAATAATAGGATTCTTAGACATATGTTGATTATATCAATTTTGCTCCCCCTGGCCCCGATTAAATCGGGGCTGGCCAAGGATATTAGAACCTTTTACTATCAGGTTTCGTCTTAAAATCATTCAAACATTCTTTTGATATACTTATTTTATGGATCCGCAGAATCAACAACCGGTTCGTCAACCGCCTTCTCTAAATATTCCACTGGTTTATCCAGTTCCACCAAAACACAAATCATCTGCAGTATTAATTATTGGAGTTATCTTACTTCTTATAGTTGTTGGAATTATTGCTTATTATATGGGAACGAAGCAATTCAGGAAAAGTACTTCTTCAGCTGTAAATCCTACCTATGTGGTTGAATCAACCTTAACACCAACGCCAGTCTTTACAGAATCAGAACCTACTCAAAAGGTAGAAATTAGTAATCCTCCTGTATCTTCTCTGGATAAAGAGGTTCAAACTAGAACTTATATTAATGAAATAGCAGGTTTTAAGATAGTTTTTCCTAGTAGTTGGCAAATTCCAAATAGTGTATATAAAAATCGAATAACACCTTCGGGCGATGGCCCGGGACCGGGTGTTGGTTTCCAAATTTCAAAAACAACAATGAATAATACTACCTTTCCTTTGATAAATTTAGAAGCGATTTTTTTTGATATGAAAGATGCAGATTTAGTAGGTCAAGCTAAAGCTTACTGTTCTTGGTTACTAAATCCCGGAACTACAGTCAAAACAAAAGAAATATTGGTTGGGGGTCATAAGGCAGGATATATTGAAAACATAATAACTCAAGATGGTTCAAAGCACTATGCTTCTTGTACTATGGTTTATGGAAATCCTGGATTGAATATTACATGGCACAACGACACAGAGGCCAAAGGTGACATAGATGAAATTCTAAATAATATTACCTTCTTATAGAAGTTTGAGAAAGTATTAAACTGAATAATGTGGTATTAACGCCTGTTGTTGTTATAGTAGATTAGATTATCCTAACACTCTAAACTAGAGTTACTCTCCTTAATAGAATACTCATTTAGAATGGCAAACAATCTCCTATGGAGACTATTCGATAAAATTACTAAAAGATTATAAATTGAATAGTAATGTATATGAAAGAGTTTGATAATATTATAAATACGATAAAATTTAACTAAAAATAAAGATATGGAAGAGAATAATATTCTCAATCAAATACAAAACCAAAATACGGTAATTTCTAAATCCTCACAACATATGAATTATTATAAATATGGATTTTTTTTGATGATATTTGCTTTAGTATCGCTAGTTACATTCGTCTTCTTTCAGCAAAAAAATGATCAAAATAATGCACAAAATAAAGAGGAAGCTATTGTAACAACGGTGCCATTTTCGAACGATGGTCAAACAAGGGTAAGTCCTACAACAGATCCATATTCAAACTGGAAAACATACAGTAATGAAATCTTTAGTTTCAGATATCCACCGACCTGGGATACACATATTGTTGGTCAACTTCCATCACATGCTTTAATGGTAGCTCCTCAGGAAAAAATAGATGATGTCAAAAAAATTCAAGGTGGGTTTGGTGGTGGTAAATTTCTAACGTTTACTATTGATTATCGAGATGCTCCGCCAGATATAAAAACAAATGAATATCAAACTGTGACAACGGAATCCATTGTTGTTGGGGGAGTAACTGGGACCAAATACAATGTTGATATTATTCAAGATAGTCCAGGAGTCGAAAAAGGAGATAAAGTAATCACCATTATAGTAAAGGTAAATAATGTATATATAAATGCAGATTTATTGGATATGAATTATCTTAATGAATTTAATCAAATAATCTCAACATTTAAATTCAAATAAAGGAAGACAAAAACAAGTTAAAAAGTATTAATAAGCTTCTATTTATTTCACAAGTTCGAGTGAATTCGCTTGGGGTACACAAAATTGGGTTGTTACAATAGGCTAAAAAATTTGCTCTCCCTAGCGGATGAAGTAAGAACTATCTTCTATTGATGATTCTCCGATTTTATTTTATCGATACTTATAAATAGGAAGATTGTAAAAGTCTTTTATTCTGGTCTTTGAACGTTATTCTCGTTACCAGAACAACAGTATCCCTTTCCATTAAATACTTCGCAATGACCACCGTTTGTAAGACAGTTAGAAACCATATCGCAATATGCTGGTTCATCACAAGTACAGTCTTTTTGACATGATGATATTGGTGTTGAATCGCAAACGATTTGGTTTTTACATACTAATTGTTTTGAACATCCAGCAGCAGAACAAACTTGATCACAGGTTCCATCGTATAGTTTACATCGACTACATTTATCTGGAAAGCATAGTGGGCAATCTTTTTGGCAATTTGAACAATCTGCTCCCTTTATTGGAACATCACTTCTAATATATCCACAACCACATAATTTACTGATAATTAAATCCCAGTCTGGATGGTAATTGCCACCCAAACATACATTAAAAAGGTCAAGGGGGCTTGTAGGTTCACATACATATTCATCTTCTCCCATTGGCCCTTCTTCTAAATCTGAGTCTTTGATATTATTAAATTCTGATTTATGGAGACAACGTATAGGAAATTTTCCTGAACTGCCGAATCTCGATTTAAGAAACGGATCTGAATCTAGTTTAGATCGATCTAACTTCCCGTTAACACATTTCACTCTAACCTGACATTTTTTTGAGTTCCATTCAACGTTTTCTGGATCATCCTCATTCCAAACCCTATAATTTAATTTACTAACACATCGTCCGCAGAAATTATTTGGACCGAAATTAGATGTAGTTATATTTGTAGTCTTTTTATTAGGTGCTATCTTGCGTGGACTTGATTCGTTATTATAATATGTACTTTTTGTTATGTTCTTTGACACAATAGTTGGAGTCAACCGATTATTTGTTGTTTCTTTCGCTACCAACTTATATATTATTGCTTCCTTTTGAGTTGATTGACGAAATATTAGAATAATTCCTAATGTTAAGATGATAAGAAATCCTAGAATAGCATAAATGGCAAACTTACTTCTTTTGATTCTTCTATGAAGTTGAGCGATGTCGTTCTCCATTAATAATAAAAGTAGTTTAAATTAGAAGATTTATCAACAGGAATAATATTTTTAACAATATTAAACGGAATTAGAGGATATGTTTCCTGTAGTTATTATATTATTTTAGATTGTTATAACAATCTAAAGTTTATTTGCTCCCCCGAGAGGACTCGAACCTCTAACATCCTCGTTAACAGCGAGGCGCTCTACCAATTGAGCTACAGGGGAATTTGCTTTAAATATTCTTTTCCGATTCCACTTTTATAATATTTTTCTCTTCTTCGTGCTGCTTTTCTATCTCCAACAAACTCTTTGAAAATTAATCGCCACGGACAATATCCTTTAGTTGAAAAAACCTGTTTACTATTATGTTCTTTAATTCTTTTATCTACATTTGCACTTAATCCAACATATATTCTTCCATCTTTGTAGCTCCTTATTGCGTAAATCCAATACATTCAATAATTATACGCTTCCCGCTCCCTGCCTGCCGGCAGGCAGGTACCAATTGAGCTACAGGGGATAATAAATTATCAATTTTAATGATCAATTATCAAATAAATAAAATCATCCAATTTTCAAGGTACAAAGAAATTATTGTAAGCCTTATTATAGACTCGGGTCAGCTTTTTTTCAATATATGGAATATGTAAGAAGATCTTATAACGCTCTATTTATCGAAAAGTATATTTTTCTCCAGGATTCAAAGTATCTAAGTTTACTTAATGTTTGAACAAAATCATCCTTCCATTTAACAAAATCATTATAAGTTATCGTGCCGTCACTGTCATAATCTCCCCTGTCTTTACTCGTCGCTGAAGTAGGCTGAGGCGTAATTCCCGTCGGCAAGGCTGTCGGATATGTGGTGGAAACCGGAGTCGTTAGCGTAGGTTGAAGAGAATTGGTCGGTGTGGGAAGAGGACTTCCTCCGGTTACTTTGTCTAATGCTGCTTTGACGTCTATCCTTCCGGCGCCAAATTTAATATCTTTACCTGAAGTTCCTAAATCAACCGCACTACTTTCTATAATCTGTCTAACCTGTAGTGAGGTAAGACTGGGATTTTTTGATAATACTAATGCGGCCAGTCCAGCGACGTGAGGAGACGCCATGCTAGTCCCCGTAAGTATATTATATTTATTACCAGGCCACGTTGAAGCAATGCAAGTCGCATCCGTACAAGTACTTGATCCACCCGATGGATTTCCTCCCGGAGCAGCCACGTCGACACATGTACCATAACTGGAATAATGAGCCAATTCATCGCTTGGACCAGTTGCTGAAACTGTAATTACATTTGGATCACTGGCTGGATAGAGAGAGTCAGCATTGTTTCCACTACTGTTTCCGGCGGCGACAACGACAACGACATTTTTTTTAACAGCATTACTGATTGCATCTGCCATCGATTGACTGCTACCGGATCCACCAAGACTCATATTTATTACCCTGGCACCATTATCAGCTGCATAATTTATCGCCGACGTGACAGTTGACAATGCAATATCTTTACCTGAACAGCCGACTTTTAAAGCCATTATCCCGACTGTCCAGTTTATTCCTACTACTCCAGTAGTGTTATTACCTACTGCTCCGACAGTACCGGCCGTATGAGTGCCGTGTCCGACATCATCCTGCATTCCACAACCGGTGAAATCTTTAGTAGCAACTATATTGCCTTTTAAATCCTCGTGATTGACGTCGATTCCAGAGTCAATAATTGCAGCGATTATACTTTTTGATCCCGTGGTTTGATCCCAGGCTTGCGGTGCTTTAATTTTTGTCAGCGCCCACATTTTATTGTAATAAGTATCATTGGGCACTGCCAAAAAATCGTAGAGATAATTGGGTTCGGCATAGTCGACTTCTTTCTGTTGATTTAAAAAATTGACGATATCTTTGACTTCTTGTTTGCCGTCAGTATTTAAAGCAAAGACATTATTGCCGATTTCATCCGTTGCATTCGCTTTTTCAGCTCCAATTTGTTGTGATAAATTATCTATTTTTTGTAGCGTTGTCTCCGGAGCCGCTCCACCGCTTATTCCAAGAGTAATATCTTGCCCTAAATTTTGTAATTTTCCAAGAAAATTATCTTCTCTGTTTAGTCTTTCTTTAGCCTTTATCTCCAATAATATTGGCGATTCCTTATATTTGACAATCACCGAATTATCTACATATTGATCCTGAGCACCCTGACCAAAAACCATCGTTGGCATGAAAAAAAATACTAACAATGTGAACAGTATTTGAATGGTTTTATGGTAATTCGAGCGTTTCATAAAGATAATTTGGTTCGGCGTATTCAACCTCCGGCAATTGTTTATACGATTCTATTACTTTCAGTATATCTAATTTCCCGTTCGTTTTAACTACATAAAGATCCGTCACTTGTTTCGACTCGGGACTAAGATTCGTTTCACTAAGAATACCTAATGTTTTATTTAACGACTCAAACCGAACCCATCTATCCTCGGGAGTTTTTTTATTGGTTATCCTTGTCTTGAAATCACCAAAAAAAAACACTATACGATTGATGATGTTCTTAGCTTTTTTTTGACGATCTAATACTAATAGTTTCAAATTGTTGGTCGCTTGCCCCGGTTTATATTTGACGATAAATTCCGTCGGAGAATATCTGGTTTTCGGTATTGACTGTCCATATACCAAACTACCATGAATCAACAATCCTAAAGCCAAACTTATTGATATCAAAAACAATATTTTATTAAACACAATTCAAGTATAGCAAAAATATGGAAGGTGAGATTATCGGATAATCGAAGAATAAATGACTACTTAACTAATTTTTCCTTCTGCAATAACCACATGATAATTCCTTTTTGAGCATGCATTCTATTTTCTGCTTGATCAAAAATTATTGAGTTATTATGATCAACTGCATCACGGGTGATTTCATAATTGATGTGGCATGCCATGCAATGCATAATTTTTGCTTTTGGAGCATATTTATCGATTAAATTACCATTTAGCTGATACGGCATAAATGTCTTAATTCTGCCTTCGTATTCTTTTTTAAATTCAGGTAATACTTTGCCATTCTTAAAAAACTCCATATCCATCCATGTGTCGGTGTGTACATAATCTGCATCCTTAAGTGCTGACTTTAGATTTAATGTTCGCTCTACCAAGCCGGTTTTATCGGCCATCTTATTTAATTCATAGTCAATACTTGGCTTATTGACATCTGGTGCAACAATTACAAATCTTATACCAAGCTTAGTGCAAACAGTCATTAAAGAATTAGAAACATTATTCTCAATTCCTAGCCAAACCACTTTTTTTATTTGTTTTAAACCATTAGAATGCTCAATCATGGTTAACATGTCTCCCAAAGCTTGACATGGGTGGTATTTCTCCGAACAAGCATCTATGACTGGTATTTGATTAAGAGATGCTGAAAGTGTGACATTTGAGGCTTTAACTGCTCGATACATCAACACTTGCCCGTATCTCATAATCGCTCTAATTTCATCTTTTATATCGGTGCCTATTGATAATTGAGTACTTTTAGCATCAAGAAATATAGCATGACCTCCGAGTTCAGTCATTCCTGCTTCAAAAGAAAGACGGGTTCTTGTCGAAGTTTTCTCAAAAAGCATAATCAATGTCTGGTTTGGTAAATAGTCTGTCAATTTTCCTTTCTTCCTTGCTTCTTTAATTTTTGCTGAAATTGTCAATATATCCATTAAATCTTTTTTTGATTGTTCTTTTAAAGAAATTAAATGGCGCATATTTTTTTCTATCAATTATTAACTATTTCTGTCCCAGCTTTGCCTGACAGTGCTTGTAACAACTTATTATTGCTGGTAATCACCGATTTGCGTTTCTTTTTTGAGGTGACAAAATTGATCGCAGCTTCTATCTTAGGACCCATACTTCCGGCAGCAAAATGCCCGGCCCCAAGATATTTTTTTGCATCTTTGACACTTATTTTTTTCAAAATCAATTGGTTTTTTTTATTAAAATTCAAATAGGCATTTTCTACCGCTGTAAGAATAATAAATTCATCAGCGTCGAGTTCATCCGCTAAGAGTGCACCAAGATGATCTTTATCAATGACGGCATCTGACCCATGTATCTTGTCATTTTTCAAATATACAGGGATCCCGCCACCACCACCGGCAATAACCAAAATATCTTCATTTACATTTTTTTTTATTGCTTCAATCTCAATAATTTTTATGGGGTATGGAGAAGGGACCACGCGCCGATATCCCCGACCGGCATCTTCTTTAAACACATAGCCTTTTTCTTTGGCTATTTTATCTGCTTCGTTTTTTTTATAATATAAACCAACCGGTTTTGAAGGATTTATATAAGCTTTGCTTTTTACATCAACTACTACTTGAGTTATGATCGTTGCTACCTCCTTTTTAATCTTCTTTTTATTAAATATGTTTTGTAATGACTGCTGAATCAAATAGCCGATAAGTCCCTGGCTCATTGCTCCACAAACATGCATCGGCATCTCGGGAACAATTTGGTTAGACATCGCCTGTTGAATCAAAAGTGCTCCAACTTGAGGACCATTACCGTGAGTGATGACGATCCGGTATTTATTACTAAGAGTTAAATCGGCAATTCCCTCCATTGCCTGATTTACGTTTTTATACTGAGTTTCGAAGTTTCCCTCTTCGCCTTTTTGCAAGATAGCATTACCCCCTAAAGCAATGACAATGGTTTTTTTTTGCATATGCTCTCAGGAAGATATTATCTTACCACAAAGCGGGACCAATATCAAAGCTCCTGTGCTAAAATATTATTAAAATGGATAACAATAATTCAAACAGAAAAATTGATTTTACTCTGTATTTAAGAGTTATTCTTTTTAGCCTACCGATCTCAATTTTATTATTTTTTTATATTGGATATTCCTTTGGGCAGTATGATCTTGGAGTATGGAATAAAGCATTGGCCTGGACCGCAGTCATTTTAACCGGATTATCAATGATTTTAAGTGGGATCTGCTACTTTTGGAATTTCGCCAGACCCAAGATTATATACCGTAAACAATTGGGGTTTATAGGTTTTTTCTATGCATTATTTCATTTCTTAATCACCTTCTTTCTACTCCAGGAAAATTTTCCCTTTCCCTCATATTATTTTCATCCCAGTAATATATTTGTCATTACTCTCGGAGTCATGGCTCTGTTAATTTTTTTTGGTATGACTTTGATTGCGCTTCCGAAAATCTTCAATAAAATCGGTGGGAAAAATTGGCGAAGGCTTTTAAGAATCGGTTATATTGCTTATATTTTTATAATTTTCCATTTTGCGATTGACCGGTATAAATCATGGCTGCATTGGTTAAATGGTGAAAAAACAGACTTGCCGCCGATAGGACTTCCCATTTTTATCTTCGCATTGTCGGTTATAGTAATGAGAATAGCATTGGAGATCCATAAAAGATTTATTCGTAAGAACATTGCCTCCACAAACCCAACTTCCTCTCTCTTGCCTGAAGCTGCAGTTTCAGAAAATATTGAGAATATGCCACATCCGGAGGATATGTAACTACATAAGCAAAACCTTCTTCAATTAATTTTGCATTTACAAAGGTCTCAACATTCTGATTATTAATTAAATATACGTATCGAAGTAGACGTCCATATCTATCTTTGTTTGAAATGTCTTTAATCAATTTAACCCGTTTATTTAAAATAAGCTCCTGATTTTTTTTAAACGCCTCTATGGCATAACATTCTATCTTTTTTTTAGGATGATGAAGCTCTGGCGTATCGATACCAATATATCTGACTTTCTCATGTGTATCTATTTCTATAGTATCACCGTCGATGACCTTGACAACGGTATGAAAACCGGCTTCATTAGTGGCTACTTTTTGGTCCAGTTGAGATACCGTATTCGCTATTTTTTTAATATCGGTCCGTCGAAGTCTGTCTCCTTTCGGTAAATATAGATTAATAAAAGACAAAGCTAAAATTAAAAGACTAATAAGCAGTTTATGCATAAAGATCAATCGATTATAATATATTTCTATCATGAGCAAAGAATCTTCAAGCAAGCTGAAAGAGACCTTACTTAAAGCCGGTGGTTGGCTAGGTATCATAGCTATAGGTTTGATCGGATTGTCTTTCTTGGCGTAGTAATTCTAAATCCTATCTACTTGAAATCGATTTTTTTTCAGCATAGTATTATTAATATGAATGCTGAAAATGTCGTTGAGAAAATGGTGTCTGCTCCTGCAGTAGTTCTTGAATCTACAATCGAGACTTCTAAAACCATTGCTAACAAAATCACTAAACAGAAATCCGTTAAAGAAGCAAAAAGTTTTTGGCGGGCATTGGGGCCGGGGATGACAACAGGCGCGGCTGATGATGATCCTTCAGGCATCGCTACCTATTCTCAAACCGGAGCCCAATTTGGATTCCAACTTTTATGGTTAGCAGCGTTTACTTATCCATTTTCAGCAGCAATTCAGGATATGTGTGCCCGTTTAGGAATGGTCACCGGTCGCGGACTCGCTGCAAATATCCGGCGTCACTATCCTAAATGGGTTTTATACACTTGTACTATCCTACTTTTTTCTGCCAATACAATAAATGTCGGTGCTGATTTAGGTGCAATGGCCAAAGCCATGCAACTTATTTTTCCTCAGTTCTCATTTAGTTTATTAATTATTTCTTTTGCAATTTTAATCTTACTTCTCCTAATTTATATGACATATGAAAAATACGCTAAGTATTTAAAATATCTGGCACTTGTCTTAGTCGCTTATGTCCTTTCGGGTTTATCACTTAATTTAGATTGGAGACACTTATTATCGCTATCATTTTTACCGTCAACAATTTCATCAAAAGATCAAATTATGATCGTTTGTGCTGTTTTGGGAACCACAATTTCTCCATATCTCTTTTTTTGGCAAACATCACAAGAGGTTGAAGAGGAAACATTAAGAAGCAAATTAGCCAACGGACTTCGATCTAAAATTAACAAACGCGATATTAAAAAAATGCGGATTGATGTTTGGACTGGAATATTTATTTCAAATCTTGTCATGTATTTTATTATCGCGACATGCGCTGCAACGCTGTTTTCCTCCGGTATTACAAATATCTCTACAGCGGAGCAGGCGGCAATGGCTTTGAAACCGCTGGTTGGAAATAGCGCATATCTTCTTTTTACCTTAGGAATTATCGGCACCGGCATGTTGGCGGTTCCCATTTTGGCCGGTTCAGCCTCTTATGCCTTGTCGGAAAGCCTTGGCTGGAAATTCGGTTTAAACCGAAAATTAAAAAGGGCATCAGCTTTTTATGGTGCAATAATGATATCGGTGATCATTGGCCTTTTGATGAACTTTATCGGTTTTGATCCGATAAAAACTTTGATATATACAGCTGTTATAAACGGTCTGGTCTCACCAATTATTTTGGTTTTGATTGTTAAGATGAGTTCAAACAAAAAAATTATGGGAGAGCATGTAAATAATCCGCTACTTAGAATCTTAGGTTGGTGTATTACAATTTTAATGACTGTGGTAGGAGTTGCGACCGTTTTAACAATGATTTAAAATAATGTTATGAATCTTATTGTCAAATTAATTATTAACGCATTAGCGGTTTTTTTCACGGCTAAACTTTTACCCGGAATAGTAACCGTTGAGGATTTATATGCAGCTTTAATGGTTGCAGTGATTTTGGGTCTTCTTAATACTTTTGTAAAGCCAATTCTTAAAATATTGACTTTACCGATTACTATTTTAACCTTGGGATTATTTTCGTTAATTATCAATGCCTTAATAATCCTAGTAGTTGATCGTTTCGTCCCCGGATTTTCTGTCAACGGACTTTTTGCGGCAGTTATATTTGGATTTGTACTTTCCGTAATCAGTTCTCTTCTAAATCTTTTGGTAAGATGATTTTATGCGACGAAAAAAAATTCAAGAACATCACCTGTTTTATGCCACTGCTTGTTTTCTACTTTTAATTTTAGCTCTATTAAAACCTGTGTTTTTATTGACGATAGATAAAAATATGGCTAAACAATTTTATAATTTTCTAAGAAATCCTTTCATTTCATTGTTCTTGTCATTTATTACCAATTACACAATTGGTTCACTTTTTTTTGCACCTTTGATTGTTACTATAATATTATTTTTAAGAGTAAAAATTAAAGGCATAATCTATTTTTTTATAGGATTTGGTTCTTTAGCCGTTATCCGTTATTTGCTTCAATCATTTTTCGGCCGTCAACGACCATTCGTCATAAATCAAAATACACCATATTTAGGACAGATTAGCCCTTATGGCAGCAGTTTTCCCAGTTTTCATGCAATGACGGCTTTTTTTGTCGCTTATTTTTTGGTGGAATATTTAAGATTAAAACATTTACCGACGTTTTTTTTGTATTTGTTGGCTTTTTTAGTTGCAGTATCACGAGTATATCTTGGCGCCCATTTTCCTGCGGATGTTTTGGTCGGTGCTTTTATCGGACTGCTTTGGGGACATTTGTTTTTTCACCTATCTAACCTTCGATTGAAATAAGTATAATTATTTATATCCAGAAAGGTGGTGAAAAAGGATGGATGAAAAGGTAAAAAAATTAGGCAAAGTCACTCATTATTTTCCCCATGTTAATGCCGGAATTATCAAACTTGAATCACCTCTTAAAACCGGTGATACCATAAGAATAAAAGGCAATGAATATGAATTTACTCAAAAAGTAACCTCGATGCAGGTAGATCATAAAGCCATAACTGAAGCAAAAAAAGGTGATGAAATAGGAGTTCAAGTTGACCAAAAGGTTCATGAAGGCGATGAAGTATATCTGTTATAACCGTTACTTCTCGTTAACTTGCACAGAAACAACCTTAACAGGATTTAATGGGATTGAAATTTCATCCATATTTGGATTTTGTTTGACAGGAGCTTCGGCTATCTTATCAACGATCTCAATTCCGCTAACCACTTTTCCAAAAATGACATAATCTTTAGGCAGATCTCTGTCCTTTTGCATGATGAAAAACTGACTTCCATTGGTATTTGGACCACCATTTGCCATCGCTACTGTCCCTCTGGTATATGATCCATCAAATGGTTCATCGTCAAATCGATATCCCGGTCCACCACTTCCATCCCCCTTTGGATCTCCACCTTGGATCATAAAACCTTTGATCACCCTATGAAAGACAGTGCTGTTATAAAAATTCTTTCTTGCCAGCGTAACAAAATTATTGACTGTTATTAGAGTTTTATCGGCGTTAAGATCGATCGTAATATCTCCTTCAGTTGTTTTTAAAACAGCTGAATATTTTTTATTTTTATCAATCGTCATTTCAGGTGCAGTATTTTCCATAATTTTCGTTGGTTTAGATTGGGTTTCCGTCGGTTCATTGATGGTCTTTTCCTTTTGTGTCGGACTTCTGGCAATAAAAATAAACCCTGCAATTATTAATAGACCAAGTATTGATAATATCAAATATAATCTATTATTTTGCATAGAGGAAATAATAACAGATTTTTTTCAAATTTGTGTAAAAAGATACGGCAAATTTAACCGTTGACGAATATTCTCTCCTTTCATTAATGTTTGTTTTCTTTGTGAGATATCTCCCCGACTACCTAAATGTTGAGAAAATTTCTGGATCGGCAGCGTCGAACCCAAAAAAACCGAATGTTTGCCAAATGTTCTGTCCAGCTCGTTAATCGATTGACTAATGGCTTTGATTTTTTCAACTCTCACCGGATCATCAAAGAGTGAATATTGAATTCTATTGTCCTCTCTAAGATCAACTAAGACAATCCCGGTTTGCCGATATGACAGTTTTTCATTAAATATTTTGTAAAAGACCGATTTTATATTGGGTGCAATTTCCATCTCATAAGAGGTTGCTCTATTTAACTTGATCTCAACGCCAAAAGATTCGTAACTTTGAGTTTTTAAAAAAATAAATAATTTTGAGGCGGCTAAATTATAACGCCTCATTTTTAAACACGCATTTTCCAGATTTCTGATAAGTTGAGCGTAAATGAAATCCCGGTCAGATGATGCCGGGGTAAAAGTTTTCACTTTTGAAATTGATTTATAAGTGTCTTTCTCATTAGGATCCACATGGTAAATATATTCACCCAGTAATTCTTTCCAGATTTCAACTCCCGGCTTAGTCAATTTTTTTTTGACAAAGTCTTCATTTTTTTGGGCCAAATCCAATGCAGTTCTCAACCCCAGTTTTTGAAGATAAGAAGCAGTATTAATGCCAATGCCCCAAATATCAATTAAAGAAACTTTTGCCAAAAGCAAGTGAACGTAACTCCCGGGAACAATTGTTATTCCGCTGGGTTTTCGATAATTTGATGCCAGTTTCGCCAAGCTTTTGTTTAAAGACAGTCCAACGGAGACGGAAATATCAAGTGATTTTTCAATATTCCGTTTTATTTCACCGGCTATTTTTTCATATGACATATTTAGTGGCCGCTTCAATCCCGTCAGATCAACAAAAGCCTCGTCGATTGAGTATTCCTCGACACAAGGACTATATTTTTTGATGATATTAAACATTTTTCTGGAAATAAGTGAATAGGTTTCATAGTCTGATGGCAAGATAATACAGTCGGGACATAGTTTCTTTACCTCAAAAATTCGCATCCCCCGCCTGACTCCGCGCTTTTTAGCCTCATAAGAAAGAGCTGCGGCGATGCCACGTTCTTTGCCGGTGATCAAGGGCCTGCCTCGGTACTCGGGATGAATAGATTGTTCACAAGAGGCAAAAAATGCATCGCCATCAATATGAAGTATTGCTTGCGGCCAAGAATTGATTATTAAAGGTTGACTATTCATAAAACTTGAAACATGAAGCTTGAAGCATTATCAAAAAGATGGTTTTGATGTTTTATGTTTCATGTTCCATGATTCATGATTATTATAGGTGAACAATCGTTTACCGTCAACCCTTCGATTTCACTCAGGGTAAAGCCCGTAAAAATGTTTTATTGCCTATTAACGAACTAAATTAACAAATGGATCATCCCAAACTGATATATATTTTAGGCTCCGGAGCTATTGGTAGTATATTTGGTGCCCGACTGTCAGAAAAGTATCCGGTTATATTAATTGGTAGAAAAAATACGGTCAATAGTATCAATCGTCATGGATTAAAACTTAAAGGATTAATCAATAAAACATATAAATTAAAAGCGCAAGAGAAGATAACCAATATCCCTCAAAGTACGATTATTTTTTTGACGACAAAAGTCAATGACTCTCGATCTGCCCTACTTCATATTAAAAACTTGGTTAAAAGAGATACTGTTCTGGTCATTCTGCAAAATGGCGTTAATCAAGAGGAGGAGTATAAAAAAATATTGAAATGTCATGTTATAAGAGCTGTTAGTCAATGTGGGGCTTCAAGTAGTGAGCCGGGACTAATCAGATTTAATGGAGATAGTACGACTTTTGTTGAAAAAAATGGCATGGAGATTGCAAAGATATTAATTAACGTTGGATTTAAAGCCGAGTTGGTTGACAATATCAAAATCAAAGAATGGGAAAAACTGATTGTGAATTGTGTCATCAATGGGTTAGGATCAATACTTCGGGTAAAAAACAATCAATTGGCTGATCCCGGGCTTAAAGAATTGAAAACGGATTTAATAAATGAATGTTTGGCAGTTTCTAAAGCTAATGGAATTATTTTTACAAAAAATATATCCAAAATGATTGATGATTATATTCCCCTATCGGCAAATACAAATTCAACTCTCCAGGACTTGAATCGCGGTAAGAAAACTGAAATTGACTATTTGAATGGCGAAATAGTCAAACTGGGAAAAAAATATGGTATTAATACACCGGTTAATAAGACGCTTTATTATTTAATTAAATCACTTGAAACAAATAATTAGTTTTTATGAAAAAAAAATTAATCATGATGACTGCTTACGACTATCCGACTGCTAAAATCGTAGATGAAGTCGGCGTTGACTATATTTTAATCGGTGATAGTCTGGCCATGGTAGTATTGGGATATAAAGATACTAAATCGGTTACATTGGCGGAAATGCTTCATCATACAAGAGCCGTTACACGAGGTGTCCGGCGAAGCACAACAATCGGTGATATGCCGATTAATAGTTATGAAACTCCCACGTCTGCTTTAAAAAACGCCCGACTTTTTTTAACCACAGGTTGCGATATGGTAAAAATTGAAGGATATAAACCGAATATCATCAAAACGCTAATAAAAAATGGCATAAAAGTCGTCGGCCATTTAGGCCTGCTTCCCCAGACGGCAGATGTCTACCGTGTCCAGGGAAAAGATGAGGAAAGCGGTAATAAAATTTTATCCGAAGCAAAACTTATGGATAAACTGGGAATCAATTTGCTGATTTTGGAATGCATTCCTGCTCGACTTGCCAAAAGAATTACTGAAAGTATCAAAACGCCAACTATCGGAATTGGTGCCGGAATAAATTGCTCCGGGCAGGTACTCGTTCTACACGATATTATTGGTTTATCAGACTTTCAGGGAAAAATGATAAAAAGATATGGAAATGTTACACAAGAGATTCGAAACGCAGTAACAAATTTTAAACAAGACGTCTTGAAAGGTAAATTTCCGGATAAAGAACACAGTTTTTAATTCATATGAAAAGATATCAAGCGTACTGTCCAGCAAGCATCAGTTTGATTTTTAGAGTCCACCCTAATAACAATCTATTGAAAATGGGTTCGACAGGAGTTTCCTTTACAATCAATAAGGGTGTAACCGCTTCCGTAACGGAAGCGCAACAAACCTCAATTTGTTTTAATGGTAAGAAAATCAATTTCCCGACAGTGACATCGGCAATAAATTCGTTAACTTCTAAAACATTGAAAATAAGACTAAATTCTCCTCTTCCTCTGGGTTGTGGATTTGGATTAAGCGGTGCTTCAACTCTTGCCACTGTTTTTTCGACTAACCGTCTGTTAAAACTCGGCAAAACAAAAAAACAACTCATTCAAATTGCGCATATCGCTGAAGTGAAAAATAAAACAGGTTTAGGAAGTGTAATAACTCAAGTTTTAGGCGGCTGCATGGTCCGTACCACTCCCGGAGTGTGTTATATTGTTCTAAGGCTTAATTATATTGATAGAAAAATTTATACACGAATTATCAATAGAATTTCAACACCGGCCATACTGTCAGATCAAAATCAACTGCTACGAATCAATCACGAAGCTACTCGTTCTATAACTCAGATAAATAGGAAAGTACCATTTGAAAAACTAATTGATTTAAGCTTCAGCTTTGCTAAAAAAAGTGGTCTTTTAAAGAATAAGAAAATGGAGTCGGTAATTGAAGAAGTTAGAAATAAAGGTGGTCATGCTACAATGGCAATGCTGGGAGATGTTATTATAAGCTCAAAACGATTCGAAAAGGGCGTCTCTATAAAATTATCCATCACTAATGATACCGTTCGATTAATATGAAAATACATGCATCAAAATCACATCCACGATACTTGTCTAACTACTATCGTGATCTTCTGGTCTGGGGAGTACATAAGGGGTTGACTTCTCCTCAAGGGCTTATCGCACAAGGTCGAGGTGAGACGTTTGATTATCTTATCGGCGAGAAAACTTGTTTATTCGCTAAAAAAGCAACCATGGCTGCTTTAGCAGTCTTAATCGATGCTAAACATCCGGTAATTTCGGTCAATGGTAATGCAGCAGTCCTTGTCCCTAAAGATTTGGTCAAATTATCCCAAATGCTTAAAATCCCACTTGAAATTAATTTATTTCATAAATCAAAACAAAGGGAACGAAAAATCGCTGATTATCTTAGAAAAAACAAAGCGACAAATATTTTATTAGCTGATAACGCAGGTATCCCAAATTTATCAAGTAACAGAAGATTTATAAGCAAACATGGTCAAACGATAGCCGATGTTGTCTTTGTTCCTTT
>MFZK01000010.1:0-36621 GCA_001789395.1 Candidatus Roizmanbacteria bacterium RIFCSPHIGHO2_02_FULL_37_13b | reverse complement strand
TGGTGACCGTACAGAACATCTAATTTCAATGGGTAAAAAAGTCATCGCTGTTGACCTAAATCCCCTCTCCCGAACAGCCCAAAAAGCTACCATAACCATTGTTGACAACATTGTTCGAACATTGCCTTTAATGATTAAACTTTACGTACGACTAAAAAACACAAAAAAAGAAAAACTGGAAAAAATAATTCGCGAGTATAATAACCAGACTATTTTAAAAGAAGCAATATCACATATAAATAAATATTTAAAATGAAAAAAAATATCTGTCTAGGTATAACCGGAGGTATAGCTGCCTATAAAATTCTTGACCTTATTAAACTGCTTAAAAAAGATAAATTTAATGTCAAAGTGATCATGACGTATTCAGCGCAAAAAATAATTCCTTCGTCTTCATTTAAGAAATTAGGTATTGAGGTATACAGCGAAATGTTTGTATCGGGTTTTGATTATCGTCAAATACTAAAGAATCAAAAAATAGACCATATTGAAATTAGCCGTTGGGCTGATATTATCATTATAGCTCCGGCTACTGCTAATTTTTTAGCTAAAATCGCCAATGGATTAGCTGACGATTTATTATCGACGACACTACTGGCCACTAATGCACCCATTGTTATTTTTCCATCAATGAATTCTAATATGTGGCATCACCCTTTGGTTCAAAAGAATCTTCAAAAACTCATTGATATTGGCTATCATGTTATTGATCCTGACTCTGGTCAACTTGCATGTAATGCTGTCGGAATGGGGCGACTACCTAATATAAAAAAGATTAAGTCTGAAATTGAGATATTTCTTCAAAAAAAATCTTCTCTTGAAAAAAAACGTATTATCGTCACAGCCGGTGCTACCGAGGAAAAAATCGATCCCGTCAGAATAATTACCAATAAAAGTTCAGGAAAAATGGGATTGGCCTTAGCTGAAATCTGTTATTTGAAAGGATATAAAGTCTTATTACTTAGAGCTAGTTCTGCAGTTAAATCACGACATCCTATCCCAGAAGTCATCTTTGAAAATTCGATGCAATTATCAAAATTAATTAAAGAATCGGTACAAAATTACGATATCATTTTCCATACAGCAGCGGTCTCTGATTTTGCTCCAAAAAAAATATATTTGCAGAAGATGGATTCGTCTAAAAATTATGTACTTAATCTTATTCCTCAAAATAAAATAATTCGTCAAATAAAAAAATTTAATCCGAACATATATTTAGTCGCATTTAAAGCTACTTATAAATCAAGCAAAGACGAAATGATTAATAAAGCCAACCAATTATTGGCAGATACTCAAGCTGACGCGATCTTAGTTAATGATTTAGCTAAATCTGGGGTAGGATTTAGGATCGATACAAACGAAGTTTACCTTGTGAGAAAAAACAAACCGGTTAAAAAAATTTCACTTGATAGTAAACTTAACATTGCTCGAAAAATTATTGCAGAACTTAAAATATAATGATCTTTGAAGATAGAACTGATGCTGGACATCAATTGGCAGAATTACTTTCTAAAGATGAATATCTAAAGAGACATAGACATAATGTATTAGTATTAAGTTTAATTCGTGGTGGCGCTCCGGTGGGATTTGAACTTGCTAAAAAATTGGATTGTTTCAATAGACCCTTAATTGTAAAAAAAATCGGCGCGCCTGGTCAAGAGGAGCTGGCGATCGGCGCTATTTGCGGGTCGCAAGTCTTCCTTGACTCTAATCTTATAAAACGCTTGGCGCTGACGACGGAAGAAGTTGAAGCACAAATTAATAAGTCAAGACTGAAGGAAAAAGAATATTGGAAAAAATTCAATAAAAGAAAATACTGGTTAAAAAATAGGGTCGTTATCATCTCTGATGATGGCGTTGCCACAGGAGCTTCGGTAACTGTTACCGCAAAATTCTTGAGGGTTAAAAAAGTTAATAAAATTTATCTTGCTGTTCCTGTTGTTCCGGATGATTTTCCCAGTCACGAAGTCAAAAAATTATATGATAAGATTTTTGTTCTTCATAAAGTCCCGGACTTTAATGCGGTATCACAATACTACAAACATTTTGATCAGATTTCCGATAAAGAAACTATGAAGTATTTCTAATATTTTTTTCACTGACCTTTATCGTCATTAGCTGGATTCTTCAGTTTCTTAACATCGGGTTTATCCAAGATGTTAACCATATCTAATTTTTGGCCAAAAGAGGAAAAAAATTTACTCACATTAGTCAATTGATTATAAGCGTTTGTCAAATGTCGATTTAACAGATTTAAAGATTCATCAGTCTTCTCGTAATCTTTTTTAAGCGAAACGATCAGTGAATATATTTCTTTTGCCCGCTCCTCTATTTTTTGACCTTCAAAGGACATCAGAATTGCTTTTAAATAAGCATAAAAACTCATAGGCGAAACGATAAGCACCCGTCGATTTGTTGAATAATCATATAAATCTGAGTCAGTAATTATTTCATAATAAATTGCTTCCGAAGGGACATACATCAAAGCATAATCAATTGTCTTTTCTTCAACTAAAATATATTTTTTAGCAATATCTGATAAGTGTTTCTTCACATCTTGTTTAAATTCTTTTTTGAACAATTCCCGTTCTTTAGACTGCTGTGCCTTTATCATTTTGCGATAATTCTCAAGTGGAAATTTAGCATCGATTGGAATCAATCCATTGGCGGTTTTTATTACTGCATCAACCTTTTCCCCTGATTTGAATCCATATTGAAGAGAAAATGATTGTTTTGGTAAAAATTGATTCAATAAATCTTTTAGAATTTGCTCACCGATGTTTCCTCGCATTTTTGGAGATTGAAGAAATTCCTGCAGTTCTTTCATTCCTCGCCCGATTTCAGAAAACTCACCGATATTTTTTTGTACTTGCGCTATGACATTAGCTGCATTATCAAGTCGCTCATTAAATTGCTTCATGCTTTCGTCCAATCTCCTATCGACGTTCTGACTGGACGACTGAACTGTTTGACCAACGCTTTTTAACCACTCTATTATTTCTTCTGACGGTTTGTTTTTTTCCGCTAAATCATTTATCCATCTCTTAATAAAAAATAAAATAATAATTGCAGCAATTGCTATAATGATAATATTTAGTAAAAGTTCGTTCATAAATCCAAGTGGAATCGCCTACATATAATACCAAAATTAAAGTTGGGATGTTTACCTTCTCATGCTGTGAAGATTCGTCAATCATGTTTACGATACTTCTGGGCAAATATTTTTTTGAATGGAAAAAAAGAATAGATTTTGTTGAAGCAAGAATGCTAAGAAGAAATCGGACTGCTTCACAATTTGATGTCGCGTTTGTTGAAGGAGCTATCACCGCTGATGAACAGATTCAGCGGTTGAAAAAAATTAGATCAATGTCAAAACTTATTGTCGCTATCGGTTCTTGTGCTTGCACAGGCATGCCGGCAGCAATAAGAAACGATTTTTCATCCAAACAAAAACAAGAAATCGAGTTTATTTTAGACCGGTTTCAATATGCCGACAAAGTCAGAAAGATTGATGAAATTGTAAAAGTCGATAAATACATCCCGGGTTGTCCTATGAATACTGATGTTTTTTTGAAATCTTTAAATGAAATTTTTGTACAGTTTGGACTTACTCCTGTTGACTTGAATAAATAATATGCACGACATTGATCTTGATATCAACTTAATGGAGATTTCAAAGATAGAAGGTCATGCCGGACTTGAGGTCGAGATCCGTCAAGGCAAAGTCAAAGATGTTAGATTCAAAATTCAGGAATATAAACGATTCTACACCCAAGGAATGAGTGGGAAAAAAGCAGAAATATTACCTCAATTTGTCTCCCGTATATGCGGGACCTGCTCGAACGCTCATCTTTTAGCATCGACCGAAGCAATAGAGAATGCTTTAGGCATTCATATCACCGATCAATCTAAGTTGCTTAGACGTCTCATGATTAATGGTTTAATGATACGGGATCATGCTCTTCATCTATATATTTTTTCTCTTCCGGATATATTTGAACTTGATTCTTTGATAGATTTTGATGAAACAGATCCGCTGCAAAACCAATTTCTTCATGACGCTCTTGAAGTAAAAGCTATCGGCAATGATCTCCAGGTATATATAGCTGGACGTAGTGTCCATGCGTTGTTTATTGCTGTTGGCGGCTTTACCCAAATTCCTAAGACCGATCCGACTTCGTTGATAAAAAAGTTGGAATCGATCAGATCTGCAGTTATCAGATTAATTAATTTATTAATCGAAAAACAGGTTAAACTTAATCATCCGACAACATATGTGGCTTTGAGAGGTCTAAACAATTGGTCATTTTTAGATGGTAATATTATCACCTCCCGTAAGGAAACAATTGAAGAATCAAAATTTCGTGAACATTTTGAAAATGTAGTCATACCTTATTCACAAGCTACCGGATATACATATCAAGGTCAATCTTATATGGTCGGTGCATTGTCAAGATTAAATATCAATTATGATCAACTACATTCCCGGACAAAAAATGATCTCGTAAACGTCTTGTCACTTTTTCCATCGACGGATGTTTTTATGAATAATGTCGCCCAAGCAATTGAAATGCTGCATTGTATCGACGACAGCATCGACATCTTATCCAATACTCATTTTGTTGAAGAAGAAAGAGTTAAATCAACTCAAAATGAAGGAATCGGGATCGGAGTCATAGAAGCACCCAGAGGACTACTTTTCTATAAAGTAAGCATCTTGGAAGGATCGGTCGTCAAAGGCCAAGTCGTCGTCCCAACTGGTCAAAATCAGATCAACATCGAAAAAGATATCGGTAAATTAGTCGAAGACAATTTGGAAACAATGAATCAAGCGGAAATAGAATACGAAATCGAGAAACTCATCCGTGCTTATGATCCTTGCATAAGCTGCGCATCTCATTTCCTGAAGGTGAAATGGAATATCAAATGATCTTACCCAACGCTTCCAAAACATCTTTTTTTTTCATAAATTGAGGTATGGCGATTATTTTTATTTTTGGCAGTTGACCAACTTTTTGTTTAAGTTTTAAATCAAGATAAAGATCATAATCGTGGACAGTAAGACTTTTCGTCCTGACAAAATGATCTAAATTATCAAAAATGGTGACTTTGTTTATACCTTCGGCCACATCTATGATCGACCATTCTCCTTTAGGGATCAGCAAATTTTCCGTCGGATCCTGATGGATGAACTGATGCTGAGGGAACTGCGTTTTAAGCTGTGGTAACAAACTAATGAGTAAAGAATCTGACTTTAAAATCGAGTTTCCAAAGACTGATATAGTCATAATGTTTCATTTGCTAAATTTAAATGAAATTTTGTGTAATATTCCAGATTTCTAGCCTGATTTTTGGAGATTTTATCGCAAAAAAAACCCCAATGATAACTGACCCTATCATTTTTTTTAATAACTGGTCCTTTAAAAGCTTTTTGTATTGACAATTTGATATTATCTTTGATCTGCAATGCCCCGTCATGATAAATCAGTCTCTGTGATTTGAGAGTCAAATAATTTGATTTAACCTGCAATACTTCTCCCCAACCTATCCGACATTGATTCATCGTCTCTACGGTATGAGGTATATGTTGATGACCGGTTCGAACAAACACATTAAAAACATGAAAGCTATGATGTAATCTCGCCTTTTTATCAATTTTTGGCCAAAGCCATTTTAAATAACGCTTAGGAATTTTCTTTTTTAACTTTTGCCCTTCTTTTAACTCATTGTAAATTTGTTTTTCCCTCATATTCTCCAGAAGTGAATTGCCTATCCAGTATGCTTCAACTACCCGTTCATCAAATGGATCAACAATATTATTTGAGTGAGCTATGGATTTAAGATAAGAATATAGAGTCGTAAAGTGAGATAAAATACTTGTAAGTTGAAAGTCGGATACGCCTACATCAAGATGACTTTTTAACTGTTTATTTTTATCAGGCCCGCAATACTCAAAAAAATTCGGAGCAAAACTATAGCGAGCACAGATTAAACTGCCATTCATTGCTGTAATTTTTTATTTGTAGCAATATTGCTTCTAAAAGTTCCCAGAAGTATAAAAAGTAGTCCGCTTATGACAATAATTGATGGTTGCCAATTATAAAGTGCTAGATTTTTCGTATCAATTATGGCAGTTAATATATTGGTAATCAATGTCGCACCGACCAAAATACTGGCTACGGTGATAACTGGAGCGTATTTTAGAGCTCTATACCAAGTCATGACATACCCAAAGAGTAAAAAACTTGTCATAATAGTTAACGCCCATTGATTTAGACTTAGAGATGGTGCAACGCTAAGCTTACCGGTTAATACGGTAATAAGTAAAAGAATTAATGCTCCGATTCCCATTCTGGCTGCAACCATAACGGTTGGATCGACATGTTTTAGTGTACGTTTTGCAACTATACTTTCGATTGCCCAAAGTATTGTTGCTGATAATATCATTAGTTCCGGGAGAGAAAATTTAAATCCAGAAAATCCGCCGATTAAAAAATTGCTACCAAAAAGCAAAACCACCCCAATTATATGAAAAATATTGATTCGTTCTTTCAGGTATGGAATTGCTAATAAAATAACCCAGAAAATCAGTGATTTGTGAATTAGAGCAGCGTTTATTGCAGAGACATTAACTAAAGCAGTAAAGAATAGATAAAAAGGCACGCCTCCACCAATTATTCCAATTAAAATTAACCGAAGTTTATCAGCTCTGGTCAATTTCGATATTGAATGTCTTCGATTAAAAAGCATATAAAAACCACCGATCATAATAAAAACCAGACTATTTTTTATTGTAGTATGTAAAACCGGATCGATCTTCATGACGGCAATTTTATTCACATAATTGGAGAAACCTGAAATAACCATCGTCATTAATGCTAAACCGATTCCTTTTTTTAATTGATTACTCATAGTGCGGTTCTCATCTGTAATGCTCGCTTTTTTGATACTTTTTCTACTGCTATATCGGAAAGTACTAAAAGATAATCATTGGGCTTACAATTCTTAATTAAGTTTAATTTAACTTTTCTGTTTTTGTCGTCAATTGCCGTTCTTTCTTTAATTAATTTTACTTTAAAAAGTTTTGCTAAACACATTAGTAAATATTATAACGTGCGTTTGGAGAAAATTTGCAGCAAATGAAGATTTTATATTAAATTTGAACCTCGAAAGATTTTTGGCTTTAACCATTCCTTGGGAGCGGGTTTTGATTGATCTTCTTCGTTTTTTATTTCTTTGTTCTCAACTTGTTTAAATTGGGCCGTTTGTTTCTCAATTGGTAATTTCTGGGAAGTAGGTCTTGATGGAAATTTCTCAACGGACGGAAACTTCATCACTGGAGTCGTACCAGTATTAAGCTCCAAATTATCATCGCCCTCATTAAAACTAGTATCTTGAAGAACAGATTCTTGTTGAGCTGGTAAGACGTTTTTAGGTTGAGTTGGAAACGAACTGACTGGTTTTGAAAGCGGTTTTTTCACTGCTCCGGATTTTAGCAAATATGCACTTGCTTCAAAAGTGTCGGAATTGACTGAATAGGATGTAAAGTTATTAGTAGCAGCCGCTATACCGTTATAAAGATTGGTTGCCATCTCGCGATCAAGTTGAGCATCGAGATAAGATAATACTCTTAAAACAATTTCGGCTGTCGAGGATAATTTCTTTTCGACAATATTTACGGTGCCGAAATTGCCATTGGTTAAATGTCGATCTATATTGATAATTTCTTTACCTCTAAATTGATCTTGATTGGAGGAATAAAGCTCTCCAAGATTATTAAGATTTGGGCTGTCAATTACGATTATGGCTTCAATTTTTCCACCACTGTAGTTATATTTGACCTGAGCAGGATCAAGTTTGTCGTATCCTTCCCGTGGAATCACTACCAGATTGAAATTCTCCGCTTCAATGTTATAAGTTACTTTGTCGATTGACCCTTCAGTGTAAGGAAAAGAAATTACTAAACTATCCCCACCCGAAGCTAGAGTTTTTTTTATTTTATCGACTGCCGTGACTGAATATTTAGGAATATCTGAAGAACAGGCTAAAGATACGGTTTTTCCTATTTTTGTCAAGGCTAAATAAAGTACACAAGCCGAAGTGATTGAATCTATAGTGGGATTTTGAGGAAGACAAATACTAAAAAGATTATGTTTACCGACAAGAGCGGCAAATCGTTGATAGCTGACATCATTATTCATATACTATAAGATTTTACCATATCGCCTATATTAAAGTCAAGCTCAGGATAAAAAACAATGCCTCCTTCCATATCTTTTTTAATTTCCGGAATTGTCCGCGCTCTAGTTTTGAGAGAAACAATTTTAGCCTTTCCCATTTGTTTATCATTTCTCCACAGCTCAATATTATCATTCACGTTCAGCTTTCCTTTGATAACGTGTATTCCGGCTATTTTTTCTTTGTCAATGATAAAATTTGCCAATACTTTAGCTTCACCTTTTAATTGCCTTTTTGTCATTTCTTTTTCCTTGATCAAATCAGAAACTTCATCCAACTCTTCAAGTAGCTGATAAATTAGACTATAGGTCTTTATTACGACCTTTTCTTGTATCGCTAAATCTGTAACTGCTTTAGGGACGATAGTCGAGAAACCGATGACAATCGCTTTGGAAACTTTAGCCAAAAAAATATCTGATTTATTTACTTCTCCAACACTGGACAGAATAATGTCAAAATTTGCACTTTTTCCAAGTGAATCAACTAATGCATCCAAAGATCCCTGTGAATCTACCTTCAAGATCAATTTAAGTTTGTCCTTTTCCTTATCCTTAAAAAAAGCTCCTAAATCAAATTTTTCAGTTGGAACAACAATTCCTTCATCAGCAGGCTTTTCAATCTTTTTTTGAAGCTTATTTGTTATCTCAATACCCACCTCAGGCAATTTACTAAATCCTAATATGACGCATGGAGATGATGGCACAACTATGGATAAATTTTCACCCAAATCGTTGAACAATGCCTTAACTTTAGCTATTAAATCACCGGCATAAATCGTATCACTGACTTTTAGAATCCCATCTTTAACGATAGCAGTAATTGATATGCCTGCTTTCTCAATTCTTGATTCTATGATATAGGCTTTCAAATCATTCTCTGGCGAGTATTTAAGATCTTTCATTGAAGCCATAAACAAAATCATTTCCAGTAGTTCTTTTACTCCGGTCCCCTTTTTAGCAGAAATCTCTACAGTTGGCACCTCACCACCCATACCTTCAAACATGACTCCTGATTTCATCAAATCCTTCTTTGTTTTTTCGGCATTAGCGCCAGGCAAATCGATTTTATTTAACGCAACAATATAGGGAATGTTTGCCTGCTTTATATGATAGAGACTTTCTTTTGTCTGTGGCATGACTGAATCGTTAGCATCGACAATTAAAATCGCCATATCTGCTACTTCAGCTCCTCGAGCTCGAAGCTGAGTAAAAGCTTCATGACCAGGAGTGTCAATAAAGGTAATCTTATTGGTATGATAACCCTTAATTGGCAGTTCAATATCAAAAGCACCAATGCTTTGAGTTATACCACCGATCTCTTTATCGGTTTTATTCGTATGTCTAATATAATCTAAAAGCGTAGTCTTACCATGATCTACATGACCTAAAACGACAATTACAGGCGATCGATTCAACATCTTATTAGCCATAATTTTTTTGCGACGAGTCTAAACGTTGTTTTTTTTGGATTTATTAAGACTCAATCTGCTTATCTTTATTTTCTGTAGGTAATTCTGTGGTTTTTGCAAGAGCAACAGTTTGAACAGCTTCCGGTGCGATCTTATCCCCGTTATCTTCCTGAACTATATCGATATTAAAATTGGTCAACATAGATGCTAAATTGACATTGACACCGCTTTTTCCGATTGCGAGCGGTGCTTGATCAACGTTCACAAATACTTTTGCATATTTTTTCTCTTTATCAATCTCAATATTACCAACAATTGCCGGAGATAATGCTTCTCGGAGAAAAATATTATCATCTGAATTCCACTGAATAATATCTATCTTTTCACTGCCACCAAGTTCATCAGTGACTGCTTTTACACGAATGCCTTTTTGTCCGACACATGCTCCAACCGGATCAACACCAGTTTGATCAGATAAAACGGCGATTTTTGCCCGTTCCCCCGGTTCGCGGACTACCTTAAAGACTTTGACGGTACCATTTTCGACCTCAGGAACTTCCTTTTTAAATAGTTCTTCGACTAATTTTGGATCTGCACGTGAAACAATTATTTTGGAATTACCAAAAGGATCCTCTTTTATTTCTTTGATATATACTGCCAATGTTGTATTCAATTGATAAGATTCATTTCTTATCTGCTCCTCCTGTGGTAAAACTCCCTCAGCTTTTCCGATATCTAAATAAGCATTCTTACCATCAAATCTGATCACTCTTCCTTTGATAATCGTGCCTACTTGAGAGGTATAATGCTTAACTATATTCCTTTTTTCGGCTTCTCTGATTTTCTGCAAAATTACTTGACGTGCAGTTTGAGCGGCAATACGGCCAAATCCCGGTGGAGTAATGTCTTTTCCATCCTCTAAGATGTGGGTCTCACCAGTATCTTTGTTTATCGTCACCTCTAACCCGTCATCTTGCTCTACTTCTTCTGCTTCTTTTGTATCTTCAGCCTCAGTGACGACGCCGTAATCTTTTTTATAGGCAGCAAGTACTGCCATTTTAATAGAATCAATGACATCGTCTGGCGATATGCCACGCTCTGTCGCAACCTGATTTAATGCCAGAAAAAATTCACTTTTTATTACCGTCATAGGTGAATATTGTAGCAAAATGAGAGTCAAACATCAATGACTGTCTGGAGGCTTTATCAATGAGAATGAGCCTTACCGGATCTATAAACTGTAGGATCGAGAGGAAGTTGGCCTTTCAATATCATATCACAAGCATTTGTAAGATTAAATGTACCTTTTTCAACTCGTAATTCTTTGCAAAATTTATTTATGACCGATCGCGTTTTTCGAAGTACTCCATCTGTGGTTAATTGATCTCTATCTAGATCATAAATACCAAAGACAAATCGTCTCAAGAAACGTCGCGTTGTCCGATCAGAGATATCATCTGGACTAAAACCTTGTTTTACTCTTACGTGTTGATCTGTTAGATCACTACGAGATCCATCATGAGGTCTTGACTCAGCGTATAAATTCCAACCGTTTGTAAATATGTCTCGGACTTGAACTACTTGATTTCGAACTGGAGAATTTTCAGGAAAATAATGATTCCATCTAACATCACGATCGCGTCTTAGATCACCATCTACTACTTCATGTCTTGCTTGATCGTCAAAATGATCAAAATCACCTTCGATTAATCTAGCAAGCATTATTGCATCGGTGGATATTATATCAACCGATTCAGCTGGTGCAGTATTGTCACCAATAGTATCAATCATTATCTTAAATTATATTACCACAACTGCTATAATTGGTAACGTATACGAAATAATACCAGAGGTGACAGAGTGGACAATTGTACGAGTCTGTAAAACTCGCGGCGCAAGCCTACGGAGGTTCGAATCCTCCCCTCTGGACCAGGTACCATTCTAACGTCATCCATTCCTCTGAACTTAGGCTTTCATCACGGTCTAAATTTGCACTTCTTGACAAAATTTGTTAGAATCAGTCTTGGTCAACAAAAAATTTTACTAGTAGTAAAAGCCTTTCTCTACAATATATGCTTTCAGACGTAGAAAAACAACATAATAGAGAATCATATCGTAAAAGAATGGCACTAAGAGATAAAAAACTCATTATTTTTTTACTCGCACTTCCACTTTTGATATTCTCTGGACGATTTATGTGGGGAGTTATCGGTGTTAATATTCCTTATAGTGAGGGAGAAAGAACTGTCAAAATTATAAAAGTGGCAAAAACGGGTGTGTTTTGGAAAACATGGGAAGCAGAAGGTGTTCTGACACAGGATAATTTTGCTGTGACTTATTTGTGGAAATTTTCGGTAGACAATAATGAGGTAGATAAGGAAAAATTAATTAATGAAATAAAAACAGCTTTTGAAAACGGTCAAACAGTAAAAATACGATACGACCAAAGAGTTGGAAGCGTCCCTTGGAGATCGTAAACTTCGTATTTCGCAAAGGAAATTCGGTTCCAATAATCAAAAGCTAATTAATCAATTGAACGGTTATAGGATCAGTATATACTTCTTTATTCATCGAGTCAATTTATCTAAAAAACGACGCAATTAGAGCTATGATAATTACGAGAATGATAATATTTGGTAAACCCGTAATAGCCAGAATACCAAGCGCTGAGAGAATCCATAAGAGAAGCAATGCTGAGGCAACTGTTTGAAATGAACGGGGCAAAATACCTATCGCCCAGATAATAACAAAAAGTATAAGTACTTCCCATAAAGTAATCATGTGACCATTGATTGGAAATAGACCTATATTTGGAATAGAAATTCCTGACAGCGGAGCATACCCTAAGAACCAAAGAATAGTGAGAATGATAATGATTCCGATTAACATAAGCTATTTTGTTTCAAGATCTTTAGACGAAATTGGATAAATAAGATCTAAAAGATAAACTACGCCCCAGGCAATACAGAGATATACAATTACTGCGATTATTGTTGACCATTCAAATGAAGAGTTTCCCGTGGTAGATGTTCCTAAAATACCACTAAAAGGAGCCGCTAAGGGCTCAGTTATTGCGTAAATTAAACTGGCAAATCCGGCCGATGGATTTGCCCCTAACAGTTTCAGCACAATTCTGAAGATAAGCAGCGTCTCAACGAGCCCTAGAATATACCAAATAACTTTATTAAACCTGAAAATTGATTTCTTTGTGTCATACACTTTTTGAGGAGCTCCTTCTTTAACTTGAGGTTCAACTTGTTTTGTAGTTTTTTTAATAACCTGTTGAGGAGATTGATTCTCAATTGTTGTAACTTCCTCTTCAGTGGTGTCAGTTTGTATCATAGTAAATTAAATTTAAATTTATAATAATTTATTAAGCTTGCTTTTCTGTAGTAGTTTTCGCATTTTGTTCTTTCAATTTAGTAATCTCTTGTTCAAGTTCATGATTTCTTTTAGTGAGATCTGTAACTGTTTTTTTTGTTTCCTTAATCTTGACATCTTTGCCATGTAACCTAAACGATGTGGAAATAGAGTTTACGAGACTAATAATAGAAGATGAAAGAAGTCCAATTAAAATCGATCCAAAAACAACTAAATATAGGGGAATCGCTTTAATAGAGTAACCAAATAACATCATTGGAACACTTATGGTATTTTGAGTTGCAAATACCGCTGCTATAATTGCAAAAAGAACTAATAGAAGAAGAGTTTCCATATTTTAATCCACTTTAATTACAGCTTTTTTAATTACTGTTACTTCTGGTAAATATTTAATTAAAGTTTTTTCTACGAGATCGGTTAAACTCAATTCCTCAAGAATAGCTTGAGCCTTGGCGTGTTTGACGATTGAAGGATCAAGAAAAAGAGTTACTCGTTGTTTGTCATTAGTTGTCATACTTCATATAATACAAGTAATTGTAGTACTTGTCAAATGTAGATTACTGTCATATTGAACTAAAGTAAAAAGTTCTAACGTCATTCAATCCCCTGTAAATGAATAAAGACTCACTTTGAAGTTAAATCTGACTCCACCAAGTTCTCACATCTTCCGCCAGAGAGAGCATAATGTACCATCAAGCTTCTTAATTTAACCTCATGTTATTGATATACTGAAAAGATGCACAAAAGAAGGACTATTTTTTTTATCACGGCCATTTTTCTAATTATTGTTGGAGTTGTGTTTTTCCTTCTGCAAAATAGAGATGAGGAGTTTCCATTTTCTCCAAGCAATAACGACATAAACTGGATGTTTGACTATGACATGAAGACTTGGCGAGTAAGTGGCATTCCCCCTACCTGTCCGGAACCTCTGTACCTACCTTCACCTGTTAATATAAATCTTGCAAGCGGAATTTTGTACCCGGGGCAAGAGCGAGGAGGAGATTACAAGCCTCACGGAGGGTTCAGGTTTGATAACCGAGACACAAATGATATTGAAGTTCGGGCAATTATGGACGGGATTATACTAAAAGCCAGTAAATATTTAGAGGCTGGAGAGGAACAGGTTTTATTGTTTTACGTAAACGACTGTGGGGTGATGGTGATGCATGATCATATTTTAACTCTTTCCCCAAAACTTAAAACAGCGCTTGATAATGTACCACTTGGTAAAGAAGGGGACTCAAGAACTACAAACATAAAATCAAAAGTGTATATCAAAAAGGGAGAAGTATTGGCCACTGAAGTTGGATCCAGGAATTTTAATGGCCGAAAAAATATTGGTATAGATTTTGGACTATATGATCTTAGAAAAACAAATGGAGTAGTTTATGGTTCAAATTTTCGCACCAGATTTCCGATGATTGATGAGTATGGGACACACGCCGTCTGCTGGCTTGATTACCTGGAACAAGCTGATAAGAGCGTAGCTAAAAGTATACCGGGAGCAGATGGTAAAAGCGGGACTAGTAGTGATTATTGTAAGTGAGGTGGGAAAAAAGAGTCGTGTTAAACATCAGCAGGTTTAATATCAAAATTGTCAAAAACCATTTGGATATTTTGTAAAGCAAAGTTAAACACTATTTCTCGGTTCTTAAATGCGTTGACCAATGGGAACTCGAGACGCTTTGGCGTCGAGATCCCGTTTTCGGCAGAAAACGGGATAAGAGCAACTTTGGTTGCAAGATTCAGTTTTCAGCAAAAAAACTGTAAGGCACATTAAAATATAATAGAGCATAAAGATAAACTAAAATAAAAAAATAACCGCAGGAAATTATATCCGTTAATTAAATTTACTAGGTTTGATAAAATTTCGATTTGTAGTGATTCATAAACATCAACTACAAAAAAAGAAGAAATTCTTTAAATGATAAATTCAAGTGTTTACTCCAGAGGATTCACCACCTGGTGAAACAAACCATTTGTTTATTCTAGAGCTAGTAGTTTCTTTTGTAATGACACCTCTTAAATGTAATTTATCTAGAATGTTTCCTACATTTTTCGGAGTATATCTGTAACCTCTTTCACTAAGTAGTTGTCGTACTACATTGCGTGTGACTCCTGGATTAGCAGATAAAATATCTAGGACAACCTCTGTCATCTCACTGATAGGTTTTCTGTTAGCATCAGGTGAAGTACTTCTTGCTTTTTCCATTAATACCGTTACTCTTTCTCGATCTGCAAGAATTTCTCTGCCAACTCGTTTTCCGTGAGCTAAAGTTTCTGTATCTACATTTTGAATTTTATCAACTAACGATACCAAATCATGAACAGAGTCATATGCTTCTGGTTTAAGTGCTATCTTTGATCCATATTTTTTTGTAAACTTACTTGTATTTTGTAAATAACCTCTAGTACGTAATCTATCGACATATTCATAGATATCAATTAGTAATTTCTTTGGATCATCGTCTGGATACTCTAATTTCATAGCTTCAAAAACTTCTTCGACGGTATAGTGACCTTCCGGATGTGTCTTAAAAAAATTATATACAGATCCAAGTCTTCCAGTACTTTCCTCGGCGGGTCTTTCTTTCCCTAATAGTTTGGATTCTCCTGTATATTGATGCGTCTGCCAAGGATCAGATCTTCCTCTTGTTTCATAATCGATGATTCCACAATCGCTTAAATTTTTTACATGAGCTAAAATATCACCACCTCTTTCACCAAGAACATTAGCAAGTTGATTTACTGTTAATGTATCTTGAGAAGTTGTCAATAGCTCCCAATAAAGTTGAATGAGAGTATCTATGGGTCTTTTTTTATGCTCTATCTCCTCACCGGCAACATCTGTGATCTTAGTTGACGCAGATGAAGCGGTTTTACCAATTATCTGTCGCAAGCCATATTCAGAATGGTTCTCCGAAAATTCAAGCATAAGACCGGCAACTGCATCACCAATTCCAGCCCCTCTTAAAGTTTTTTGAAATCCAATTCTACTGTCCCAGTGGCCATCTATAGATTCTGCGACTAAACCAATGGGCTTAAATGTTTTATCAAGATATTGTGTGACATTACTTCCGGCATAATCTGGCCATCCACGGCCAGGGATTTGAAGCTCTCTTAATTTAGTAGCTATGTCATCACCGGAATAAATACAATCTGGTTCCATTATTAGAAGACACAACGCTTTTGCCTCACTGTTGCCAACACCCGCAAGAATATTGCTTAATGATACCCACGGTATACGTTCTCGACCTTTATATTCTTCTAGATTTACACCTAATTCATTACTCAGTTCCACTATAAGAGATTATAATATTTTTCTGTATAAAAAATTCTAACGTTGTCCCCCACTTCTCCTCCGACTCGAAGGATTCGCGGGGCAGACACTCCTCTGGACTAAAGTAGACACAAATCATATCTTCTTGATATACTATCTGCATGATTATTACCTCGGATAAACCTTTTACCAAACAAGAGATTGAAAAACTTACAAAATATTTCTTTAAAACTTTGTATGAATAATAAGTTTGTCCTCGAATCATTAGCCAGCGATCTTAAACGTGTTGCGTTAGGATTCCATCGCGGTTCAAATACCATGGTGCAACGATTTTTAGACGAGGCTTTAAATAGAAAAGAAGAAGTGAAAGTTGATCAAGTTGCTCCCTATATCAAATCCCTCCTTAAAAAGTTAAATAAAAAAACAAACTCTGATGAAGCATTGATGTATAGCACGCTTATTCAAAACTATACGCAGTCTAAAAAGTTCTAAACCCTTCAACTTCGCTCAGGACAAGACAAACTTGGATCATCCTTAACTAAAGCTACGGCTTTAGCAAGCTATACTTTTTAGCTCCGCTCAAATATTTCGAACCATTCCAACAGAGGAATAAATTCGAACTTGTTGGCTTCTGATATACTGAAATTGTATGGATGGAAATATTCCAGTTCAAGAACCACAATCTAACAAAATCCATTTGACTCAAAAAAGTATAATTTTTGTTATTGGTGTGCTTGTCTTTTTTGCTTCCTTAACCACAATATGCGCCTATTATCTCGGAAGATCAGTTGCGCTTCAAGAGATCAATAGAAATAGTGTAACCCCAACCATTGTTATTGCTCCAGTTATTACGCAAACAGCATATCCTACAGCTGAACTCGCAACCTCCTGCCAGACTGATTCAGATTGTCCGACTCGACAAGGATGTTTTTTATATCAATGTTTTAGTGGCGAGTGCAGAACAATAAACATGTGTAATCAAGAATAAACTTGATAATAAATCCTAACATATTCAACCCTTTACATTCGTTCAGGATCTACGACGCCTCACTCTGTTGGGTATCTTCGACCAGCACTACGCTGACGCTTTAGTACTTACAGCATTTCGCTATGCTCAATATCTCCGTTCGCTACGCTCACTTCGACCTGGACAAACTTTTTAGCTTCATTCTAATATCTCAAACTACATCAACAACAGATGGGATTCGGACTTACTGGTATAATTTATATATGAAATATCGGTGGGGAAGAGAAAATGATCTTCCTCAAATTATTGGATTATTAAATCTTGTAAAAGGAGATCAAAGAAATTTAATAGCTGATCAATTCTTGATCGCCAGTGATAATAAAAAAATTGTTGGATGTATAAGAATCCTAGAACAACAAGGAATGAGGCAACTTATAAGTTTTGGAGTTTTACCCGAACACAGGAGAAAAAGAATAGGTTCAGCGTTAATGAAAAAACTACTTAAAGTAAAATCTCAAAGGCCTATCTATTTACTATGTTTTAAGGATCTTGAAAATTTTTATAATCAATTTGGATTTATAATAAGTGATTCTCAGATACTTCCTACTCTTCTAAAAAAAGAATATAAGAGAGTATTTTCAAAATTTTCTGAGATAAAAAAAGAAATAATCGCAATGAAACTATCCTAGTTTACTTAGTAAAGAGCTCCAACTTCTTAACTCATACGTTAAAACTCCTGATAGGCAGACAACCAACGTAGACTTTCGGAAAAAAAACAGACCTCATCGGGATTCTTTGGGTTAGCACATCAATTCACAACTCAAAAAACTATCTTTGATATACTGTCTATCAATGTATAATCAACCTTTTTCAATTGAAAATTTCCGGAAATATTTACAAGAAAACTGTATAAAAAAAGGCGTTATCCCACCTCTACTTCAAAGTAAGAAAGAACAAGAACTATATAATTTATACCTCAAGGGCTATACACATAGACAACCAAAAAAGATATGATTGATCCTGTAAAAGAAACAACTAGTCAACAACACCCTGAACTACTTGCTCCTGACCTGATGGGTAGAATTACAACGACTTTAAGAGTATCTGCTGAAGATATTCATCTTTTTAACATAGCCGGTTTTTCTCCTCTAGCACGTTATTTATATGGTTTGACCTATATGGGGGATCCATCTCATCCTAATAGAAGTTTTTTTAAGTTAGCATCGAATGGATCAAAAAGACAACTAGAGATGGAAGCTCAAAGGACTGCATTGGTAAGATCCTTAGGATTACCTTGTGTAGAGGTAGTAACTCCTTATGCAGAAATACCTGACCAAGATATGGGAATAGCCAGTTTTAGAAGTCTAGATATAGCAGAAGGAATGTTATTTCCTGATAAAGGGATGGTTGCTGCAATGGAACCAAATGGATATGGAGCTTTAGCAGCAAAAGCAATTTTAAACGTTTTAAGAACAAGAATACCGAAAGATAGAGATACAACATGCTTAAAAAGAGATAATCCCATGAACGCATCGGAGGGTTCATTTTGGCAACAATGGGCAAGAGTATGTTCTATTGTAATGACTGACGAATATTCTGAAGTTCTTAGTCAATGTTTAAATCGAGACACTTTACAATTGATTATAGGTTCAACAGAAGAGGGATTAAGACCTTTAATCTCAAGATATGAAAACTCTGATGATGAGTGGTTGGTCCATAACGACCAAGCTCCAACCAATATGTTTTTCCCAGATCATCCAAAAAACTCAGACGAGGCTGTGATTTTTATCGAAGTTGTCCTAATTTGGCTATACAAAGAGATTTTTTAGGACAATTAATGACTCAAGAACGCGATATTCCTGATTATTTGAGTGATATTAATGAAAGATCTGCAATGCTTAAAGCTGCAGTAGTTTTTGGGACAATTCTTCATTCGGCTTCACGGATGGACGAACATAATCCCGATCCACGTTTTGATCATCGGGAAGCGGCTTTCCTTTTAAATAATCTGTCGAGCAATTTGACATTTATTGATGAACTGAGTATGAAACATGCCACGCTTGCTGAATAATAATTTCCTTATATAAAGTTTATAATTTTCCAACTACGAAGGTTTTTAAGTAGTATAATTTTTTATCCAATGTCAAAAATAAATAGAGTTGTCATCGTCGATGTAATCAACCCGTTTCAAAAAAGAGATGTCGCAGCCGGAAATCTTGAAGAATTAAAATCACTCGTCTCGACATATCATGGAATTGATATTGTCGACATTATCCAACATCGAACGCGTCCCGATAAGGCTACTTTTATAGGTTCGGGTAAAGTAGCGGAGTTGGTAGACATCGTCGGAAAACAAAAAATTGACATTGTCGTTATTAACGCTATTGTTAATCCGACTGTTTTATTTAACCTCACTAAGTATTTATGGAAGGATAATCCCAAGATTAAAGTCTGGGACCGGATAGATCTTATATTAAATATTTTTGAGAAACATGCCCGCACGGCAGAAGCTAAACTGCAGATTGAACTATCCCGGATGTATCATATGGGACCAAGAATTTATGGTCTTGGCCTGACATATTTTTCCCGCCAATCAGGTGGTATTGGAACAAAAGGACTCGGCGAAACTAATATTGAACTTATGAAACGTCATTGGCGAAATCAAATAAAGATTAAAAAAGACGAATTAATAAAATTATCAAATCAACATCAGCTGCAAATTGATAGAAGAAAATCTAATAATATTCAAAGTATTTCCATCGTAGGCTATACCAACGCCGGTAAAACCTCTTTATTTAATTACTTAACAAAACGAAAAAAAACAGTTGAAAATGCCCTATTCGTGACTTTAGATAGTATAACCGGCAAACTATATCTTAAAACGTTAAAAAAAGAAGTGACCATCAGTGATACCATTGGCTTTATTAAAGATTTACCGGCAACGCTTATTGAATCATTTAAATCAACGCTGCTTGAGTCGATCAATGCTGATCTTATTTTACACGTAATTGATATTAAAGACCCGGATATGGATCAAAAAATACATGTCGTCAACAAAATCTTAAAAGAACTTAGAGTTCATACCAAAAAGATAACCTATGTTTTCAATAAAATTGATGCCTTTTCAGGTGATGGAGAGGCGTTATTAAAAAAAATTAACGATATCTATGCTCCCTATTCACCACAATACATCTCCGTGACTACCGACTTTGGAATTAAAAAATTATTAACTCATGTAGAGAAACAATTAATTGCATGATACCTTTAACGTAAGTTTTTTTCGACATCTCAACTATTTTGATGAATTTTCTATTTTATTTTCTTTTACAAGTACTTTATCTACTCTATTGTCATCCATATCGATTATCTTAAAATCAAAGTGTTTCCAACTAAATTTTGTACCTTTTCGGGGTATCTTATCAAGATAAGTAATAACAAATCCTCCTAATGTATGGTATAAACCCGTTCCTTCTTTCGGAAGAATATCAATACTCAATAGTTTTTTTACTTCCCCAATAGGAAGCATTCCATTTAGATATAGCGACCCATCATTATTCTTAACAACGCTTGTATCATCATATGAACTTTGAGTCTTAATATCACCGACAAGTGACTCAAAAATGTCATTAAGAGTAATTAATCCTTGCACATTTCCAAATTCATCTAAAACAATTGCAATATGTGTCGGAGAATGACGAAACAGCTCTAAAAGTTTGAGGGCTCTGGTATGCTCGGGGACAACCAACGGTTTAGTTAATATTTTTTTAATGTCAAAATCATTGTCATCTAAATAAGACTGAAGCAGGTCTTTAATTTGAACAATCCCCTCAATTTTATCAATAACACCACGCGCAAATATAACTCGCGAATAACGATAATTCTTAAGATATTTTCGAGGATTATGAGATATATTAGTCATGTCAAAAAACTTAATTTTGTTTCTCGGTATCATCAAAGCCGATACCTTAAGGTCATCCAACTGAAGAGCTCGTTCAACTAACTGCTTCTCAGTTCTATTAAATATTCCCATATCAGTGCCTTGTCGAATAAGAGCCCGGATCTCGTCCTCTGTTATCGGTGGTTCATTCCTGGGCCCAATGTGTAATAACTTAAAAACTATTTCTGTAGATTTACTTAATAATTTCACCAGAGGCAGCGAAATTTGCATCAGCGTACTCATAAGCGGAGCAAGTAATGACGCAATTTTTTCCGGATTATTGACAGCAATTCGTTTCGGTACCAACTCACCTATAATCAATATTAAATAGGTTATAACTACTATTACTGATAAAAGAGCGATTTCATAATGAAATACCCCAATAAAGGGAAGCGGTTGTAATAAGAGTGAGAGTTTAGCTACTACCTGCCCATTTCCAATAGCGCCGGTAATTATTCCTATGGCGGTAATTCCTATTTGTACTGTTGAAAAAAAGTAGCTAGGTTGTTCTGATAAGAGATATGCGGCCTCTGCATTTTTATTACCTTCTTTAATCATTTGCTTTAATTTGCTTTTTCGTGAAGATATGATAGCTATTTCAGCCATTGAGAAAATACCATTAAAGATTATGAGTATTAAAATAACAATAAATTCCATTTGTACAATATTTTACAGTCTTTCTTAACAAAATGGGCTATAAATTATCCCAAGCTATTTGTTTTCACATTAAACCAAATAGACATAAGAAGTTCGAATTCTACGACGGCATTAATCAAAAGCTAGGTAAAAAGACTAAGGATAAAAAAACAATCAAAAAATCTGAATACAAAAAATTATTACTCTTCTCAGATTAATATTAGACAAACCGCGTCTTATCTAAATTCTAGAGGTGTTTGTATAATATTTGTTGGTACCCAAACTGCACTATCTTTATTCCAACCTACCTGCTCGACCATCGCTTTTCCATCAGCTGTAAACTGAAATAAAATTGGTTCAGATAATTGTCCCGTCTCAACTAATGAAGATAACGAATTCTCTGATTGTTCAACCCAACCGTCTGTAGATTGATCAAATTGGACAGAAGTAGATTGGTATGTTTGTTGATTGTTATCTCTGGCAATCACTGCTGTACTCGTTGTCCTTACAGGCGTTTGTATTCGAATACCGGTATTTTCTATAATTGTTTTATTTTGTGCAATAAACCCGTTACTCTCTTGAGAATAAGTTGCGGGAAAAGCAGAAATTATACCATTGAGATTCTCCTCAATAACGATTGTCTTAGATTTTTCCATTCGATCAAGTTCTTGTAAAAAGATGTTAGTTTCACCTGGTGGATGAATTGGTATCCAGCATGTTTCATCCCCATTCCAACCGGACATAGCAACCCTAAAGGAACCATCTTCATCTTCTATTACAATTGCTGATCTGGCAATAGTAGATCTTTGGATGATAATTCCGTTTTGATTATCATTTGTAAATTCATTCGCCCGGGTTTTATATGAAGTATAAGTCCGTGTCGATTTATTTAAGAATAAAATAGCAAATCCTATAACCAATAAGATCCCCATAATAGCTATTGCTATTATAAGTTCTATGTGTCTTAAACCTAACGAAATCTTACCCATAAGAGTCTTGATTATCTTATAAAATAAGTTTAATTCTTTTTATGATTTTTTGTCAAGTCCGGTGTATATTTTTTTTTGTCTAATGGTTGAAAAATTAAATATCGACCGCTTTCATCAACTCATAGAGTTAAATCTCATTGTAACTCTAATCGCTATGCAAAAGGTTACTCTAATAAAATATAATGGGGGAACGAAAAGAATATCCTACCGACAGTGATAGCAGTCTTCCACCCGCTGATACCGCCATACATGTTGCTAAAAAAATATTGGAGGCAATTGAGACAGAAAAGCCTGAGATCTATACCCATAAATGGATGAAAGCTGTATGAAGAGTTAGATAATAATTTTTTGTTATAATTTTTATATATGGCAATTCAGATAAAAAATAAAAATTATAGATCTGAGGATAATACTCATGGGTATGTCATTTTCATTCTTGCTCTAGTTATCGGTCTTCTAATTAATATATCTGCAAATATTATTTACGAGATGTTTTTGAGAGATAATTATCCGGCACAAATAATAGTCTTAGTGTTAACGTTCCTGTCTTTTATCGCTTTGATATACACCTATCACAGCAAATTTCATCAACCACTTGCTAAATTCTTAAAAGAATTTGAATAAAACTTTTAGGATATTGTCGAAAGAAAATTAGCATAGATTTGTTCTCCGTATTCTGTATTTGTGACTTCGGGATGAAATTGGACACCAAAAAGAGGTTTGGTTTTATGACGCATTGCTTGGATCGGACACTTTTCAGATCGCGCCAAAATTTCAAAACCCGGGGCTTCTTTAACTTCATCGTTATGCGACTGCCAAACATCAAAACTTTTTGGTAACCCTTTAAATAACGTATCTTCTTCTAAAACCTCAAGCGTTGCCAATCCATACTCGGCAACTGAAGCGGGTCCGGCCTTCCCACCAAAATGCACCGCCATGATCTGGTGGCCCAGACAAACACCCATTATCGGACCTTTGAAATTGTCAAGGTAATCAGTACATTGTCCTAATTTTATTGATTCCCATTCGATTCTGGCAGCACCGCCACTTAATATCAAACCCTGGGCATCAATTTCTGAAAGTGAGGTTGTATTTAGAATTATTTTGGTCTCACAATCAAGTTCGCGAAGCACCCGCCAAATTCGATGAGTCCATTGACCTCCATTGTCAACCACATAGACCTTTTTTTTATTCATACTCTATCGTGCCCGGCGGTTTATTGGTTATATCATACAAAACCCGGGCAACATGATTTTTTAATTTATTAGTTATTTGAATTGATATTCGTTCCAGAACGGTATCAGGAATTTTGGAATATGATGCACTCATGCCATCAATACTTGTCACAGCACGAACTACTACAATGTTCTTATAAGCCCGTAGATCGCCATGGACTCCAACTGCCTTTAAGGGAAGCAATACTGCAAAATACTGCCATGGCTTCTCAAGTTCCTTTTTTTTGACCGCTTCTTCAATTTCCGTTTCAACGATATGACAGGCCTCTCTAACGACTTCTGCCCTCCTTACCGTCGCTTCACCCAAGATCCTTACTGCTAGCCCCGGTCCCGGAAAAGGCTGTTTTTGATGAATCTCCTCGGGCAATCCCAAAGTCTTACCGACTTGCCGAACTTCATCTTTATAGATATCGCGGAGTGGTTCAACAATTTCAAAATTGATATCTTTAGGCAATCCACCGACGTTATGATGTGATTTTATAGTATCACGAAGCCCTCCACCTGATTCAATCCAATCCGGAGCAATTGTCCCTTGAATAAAATATTTAGCTTTTTTCTCTTTTGCGATCTCTTCAAATACCCTTATAAAAAGTTCACCAATGATTTTTCTTTTTTCCTCGGGATCGATAATTTTTTCAAGCTTTTTATAAAAACGTTCTTTGGCATCAACTGATAAAACATTTAGGCCAATTTTTTTAAACATCTGGTGATTCTTCTCTACCTCGCCTTTACGAAGAAAACCTGTATCAACTAAAACGCAAAAAAGATTATCACCGATTGCTTGATTCACAAGAATGGCAGCCGTCGTCGAATCAACTCCACCGGATACTCCCATTATCGCCTTGCCTTTTATTTTGTCTTTAAGTTGGGTAATGCTATCTTTTATAAAAGTTTCGCTGTCAAACATAAGGACAATAAATTATCAATCATTAATTTTACCTTATTTAGGATTAAAAAAAAGGAGTTTAAAGGACAATCGAATACTGATTCAAACTGCTGTAAGAGCTGTTTATATCGTCTTTTTACCGATAATCACCTCACCATCAGAAGATGCTCCCGCGTCTAGCTCAGCTACAGTACTACTTACAACATAAGTACCTTTTAAAGCATCAATTATCGATTGTTTGGAATCCATCTTGTCTTTTTTCAATTTAACAATCGTTTCTTCATAATCGTAATTATCTGCATTTCCGACAGACCCAATGTCAAAGCCTTTACCGCGCAATAGATCAGCTGCTTTTGATGCTTCTCCTTTTATTCCGCTTCCATTTAAGACGGAAATCGTCAATACCCCTTGGGCTTTGGTGACAGAGATTTTTTGGGTAGGACTTGGAACTTTAGTCACGCTTGCTTTTGTTGGCGTTACTTTAGTTAATGAAGAAGTTGGCTCACTAGATGGCTCAAGAGTTGGTTCAGATACTTCCTCCACGACAGTTTCGTCAATAGAAAAACTTTCGGTTGGAGTGATTTGCGCTTCTTCAATCTTAGATTTATTAGTAAAATTTCTAAAAATAAAAAAACCTCCCCCTAGAATTAAAATAAGTACTATTAATAATAGTATCGGCTTACGCTTAGAAGATAATAAAGATCTGTTTTCCATATTTATTCAAGATCCTTCTTCCGACGGTATCGTCGGAATCAGGATGAAAGTGAAACTATATCGGCCACTTTCAACTTATATTTAATTTCTCAATAATTTAACACTAAATACTCATTTAGTCAAGAGCAGAAAAACCCATAGAATATATTCCTATTTGTTACTATGTTTCAAATATGCTTCGATGAACTTAGCTATTCCTCCATCCAAAACTCCTTCAGCATTTGTCTCTTCATGTCCGGTACGGAGATCTTTAACCAATTTATACGGATGTAATACATAGGAACGAATCTGCATCCCCCAAGAGGCCATCTTGGCAGTTTTCAAAGAGTCGATCTGCTTGCTTCTTTTCTCTTCTTCCAATGCCCAAAGCTTACCCCGTAAAATCTTCAAGGCGGTCTCTCGATTCTGTTCTTGTCGTCTTTCCTGCTGACAAGATACGACAATTGCTGTTGGTTTGTGTTTAAGCCTGACTGCAGTCGATACTTTATTAACATTTTGCCCACCTTTACCACCAGATCTAAAAAATTGCCATTCTATCTCATCTTCCTTTATAGCTATATCATGCTCTTGAAGAACGGGCAATACTTCGACTAAAGCAAAAGAAGTTTGTCTTAAATTATTAGCATTAAAAGGAGATTGTCTTACCAGCCGATGAACTCCTGACTCACATTTCAAATATCCGTAGGCAAAATCACCCTCGACATTCATCGTCACACTTTTTATACCCGCTTCCTCTCCTAAGACTTTATCCACAATCGAATATTTAAAGTTAACTTTTTCAAAATAACGTGTGTACATGCGATAAAGCATGCTTGTCCAATCCATCGCCTCAGTTCCTCCTTGTCCCGCATGAATTGCTAATATAGCGGGACCAATATCATACTTTCCACTTAAAAACATACTAATTTCATAGCCCTCAATCATCTTTTCCAGATCATCAAATTTGCTATCCATAAGAAGCAATTGCATAAATTCAAGATCGTCGATTTGTTTTTTTATTGTCGAAATCTGTTTCAGAATAGATGCTGAATTCTGATGATCAACCCAAAAATTTTGCTCATATGTCAATTTTTCAAGCGAGTTTAGTTCTTCTTTTTTCTTTATAAGATTGAATTTATTCAAAATAGAATCAAGTCGCTTTATCAGTTGATCTTTTTTTTCCATATTGAGGTTCTTACTTCTCGAAATCTTTTCCTAAGATCAGAATTATATCAGCAGATTGACTACTCTCTAGTGTACTAATTTGTGATTTATCAAGCTTCAACAAACTGTTGATATCGGTTAAAAATAGATTGAGAATTGCTTTTTTATCTTCTTTAACTTGGACTGAGGTTTTATCCATATCAAAACTATCGGCGTTTCCCGTTAATATTTCGACATATTCTTTTTCCTGCAATGTTTTCTTCGCAACTGCAGCCAGTCCTTTGACGCCAGATCCATTCAGAATCTTAATTTTTAAAGTTTTTTTGTCAACCATTGGCGTTGGAAGCGGTTTAATCGTAGAAGTAGGGATTATCTTTACGGGTACAATCTGTTTTGATTGTTGCAATGGTAAATTTATGTTTAATTTTGGGATCAGATAAATTGCTAAAAAAGTAAGAATAAAAGAAAACACAAAAATTGAAATATCACGAAGTTTTAAACCAATGTTTGGTAATTTTAATTTCATTTTTGGACTACTTGATTTATCTCCTTGTGGTTGATTTAAACGAAATTGAGTATTCTCTTTGCTAAAAATAAATGCTCCAAGACACACGTCATAATCTAAAAATGGAAACGGTTCAGAAGGACTTATTATGATTAATTTCAGATATTCCTGATAAAAATTCAGAATAATTTTTTTTAAGGGGTTAGTCCAAACGCCTATTTCTTTAGTAAATAAATCCTGGCGAAATTTCTCTGATCCCGCTCCCGAAAGAATTATTCTATTTAAACTAACATTTTCTTTTTTTAATTTTTCGATTACGTTTTTTAAAGCCAACTCGAATCCCTCCTTTTTTACTGGATATTTAGTCGAATAAAGCAGACCAAAAGAATTATATAAGTAACTGAATGATTCATGCTCTTTATAAAATACATAAAGGATATTTTCTTTTTTTTCTGCCCTTAATGTCTTTTCAAAAAGTTTAAAATAGGCAAGTGTTTCAGGAACGACATTTGCTATCTGCAATCCCAAAAGTTGCAGCGCCTGAAGATAACTGTTATATACGGATTTACTTAAAGCGAAAAAAAGCACCTTTGCATGACCATTTTGCTTGATTAACAAGTAATCATACATTAGATCTGATAAGCTCATTTGAAGATCGGCTCTGGCTTTATCACGGATAAAGGGAAGTATGGCCGACTCAGAAATATCAATAGGTATGTCATATACTTTAAACTCAAAGGTACTCTGCGGCAATATAAGACACACCTCTTTTTCGGTCACCGCTTGTGGACGAGATAGCGTTAATGCTTCTTTAACCGCAGAAGCAATTAAATCAACATTAATAACCTTACCGGTCTGCCATAGATCGTTCTCATGATTCTTTTGAAAATAAACACTGTTAAATTGACCTAACAACGCCTTAGACAAACTAAGCAATTTAACAGTATTCTTATCTAGAAATAGATATATCATAGCAATATTAATTATACTACGGCGCAAAAAAAACAAATGCAAGGACTTGTTGACGTTTAATTCTTTTTTTGCTATGCTTTTATCCACCATGAAACCTGATAATTTAAGAGACGTCGCCACTCTCCATCCAATTTCAGAAGACGTAAAAAAACAAGACAATAGTAATAAAATAACCTATTCGAAAGCTTTTTTACTTTTGGTTCTTATTTTTATTTTGGGCGGTTTAACTGGATTTAGCGGTTCCTTGCTAACTAAAAAAAGTAAATCAACAATCAATACTAAAAATGTAGAAGAATCAACCAATGAATCCAATCAACCAGTAGAAAAAACTGCTGGAGTCTCTGATAAAAAGAATTTTAAGGATAGTGCCGAAGGCATACTTAAAGAAGGAGGCATTGATGGAGAAGGATTTTTTCACTTAGAACGACCAGGAGGCCCTTCGCAAAACGTATATCTAACTTCGACAACTGTCGACTTAAGCCAATACATCGATAAAAAAGTCAAGGTTAAAGGCGAGACTTATTCTGCAGAAAAAGCCGGTTGGCTCATGGAAGTAGGATTTATTGAGGTTGAATAAATTTATGATTAAATTTGACTCCGTTTCTAAAGCTTATCCTCATGGAAATTTTCATTTAAAAGATATTTCCTTTCAGATTGATACAAATGAATTCGTTTTTTTTGTCGGTCCATCAGGTGCGGGTAAGACTACAATATTAAAAATGATCTTGAAAGCTATCATTCCAACCTCGGGATCGATTTTTGTCAATGATTTAGAAATTACAGATAAGAAGTTTAACAACATTGACAAACTTAGACAACAAATTGGAGTAGTATTCCAAGATTTTAAAATCATTAACGATAAAAACATATTTGAAAATGTTGCCTTATCTCTCAAAATTACTCAAACGGCTAAGAAAATTATCCAAGACGAAGTAAATAAAGTGCTGGATATGGTCGGACTGGAGGAAAAAAAATTTATGTTTCCGATCCAATTATCAGCAGGAGAATTACAACGGGCTGCTATAGCACGTGCCATAATTGGAGGTCGCGATATCATTTTGGCCGATGAACCAACCGGTAACTTAGACCCAAAGACAGCTTGGGAAATCATGCGCATTTTTAAAAAACTTGATCATGAAGAAAAAACAATAATTATTGCCACTCATAATGTCGATATTGTCAATAGCTTTAAGAAACGCGTCATTGCTTTAAAAGAAGGCATTATTAAAAAAGATTTACGCAGTGCGGGTTATGAACTATGAATGAAATTTTAAAATCAATAAAACGGACACCGTATCAATCACTAGCATCATTCATGATTCTTTTTTTTACTCTATTTTTGAGTCTTTTCTTTTTTAGTCTCACGTCTTTTTCCTATGGTTTCTTGTCTTACGTAGAGACAAAACCCGAGGTCACGGTCTATTTTGACACCAAAACCAAAGAGGCTGATATTCTTAAGATTAGAGACACTATGACAAAATCTGGTAAAGTAAGTGATATTAACTATACATCCCAAGAAGACGCTTTAAAGATCTATCGCGAATTAAACAAAGATAATCCTCTACTCTTGGAGATGGTATCCGCAGATATTCTACCTTCATCGCTTGGTATATATGCTAAAAAACCTGTTTATTTATCAGAAATTGCTGAATATCTAAAAAAACAACCCGGAGTTGACGAGGTTGAATTTCAAAAAAATATAGTTGATAAATTAATTACCGTAACATCGATTATGCGTCACATAACGATGTTCATCTTTTTATTTTTGATTTTAATATCTTTTATCGTTCTTATGACTACAACCGCGTTTAAAATCGCCTTAAAAAAGGACGAAATCGAACTCCTTCAACTATTAGGAGCATCTAATGGCTATATCAGACAACCATTTCTACTGGAAGGTCTGACCTTCGGATTTGTGTCGGCAACAGTCGCTTTTGTTCTTTTTTATGGTATATTCTTTTATCTTCAACCTTTTTTAAATTCATATTTAAACGGCATCTCTACTTTGCCATTTTACAATTTTGGAGATTTAGGTCTTTATGTCTGGCCGCCATCAATGAGTTATATTTTAATTTCATTTCTTGCAACAAGTTTATTTGGTATGGCCATAGGACTTTTTGGTAATTTAATCGCTACTTCAAAATATATTAAGTCATAATTTGAATCTTGGTATGAGAACAAAAAATCTATTAACAATTATTTTTATCTTCACTCTATTATTAATATTCTCCTACTCAACATTTGCTAAAGAATGTGAGAATCAAGAAGACTGCCAAAAAAAAATACAGGAATATGAACAAAAATTAAAAGATACCCGTCTACAAAAAAATACTCTCTCCTCTGAAATAAAGTTAATGGATACTCAAATTCAACTAACTACACTTAAAATAACAACTACGGAACATGAGATTAATACCACTGAACAAGAAATAGAAAAATTAGGCGCCCGAATTGACACGCTTAACAAATCGCTTGATTATTTAGGCAAAATTCTGATTGCAAAAATTAATGAAAGCTATAAAAATAGAGAAACTAATTTTTTTGACATTTTGTTTAGTTCTGGTAATGCAACAACACTCTCACATAAAATCAAATATTTAAAAACCGCTCAGGATACGGATCGACGAATGGCTTTTAAAGTGCAACAAAACAAAGATAACTTTGAAGAACAAAAGAAGCTAAGAGAACAAAAAAAACAGGAACTGGATACACTTAAAATCAAATTAAACGATCAGCAAATTGCTCTTGGCTCTCAAAAACAATCAAAGCAAAAATTACTTGAAGTGACAAAAAATGATGAGCGGACATTTCAATCGCTACTTGATAAATTACGTGCTGAATATCTGGCTATACAAGCCATTGTCTCGGGAGGTGGCTCTGAATCGAAAATGCGTGATGTTAAGCAGGGCGAAGGAATTGCATCAGTCATCGGTGGAGCCTCTTGTAATTCTTCCGGTCAACATCTACATTTTATAGTAAAAGATGGTGACTCAGTTGTGAATCCTTTTTCATTTCTGAAATCCGTCGATTATCAAAATTGCTCCGGACCAAGTTGTGGATCAGGAGATGGTGATCCTTTCAACCCATCAGGATCATGGGAATGGCCACTAAATCCAAAAATAGAACTCGAGCAGGGATTTGGTTCTACTTGGGGAGTCCGTAATACATGGGTAGGTCGAATCTACAGTTTCCATAATGGGATTGATATTAACGGATCGTCCCAAGATGTCAAAGCAGTTTCTGATGGCGTTTTATATCGAGGGGCATTCTCTGGTAGCGGCGGTTGCACACTACCTTATGTAAAACTGGTGCATTCAGGTTCAAATATTTCAACATACTATCTTCATGTGTATCCGAGATAATAGGACTAACGAATTCTTTACTTAAAATTGCCAATATTTTATTATGTAATTAATGAGAATTAAACTGCTTTTCTTTTTCTTATTCATATTTGTTTGCCTACCTCCAGATTGCTATGGCTTGATAATTAATGAAATTTACCCAAGCCCAAATAATGATGAAGTCGAGTGGGTAGAGTTGTATAACGAATCTGAAAGTAATGTTGATTTATCAAATTACAGAGTCACTGATAAAACTGGCAAAGAATTAAATATTGAATCCTCATTAGTTTCATCAAAAGACTATATTTTAACCACTTCAACTAATGTGTTAAATAATGACGGGGATACAGTGATCTTAAAAAATATCTCCGGTGAATTAATTGATATTGCCACATATTCCGGAACTATTGAAAAAAACCAATCGTACTGCCAGTGTCCTGACCGGGATAGTATTTGGCAAACAGACTGTCAGACGACAAAAAAGGCCGCTAATAATCCCTGCATCAATAATTCTCCTACAGAAAGTCCAATTCTACCCTCTACTCTCAATCCTCTACCATCACCAATTAGTAATGTCTATATTTCTGAAAGTTATGTCTATCCAAAGGATGACGAGTCGGAATGGGTTGAGATATACAATGATAATGATTATCAAGTAAAACTTAATGATTGGCATCTTGATGATATATTAAACGGAGGTTCCCAGCTTAAGACTTTTACTCTTTCAATTGAGCCAAAAAAATATGCTGTGATCGAATTATCATCTTCGATATTTAATAATGATAGCGACGAGATTAGACTTCTAAATTACAATAGTGACCAACAAGATTTTATCTCTTACTCTGGTGTTAAACAAGGCAACTCAATATTCAAAAAAGATCCGACCAAACCGGAGTGGTGTTTTGGCAGTCCATCAAAAGGTAACGCAAACGAACAAAACTGTAATGCCAGTCAACCAACGCTCTCAAATACAATTACGACTTTACCAACCTCAATACTTCTATCAAACATATCTTCAATAAAATTAACTCCTATTACAACGAAAACTTTGATTAAATTTGCCGGTGATTTAACTCACCCAAAAATTAAGAGTTTTGGGAAAAAAATAAAATTTGAATCTCAAGAAAGAATTATTAACAATGCTAAAACGGGTAATATTTTAGGAGTGAGCAACAATATCATAAGCAATCATGCTAATATTATCAAAGCCTTATCGGCTAGTTCTTATTTTATTTCTCTACTAAATATTGCCTATATATGTCATCGACTCATAACAAAATAATTGCTTGGCTGCCAGCTAGTCTTTGGATGGCGCTGATTTTTATTCTTTCATCACGACCTAAGATAGGAATCATGCAAAACACCGGACTAGATTTTATTATTTTTAAATCACTTCATGTCATTGAATATGCTATATTATTTTTTTTGATTTTTCGTGCTCTGCATAAAACCAGCCATATTTCTGTAAAAAAACAGTTCATAGCCTCTTTTTTAATCGCTTTTTTCTACGCAGTATCTGATGAATTTCACCAAACGTTTGTCCCCTCAAGAGAAGGAAGAATTCGCGACATTTTTATTGATTCCATTGGAATCTCCTTAAGTTTTGCTTTTATTAAAGGAAAACTTGATTTAATCTTCAAGTATTTCTAGAATTAATAAGTTACTAATATTATGAATAATTTACTCCACCATCTTTTCATTCCATCAGAAAATAATAATTATCGCTCTAAATTACTTCATCTTGATTTTCTTTCTCTTTATCTTGCCGTTATTATGTTTATTTCAATTGCTTATCGGTTATTACCATTACCAAATATTTTAGGACTATCCGCCGATCAATCAACCGACAAATACTATCAATTAACAAATCAAAGAAGAATTGAGAATGGATTAGCCACACTAACTTTTAACGCTGCTTTAAGTAGCGCTGCAGTTAACAAAGCTAACGATATGTTTGCTAGCGGATATTGGGCACATTTTAATCCTCAAAATAATAAATCGCCCTGGGATTTCATCAGGGGAGCCGGCTATTCATACTCTCTCGCCGGAGAAAATTTGGCTAAGAATTTTTCTGATGCTGAAGCTACTGTCAATGCCTGGATGAACTCTACGTCCCATCGCGATAATATACTCAAGGCCTCTTATGCCGATGTAGGTTTTGGTATTGTCAATGGAAAATTCAATGGAGACGAAACAACCATTGTCGTTCAAATGTTTGGCACACCGCTAAAGGGTAAAGCGATTGCGGCCAAACCGGTAGAAGCTGCTGAAAAAACTGTCACCTTTCTAAAACCAACCACTATTCCAACGAACATACCAACTAATGTCCCTTCTCCCATCGCAACGATCACCGAAGGCTTAGACGTGACTCCAACGAGTACTACCCCAGCTACAAAATATGACATCGTTGCCGGCAGTCGTCCAACTGATAAAACCGCAAGAATATTAGGTCAACTCACATTTAATACCAGTCATTTGTTTATATTAATATTAATAATAGCGTTAATACTGGATTTCTATTATGCATATAAGCTAAACGTCGTTCGACTGACCGGCCGGCATCTAGCACATTTTATCTTTTTGGGAATTATTTTTATTTCTTTATTTATATTAAAGAAAGGTGCAATCTTATAATATGAACCGACAAAATTTTTTTGACCACATCACGAAATTAGCTAAAAAACATCTTTTTGATTATCTGTTATTACTGACACTAGGAATATTTTTTTTAGTATTGTTAAGTTTATCTCGGGGCGAAAGAATGGCACAATTTATGATTCTGGCGCTTTTTATCATTTTTTATATTTTTTGGGGAATCACCCATCACCTTTTAGATAAGTCACTTCGACCTAAAATTGTGCTAGAATATTTTCTAATTGGTATCACGATTCTCTTATTATTACAAATAATATTAATATGAAAGGAGTAATTTTAGCCGGTGGACTTGCTACCAGACTATATCCTCTAACTTTTGCTACCAATAAGCATCTTCTACCCATCTTCGATAAACCTATGATTTATTATCCAATTCAGACATTGGTCAACGCTAATATTAATGAAATTCTCATTGTCACTTCAGGCCCTCATGCGGGACACTTTATCTCAGTCCTAAAAAATGGCAAAGAATTGGGAATTAAACACTTGGAATATGCATATCAGGAAAATCCAAAGGGTGGAATCGCCGACGCTTTGTCACTAGCCGAGGATTTTGCCGATAGCGGGTCTATAGCTGTTATCTTAGGAGATAACACAACCGATGCTGATATATCAGAAACAATATCGACCTTTAAAGATGGTGCCTTGGTTTTTTTAAAAAAAGTCAAAGATCCACAAAGATTTGGCGTCCCCGACTTTAACCCGAATGATAAAAATAAAATCATTGAAATCGTAGAAAAACCAACAAATCCTAAATCAGATTATGCTGTCACCGGGCTTTATCTATTTGATAGCAAAGTATTTGATGCCATTCGATCATGTCGACCCTCTACTCGTGGAGAAATGGAGATCACCGACGTTAATAATCATTATATTAGACAAGGAACTCTCAAATGGGCAGAGCTTGACGGCTGGTGGCATGATGCTGGGACATTTGAAAGCTTATTTGCTGCCAATGAATATTGGTCAAGGAAATCCTTTTCCTTATGAAGGATAAAAAACTTTTGCTTGTAAATTTTTTTTTTATTTTTTTAATACTTTTTTTTATACCGACTTCATCCCATGCTCAACAAGCAACTGACGACTCAAGTCCTTTAACTACTCTTAAGTGTATTTTGTTTGCCGATTGTCAAAGTAATAGAACTCCCTCAACCGATACGGGATTAACACCTTCACAAGCTCCATCAGATCAGAATTTACCTCCAACAGGTATTCAAAATCAACCATCTCATCCACAAAATCCTATTCCCACGATTAATGACATTATCCCGAATAGTACTAAATTCAGCTGTCCAATAATCAATGGAAGAATCCTCTGCAGCAGTAAATTTACCAAACTATCAGGAGTAACATGCCAACATTGTATATTTAACTGTGGTGACCCAACCGCTAATAGTTGTTATCCGAAAGACAAAAACAAAGGAGACAATTATTATGTGAATCTTTGCCGTGCAGATCTTGGAGTTAATAACGGTTTAGACATTTACGCCATCAAGAGTCAACCCATACTTTTTCCTTTTATCGACGGGAAAAAAGTTAAATGGATACCTCAAGAACCGAGAAAATACACTGATAATTGGATATTAAAATATTCAACCACTTTCAATAATCAATCCTATTGGTTGCAGTTTCATCACTCAATGCCATATTCTGGTAAAAGCGGATCATCGGGCGAAGAAGCCGGCAAGATCTGCAATTTCTGTTGGGGATCCAACACTCCTCATACCCATGTTCAACTTGGAGTCTATAATGTTAATAATGGAGGCATTGGTTGGCTTGATGCAGCATTAAAAATAAAATGTCCATAAATTTTTGTTTGATTCTGGGCAAGCCAGAATGACAAATAAAGGTAAAATATATGAATAAAAAAATATTATTTTCCATACTTCTTATCTTTCTTGCTTCAATTGCCTTATTCACTTGGATTTACTTGAGCAATCGACAGCCCGGTCCCGAAACTTCGATCATCATCCCAACCGCATCATTGCCGACAGAAAAACCAGGCATACCCGCCGAGGAACCGCCATTCACTCTACTCTCTACCCGACCTCCACTTGACATCAAGGCTGACTATGCGCCAATTGCTTTTATAGAATTTACTTTTTCAAAGACAGTTAATCCGAAAACTCTCTATTATAAAATCTCTCCGGAAACTGATATTTATATCAAAACAAAAGGAAATAAATTAACGATATATCCGGATGTCGCCTGGCAAGACGGTGAAAACAGCATCATATTATTAGATACTTCAATAGCTGCAGACGGAACCAAAATAGATAAATCATATGAATATAAGTTTAAAGTGAAAGCACCGGAAGACCCGCCGGAAGATTT
>MFZK01000009.1 GCA_001789395.1 Candidatus Roizmanbacteria bacterium RIFCSPHIGHO2_02_FULL_37_13b | reverse complement strand
CGGAAAAATACCCCGGAGTTAAATTTCCGATAACAACAATTGATGTTGAAAAAATCCCACCAATGTTATCTTTTGCGCAACGACCACCCGAAACTCCCGATGCTGTCGCGACTCCTATTCAGCATGAAGATTATGTTTTGTTTACAGCCTGGGCTTATCCGCCGGATGGTCATCCGTGGACCGCACAGGACATGGTATATGATCGGGTGATAAGCGAACTCGTAAAAGCAAGTAAACCAAATTCTAGCGTGCGAGTTCATGTAGTTGGTTATCCAAATTGTCTTTGGGGTCAGCTGACACCAGAGTGGGTTGAAGGCTTAAAAAAAACAGGATTTGCACAATATGGAGAAGCATTATCCGATTATGTAAATCAAATAGCTTCAGAAAGTAATGACGGTAGAATTATTTTACAGACAATGTCGATGGGATCGCCAATTACTCAGGCAGTTGTTGATAGACTGCCAGATCAAACAAAACCTAGAGCTCGAGTACTTCATGATAATCCGGCGGGTATTTATCCAGGAATTAAAGGTTTTGAAATGCTTGCAGGTTTTATTGGTGAGGGAGGTATTCGAAAGTTGGAAGCAAAGACTAAACAGATAGGAAGAGCAGGCACGGAATTTTATCAGCAAATGAAAACAGTGTTGGCGGCCCGTCAAATTGAAGCAATTGATGATCCAGAACAATTGAAACTTAAGAAAAAAGCCGGATTAACAGACGCAAAAAACGCTATAAAAGGGACAGAGCTTGATACGTCTGAGGTTAGAACTTTTATCAGAAAAGGAATATTGGATCCGACGACGTTTAGTCCGCTTGATTTATTTCGATATATTTCACAATCAGTAATGGGAAAGAGTTATACATTGAACAATGTTGACGATAGAGACGATGATCAAATTGGAAACCCTCGTTATCATAAAAGTCTTCAAATTGCTCATCGTAGTTTTCATAATATTAATCGGTTCCGGGCAAAAAAGTGGAGAAGAATGCTACTGAGAGTTAGTTCGTTGCCTAAAGAAAGAGACCAGACGGATATAGAACTATAGGGATAACCATATGTCCGATTATTGGGAATAAATAGCAAATAGAGTTTAAGTAAAAAAAATGGGATAAAGACCTATATCTGTATATATTAGTAGTACATTCTCAGAACTATATTATAAGATATATATTCATGAAGCATGAAACTTGAAACATGAAGTATTATCTAGTTACTTGAAAACTCTGGACTTTTTGGAGTAATTGTTTTGCTTCTACATTTTCTTCAAAATATTTTCTTACCGGTTGTATTAGTGTATCGATAGATTGAGTCACTGCTTTTTTTAGATCTTGAGGATGGAGTTCTTTATTTAAAAATGCTTTTTCAAGATCGGCATACGTTTTAAAGGAAATTGTCCCACCGAATTTTTCGGGTCTTTCAATAATTAACTTATCTATGTTCAATCGATTAAACGATTGAAAGATAATATATTTGCAATATTCCAAAATTGGATTTTCATTGATATCGCCTTCCAAACAATATGCTTTATTGATTTTACGCGCGATATCATCTGATGAGTCTGTCATAAAGATTGCCGAATCCGGATTTGATTTTGACATTTTAAGTTGAATAGTGCGGGCGAGTTTCGTCGCGGGACCTGTCTCACCCTCGTCCCAGCCAGTGCTCGAGGACTGCGCGCTGTCTGGGACCCCCTCCGGGATCGACACCCGCTCCCCTTGAGGCGGCTTTGATAATCCCATTAACATGTGGTGTGAAACCACTACCGGTTTCCAAAACCCCAATTGTGGGCCAATCTCACGGGCTAACATATTGACTTTCCGTTGATCCATACCTAGTTGAGTGATTTTGGCATTTAGCATATAAATATCTGCTACTTGCATACAAGAGTAAATGATATTAGCGCCTGTTAGAGCGTCAAGTGATTCGGCTCTACCCATCATTTCGGCGGTTCTGATAAATCTTTTCAATACATTAGTTCTGCCAACTTGAATAACGAGTTTCCAATAATCAGGGTTTTTTACCATATCTGATGCCCATACAAACTCAACATTATCCATATCCATTCCACAAGCTTTCCAAACCTCAATAAAGTATTTTCCGACAGTCTGGATCTTATCCAAATCCCCGCCCATTTTGTTATTGGCCATGGCGTGCCAATCAGCTACCCACATCTTAAATTTGATTCCGGCCTTGGTCATTTTATTGATATTAATGGCGCGCAAGATTCCCTGAGCAATATGTATTTGTCCTGAAGGTTCAAAGCCGTCATAGGCGATAATTTCTTCACCTGATTCCAGAAGTTTTTTGAGTTCTTCCTCTGTCGTGATCTCCTCGCCGACCTCATGAAAGAGATTGAGTTTTTCGTCAGTGGTCATAAGAAATAGTATAGCATTTAAATTAAACCACGAGGTTCAAAACTTAGCAGATTCTGTCACGATTTTCCTTCCAGTCAGTGCTCACTTCGTTGTGCGCTGTCTGGCCCGCCCTCCCAATCGTGCCACCTGCTAAGTTTTTTGGTTATTATTTAATTATTTATTAAATTCCAAAGTTTTCAGAACCAAGTCGGCTAAATTATCACTGATTTCAAAAAAAATCGAGCGGTTTTTAGATGAATTGAGTGCGACAAACATAATTATTTGGTCATTTTTTCTAAAGAGTTTTATTTTTTGATTTTGTATAGTCAATTCTTTTTGTGGATCGAGTTCTGAAAGTGCTTCTTTTTTATTAAATACTTCAGTCTTATTACATTCATAATAAACATTTGAGTTTTGGCCGGAAAGTTTTGATGATTCGGATGATATTTTATTTTCCTCCATGAATTTAGGGTAAATAAAATTGAACCCGCAGATTTTATTTTGATAATTAACAAATTCCAGTGAGACTGCTGTCGGAGACGGCGTATCAGTCGGGATCATATTTATTGTCGGTTTTGGAACATAAGTCTTATCCATCTTCTCTACCCGGCGACCCAAACGAAAACCGACAAGAAAAGTCAAGAGAGCTAAAAGAAGGAAAAATAAAATCATTGGGCGGGAATTGATTTGCATGAAGATATTGTATCATGAAACATGAAGCTTGAAACATGAAGCCAGATCCTGAATCCTGAAACATTTTTACAGCTGGTCTAGGTCGGTTTGAAGAGTGTTTAAGTCGTCGTCGATATTGTCGACTTGCACATCAACCACTTCTTTTTCCAATGGAGAGCTAAAGGACAACGTTGGAGATGGTCCGATAACTGGTAAAGGGGGCAGTGGAGTCGGAGCTTCAATTTGATTGGTCAAATTCTTAACAATTCTATTCTTAAACTGGACTAATTGTTGATTTAGCGTAAAAAGATAAAACATGCTGCTGAAAATTATTAAAATTAGCATCACAATAACACCGAAAAGGATTTTTTCGGTTTTCTCGCTTGGTTTCTTGTTGAATTGATTAATCGGTTCCATGTTTTACTTTAAGATCCTGAAATAAGTTCAGGATGACATTTTTCTAATCATTATTAATTTGCTGATTGAGTTGATGTTTTAAGTGATGTACTTCCTGCAACTTTAGCCAATTGAGAAGCTGCAGCATGGACCAATTGTCTGGCATCAATAATAACTTTTAAGGTGTTTCTTAGATCATTTTGTAAGCTCGAGACAGTTTGGCCAACATCTACTCTGACAGTCGATTCGTCGTTAATATTAATTACATATTCCTTTTTTCCTTGATCAGTCACTGCGGTTTTCGCGTTATCAAGCGCTATCTGGGCTGAAGATATTGCAGTTTCCACATTGTAAACATCAATTCCTTTGGCTTTTGCCTGATTGGTTAAATTTTTAATTTTCTGAAGTATCTGGTTTAACCGTGCAATTACTCTTAAAAAATGATCCATTCTATTTTTATTTATTGTTGATAAGCGATTATTTATTCTTTCAACGATTTGTTTCTTTTTTGCATCTTTGAAGGCTTCCAACTTTTGGCGATATTCTGTTTTCAAGTCTTTAATTTTTTCTTTGACTTCCTCATTTATTTGATCTTTGATCTCTTTCTTCTTTTGCTGCATATCGTCGATGATTTCTTTTCTTTTCTCCATCATGGTAGGCTTCAGATTTAAAGTATTAGATTGGGTAGCTTCTTCTGCCAAGACAAGAGATATATTTGATGAAAGAAGTATGAAAAAAACAAAGCAAAAAATATTTTGTTTATTTACCGACATTGGTATAATTCTAATCTTGAATCGATAACAAGTCAATATAAAAATTTTTATGCTGCTTTGAGGAATCCTGTGAGTTCTTCTTGAGTTATCTGACGTGGTCGCTGTTGGCAAAGCTCAAGAATTGCTTCCGCTTTTCCTGGTGTGTCTTTGCCTTGCAACTGTTGAGCAACAAAAGCTCGATATGCAGAATAGCCAAAGATATAGTGTCGTAAATATCGAAACTCACGTAATTCTTGTTTAATATCTTTATCGACTATGAGACTTTTAATCGCCGCAGCTTTGAATTTATCAATTGCCGTCATACCATCTCCTCCGATATCTTGATGTTCTACCTCTTCATAGTCCAAGAAGCGTTGCCAAGCCAGACGTACTCCGGTACTAAAGTCAGCATCAGTCGCGGGACTATAAAACACATGATCATAGTAATTTTGTAGTTCTTTGGGATCGACGGTTTGTCCAGTAATTCGATAAAGCTCCATTGCCGCCTTAGTGAACGAATCAGTATCAGGAAATAGTAGAGGCCGCATATTTGTTGCAATTCCTTCAGAGAGTGGAGGCGTGACAGCATCATAAACAGCATATTCAGACTCACCGTCTCTTTGATAAAAATTATATTGATAGGGTAAATGAAGCCCATGGCCAAGTTCATGGCAGATCCCTTCGAGAAGTCGATGTGCTGATAGATGCGTACTGGGATAAATCACTAATTTTGATTTCCCAGGTGGTGGGACAAAGGTAAAAAAATATGCATAACCCGGTTTTTTATCGTGATCTACTGACACTTCAACATCTGGTAGAGTAAGGCCGAGCTCCTGGACACGACCCATGATTATATCCTTTGCTTTTTCAGCTAATTGAGGTCCATGTTTTTCGACGTCGGTAAACGTTAGTTCATTAAGATATTGTTGTTTTTTAGCCCGGATAAGTTCGGGATCTTTTAAATAGTCTTGTTTGACCGGTTCTCCGGTAGCTTCAGAAACAAATGCCGCATTTGATAATTCTTTACCATCTGGATCCTGCGGCGGTTTCTTCAAAACTCGAATCGGAATACAGTCGTAAGCACGACTGTAATAAGCATCTAACTCCTTTTCGCTGACAGGAGCTTTTTCAATTAATTCCCTGGGATTAAATCCAAAAGCAGTTTGGCAAATCTCAGACGAAGCATGTCTGGTTGTGCCGCTTTCATGATCGTAAAGCTGGTGAAGCGCGGCAGTTCGATGAGCAAGCGCCACATCCCTTGGCTGACTACTTCCTTCCAGATTTGATGCTAATTCTTCAAAAGCCAGCGGGATGTGTGGTTCTGGCATTGGGGTTGCATGAAACGCGGAAAATAAAAAATGACGATCTTGATCAGGCAAATCAGAAACATAACGTTTTCCATTATAATGATCGTGGACTCCCTGCAGAATTTGAAGATACTCATAACCGTTAGGATCGCTTTCTTTCAATGCTTGCATCTCTGCTGTTTCTTCTGCCATAGATTTATACTACTTAAAATCTGAAACTAAAGTATATATTAAAGCATGAATAAAGCCCAGTGATATAATTGGAGAAAATGAAACAAAATAAAATAAAATTCATCTATTTTGATGTCGGTGGAGTGATTGTCAACTGGAGAATCGGTGTCGATAAGTTTGCCAAACAGTATCAAAAAAAATTGACACATGTTTTTAGTACTTTTAACAAATATGACAGCGATTTCTGCCGAGGACTTTATCCGGCTAAAAAAATAAATGAAATTTTTCGCAAAGAATATAAAATAAAAGACAAGCTTTTTGATTTTCATGACTATGTCATCAACCGCTTTGTGCCGATTAAAGAAGTGCATGATTTGATTAAAGATTTAGACACAGAATATCGATTGGGGCTTTTGACGAATCTTCATCCCGGATCATATCAGATGACCGCATTGAAAAACCACCTACCGAAAATTAATTTTGAGATCGTTATTCAATCCTGTGAAGTCGGGTTTATCAAACCGGAAAAAGAAATATATTTATTGGCGCGTGAAAAAGCAGGAGTTAAACATGAGGAAATTCTCTTTATCGATGATATAAAAATAAATGTGGAGGAAGCGGCAAAACTTGGCTGGAACGTAGTCCATTTTGATGAAAATAATGCTAAATCTTCTGTCTCACAAATTCGTAGGATATTGTCGATGTAACAGTGAAATTACATTGCAATATTATTTAATATTTAATCCGAAATTGTCGAAATTGATTGCCTGTTTATGTTGTCAGTTAGCTTAATTTGACCCTTTCTGTCAACCTCCGAGGTTGTTAGCTTCGATTCCTTGATAATGAAGCAGTTTAGGAACCATTTTAATTAAGAAAAACGTAGCGACAATTGTCCCGACTCCGCCAACGATGACTGAAAAAGGCGTACCGACAAGGGCAGCCAGAAAACCGGCTTCGGCTTCACCAAGTTGCGGACCGCCCATAAAGAAAATCATATTGATCGAAACCATTCTGCCCCGCAAGGAGTCGGGCGTTATCATCTGCCTTATGGTATTTCTAATGACAGTTGAAACCATATCACCGGCACCGATGATCATTAGAAAAAAGAGCGACAGATAAAAGTTTCTTGAAATTCCAAAAAGAATAGTTCCTAATCCAAAAAAACAAATAGCGGTTACTAATATTTTCCCCTGATTTTTAAAATGCCCAAGTGATGAAGTGATAAGCCCCGCAATGATCGCACCCAAGGCAGGAGCAGCATAGAGAAGCCCCAAACCCTGTGGACCGACATGAAGAATATCCAGGGCAAAAATCGGCAAAAGCACCGTCGCCGAGGCAAAAAAAGTGGCAAAAAAATCCAGAAGCATGGTCGAGTAAATCAGCGGTGTTTTTTTGACAAAATTCAGTCCCTCTTTTAGCGACTGCAGGTAATGCAGCGAATTCTCTGCTTTAATTTGACGAAGTGGACTAATCATAATCATGGAAATTATTACACTGACAAATGAAATAGCATTAATTAAATATATCGGTCCGACGCCAAACCCCGCGATTATAAATCCGGCGATTGCGGGACCTATCAAAACTGCTGATTGCCACATAATGACAGTCAGACTAGTGGCATTCATAAAATATTTTTTTGGCACCAAATGGGGAACGGTCGACTGGCGTGCCGGAATCTCAAAAGCAGTGCACATGGCAATCAGCGCGATAATCAGATAGATAAAAAGTGGGTTGATTTGATTACTTATTGTCATGTATGCCAATAAACTTGAAAGTATTATCATCAGTATTGAAGTGGTCATGATTATTTTTTTGCGGTCAAACCTGTCAGCGACAATTCCACCAAATGGCGAAGAAAACAGAACCGGGACAAATCTTGATAGTCCAATAATCCCCAATGAAAGTGCCGAGCCAGTGAGTAGGTAAATATGCCAATTGATCGCGACAATTTGCATCTCGCTGCCGATACGGGAGATAATCATCGCCCACCAATAAATCTTAAAATCGCGAAATTGAAGCGCAGTAAAGGGAGAATTTATTGGCGTCATAGAAAAATAAGTATAACAAAGATCAACCCCCGAGGTTCTTATTTTCATTGATTTGAGTCAAACCTCGGGGGTTAAACGAGGTGAGGGTGAGGGTTAAACAAAAATGTGAGGTTGAGATTATATTGTCAGTGTAGTATAATTTTTATATGGCAGACGAACGACAACCTACTTCATATGCAGGTATTGTTGCAGGCTATTCACGTTTACAGGCAGCTGATCCAGTAGTATTCGCTCTAGCCGAGCGTGAAGCTGCTCGTCAAGATCTGACGCTTCGGATGACTCCATCTGAAAATTATGTCTCCCAAGCTGTTATACAAGCGCTAGCGACGCCATTTATGAATAACTACGCTGAAGGACATCCTGAGGGAAGATATTATCAAGGACAAGAAGGAAACAATGCCATTGAAAATTTGGCAATGGGGCGGGCACGAGAGCTTTTCGGAGTTCCATATGTAAATGTTCAACCCCTATCAGGGTCACCAGCCAATGCGGCAGTTGAATTTGCATTGACAGATTATCAAGATACAGTTATGGGTCTGTCTTTAAAAAGTGGTGGTCATCTAACTCATGGAGTTCCTGATATTACGTTTTCGGGACGATGGGGCAAGAGTGTCCAATATGAAGTAGGAGAAGATGGTTTAATCGATTATGACGCTTTTGAAAGACAAGCAATTGATGCGAAACCAAAAATGATTATTGTTGGTATAACTAGCCATCCCCGTGAGATAAATTATAAAAGATTAGCTGAAATTGCAAAAGCCGCAGGTGATGCTATCTTGGTTGCTGATATTTCACATACTGCCGGGCTGGTGGTCGGAGGAGCCCATAATAATCCGGCAGAATATGTTCACATTATTACGACAACAACACATAAAACTTTACGTGGTCCCCGAGGTGCGATCATAGCCGTAACCAATAAAGGTTTAGAAAAAGATCCTGAAATGGATAAGAAAGTCAGAATGGCGGTCTTTCCCGGAATGCAGGGCGGTCCTCATATGGAGACAATAGCAGCTATGGCTGTAGCTTTTGAAGAGGCAAGCCAACCTCAATTTAGAGAATATGCTCATCAAACCGTCGCAAATGCACAAACACTTGCCGACGAGATGATGAATAAAGGTTATAAGCTGGTGACCGGAGGTACTGATAATCACTTAATGGTCGTTGATTTACAGAAGGAAGGAATTCTCGGAAACACTGTAGCAGAAGGACTTGAGGCGGCAGGAATTGTCCTCAATCGTAATGCAGTTCCAAATGATCCAAATCCACCCTTTTATCCATCGGGATATCGGATGGGAACACCAGCCCTAACAAGTCGCGGTATGAAAGAAGATCAAATGAAGCAAATTGCCGGATGGATTGATGATGTGACAAAAGCACTATTGGAAGCAAAGAGTTCACTATCAGCAGAAAGAATTCAGGCCGGAGAAGCGGATGTAAATGAAAGAAAAAAAGTTGAACGCAATGCCATCATCGCAAAAGCAGCTCCGGCTATTCAAGCGATAAAAGAACAAGTTGAAGCTCTTTGCCGTCAATATCCAATTCCTCTTGCATATTGATTTTCACTCATTGTTGAAGTAATATAACTTGTGTTTCCTTCGGGGCAGGGTGTGATTCCCGGCCGGTGGTTCACCCGCGCAAATTTCTACGAAATTTGTTCGGGTAAAGCCCACGAGTCTTGCTTTTGCAGGACATGAACTGGATAGTTACCAGTGCCGACGGTTCACCCGCGCAAATTTCTACGAAATTTGTTCGGGTAAAGTCCGGAGTGCAAAAAAGCACATTACTCGAGAGAGTAAAGAAAGAAGGAAGAGAATAACGAAAATACGAAAATATGTAGTACGAAAATACTAGGGTGTTTTTGTTTATTCTTATTTTTGTGTATTATCTATGCCCCGAAGAGATTCGGGGTTTATTTTTTATAAATTTAGATTCTGGTCAAGCCAGAATAACTAAGATTACTTATGAAAAAGATACTTACCATCGGGCCGCTATTTATCATTCTTGCCGCGCTCTTATGGAGTGCTGACGGACTGCTTCGCGTCAGTCTTTATACATTGCCACCAACCGTAGTTGTTTTTTGGGAGCATATCTTAGGCGTCATCATTCTAATGCCTTTTATCCTTCCAAAACTGAAAGAACTAAAAAATTTAAGAAGGAAGGAGTGGATATCAATGATTTTGGTCGGTATTTTTTCCGGAGCATTGGGAACAATTTTTTATACTGCGGCACTTGGTAAAGTCAACTTTATTCAATTTTCTGTCGTTGCACTTCTTCAACAACTTCAACCAATTTGGGCTATTCTCACGGCAGCAATTCTATTAAAAGAAAAGATATCCAAGAATTTTGTAAAGTGGGCGGCTTTAGCTATCATCGCATCATACTTTGTCACTTTCAAAGACATGCGAGTTAACTTGACGAGCGGAATGGGGACCGTCATTGCCGCTGGACTGGCGTTGGCAGCCGGGATGATGTGGGCGATGTCAACTTCATTCTCAAAAGTAGTTTTAAATAAAGTCAGCCACTCGATAGCCACATTGCTTCGTTTTGTCATTGCACCGGCATTTATTTTTATACTGCTTTTTTCGACAAATAAAATCCCGTCCTTAACACAAATAGACCAGAAACAATGGTTGACGCTTCTTATAATCACCTTGTCAACAGGATTAGTTGCTCAACTTATATATTACTTCGGACTTAAAAAAACGCCGGCACGAGTAGCGGCGATCTGCGAGTTGACCTGGCCTGCCAGCGCAATATTTATCGACTATTTTTATTTTCATAAAGGCCTATCACCGACTCAGATTATCGGAGTCTTAGTACTTGTAACTGCGATTAGGAAAGTCACTAAATACAGAAAATGAAAAACAGTTGGATAAAGGCAAAAGTACTTAAAGGTGATAAAAAGGGTAGATTAATCGGATTTCCTACGGTCAATCTTGATCCAAAGATATTGCCTGTGGTTTTTAATCATGGGATATATACGGCATTGGTGAAATATAAGAATAATGAATATTTAGGCACGCTTTTTTATGGTCCACGACTTGTCAAAGGTGAGACTCACCCGGTTTTAGAAATATATATCCATGATTTTAACGAAGATATTTATGATCATGAAGTCGAGTTTATTGTCCATTCATTTATCCGTGATGTCTGCAATTTTGGCAGTTTTGATGAATTAAAAGTGGAGATGGAGAGGGATATTGAGAAGACAAAACAATTGTTAATGCCATAATTGACTTTCTATAGGTCTCACATTATAATATATGGCTATGAATCCAGCCGAACAGGGAACGGGAACGCATATCACACGTCGTCAATTACTTGGTCTTGCTGCTGCCGCAGCAGTAGCACCTGTGGTTATACCTCTAGCTGACCGTATTTTGGGTTCTACTCCTGTTGCAGCTAAACCAGCGTGGCAACCTCATTCGGAATTCATGGATTTAACAGCAGACGGACCTGAATTTGAAGTTGATGTAACTGAATACTTATATCCTAATATTTACCTTAATCCCGCTCATATAGTTAGTTGCGGTGATGATAGCGTAGCTATGGGTGGTGAGCAAAACATATTTTTCGGAAAATTTGATAAAAAAAGTGCAACTGCTTCCTGGTCACGACCACTTCCGCTTGGTGAAAGCACAAGTTTAATGAGTATGCATTATGATAAATACTCAAGACGGCTCTTAACTACTGCGTATGATCCAGATGATGCAAAACCAAAACAGACAATCTATGCTGTCCCCATAACCAAGGATGGAGAAGTGGAAGAAATCGATATCGCTGATTTAGGTTTAACAGAAGTCAGTCAAGTCATAGGCTTAACTAACGGTAATCTGGTTATCGCCGGACTCAGCCAAGAGCAGGAAGCGTATCCGTATCCGGGTTCAAGTCCGGAATCATCACCGACTTTGATTGTCACTGATAAAGATGGAAAACAAGTATCTAAGGTAAAACCGACAGCTGCACAAGGAGCAAAATTAACAGACATATGTTCTTTGGAGCTACTAGATGATGAAAAAAGTGTCGTGATCTCAACTGCAGCTGTTGATGGCCAGCAACATTTAACAGTGTTTCGGCTCGATGAAGATGACAGCTCTATGGAGCAGCAAGGTACCTGGACCATGTCAAATGAGGCCTTACGGTTCCATAGATTACGATTTATTCGACAATCACCAACTGACAAAAATATTTATTATTACTGTCCAAAAGCATCGTCGGGGCTTTTATTGGCTTTTTCGTTTAACGAAGGTCAGCCAGTGCTCGTAGGTGCTATTAACGGAGAAACACAATCCGATGTTGGCGTTGGCGTGACCAGTTTTACAGCCAGTGACGGACAACAACTTGATGCTTATGTTAATTATAGTGAAGATCCGGATCACAGTCAGCTCCTGGGACAACTGAAGGTTGTGACAGCAACTGCACAAGGGGTAGTCAATCCTACGGGTTTGACAAGTAAATTTAAAGATTTCGATCATACAAAAGCGATCTCGCCGGATGGTCGATGGATTTATACCCAGGATACACAGGAGCTGGGTAGATTACGTCGGATTGAATTAAACAATACGACCCATAAGATTCATCTGCCAAGAGTTAATGCTAAATAATTTTTTAATTTGCTTGACATCAGCGAATTTCTCGATATAATAAGATTGATCCTCCGAAAAATGAGGACAAGGCACTTTAAAAAGTTTTTCCTAACAACTTCAAGGATTAGGGTATTCCCGGAAGACCTGAAAGGGTTTGAAGGGTATTCAATGCTGTTCTGTCATACTTAACTGTGATAGACGCATCTTCCCGTTTGTCTTTGGGGAAAAACTTTTTTGTACGCCTACCTCAAATTTGAGGAGGATCTTTAGTTATCCAAAAAGAAATTATTCCCATTTATTTCGAGATCTTTTTTTGTTAAAGTGAATAGTTTTATATCGATATAAATAAATTAAATGTTGCTTCTTTTTTATAAATTTTTTTCTAATCCAACTTATGCCTAATGATGACAGCGGTACTCTTACCGCAGAAGATTTGTTAAAAGATGTTCTTCCCCAACAAAACGTCCCCGAGGAAGAAATTAAAGATAAGGAGAAAGCCAAGCCAAAGTCAGAAGAGATAATACAAGAACCTCAAGCAAGTGAAGACAGTTCACTTGAAGAGAGGATCGCCGAAGACCTTAAAAATGCCTATTTAGCCAAGGGAATTTTGGAAATTACATATAATGGCTTTGGATTTTTGCGTCCTAAATTTACCCAGTCACCTGATGATATTTATGTTTCCCAGTCTCAAATAAGAAAGTTTTGGTTGCGACCCGGAGATGAGATTGAAGGGATGGTAAGACCTCCAAAGCAAAATGAGAGATTTAATGGATTACTTCGAATCGAAAAAATTAACGGACTTTCTATGAGTGAGATGGAGAGCTTTAAGCGAAAGAAATTTGATGATCTTGTATCACTTCATCCTGATAAACAAATAGTTCTTGAGACCGAAACTGATGTTCTTTCAACGAGAATTATTGATTTGATTTCACCGATAGGGTTTGGCCAGCGAGGTTTGATCGTATCTCAACCAAAAGCTGGTAAAACCACACTTCTTAAAGAAATTGCTGCCGGTATTACAAAAAATCACCCAAAAGCTAGCTTGATGGCAATTTTAATCGGTGAGCGACCTGAAGAAGTCACTGATTTGAAACGATCAATTCAGGGAATGGTAGTGGCTTCTAATTTTGATCAATCACCAAGAGATCAAATAAAGGCTGCTGAGATCGGGCTTGAAGCGGGAAAAAGATTAGTTGAAACCGGCAAGGATGTGATAATCCTACTTGATTCTATCACCCGTCTTGCCAGAGCATATAACCTAGCGGTAGACCCGTCAGGTCGAACACTTTCCGGTGGGTTTGATCCGGCAGCTCTTTACCCGGCCAAGCGATTCTTGGGAGCGGCGCGAAATTGTGAGGAAGGTGGAAGTCTGACGATTATCGGTACCTGTCTTGTCAGCACCGAATCACGGATGGATGATCTAATTTATGAAGAGTTCAAAGGAACAGGTAATATGGAGGTACATCTAGATAGAGCGTATGCTAATAAACGTATTTTTCCTGCTCTTGATGTGGAAAAATCCGGTACACGCCATGATGAGCTTCTTTATGATAAAAAAATATTGCCAAAAATAACGACTTTAAGGCGGATGTTGGCGCTACTTAACCCTGAAGAGAGGATCATGGGCCTGATCGATAAACTCGGCAAAACCAAAAGCAATAAGGACTTTTTGGAGACCTTAAGCGGGGGGAAGTAAATCTTCATGAAAAAACTTAATGGCCACGACAAATGGCCAATATGGCTACGTATCATAATTGCGTTTGTCCTAGTCTTTATATTAATTATCATCGGTGTTTTTTTAATGATCCGGCAGTTGTCTCAGATTGAGAATCTACCCAATTCATACAAAGAAAAAGTCATGGAAGAGGTAGTATCTAATTACAAGCAAATTCCAGGTGTCCAAGAAAAACTTAAAAGACAAGGAATAGAAATCCCGGCAATCGGGAAAGAGGAGCGGAAAAATCAACTACAGGAATGGGTCCAAAAAATTGAAAAATTTTATCTAAGCATGGGTAGATATCCGACCCGGGAAGAAGTTGAAGCTTGGGAACAATGGAATCGGCCGGATTATAAAACATGTGAAATTGCCGGTAAATCTCAAGCGGTTTTATATACTCCGTTGACATTATTCTTCGGCCCTAAAGAAAGCCCTGCTCCTTTTTATATTTATCGAACCGAGACGAAAAGATATGAAGAGAAAATGATCAGCTATGGAGAGCATATAATCGATTGTCTTACTGAGGATAATACCAAAGCAGAACTAGAGACGATGAGAGAAAAGATAAAACAGTTTCAAGTTTCAAAAGGTAGATTGCCAAGTTATAACGAGGTAAAAAAACTTGGATCAGGAATCGACAAATTTTCTATAGATACTTGTCGATCAAAAGATGGAAAAAATCAGTTGACATTAAGTATGACTATTGGTGGTTATTCCGATCCCCAATATGGAATGAATACTCCTTCAAAATTAATTCTTTATAGAACGTTTACTGATAATATTGAAGAACGGGAATTAAGTCTGACTCCAGGTTGGTTTACTGCTGATTGTCCATAATCAATTCGTCCTGTCTGGTTCACCTCGGAATGTGAGGAGTTGCTATTTTTTTCCTTATACAGGCAAAATTAGATAGAGAAGAACTTAAGGGAAATAAAGGAAAATAAGGGAATTCCACTTCATCAAGGCTGGCAATGGACCAACTTGGTAGGTTTGGCCCGCCATAGCGTCACTGTCAACCTCGGAGGTTGATGACAATTATTTAGCCGTTGACAAACTTTAAGAATTATGTAATAATTCTTAAATCATGATAAGACAATTAATAACCAGTGAAGAATTTACTAGTATTCAGGAAGCTCAAGCAGGACTAGCGAAAATTTTTGCCAGAGCAGCAGAAAGAGGGAGTTTTTACCGAGTTTTGCGCAATAATCTATCTTTAGGAGTATTGATTCCAGATAATATCTGGGAAAGTCTGCTTGAAGATTTGGAAGCGTTGTCGTCAACTTCATATCTGACGATGATAGAGAAATCCCGGCAATCAAAAAAACTATACTCAGCAATCGATGTTAAAAAAAGATTACGTTTTAAATAATGTGGCAATATAGATTCACGGAAATTGCATTTAAACAGATAAAAAAACTGCCCATATTAGAAAGCCAACGGATTATTACTAAACTTGACTTTTTCTGTAAACAGGAAAATCCTTTAAAACTTGCAGATTATTTAACTGATTTCCGACTTGGTAGTTATCGGTTTCGAATCGGCGATTATCGGGTCATTTTTGATGTCAAAGACGAGTACATTGTTGTTCTTGCTGTAGGCCACCGACGTGATATTTATCGGAAAAATTAAAAGGCGACAAAGGGTTGAGCGCGAAAAAACGGGGAGTATGAAAAGTGTATACTTTGTTTATGGTGGCTAGGAAGAAATCGAAAGCTGACTTATATAGATTTCTCCTTTTGGTTTTGATAATTTTATCATCCATAAGTGCAATCCTGTTAAAGCTAAAATTCACTACTTTTTATTGCGGTCTTATCAAAAATAGTAGATTCTGTCGTTCCTTTCCTCCTTCGCAAAAGCTTTGGGAGGACGCGCGTCTCTCCAGCCTGCCCCGCGAAGCTCAGCGAAGTGGGGTCACGATACCTACTATTATTGATGCTATTGTATCTCGAGTAGTCGATGGTGATACTTTTGATATTGAGGATGGCCGGAGGATCAGACTGGCATCCGTTGACGCGCCTGAATATCAGGAGCAGTGTTATAGCTTCGAGTCTAGAGAGTATTTGAAAAACCTCGTTGAAAACAAACAAGTGAGACTGGAAATCATCAAAAAAGATAATTTTGGCCGGGAGGTAGCATTTGTCTTTGTCAATAATCAGCTTGTACAGGAGATGACGCTCCGGCAGGGAACTGTAATCTTTATACCTCAAACAAAACAAACAGTTTATGATGTCAGATTAGAGCAAGCGCAAAGGGAAGCCAAAAATATGCAGCGGGGACTTTGGTCGTCAACTTGTGAAAATAAGCGCGATCCGAACTGCAATATCAAAGCCAATGTACGCAAGCAGGAAAAGACGAAAATATATCATCTCCCCAGCTGCTACAACTATGAACGGATCGTCGTCAACGAACGACTTGGTGACAAATGGTTTTGCACTGAAGCGCAGGCGATTAATGCAGGGTTTACAAAATCGTTAAATTGCCGCGATAATTAATAGTTGACAACAACCTCAAGGATTATCGGATTGAGGAGATAAAAAGAGATTTTGGCATGATTATATTAACTCCGGGTTTTTTTCTCCAATATCTGAGAAGTAAAAAATAGAACAAAGAGAACCGAAGGGCTAGTAACCCTCGGAGCTTCAAATTGATGTCGATAAGCAATTAATGTTCCTATATACTTGAAATATGGCCGGATTACCCCTACCTGAAAACGCTATTCCATCTTCTGTCGCAGTCGGTAGGGTCTTAACGATTGAACCAAAACCTTTGACTCCTGAGATACAACAGAGAAATCGTAGTATTGTTAAAGCTGGATTTTTAAATACAGATAAAAGGGGTGCTAGCCGGATTGAAGCCGGTGTTTGCGGCAACGCATTTTCGCAGTTATGGCAAGAGTGTGGTGATCCAGTCGGTTGGACTGATGCTGATATGGTACGACCAGAAATCCAAGATTTGGTAATGGGCTATCGCACTTTCGGCAGATTGGCCGGGGGGCAACCGCTTATTGCCGATGAAATTGCCGTTCTTCAAAAACTCCTCAGTCGTCAGCAAAAACTCAATGAAGCAAACAGTCAAACAAGATCGTCTAAAGCCACCCTTGCTACGGTGGATCAAATTACAAAAGCGACCGAATGGATAAAAGCTAATTAGGCGCAAGTTAATAAAATTCGTGTTGCTCTTAACTCTGGAATCCCGACAGAGAAAGTTCGTTATGCCACCTCATCTATGACTATTCCAGCCGTTTGGGCCAAACCTGGTGAAGATATGGATGCCGAATTTACCAGAGGTATCGTTAGCTTATATGATCTTTGTTTAAGACGCACTGACACGGAGCGCACTGAAGATGCTCGTCTAAATGCCCTATACCAAAACGAACCGGTACGACCTGAAATGACCGATGAAGAAAAAAGACGTGTCTATTTGGAATTGCAACTAGCGCTTGAACAAGCGCAAGTTGCAGAACAAAAAAAAGCCGAAGAGGATGTAAAAAAACGATTAGAAAAACAGATGGATAATCAAATGGCGGCTTAATCTTCTTTTAAATTCCTCTTGAAAATAGGAAAAAGACTTTATATACTGGGTCCCAGTATAATTACAAATTTCTAACTATTATTAATTTATAAGAAACAAGTAACAATCACCAAGATACAAACAATAACCAATAACCAAATTTCAAGAAACAAACTCGTTTGAAATTTGTGATTTGTTTGTTTCTTGTAACTTGTATCTTGTTACTTATTTTAAAAATATATGGCTAATGATCCTTATTCCAATGCATTAAGTTTTTTATCAGAAATTGAGAAATACCTGCGGCCCGAGTATAAAAAATACCTTTCCCGCTTGACTAAACCTCAAAATATTCACAAAGGCAAGATTAAAGTCAAAATGGATGATGGTAAACAAAAAGAATTTGTCGCGTTTCGCTCACAACACAGTGATGCTTTAGGACCATTTAAAGGCGGAATAAGATTTCATCAAAACGTCACTGAGTCTGAGGTCAAAGCATTGTCATTGTGGATGAGTATCAAATGTTCTGTCGCTGGTATTCCACTGGGTGGCGGAAAAGGAGGAATCATTGTCGATCCTAAAAAATTGTCTCCTCTTGAGCTCGAACGCTTGAGCCGGGCTTACGCCAAATTTATTGCTCCGATAATCGGTGAAAAAAAAGACGTTCCGGCGCCTGACGTCAACACTACTCCTCAGATCATGGCCTGGATGCTTGATGAATATGAAAAAATAATTGGTTACAAAGCGCCGGGTACTTTCACCGGTAAACCTCTGGCTCTTGGTGGATCGAAAGGCAGGACAAAAGCTACCGGATATGGCGGCGTCTTAGCTTTGAAATATTTACTTGATCAGCTTAAAAAAGAAAAAAAAGCCAAATGGGTAGAAAAACCAGTATCTCAAATGTCTATAGCAGTGCAGGGGTTTGGTAATGTCGGCTATTATTTCGCTCAAATTGCCTCAGATGCCGGTTTTAAAATTGTCGCGGCTTCTGATTCAAGGTCAGGAATCTACGTCAAAGACGGTCTTGATCCAAAAGCGACACTGGTGTGTAAAAAAGGTAAAGGTACAATCGACGGCTGCTATTGCGTTGATGGTCAATGCTCGATTCATAAAGGTAAAAAGATAAGCAATGAAGAACTTCTCGAGCTTCCGGTTGATATTCTAGTTCCCGGAGCTTTGGAAAGTGTCATTACCGAAAAAAACGCCAACAAAATCAAAGCCAAAGTGATCGTCGAAATGGCCAATGGTCCAACTACCCCAGAAGCTGACGAAATATTGACGAAAAAAGGCGTCTATATAATTCCTGATGTCTATGCTAATTCCGGAGGCGTATCAGTCTCATATTTTGAATGGGCTCAAAACTTAAGTGGTTATTATTGGAGTGAGGAGATGGTTGATGAAAGATTGGCTCAGCTGATGAGAAGTTCGTTTTTGCATATTTGGAAGCGATATATAAGCTTGAGCAAAGAATTTAAAAACGGAATATCATTGCGATTGGCTGCATATCTTCTAGCAGTTGAGAGGATTTTAGAGGCAGAGAAATTGCGAAGACCGTAAATTATGCAAACTGATATTGATTCCAGAATAAACCGTTTGGTTGGACAAATCGAAGGTATTCGTCGTATGGTAAACTCAAAACGGGATTGCACTGATATTGCTCAACAGATCTTGGCAGCACGAGAAGCTCTGTCTAAAATTGGTTTGATCGTACTGAAAGAAGGTATCTGCAAAATCAAGCCGCAGCAAGCCAACAAAGTCGGCCATATCCTCGAGCGGGTATTTAGGATTTGACTAAATACTCTTGAAATTTGTCTTAAAGACTCTAGTCTGGTATACTTGAATCCCTACCTAATTTATGGCACCCAACGAATCCAAATCCCAAGAATTATTTTCATTCATTCTTTTTTTAAGAAGCTATTTTGCCACTAGAATTTTGACTTTTGGCCACAATTTTGAAAGGATTAAAGATGTCATTGTGGCTATTTTAATTGTCAAACGGGGAAAATATTCGCAATCTTTTTTAAATACTTCGTTTTTGCTACTGGTGGTCGCAGTCATCGTCGGCGGACCTGTCATTGCGGAAAATAATCCGTTTATTGCCAATTATTTGTCATCAAACGAGCCTACATATCAGTCGATATTGGCAGCCGACGTCGAATCTTTACCAATTGATACGACTATATCGCAAAAACCGCGTGATCGGACAATCGAATATGAAGTCAAGGGTGGAGATACTTTAGCCTCTATTGCCAAGAAATTTGATGTATCATCAGACAGCATCAAATGGGCAACAAATTTAAAAACAGATACCATAAAACCGGGCCAAAAGCTCAAAGTGCCGCCGGTATCCGGCGTAATCCATAAAGTAGCTTCGGGTGATAATATATACGCAATAGCAAAAAAGTATGGAACCGACGCACAAAAAATTGCAAACTTTCCTTTTAATGATTTTGCCGATTTGGAAACATTTGAGCTGACATCAGGACAGGTTCTTTATGTCCCGGACGGCGTACCACCTCAAGAGAAGCCTGTCTCGCCGATAAGAAGAACCGGCCCGTATATCGCTGCCGGTCAACCCGGAACCGGGAATTTCCTTTGGCCGGCCTCCGGTACAATCAGTCAATATCCGGTTTGGTATCATATGGCCGTCGATATTTCCAATCGTGGATTACCACCGGTATTGGCTGCTGATACCGGCACCGTCACCTATGCCAGTTGTCTACGCGGAGGGTATGGGTGTCATATCAGAGTAAATCACAGCAATGGATATGAAACACTCTATGCTCATCTTTCTCAAATTAATGTGGCAGTAGGGAATGGTGTCGCTAAGGGTCAGGTGATTGGCAAGGTCGGCTCCACCGGAAGATCAACCGGGCCGCATCTTCATTTTGAAGTGCGCTCGGGAGGCAAACTCTTGAATCCGTTATCTTTTTTGAAATAGTATCAAGTTTGATGATGCGTTTATCGGCGCCAATGGGAGCCCTCTCTCGTACGGTCTAGTCTCAAGCCGCGTCAGACGCGGCAAAGCCTGACCGATACGGAGAATCCCAAGGCGCTCTAAACGATCATCTGCACTTGAGATTTAACAATGAGTCACCTACTAAAAACACGTAAATAATATTACCTTTTCTTAAATAAATAGTATTCAACAAGTCCCCAGAAGGAGCCGGCGTCGATAATCAGATAAAGAATGAGTCCGGTGGGGATTGCTTTTAGGGTAAAAAGAAGCCCTTTTTCTTTATATAAAAAAATAAGAAAGGGTAATTCCAAATAAAAAAAATAACTAAAAAAAATAAGAGATAGCAGCATTACAATTTTGAGATTTAATAATAATCCGATAACAAATAACAATGCAAAAATTCCGACGCTTGTCGATTTATTCGCTTCTCTTTTTGATGTGGCAACCGGATCAAATCTCAATCTCTTGAAATATAATTTGACCCAGTCGCGACTGCGCAGGAAATATTTACGGGAAAGCGTCAGAAAATCCTCAAATTCATGGGTAACAATTATCTCCGGGACAAAGGTGATTTTGGTTTCGCGTTCAATTTTATAGGTCAGCTCGATATCTTCAACGGTCGGCAGGGGATAATTGGTATTGAAACCTCCAATCTTGTCAAACAGCTTCTTTTCTATGCCGGCGACCCTTGTCGAAAAAAGATAATATCGAGCCTCTCTTTCCCGTTCTATAAACCAATAACAATGATCTCTTAGGGCTTTGTATTGAGGAAAAAAGGATTTAGTCTTTTGTCGTTTATCCCAAATTCCGGTAAATGCCCGACCTTTTTTTTTCTTAAAAAAATCATAGGCGGCTGCAAGTGTATTTTTTTTAAGAAAAACATCAGCATCAAAAAAGACAATGTATTTACCTAATGCATGTTTTACTCCAAAATTACGTGTTTTTGCCGGTCCGGAATTCTTATTCAAATGAAAAATACGAAGTATAAATTTCCTTTTTTTGTTAAGAGATTCGAGTTTTGTTGACTGCTCTTTTTTGGAACCGTCATCTACTATCAAAACTTCAATTCTATTGAAGTCGTCAAAATCAGAGTCAGAAATTGATGAGAGAAGGTGAGTGAGTGGTTTAAAGTTATTATGGAATGGAATAATTATCGATAAAAAAAAATCGTCTTTTTTCACACCAAAAGATTATACCATCCGCGCACACCCACATGTTATTCAAAATTACTTCATCATTTTTTCACAAAGCTTGCAAATATTTTTGTGAATAAAAATATCATACAGTGCTGATAGGCCGACAAGCATGTATACTAATTTTTCTACAGTCGGATAAGCACCTAAAATCATATTGACCAGATTGATATTCAAAAGTGCAAGCAAACCCCAATTTAAAGCACCGACAATAACTAAGGCATAGGTGACGATATGGAGAAGTTGTTTATTATTCATTTAAGGATCACCTCCTTTCTTATTTCATTATATACAGTTTTTATGCTGTCAAGTTCGTTTTTTTTAATCTTGAATAAAAAAGTATACTAAGGGTAAAAGGCGATTTTCGATAATTAAGTTGTTATGACAGACTGCGTAACTCCCGAGGTTGACATTGCTTCAATTTACATTTACCATAAAGTCTTTATCCATTTCTTTGCCATCCGGCATGGTTATTTTTGTCGAGATTTTCCATGGACCTTTCATAGTTAACTTTCCCATTGCCGTATAGGTACCATCTCCTTGTGAGGTGGCATTTCCTTGCTGTGTCCCCATATTCATGGTGGTCATATTTAAATCAAAAAATACCGTGGCATTGTTAACAGGCTGTCCCTTTTCATCTTTAACCGCAATAATAAAATTGGCAAATCCTAGACGAAGTTGGTTTGGATCGGTTGTGAGAGATATCAGTTCACTGCTGCTACCAGTTGATGATAAGGTCATAACCCTGTATCCTAAAAAACCAATAATTAATATAAAAACACCGAGAGCCATCATCATCGTTTTATTCATAGTTTTTAGTTTTTTACATGACAACTATCACATAGGTTAAGTACCTTTTTTGATGTTAGATGCAAAGACATCATTAAAATGGCCAGTGACACCGTTGCCAAAATTGGTCGGTATTGATATATAAATGCTACTGTACCAACCCCAAGAATTCCCAATATTGTTGTCGCACATGCTAAACATGTCACAGTTCCAAAAAAAGATGAAGTAATACCGGCAAGACCTGATGTGGTCATGGTTCCAAACGTATCGGAATGATTATTGTCACTTTGTTTTAAAAGGTATAGGTTAAACATAAGCGAAGTGGCAGTTACAAGCGAAATCAGTATAATAATTAAGAGGTCCACTTTAGGCATAATACTTAACTGAAATTTAATATCGTTGCCAGGTACAACCATAACTGGTATTGAGATTATGATATACAGGAGTATCAATGTCAGAATAATTGTACCTATCAAATACCGCTTTCTATCAAATACGATCTTTACCGCTTCAAAAAAAATATTAACGTATCTCATCAATTATTTAAGCACACTATCAATCATTGGTTTAATTTGGTCATATGGTAGTGCGCCATTTATAAATTGAGTATCACCTTTGCTATCCATAATAATGGTACCGGGCGTGCCGGAAACTCCTTCTTCTGTCCCTTTGGCCATTTGGTCTTTTACTTTTTGAGCAAATTCGTCTGAATCTAAACATTTTTTAAATTGAGACTCATTCAAACCAATTTCCTTTGCAAGTGGTACCAGTTTATCTAGTGCAAATCCAGTTCCATTGGAAGTAGTTCTTTCGTAGATTTTATCTGTATAGCTCCAGAAAGCATCATTGCCTCCAAGTTTTGCAGCGCATTCTGTCGCTTCAGCTTCTTTTTGGGCGTTGGCGTGAAAGCTTAACGGAAAGTGTCGGTAAATCCATTTAACCTTTCCATCATATTCCTTTATCACTTGTTGCATAGTAGGGTGAAATCGTGCGCAAAAAGGACATTCGGTATCTGAATAGTTAACAAGGGCTACTTTGGCATTTTTATTTCCTCGGACATGATCATCACTTGTCAACACCGGTTTTTTAGCCGCCTTTTGGGGAGTATCGGGCTTGGCGACTGTATCCGGCGCTTTTGCCACAGGTTGTGAATCGGCTCCAGGAGCAGCACCGGTACCACTTTTTTCAAGATAGTTAACTTTTGACCATAACGAACCAATGAGAAATGCTGCGCCTATAAGCATAACTATAATTATTGAATTACTGCTTACTGGTAGTTTTTTTTGTTCTGACATATTTTATGTTAATTAATAACTTTACTACATACTGTAGTAAAGTTATTTCTAAATGTCAAGAGGTTAATTACAATAGCGGCAGGAGTGGGACTATAAGGGTTTATTTATTTGGGACCGGACTCATATTTTGAATATAGTATAAGTTTTGCTTGCATTGTGTAACACATTGTTGGTTATTAACACACGCCAGAATAGCATCTTGTCCGTTTGTATGAAATTCAATAGCGGATACTGGTATTATGATAAGGCCTGATAAAATAAGGATCGAAAAAAAACTCAACGCGATATTCTTGAGTGAGTAATTTGAGATAAATTGTTTTTTGAAAAACAATGATTCAATTCTTGCCTGAAGAGAATCTTCCCCTGAAAGTGAAGGAAAATACGTAAACACTGGTTGTGGTTGCCTCAGTAACTTTTTAAGTACTGCGGCTAAATGTTGACGATTACCTCTGGCAGATGCATATGTATCAGCAGCGATTTCTCGTTCGATTCTAAAATTTTTTACGAGATCATAAAGTATTGGCATTATAGGAAAAGCGCTCTGAATAACATGAGCAAAAAATATCGTCAGGTTATCATAATGACTGAGGTGATGTTTTTCATGTTTAAGAATAACTTCAAGTTCATACGGCGACATAATGTTAAGCAGTCTGGTTGACAAGTAAATTTTTGGCCTAAACAAGCCGTAGCATAAAGCAAAAGGTTGATTGTCCTTGATTACTTTCACTTTATTTGTAAGGCGATTTTTTCTAATGAGTTTGTCGAGCTGAAGTGAATGATACGTAATTTTTTGCCGGTTCAATTTTCTTGCAATAACAAAGACCTGTGTGATGGTTATACTAAGCCGCGCTGCAACCAAAACAATAATAAAAAGGACAGGCACAAGGAAAATAGTATTAGAGTTTTGTGAGAAGTCATTAGTATTAATAGATTTAATAATTTCTTGGCAGTAATAAATTGTTTTATGAAGAAGAAAAGGTGCATATTTTTGTACTAATATGCTAAATAATCCCGAGAGCAAAAGAAAGCATAAACCTATTTGGATAATATATTTATTTATTTTCTTTTTCATACACATTAAGTAATTTTAAAAAATATTCTTTCTTCTTTTTAGGCAACCTATCAACAGATTGCGCAAATGAAGCAATAGCTGCATCACCAAACGAACGAATAAACTTAGTTAAAAAAGTTTGTGCTACGGTTTTACTCATATCTTCTTTTGAGAGAGTCGGAACATATGTTGCAGAGAATTTTTCATCTTGTTTTTTAAGGGTTCCCTTTTTAATTAGACGAGTGATAATCGTAGCAATCGTAGTATACGCCAGAGTTTTTGTTTTACTCATTTTGTTAACAACGTCTCGTATCGTACATTCACCGTATTCCCAAATAATTTCCATTATCTCCAGTTCCAGTTTACTGAGTGGTTTTATCTTCATGTTTACTACATATTGTAGAAAAATAGAATTATGATTGCAAGTTAAATTAACCTCGGGAGTTACGCAGGATGATATGACAGTTTAATATATGCATTTTACCATTTAGCCACGTATTTCAGATCCTCAAGTGTTTTTTGATAATCAGCTTGGTTTTCAACAAAAGTCTGATACTTATGTTTATCCTTGTTAAATAAATCAAGAATTGGAGAGATATTAACTAGATCGGAAACTTTGGCAGAGATATAGTAACAATAGGAACTCAATGGATATTTTTCAAGATCATTTATATTTTTTATTAATTCAGCTGAATATGGATTAAGGTGAATGTAGCGGGAGACATGAATCAATTGTTCATCAGATAGTACCGCCCGTGAATGGAATCTCGGGAGAAACAGCGGGCCTTTTCGCTCGGATTTAATATTCATGAGTCTGGTGAATGAGTTACTAACATTACTCATAAACTGTATGATTCCGTTATCAGTAATCTGCTGAAGTAGCAGATGATAATGAGTTGGCATCAGACAAAATCCAAGAATATCGACACGAAAATATTTTCTGAAAGAGATCTCCAGCTGTTTTTGATTTTTTATAGTATCAGGTAATTCTTTGAATCGGGAATAACTAATGTTCGCTTTTAGAGAACGATAATATCTTAATTCGCCCAAAAAATTACTGGCATTTTGAGATGTGGAGAATATTCTTTTATGATCAATAAATCTACTAAATACATGATAGATACCTTGATTAATAAATATGTCTCTACGTTCGGGCATACATTATTGATACACCCGAGGGTTAAATTTTGCAAGGAGTAAATTTAATTTTATAAGAATAATATTGTTGTGACAGTCTGCGTAACTCCCGAGGTTAAAAGTTCACGTGATATATTATCATCCAAGGGCTGTTGTAGGTTGGTTTAAGAAAGGAATAGGTGGGGTATTGCCATCCGGCTGCTTCTCGCTCCTGGGGACCGAAAAATAAATAAGAAATGCTTCTATCTTTTAGAAACTTAAGTGCTTCTTTTTCATTTAGAGTAAACTTGAGAAAGTCATTAACCTCAATCTCACGTTTGTCGAAATCCGGTGTCTCGGGATTGTGGCCAAAATAGACAAAGTTGCCAGAGTAGGCAGGTATATAGTTTCCGGCATTGATTTTGGATAAAACGACGTCGTCTTTCTTAGTATTATTTCTAAGCCAGAGATAGCCATTATAGACATCTTTTAACGGGTGAGTCACCTGTGGAGGATAAGCGACGATAGGTTGCCCTGCAACGGCTTTTTGGTAGTTAAAGAGATTCTGGCCCTTGATCGAGTAATATGATTGAGCAATTCCTAAAAGTATTATCAAAGCTATGACAATTTGTGTGATCAGATTAATAAAATAATTTTTATATTTTTTAAATAGAACTTTAAAAAGATAGGCTGATAAAATAGCGAGAGGGACATGATTGGCTACCTGCATAAATCGAGTCGGTGATTGGATCGGGAACTTCATACAAAATAAAATCCCAATAAAGGCGGCGAAGATCCAAGTGACGACCGGTAATAGAATCATTTTCTTTTTCCATAAAACGACGATAGCGCCGGCTAAGCCAGTAAAAAAAAGAGGTCCTAAAGCTAAAATATATTCCTTTAATGAAAAGGGAAGTGGATGGAGTTTGTCAAAGTCAATAAGACTTTTCCATGGATAAACCGATGTTATTGATTTGATGTATAAAATGGGAATGGCAGCAACTAAAAAAAGGACAAGGGTTTGGATGATAATAGGTATCATTGGTCTTAAAATTTTCAAGCTTGATGACGCGTTTTTCTGCTCCAGTGGGAGCCCTCTCTCGTACGGCCTAGTCTTCACCTCCGGTGAAGTCTGGCCGATACGGAGAATCCCAAGTCGCGATAAAACGGTCATCCACGCTTGAAACTGGTGTTCGAGCACTTGATAGGGCCGTATCGCGCCACCTGCTGTCCAAATAAAGTGGATTGACTGAAATAACACCCAAGAAATTAAAAAGACGAGGCCTCCGGATGGGTGGATGAAAAAGGAAAAAAACAAAATAATGACTATTGAGTAAAAATATTTTTTATTACCGGTTTTGAAGTGAAGATACATCAAAATCGTCAAAACCGAGATGATGATGTAGTTTATGGTATAGTGGGGAATATAGCTGATTCGTTTCATGGGATCAAGCTCTTGCCACCAAGACATATACATACTGATCCATTTTTCCTTATCAACAATCTGCAATATCGGAAAACTCGAGGAGAGCAGACAAAAAAGGACTCCTAAAGTGCTGGATAGTCTACTTTTCAAAAAAAAGATGACAGTATAAACTGTTAAAGCTACCCAAATAATGCTTAAAATTGTCCTTAAGGTATGGAAAATGACGCCTGGAGATAGACCAAATAAGCCACCGATCTTTCCTGAATATAAATAGAGTAGTTGAAGATAAATACCCTTAGAGCTAGGTTGGTTATCGTATTTATTAATGACGGTCCATCGACCCTCGATTCCCTGTCGAATTTTTGATAGATAGACATTGTAATCATATGTATAAATGTGTTCAGCCAATATCAAATGGCGATCAGGCATAGCATCTTTGGTTTTCATCGCTTCATAAATATTGGGGATATAGCTTAAAGCTAAATATATTGAAGCCAGAATAAATAAACAGATAAATAAGCGGCGGTTTGTTATAACATGACGTATCATAAACGGCGATTTTCGATTTCTTGAATTAATTCTTTGGGATTTAAGATCGAGAATTCTTTTATTTTTGATTTCAGGATTAAGATATGTTTTTTATCTAAACTGACCAGATAATCAACTTTTCCTTCTTTTGCTGATGCCAAAACATGAGCATCGCCGTCATCGATAGTTTGTAGTAGATATTTTGTTATCAATTGTTCGTGTGGAGCAGGTAAAACTATAAAATGTGAAACAGTCTTCTTTATTTGCAAGTTTGAAAAATATAATTTCTGTAGATTACGAATTACTTCATCTAAAATGATTTCACTTATCAATCCAATTATTTTTTTTTGTTTGACGAAGCTAATGAGTAAACCCGATCCCCCAGATTTAGATAGAGCCGAGGCGATTATAACCGAGGCGTTAAAAAGTACATTAATTTTCTTCGTTGTCTTCATTTAATCGGCTTTTTTTATTTTTTAATTCGTCAGTAAGTCTTTGATCAAAACTTAAAAAATCTTTTACTTCTTTCGAGGTATATTTTCTAACAAGGTAAGGAAGCGTCCGAACCGGTTCGATGAGCAGACGACCGCGTACTTGCCTGATTTTAATGAGCTGATTTTGTTCCAAACTCAATGCCTTCCTGAATTTCTTGGGAATGGTGATTAATCCTTTTGCCTGAATTTTTGTGAATTCTCCCTGATTAACCGGTAGTTCCATAATTTCAGATTAGTAGAATTTCTAACTTTCCTCTATTATAGATATTATGATTAAAAATGTCAATGCAATCGGGTTCCTTAATAATTTAATGGGAGATAATGGAAATCGGGGGAATAAGACCAATAGGACGGATAAGACGGATAGGACAAATAGGACGAGAGAGAAAGAGGTTAATTTTTAGGGTAAATGTCAGATGAAGCATTTAATTATCTTATA
>MFZK01000008.1:561-30327 GCA_001789395.1 Candidatus Roizmanbacteria bacterium RIFCSPHIGHO2_02_FULL_37_13b | reverse complement strand
CCCATTCCAAACTGTATCGATAACATTGCTGTCTGTTGGTGACTCCCAGGTGCCGGAAGATTGGAGAGCGACAGATTCTGAGCCAAAAGAGGTTGATGGCTGTCCGCTATCAAGAGCATAGTCTCCTCGAAGCCAAATAGCGCCATAATTATGGTAATCCGTTGATGATCCTGTCCAAAATGAAGCATTTTGGTATGATCCTCCGTCACCGCCTCCCCAAAAACTTCCACTCCAACAAGCCCCATACCACCAAGGCGATCCTCCATACAAATTTGCGCAGTTAGCTCCATATACATCATGATCAGAATCTGAGGTTGTAAGCTGATAATTGCTAAGTGCATGGTAACTCTTAATGCCTGCTGAACCTGCTCCAAAATATAAAGTTTCAGTCCCTAAAGTCAATGCATAATTAAGACTTGAATTTAGAGAAATGGAAGAATATGTGGCTCGTTTTGTGATATCAGATGGAGTCGTACCAACATCAACTCGAGCTTGATTACCAATTTTATTCCACCATTTGACACCAAGAAATAAATCAAAAGCAGATAGCGTTGAACCAAATGTGCCGGTAGTGTTAACGATATTTACTACATTGCTCCAATTTGGCTCTGGATTTGTCGTTAAGGCTTTATTGTTCTGCAACACCAAGGTCCAACCATCAGTTAATGTGCTCATATCACAATACACTTGTATTAGATCACTGCTGTTATTACCTGGCCGAATATAATAGACATTGCTTGATGAAACGCCAGCATTTAATAAGGATTTACAACTAAATCCGGGCAAACTGCTTGTTCCAGGGGTTGATTTACCTGCATCGACTGAAGCGTTACCATAATAAAGATAGATTGTTTTTGATGAAGTTGCGGATATCGAAGGCACCATCACCCATACTTTAGTACTTGAAGTATTACAACCTGATTCAATCCAGTAATTTAACGCTGTTGAATCATCAGCATCCAGGAAGCGCAAATCATCACAATCAGATTGAAGTTTCCCTGCAGTAACCAATGCTCCAGTATCAATTGTTACGAGAACTTGATAGTTTGTTAGAGCTCCACCAGTACTATTATCAATAATTACAGGTTTTTTATATGTTGTTCCGTTAGGTCCTGCAGTTCCTGACAGCTGAACTACGGCAGAACTGCCTGATCCCGAGACCGATGTTGACGAAGCTGTCCCGGCAGAAAAATGTGTGTCGGTATTTTTGGTAATTGATGTTGCTGATTCGGCGAAAATTGGGTTAACTTTAAAAAAAAGCTTATAAAAACCTGATGTCAAAATGAATGACAGAAATAATGATATGGTGAAATATCTGATTGTTTTATTGCTTGATAGTTTCATTGTTCTACTGCTTAATTGTTTCATTTTTATTTTTTTGCCTTGTTTTTTAAGGTCTTGACATTCAATTTATTTCTTGATATCCTATGTTTTACAGACCGAGACTGAGCGCCGACCAGAGTTTCAAAGCACTCTCTTAAGCGCCCATCGGTCTTTTTTATTTGCTTGATTAATTCTTTAAAAGAAATTGTCCTATTAGCTTTTTTCTTCCCGTCAAAGACATTTTTTGCTGTATAGTGAACCCTAGGTCTATTTCCAATTCTGGCAAATTTAATCGAGTGTTTCGGCCTATGATTTTCATCCAACAACTTATTAATAATTCGCGTTATTATTTTATCTTTACCATAATATTCCAAGTCAATTATTATTATTGATGATCCTCTAAGATCTTCAATCAAATAATATATACCGATGGCGAATGTAAAATAAATAAATAACCTTATCGCACCACATAATCTAAATGTTTCTTGCATTTGACGCTTTGTTTTTCTTGTTATTAAAATTGCTTTTTGTTTATCATTTGAATATGCAATTACGGTATTCCTTGCCGTATCTTCAATTTTCCCCGATTGGTCAATTTGTATTTTCATAAATATTCCTTATCAACCCCCGAGGTTTCTATCATCATTGTTTATGTCTAACCTCGGGGGTTTAGACCAAACTTACTCATACCTTAATGCATTCAATGCGGAAATTTGTTTCGCTCTCAGCGCCGGATAAATTCCGGTGACGATGCCGACGCCAAATGATAAAAATAAAATAAAGATTACAAAAGTGATTGGGATATAGGTCAGTTGCATGTAGCCTAAGCCTTGAGACACAGCGATTATTGAGACTAATAACGAACTCACTTGGCCTGCCAGAAAGCCTAAAGTAAGTCCGCCGATACCGCCGGAGAAACCCATAATCATGGCTTCGGCCAAAAATAGATCAAGAATCTCATTGGATACCATCCCGATGGTTTTCATACCGCCAATCTCGCGTGTCCGCTCCAGAAGTGAAACCGTCAAAGTATTAAACATTCCCAGTGATGCGACTCCAAGGGCAATAAGCCCAACGACTGCCAAGACGACTCTAATTCCGGCAAATAGTTTTTCAATTTGAGCCACGGTATCAACAACAGATGAAGTTTTGTAGCCGATCGTCTCAATTTGCGCCCTGACCTTTGGCAGTTGGTCTTTATCTTTCAGCGTTATCTTTAGTTGGGAAAGATTAACGACACCAAGCTGAGTCAAATCATTAATCGGTATATAGAAATATTCACGTTCGTTATCATCGATAACGCCGATTATTTGATATTTTACCTGACTTGTGAAAGCCCGGCCTTCGATACTGGGCATCAGACTTTTGACGATGATAAAAGATACGTCGAATTTTGTATTGATCGCATCATTCAACTTTATCCCCAATAATTTGAGAAGCCCTGTTGAAACCACTGCTTCACCAAGTCCTTTTTTCTTAAATTCAATATTTGATTGGATTTTTTTGGTATTGATCCCTGCGGAATCAGAACTTTCGAGTGTCACAAATTCAACTCCGGCTGAGTCGGTTGAGACGACTTTGGCATCATATAGAAATTTGGCAGATTGCGTAGATAAAGCCGACTCTTCTGTCGCGCTCTTTGTACTGGCCAGTATCGCTGAGAGTGATGTTGATGTCGACTCACCCAACACTGCTCCCCAGCCCAATTTTTTCTCAACGATCTGCATCTCCTTCATCTGGATACAACCGACTTCCCACTTTTGAAATCCGTTGTCGCCAATTTTGGGCGTCATCTTATCATCTACTTTGTCAAAAAGCGGGACGTTGGCTTTAACCCAAGTGCCTAAAAATATATCTTTTTTGCTGTCATAGCCGACACGACCAAAATCCTTAAAAGGCGCAAAAGTCCCTCCCCACACTTGTTGACCAACCATCTCACCCTCAATTCTTTTGGTGTAACCAATTAATTTGCCGGAGATTGAACAATCACTCCAAACAGTAGCAATTTTGTCAGGTAATATATTAACTAGCCAGTTACCCTCGCTAATTTTTTCTCCCATTTTGGCATCTGTTAATTTTGTGGAGACTCCGGCTACTTTCCCGCCTTGCCGACCGCTATCAGAATGATAATCTTCATTGGTGTAGCCTATCATCTTACCCTTAAGCGCATTAGTTCGTGACTCATGAAGATAATCTTTGGTCGTGGCATAGACTAATACATCGGTTTTGGCTTTATTGAAATTGATTCGACCGACTATGGAGATAAGTGGAATGACTTTATCGATGCTTTTTATCTTGGCTATTTTTTTTAGAGTTGTCTGATCGATCTGCAAAGCTGTATTTTCTGATGCCGAAACATCAACTACTTTCAACTCCTCAAGACTTGCAACTTGGTTAACAATTAGCCGCTCTATTCCATAACCCAAAGATAAAAGATAAACGATTATTCCGACTCCAACCGACATCCCCAACATGGTAACCAGCGATCGTCCGGCTTTGCCTTTTAAGTTTTCATAAGCCAGATAGATAAGATATGTCCTGTTGACTTCACCTTTTTTATCCGGCTCGAGACGATTGGCAAGCGCGTTTATTAAGCCTTCTATTCGACCGAGCCAGAAAGCTAATATCTTTGATGCAATAATTTTGACAACGGGTAATCGTGACAATATTTCCAAAATCACAATCATAAAGAAATTAATAAAAATCATGAAAAAGACAGCAAAATGAAGTAACCATTTAATGATTTTCGGAAAATCATGAATTAGTATTTTTAAAGCCAATAACCAATTTCTTGGATTTATGATTCTTTGTATTCCCTTTCTGGTCAGCAAAAACATTTTTCTCATATATTTAATTTTTTAAGAAATTGCGGGTCACGAACATCGCTTGAGTTACCACCCTCCACACCCCTTTTTCCGGCGATTGTCTGCTTAAACCGACGCTTTGGCCGATAATCTTCAACGACTCTGCCATCAATCATATGGAAAATCCGATTGGCATAGCGCAAGTACTCCAAATCATGAGTCACCATAATAATCGTTATCCCTTTTTTATTAACCTCCAAAAGCGTCTCCAGAAGTTCAACGCCGGAATTGGTATCGAGATTACCGGTTGGCTCATCAGCAACGATAATTGACGGGTCGATAATCAGCGCTCGGGCTAGACTGATTTTCTGCTGCTGACCGGATGAAAGCTCAAGCGGTCGATAATGAATTTTGTCTTCCATTTTAACTATTCCCAACACCGTTTTGGCTTTTTGCTCCATGACTTGACGGTTGTAATTTAGAAGATGCAGTGAAAATACTAAATTGTTGAAAATATCCAATGCGCCGATCCAAAGCGGCTGCTGATAAATCATCCCGATCCTGTGCCTTCGATACATCGCTCGTTCATCTTCTGTTATTGAGTAGAAATCTTGATTTTCAACATAAATTTTGCCGACGGAAGGCTGCTCAAGCCCTATCAAAGTATGCAGCATTGTTGATTTGCCGCAACCTGATGGTCCAAAAATAATTGTAAAATCACCGACTTTGATGTCGATGTTTATGTCTTTTAAAACCTCAATTGTCTCGCTTCCAACGGTAAACGACTTGAACAGTTTGTCGGTTTTTATGTGTGATTTATTTTCCATTATTAAATAATTTAATTTTTTTAATAAACCCGAATGTTTTTGATAACCGGTCGACGACCAAATTCAATGCGTCTTTGGTGGCTTTTGGTGTCACCAAAACCGTATCCTCCGAGATACCGGGATTGCCAGATTTATCCTTTGATAGAGCCCTAAGATGATATATTTTCGATGGCAAAAGACTCGGGATAGTGACACAGTGATTTAGCGTCAAATTGGTATCCTCCTGGGTCATGGATGAATATGTCGATCCTGTACCTTCGCCAAATTCAACCTGAGTACTCGTCGGCTCATCAGAGTCCCAGCAAACGATGATCTGTGCTTTAGCTTCATCACCTACACCGACGATTGTCGATTCAACATTCATATTGACGATCTCCGGAGCCCGCAGGTCTGCTGACGTTTTCAACTTTTGTGGTGCAAAACTGGCCTCATTACCGGCAGGGTCTTTACCCTTAACAATAACGGTGTAATCTGTATTATCTTTTAGGTCTTTAAGCAACATATCGTGACTCGTTTTCAGGGCAATACTTATCTGGTCTTTTGATGATTGCGGGTTATCTGTGGGATAATAAGTAATTATGGAAGTTACCGCGGTATTGGAAATCCATAAAATCCGGACCGTGGCAGTGGGCATACCCATGACATACTGGATCTTCAGCGACGTGATCTTTGGTTCAGGCAAAGTCTCACAGGAGTAATCATCGCTGTTATAGTCATATCCTTCTTCATCTTCGGCAACCAGCCGATAATGATAAAGCATGCCATCGGTAAGACTGTCAAGTTTGATGCTGTTGGTTGACTCGGCAGTAGACACTGATAAAGACTGAGCGCCACCATAGGATGTTGTTTTTCCATATTGCAGATCAACCTTTGAAGCATTTTTGACAGTGAAAGTAATATACATTGAATAAAGGCCCCGATCAGTACATTTTACATTTGAAACAAGCGGTGCATCCAACGTCTTAAAGGAGTATTCACTCGACTGACCTAAATTACCGTCTTCGTCCGTGAAAAGCACTTTGTAATAGTAAGTTGTCCCAGGATTAAGATTGGTCAAAGCAACTGAATGAGCTGTCACCTGGGTAGAACTGCCGACCTCATTACCATAGCTGCCCGAACTAGTCCCGTATTTGACAAATGAATTGGCGGTCCGCGATGTTGACCAGGTGACAGAGGCGGATTTAGTCTTGGCAGTTACCGCCGGATTGGATGATAAATCAGGCGCAGTCAACCAGCGTCCGGATGGAAGAAGTGATACCGTCGATGAAACTCCGGAGTATTGATTGGTCGAGTCGTAAGCTTTGACACAAAAATAATACGTCGTTGATGAAAGAGCGGTGCCGCCTAGAGAAGCCACTACATAAGTCGTCCCTGCTGTCGTCCCTGCTAATGTAAACGAACTGAAACTGCTGTCACAACTTGTCGCGGTTGAAGAACCATAGACCGCATAACCGGCGAATCCGGTACCAAGATCAGTCGGTGCATCCCAGGTTAACCCTACTTTATATGAAGTAGTTGAGCGGATGGAATTATCAAAAGCTTCGACATTTCTCGGAATCCCCGGAGCTGAAGTATCGGCAGTAAATTCGACAGATGCATAAGCGTCATAATTAACATTACCGGCTTCATCAACTGCTACCACATAAAATACGTTCGTTCCTTTTATCGTAGCATAAGCTCCGGCCGTAAGTGCTTCAGTATTAGTTGACGTATAGTTGGTCGCTGACGGAAGCGAATTTATTGAATAACGATATTCACTGATTGAACCGGAATAGCTCGTCGGCGGATCCCAGGAAAAGGCAAAGGAATTTGAGGTGTTTGATGATGGTGTAACTGCTAGATTAGTCGGAGCCGAGGGTGCGCTACCATTATAGTAGTAAGCAGTAGTAGCATAATCCGAGTAATTTCCGGCGTTATCTTTAGATTTAACATAAAAAGTATTAGTGCCGTTTTGATAAGAGGTGATACTGGAAATTTGGGTACTGGTAGTCAACTGATCGTTTGAGAAGCTGCCTGTCCCGGCACCGGTTTTGTAATAATAGCCAAGTACCCCTGATGAAGTTGAATTGGAGGTAACATCAGTTGTTGTCGTCCAAAACATTGTGAAACTATTTGTCGCCGTATAACTTCTTGGATCAGCAGCGACAGATGAAGGTGTATTTGGCGTCGTACCATCATAGCGATAATGGAAAGGAGACCAGTGATCGGCGATATTGCCAGCATTATCTTTGGTTTTAATTTTCAAGAAATATTCTCCGTCTGTAGAGAAGCTGGCAGTATAATTGGCTGCTGTCTGCAGAGTCCCTGAGACCGATGCATCAGCATTTTCATCATTGCCAAAATATACGTAATAACCTAAAATTCCCGACCCGGTAGCATCAGATCCCCCACTCCATGCAAAATAGGGACTAGCGTAGTTATACCAGGTATTGGTTGTCAAGCTCGCTGCTTGGGTCGCAGTTGTATATGAATTTAATGTATCGGGATTTGTCGGAACAGTTGGATCGCCATAATAAGATATGGTGATATTGGACACAGATGGTGTTTGATAACTTTCATCACTATCCAATGTGCAACGTACTTGAATATATCGGTTGACAGACGAAGCAATATTATAGGTATAAGTTGATCCAGCGATCTTTTTAAGATTAGTCGCCGCTGTCCATGATCCCCATGTGGCAGAATCAGTTGATGTCCGCGTCTCAAATGTCGTGGTAGTTGCCGATGGTGAGGCGACGGTTGCCGATAATCCGATATACCCATACGGAGTACCTAGATCATATGCAGCCGAGGTAAATTTTCCATTATATTTATATGATGTAGTTGATGTCGGTAGATTAAATTTCCAGAAAACAAAATCATAATTTCCAGCTAAAGCATAAGCAGTACTACCTGATCCTTTAACCAGTGAAGCGCCGATACTGATTTCAGAAAGAGCAGTCGGTCCCACTTCCCATGTATCTGAGGCAACATCATAGACATAAAACTTTTGCGTCAGGTTGGCAAAAGTGGCATATATTTTTCCTTCAAAATAAATGGCTCCGGCACCATTATATACTCGCCCGGGCGCACTGGATAACGTACTCCACGTCTGCGTGCCGATATTGTATTTATAAAAACCGCCAAGGCTGTTTCCCCGAATAATATATAAAGCACCACTGCCATCGTAAGTAATTGAGGCGCCATAGCTATTACCGATGGTTCCGGGAATAGTACTTGATTCTGTGGTCCAAGCGTCGGTTGAAATCGTATATTTATATAATATCGTCCCACCGTTCCCGCGAAGTAAATACATACTATCAGAACCGTCATAAACCAGCCCCTGACCTGAGGCAACAATAGTATCGGGAGTATCAGCCCGCTGCTCCCAATACCGGCTAACCGGATTATAGCGGAAGAAATACTTGGTAGTACCACCGCATGCAGCATATAAATAGTTACCAGCCCACGCCAATCCACCTGAGTAATAAATGCAAGGAATTGGTTCTATCATCGACCATTTTTTAGTTGAAATTTGATATTTATTTGTATAAGAATATGCTCCTCCCTGAATATAGTAGACATTATCATTATTGTCATAAGCCAGCGATGTACCTGTATACGGCATGTAATAATAGTATTCACCATCTGAATTGACAAAATTTCTGTCGATTTGTAATGGCGGGGTCTCGGGAAGAAATTTGTTTGTAGTTAGATCAAAACGGTATATTGCTCTCGTACCCGCCTCTGTTGTAATAGGATATCCCTGAATTAAATATACATATCGGCTTCCGTCAAAACCGATACCGCCATAGACAAGGGCTAAGTCGGTCGAAACATCAATGGATGACCATTTCCTTGAGCTAATATTATACTTCCAAATGTAATGTCTTTCATCAACGGAAAGTTGATAATTATAATAGGTAAAAAAATATAGATTACCATTACCATCATATATCAAATCATTAGCTGAAGCGCCGTTTGGATATGGAGCTAAAGGAAGATCCGTACTCCAAGAGTTGGTCGATACAGTATAACGAGCAAAAGCAGTTGAGCTACCCCACATTACATAAATAGTATTTGTCCCGTCATAGACCATGCCCGTACCTGTACTTGGTCCCCAAGGAGCCGAAGTCATATTACTCCAAGTATTTGTCGAGATTGTATATTGTAAAAATTCCATATTAGAACCACCACGAAGAAGATATATACTGTCAGTACCTACCATCGTCATCGCCGCACCGCTGGTGATCGTCAACTCCGGTTGGGCTAGACCTGTACTCCACGTATTAGTCGATATTGTGTATTTATAAAATGCCGTCGTTGCGCCGCCACGAGTGACATAGATGTTATCGGTCCCATCAAAGACCATAGCGATTCCGGCAGCACCGGTTGTCCCCATTGTCGCCGGGGTATTGGCAAGCGCTGTCCAAGTCGAAGTTGCTAAATCAAGCTTATAAAATGTCTGGGTAGCATAGCCGCGAACAACATAGAGTGCATTGCCAGCATAAACACTTGAACCCAAATACATGCGGAGAGCCCTTGGTAATGTCGGCAACTGATACCCGGCCCAGGTCCCGGTCTTTTCGTGAGTTAACTTCAATGTTGCGGCGGTTGTTGTCGTGACAGCAGTTTCCTCTCCGGCAGATGTAGTCAGGTTGGATGCAACTTTACTGTTGAAATAAACATCATCATAATATTGATCTCCCTGCCAGTTTGTCGGCAGACTTTCCTTCCAATATCTCAAAGTGCTCATATAGACGTCGCCGCTGTATAAACCTTCATAACTGCCGATAGCCGTACCATCCCAGAAAAATGACCAGGAGTCGCCATATCGCTTAACTTTCAATGTGTGCCAGGCATCCTCGGTTGTAGTTGCCGTCAGCGTAAGATAGGTATAACCGGCACCTGCTGCTTTTGAATAAACGTAAAATATCCCGCCGTTATAATTTTGGGTGATCAAAACTCCGGCGGCATTATTGGGCGTTGAATCATCATAACTACCTAAAAATACAGCGCCGTTGAAACCCGAACCATTGTTATTAACGGTATAAATACTGGTTTCATAAGTGAAATCACCGGTTATCGCTGTCTTTGACCTGGCCTGACTTGAGATGCCATTTTGGCCCGAAGTCCGGCCAGTGTACTGCAACCTTTGGTTAGTCTCGGCAATTGTGCCATAGTTTGTATTGACTTGCCAAAGTGTAGAATTTAGTGAATTATCATCAAAATTGTCATTGAAAACCGGCATTGCCGTCGGACCCGTCGCAGTGGAATTACCATAATATAAATAATAATTGTTGTCGGAGGAGCCGTTATTTATATTTGCTTGGAGATCAAAATATACGGTCGTTGAAGATGTATCCAGGTTTTCCCAACCTCGCTTGGCTTCGACCCAATCAGTACTATTCCAGTAAACTACCCGTAAATCATCACCATCAGATTGAAGTTTGGCAGGACTCGTAGCAATAAGCGTAGCTGTATCAAGACTCAAGATTTTGGCAAAATCGCCCTTTTTGGCGGTAGCTCCACTTGAGTTGGTCACTGTAATCTGTTGACGATACAGGAAGCTAGTATTCCACCAGGCAGATGTTGAGGCAGTGGTGTTTTCCAGAGTACCTGCTTCAAAATTACCCTGTGTGGAAATTGTCTGTGTTGACGGCGGTGAGATACCGTTATAACCATAGGTAAAACCTGTAGCTGCTGAGGATACATTGCCGACAACATCTTTTGCTTTAATTCTTAAATAATATGTTGATCCGGTCGCCATCGCTGTCGCCACGGTATAATTGGTCGTGGTCTGATAATTACCATCTGTCTCAGGATCAGCAGTGGCACTTGATCCAAAATAAACATAATAACCATCGACTCCTGATGCGGCATCGGTGACTCCGGACCAAGTGAAATAGGGATTTGTGTGACTGTAGGTTTGCCCTGAGGTCAGGGCAGAGCCGCCACTTGCCGAGTAACCGGAAACGGATAAAGACGTCATCACCGGCGCGGTGGTGTCACCGGTATAATTGACGGTAAAATCGGATAAAGTCGGCGTTGCTGTGCCATCACTTGCTAAAGTCGCTTTAATTTGAAGATATCGACGTGCAGTTGAACTGATAGTTCCCCCTGTTATTTCAGTCCAAGCATCCCATTTATTACTATTATCAGACGTCCGTGAATAATATGTAATAGATGTACCACTTGGGGTTGTTTGCGTCGTGGTGAAACTGCCAAAAGCACTATTGTATGTCAAATCATAGACCGGTGAATACCAGCTACCCGAAGTTTTATATAGAGTCGTCGAGGGAGTATATTTCCACATGGTGTAACTATAATTCCCCTGTAATGCATAAACAGCATTATTTGCCCATACCAACGCTCCACCAGAGTTTACTTTTTCCGGCGTATCTGCTACTCGATACCATTTGTCTTCAGAAATCAGGTACTTATAAAACTGACGTGAATAAATATCAGTATCACCACCAACAAAGGCATAAATTGTATCAACTCCATCATAGGTAATCCCACCGCCATAATAAGATCCAACCGGTAAAGATTTCATTCTCGTCCAACTGTTTTCAGTCTCGTTGTAACGCAATAAAACGCCCTTGTTGTATCCAGTAAGTACATATATATAATTACCTGCTTTAATCATTCCCGAACCTCGATATGCTCCTTCTGTCAATGCTGTTTTACTCGTCCAAGAATTTCCAGCAATATCATATCTATAAAAACCAGTTCCACCACCACCCTGAATAGCAAAAAGACTAGCTGACCCTGAAGCAACCATCGAGGATCCTACTGTCAACGTAGCTGGCGGAGAAGTTTTAGCAGCCCAAGTACTACCATTAAATTGATAAAAAGTATTGGCATAATTACCACGATGGGCATATAGATTTGTCCCATCCCAAGCAACAGAACTACCAGAGCCTATCGTCGCCGGCGCTGCGGTTAATGCTACCCAAGTATCAGTAGCTATAGTATATTTATAACAAGCTGTCGAACCGGCTCCGATGCAGTAATATATATTTCCCGCTCCATCGGAAACAGTTTGTTGTCCGGCATCAGCTCCATAAGTAACCGCTCGCAAAGGGTCACTCCAAGAATTGGTCGCCGGATAATAATCAAAGAAGTTGGTCGGACTGGCATACACGATAATTTTATTATCTTCAGGCACCGATATCAAACTACCATAGTATGCATACGGGACATCAGCCGCTGTACTCCAAGTATTACCGCTTATTGAATATCTGTAAAAAGTTCGTGTACTGACGCCGCGAAGAGTATAAACATAATTTCCAAAAATGGCTAGTTTTACCCCGGTAGATATGGAACCGTCTAGTGGGGCGCTTGCCATAAATGCCCATGTCCCTACTTGAGTGTCAAAGCGATAGATCCTATCAGGAGCGTACCAATCAGTCACCCCATAAATATAACGACTGCCATCATATTCTAAATCACAATAGGACTGGCAATAATAAGTAGTGTTATTGATAATCGACCAGGTATTAGTCGAGACGTTATATTTCCAAAATCCGTAACGACCAGCTCCTTCAATAGCGTAAATATAATTAGTTGATCCGGAGACATATTCGAGAGCAGCCATTGACCTTAGATCGGCCGGCGGATCATCCAGATAGCTCCAAGTATCAGTCGGAATATCGTATTTTAAAAAGTGTTTGTAATACATGCTAGGCGGACCAGCACTGTAACGCGTCGCGAAAGCATAAATGCTATCAGTGCCGTTGGTAGTCATATCAGCGACTTCATATAAACTGTTTGGCAAGTTAGCCATTTCTTTCCACTCTCTTGAATCAAGATCATATCGATAAAGTTGACCGACGTTTCTATTTCTCAACATATAGACAAATCGTCCCACCTTCACCATTGGTTCTTGAATATAAGCGTAGTGATTGAGATCGGCAGAACCTGATGCGTTCCAGCTTCCTAAATCAAATTGCAGCTTCATATCACCGCTTGAAGTCGCGATATCAATCTCATTAAATTCATATTTGCCTGCCATCCATTCGGCCTGGGACGTCTTACTAAGCGCCGCTGCCTCAACAGCTGGAGGTTTCTGCTGGAAGGGCAAGATACCCATGGGAATACTTTCTACTACAATTAATATAGAGACGGTGATTGATAAAACTTTCCTCATTAATCTAATTGTTCTATTGCTCAATTGTTCCATTGCTTAGCTTAATAATTCCTTCACAACTTCTAATAATCTTGATTTCGTGATAATTTTTTCATTCAGTTTCCACTTGAGTCCTCGATTGTTTTCCGGTCGACCCCATGGTAAAACTAATGGTTCTCCGTTGATATTTTGTCTTGCAAGTGATGAAAACACGCCACCGAGTGCTTTGCCTTTTTTACCGATTTGAGGCGCTGAATTAGATGAAGAGATGATCCCCTGTTCACTTTTTGCCAACAAAAATAAGGCTTTAAGTTGATTCGGACTCATCCGATGTAATTTGTATTCAATTGTAGACATCAATATATATCAATATAGAACAACGAAAATATGCTTGTCAAGGACTTTGTGTATTTTATCCAAAATATGAATAATGTCTATAATATGTTTAATATGCATAATATGTACAATATGCACTTTATACGAGTTACACGTTACGTCTTGCGGATCTTGTCATCCTGACCCAGCATGACGAAACAATCTCTAAAATCGAACCCTTTTAGCCTTAGGTTTGACTCATTTTTAAAATTGCCCTACCCTACTTCGTCGCTTTCTTACAATCCATTTATCTTTTTTTAGCAACCTCCGAGGTTGATAATGGATTATAATAGTAATCTAATCCCTATTATTTTGAGATAATGATCTGTATGCATTTTTGATGCTATAATGAAGTTTGGCATGAAACAAAGAATTGTCATCACCGGAGCATCTGGAATCATTGGATCGGTTTTAATCAAGAATCTTCAAAATGATTTTGATTTGACTCCCCTTTCCCGTCAAAACTGCGATTTAACCGACTTTCTCTCGTTGATAAAAAATATTCCAAAAAATACGGACGTGATAATTCACCTTGCCTGGGATAAAAAGCCGATTTATGAAAATGGCATTTTCAAAAATGACAATTTTCTAATGACCCACAATGTGTTTGAAGCGGCAGTACGGAAAAAAATCAAGCGGGTGATTCTGGCAAGCAGTATGCATGCTGATGAATATGGAAAAAAAATTCTTAAAGATGTGAGAGATGGGAAGTGGGATGCTGGATATGGAAGTGGGAAGTTGGAAATAATCCCATTTCAAACTTCATCTTCTAACCTCACACCTCACACCTCTAGCTTCAATTATCATATTCAAGAGCAACCCACCAGCATTTATGGCGCAACTAAACTCTATTTTGAAGCACTGGGTCGATACTATGCCGCTTATCATAATCTGGAAGTTGTTGCCATCCGCTTTGGTGGAGTCAATAAAGAGAACTCACCGACGGCAAAAAAAGAACCCAATTATGATAAGATTTTTTTATCACACCAAGATTTGATTAGAATTGTTAAACAATATATTGAAAAAGATCTCGGAGAAAGTAAATATGAATGTGTTTTGGCGATATCAAAGAGTTAATTTACAATTTACAATTTTTGTCATTCCGGGCTTGACCCGGAATCTACATCAATTATATAGATTCCAGCCCTTACAGGACTTTCAGCTTTCGCTGGAATGACATATTGTTTTGTCGTTGATATAGTAAATCAATGTCTCAATACATCCAAACTGTTTACCGATATTTGGAAACTACTTACCGTGGTCGTGTGTTCCGTGATGAAATCACAAAAAAATTCTGGGAATTTTATTTAACTGACGAATTTGAATTTAATCCAAAATATTTTAAATTCACCGGTTCGTGGATTGATAATAACGGACGTGAATCAATCATCTCAGCTAATCTCCCTGACTCTGTCGTCAGACAAGCAGGAAAAACAGTTGATGAAAAAACGTATCAAACAATAAAAGATGGCGTTATCAACAGTATAAAAAGACAGGCAATTATCAGCGAGTTTCAAAAAGAAAAAAGACTGGATTTTTTTCCAGAGATAATTAATATTCTTGTGGATTCCATTATTGTTGCAGGTGGCGCGAAACGGGGAGCCCCATCCAAGCGCGCAACCCAGCCCTTCGCGAAGAGCTGGGGAGCACTTAATGGGGCTGTCGAGCGACAGAATCTGCAACAAATCTTCTTCATCCAAATGGAAAAAATTAAGGCGAAAAATGTCTTTCAATTTTTTTTTGAAAATCCAACGTTCGTTCCTCCGGAACTGCTATCATTTTCCACAATAATGTCTAGACTTATGCAATTTCAGCTACCTAACGAATTAAACTATGATAAAAGCTTTATCATCGACCGACTTAATCGCGCTTCAAAAGGTTTAATTTTATTAAACATAATATCCGGGATAAAAAAAACCAACATACAACTTCCAAAAGCAGATCTATTTATAGAAAAAGATACGGGTGTGCTTTATGCTGATTGCACACCCCATAATTTTTTGATAAGAATCAACCCCCGACCAAAAAATGTCATGCTGAATTCATTTCAGCATCCCAAAGAGATCCTGAAACAAGTTCAGGATGACAATAAACAAAATACTCTTATCATCGTCGATCTCGAGACCATGGGTAATTTTTATCTCAATTTCTCTCTTGCTTATAACTTGATTTATTTTCTCATCCATCTTCCATATCTCAATGCCCAACCGGAAAGAAAAAAAATCATTGATGAAATGGAAAAACTCGTCACTAATAAAGAAATATTTCATCAATCACTACTCGTCTGTTTTCTTGCTCATGCTGGGGAAGTCATAGAATTTTCCAAAAGCAGGACTGACCAAATTTTGCATAAGAATCTGGTTGATTATAATATTGTTGTTGCTAAAAAAATATTATCCGGAGCTGATGTGAGTGAAATGCTTGTTTAAATCACAGATTTCAGTTTACTAACTCCTTTCTCATACTCCCCAATCCACCGCTTTCCATTAAATTCACGTTCGACTTTAAATGTCCAGTCTTTAGGCACTTTTGGTTCAAAAGTCACTTTGCCGTAAGTAGATTTTAAACCTAAAAAGAACTCCAAAATCCCACGGAAAAACCATTCGGCTGATCCGGTCACCCAACTGAAACTCCCTTCACCAAATTTGTCTGACTCCTTACCAAAAATAAACTCAGATAAAACATACGGCTCAACCTTGTAAGTATCAGAGAAATTATATGAGGCATGAATCGGATTGCAACTCTTAAGTAGTTTATGGGCTTTTTCACTTTCTAAAGCTTGACAAAGTGCGATGAAAAACCAGGCGTTAGCATGCAAAAAAATCGAGGCGTTTTCTTTTGATCCCGGGACAAATTGAGATATCACCCCGTGTTGTTTGTCTTCTGTTGAATAGGCAGGACTGAAAATCAATGCTCCGTACTTAGTCATCAATCGTTCCCACATGCTGTTTAAAGTTTTTTCCGTATAACTGCCAGACAATCCGGAAATACAAAGCCAGCTGTTAGAATCTAAAAATATTTGTCCACGTTCGTTAGATTTACTGCCTATCGGCTTTTTTTGATGATCTTGAGTCGCTCGTAAAAACCAATCACCGTCCCAACCGAAATTAATAATCGATTGTGAAAGTCTTTTGTAAGCATAAGTATATTCATTTACCTTATCCTGACGCTTCACTTTTTTTAGCAGTTCAACTAGACGCTGCAGATTAGCTGCAAGAAGTCCTGCAGTCAAAAAGGATTCACCCTTACCAAAAATTCCGCTGGATAGCGCATCATTCCAATCTGCCACTTGCATTTGCGGTATCCCCCGCTCTGACATATGCCGCAGTGAGTGATCGGCAGCACGAATAATATGCCTTAACACAGATCCTTTGTGCTCTTTGCCAAATGTCAATCCATCGTGAAATGCAATATCTTCATCTAAAAATTTAAGATCATTTGTCTCCTCTAAATAATTCAAGACAGCAAATACCAGCCAGCAAGGATCATCACTATGCGGTGAATTTGATGCCTCATTTGAAAAAATGGAAATTCCATGTGGCACGCTACCATTTGGCGATTGATGCGAAAGTAAAAATCTTAAATGTTTAAGATATAAATCCCTGTCAAATGGCAAAATACCCCAGATGTGTTGCGCTGTATCTCTAAAGCCAAATCCTCCTCCACCGCCGATATAAAATGAATCCATCTCGCTCCAATGAGCATTGAAATGGATCTGATATTTCAGCCAATAATTAAACCAGATGTTTAACCCCTCATCAGGCGTCTCAATCCAGATTTTATTGATTTGTTTATCCCAATATTTTTTTATTTTGTCGAGCTCCCTAACCATGTTTGTCCTAGTCAGCGATGTGTGGACTTTGACAATTTCTTCGGGATTGTTCACCAAACCCAAGGCAAAATAAACTTCTTTTTCTGCTCCTGGTTTTAAAGTAATTTCCACTGAAATACAGCCAATCATATTTTCACCTTGTTTAGGGCTAGATGAGAGTTTCGATTTTTTTGTCAAAACCTGTGGTTGGCCTAATGACTTTCCAAAGCCAATAAAGTCACGTCTGGATACTTCATATTCGTTAAATTTTTCATTTGTTGTGAAAAAACCAATTTTGTCATAGGTCCGTAGTATCAAATTATCCTTAGTTGTCAGAATTGGTTTGGTAAAGATCAACGCGTTGTCTATTTTCTCGCCTTTAAAAAACATACTGTTAAAGGAATTTTCAAGAAGATCCGGACGGTAACTTCCCAATACAAATTCGCAGTAGGTATATAATTTAAGTTTTCTTGTCCTTGTGCTATTGTTTTTTAATTTCAAGTGCCAAACTTCATAAGATTTATCAAAAGGAATAAAATATGTGACCTCTGATTCAATATCTTTATAATCCACTTGTGACTTAGTAAATCCAAGACTGTGAGTGGCTTTGAATTTGTTAGCCTTGCCGACAGGTTGATAGCTGGAGGACCAATAATCATTGGTTTGTAAATCTTTGATATATATATAGCGGCCGGGCAGATCTTCGATCAAATGGCGAAGTGGGTGCTCCCGCAAAATACGATTGTAACCTGATTCTTCATACCATGAATAACCGCCACCCGTCGGTGAAATCAAGGCCGTATATTTCCCGTTCGTTAAAAAATTAGCCCAAAGCCCAGGAGTATGAGGTGTTTTAATGACAAATTCACGTCCTCCATCTTGAAAATAGCCATATTTCGTCTCAAAAAGATGATCATTCTTTTCACCTCGAATGATGGCAGGCTTGCCCTGAGCGGAGTCGAAGGGACTCCTCTGAGGTGTATCTTCATACTTTGACAATTTTTTTAAAACACGATTGATTCTTTTTCCCGGCATATAAAAAAAGATAACTGAAATTAGTATTTAAATCAAGATTTAGTTGTAATTAGTTGAAATTAGTTGTAATTGGCCAATTTTAACTAACCCCGCCGCAGGCGAGGACTAAATACTAGATACTAAATACTTAATACTAATACATGCTATAATAAGTTCTCTATGGCTCGCCAACTCAAGCCCAAATTAGGTTTGACTGATTTTAATTTAAAAGGAATCTATATATCCACCTATATTCCTCGCCGATGCGGAATCGCTACATATACAAAAGATCTGACCAATGGAATCAACGTCTTAAATCCTAAATATCTGGCAGAAATCCTTGCCATGGATGATACACGCGAAACTGTCGAATACCCATGGGAGATCAAATATCATATCAGAAAAGATAATGAAAAAGATTATCTATCAGCGGCCAAATATATAAATCGCTCTTCATGTGATTTCGTTTCACTTCAACATGAATACGGAATATTTGGTGGAGAGGACGGTCAATACATTCTTAAATTGGTACAAAATATTGACAAACCGCTGATTACTACATTTCATACTACACTACTTCGCCCTTCAGAACAACAAAAGTCGATTTTGAATATAATCGCCTCAGAGTCAGAAGCATGCGTCGTCATGATCAAAGAAGCTGCTAACCGATTAAAAAAAATATATCGCATAAAAGAAGATAAGATTCTAACTATTCACCATGGTGTCCCTAATATTCCTTTTTCTCCATCTCATTTTTTTAAACCCCAGATCGGATATTCAAAAAAAGACTTCCTTATAGGCGCGATAAATTTAATTGCCCCCAACAAAGGATTGGAATATGTAATTAAAGCATTACCGCAAATCAAATCAGTTTATCCTAACGTGAAATTTTTGATGATAGGCGCCACACACCCGCTTGTAAAAATCAATGAAGATGAACATTATCGTCACAAACTAAAAAAATTAGTTAAACAATTAGATCTCGAAGCTAATTTTGTCGAGATAAATGAATATATTTCGCTCGAAAATCTGATTTCATATTTAAAAGCACTGGACGTCTATATCACTCCTTATCTGGATCGAAACCAAACCTCATCCGGTACCCTCGCCTATGCTATTGGAGCCGGAAAAGTCTGCATATCAACCCCCTACATATATGCAAATGAAACATTAGCTCAAGATCGAGGTATTATCGTCCCGCAAAAAGATGAAAAAGCGATAGCTTATGCGGTCGTTAACATCATAAAAAAACCAACGTTCCGTGAAAAAATCGAAAAAGCAGCCTATCAATACGGACGAAAGATGATTTGGGAACATGTGGCTTTGGAGTATTTAAATCTTTTTTCTTATGTAGTTAATAAAAAAAAATCAAAATAATATTATGACAAGAATAATAAAACCTAATAATGATTATCTTTTTGCCCTTTCCACTCCGCATGGCATCATGCAACATACAATGTTTAACCTGCCTGATCCGGAACATGGTTACTCAACTGACGATAATGCCCGGGCTCTAATTGTCGCTAATTTATGGAAAAATACTGATTTAAAGAAAAAAAAACTGTTAAGAAATCTTGAAACCGGTTATCTTCGTTTTTTGAAATTTGCCCGCGATGAATCAAGCAGTCAATTTTATTGCTATATTTCATTTGATCTGCATAAAAAAGAATTGGGACTAGGCGATTGGTATGGCCGTTCTGCTTTTGCACTTGCCTATCTTGCTTATTACTCAAAATTATTTGAAAAAGTAGCCTGGGAAATGACACAAAAGACACTGCCGTTAATTTTTAATAAAGAATTTTCCATTAGGACGAAAGCATTTTTGATTCTGGCCCTTTATTACATTCTGAAAAAGAACGAAACAAAACGCATTTTCCGCAACGGCGAACTGGATAGATACCGTAAGGTATTAAAAATGTGGCGGGACGATCTCAAAAAACAGGCAAAAGCTAATTTCAGCGACAAATGGCATTGGCCTGAAAAGATGATTACTTATGATAATGGCAAAGTCATTCAGGCATATCTCATCCTGGGGGATCTTTTAAAAGATCATGAGTTAACTTCATTAGGCCGTCAAATGCTTGAATTCTATACCCATGCTATATTTAAGAAAGATTTCTTCCAATTTCCGGGAAATAAGAATTTCTGGAGCAAGGGTGAAAAAATGCCTGTATATGATGAACAGGCTGTCGAATCTTATTCTATGACAGCAGCATTAATAACTGCTTATAAACTATTTAAGGATAAGAAATATTTAAAACAGGCAAAAATCGCCTACAACTGGTTTTGGGGACAAAATCGGCTAAAAAAAACTCTTGTAGATAAAGCCAGTGGAGCTGTCTATGATGGACTGATGAAAAAACAAATCAATGATAATCAGGGAGCTGAAAGCTATCTGGCTCTAAACCTCGCATACTTTGCGCTGACTAAAAAAATTCATTTGTAAACCAACTTTCTCGGACTATTCCGGATCGTCCCGTAGCCTATGATCCCGGATTTTACAAACTTTGAGGCTATGCACGCGAGGGGTGTTTACGCACAAAAGTTGTAAGAATTTCATCAAAGTTAGACTGTAGCGTCTTTTTTTCTTCCAAAGTAAAATCCTGCAACACATATTTTTCTCCCGGCATACGGTTTTCAGAGTCTCTATTATCCACGCCAATTCTGATACGCCAAAATTCGGTCGTTCCAAGTGCCTTTTCTATCGATTCAATACCATTATGCAGTTTTGGCCCTTTCCCCAATTGGATTTTATATTCGCCAAGTTTGATATCAAGATCATCATGAACAACAAACATATCATTCATGATTAATACTTTATACTTCATACTAGATACTATTTTCTTTACTGCTCTCCCCGACTCATTCATAAACGTCTGTGGTTTGGCTAATATAATTGTTTCATTGTTTAATTTAATTTCCGTAATTTCCGCTTCTGAATATTTATCTCTTTTAAACGGTTTTACACTTGATACTTGATAATTGATACTTGATACTTCCTTTTTTTGGATTATATAATCCAAAAAAAGGTACCCCACATTGTGCCGATTATTCCGATATTTCTCTCCTGGATTGCCAAGACCAACTATGAGTTTCATACTATAAAAGTATAAATCATTACGTCGGCATATGCTCTACTATAGTTTTCATCACTAAATCTGGATCAATTCCATCATTAGCAAATATTGAGCCAGCATCAAAGCGACCACGAAAGCCAAACCTGCCCAAATCCATAGCTGTCAGATAAACAAATTCCGGCAAATCCACACCTCTGACTCTTATCCGTAAGTTCTTTTCATCATAGGGATCAGGTGAAATTATTACTAAAACCTTTGCTCCGCCTCGTCGAGCCGCTTCTATAAAATGATGACTGGGAATTCCTTCATTAAGATATAGAAGATGTACACCGCGACCCATTTCCTCAACTCTTTGAAATGCTTCTTCTGCCCGTTTCTTTATGGCACGATATGCTCTTAGTGCGGGGTCGACATAATCAGGCATTCTATATCCACGAAGCAATGATTCTACTGCAACCCATGAATCTGCAAAACTATCTCTTTCATCTAAAGCAAATAACAGTTCAATTATTTTATTAAGTTTTTCAGATGACGGTTTAACCCCATGATCTGAGCATAAGGCTGCCTCAACTAGTTTATCGCGTTTCACGAGACCTCCCTCCATACCGGACAAAAGGACAGCGGATAAAATACTATCTGGATCATGATGATTGATTACAATCGGTGTTTTTTTATTCGGTCTCATCCCAGCTTCTACCATCTGCCAAGCTAAAGTGGTCGTACAGATATTGGGTTGACACATCTGGAGATCGTCATTATGGTGATCCACAGATATAACACCATTTTTAAATTGATGACCGATTAAATCACCCTCTGGCGTCAGTAAGGGCTCACCCTCTCCTGATATAGGAAAATCAACCGCAATGACAGCATTTGTGTTAGGAAACAAGCGTCTGATATCATCAGCACTCATATCGGATTGATAAGGTATTTGATAAATTTCGCCATATCCTGTGGGTCTTACCTCTCTATGTTCGATTTGGGCCGTCATTTGGCTATTATAATAGAAAAATAGGTAACACCGGGAGTTAATTGGGGCATCAGAGCTTGATATATTCTAAGGACTTTTGATAGTCAGCGTGGTTTTCAACAAATTCCTGATATTTTCTTGGATTAACATTAAATAATTTCAAAACAATATCTCTCTCAATTAAATCATCTTTTTTTTCTTGAAGGTAACTTGAATACGATGACCAACGATAATTTTTAAGTTGATCTATATTTTTAACAATACCTGCCGAAAATGGATTTAGATGAATATAACGGGAAATATGCATTAATACTTCATCAGTAAGAATGCTACGAGATTCAAATCGTGGAAGTAAAAATGGCCCTCTGCGTTTTTCATTTAGATTAACATAACGTGTAAAACCATTTAGTACCAATCTTACAAAATCTTGAACGCCATTGTCTGAATTCTGCTTCAGAAGCAGATGAAAATGATTAGACATCAAACAAAACCCGAGAATTTCTATTCTAAAATATCGTTTATCATTTAGCGAATCTTGTGTATGGAAAGCAAGAACACTCGGATTTTTCTTGAATCTTGAATAACTAATTATTGATTTTCGGGAGCGATAATATCTCAGAAGTTCCAAAAAACGCTCCGCATATTTATCGATAGTAAAAACCTTTTTTTTATCGATGGTTTTATTAAAAATGTGATAAATACCCTTGTTGATAAATTTAGTTCCCCGCTCCGGCATATGTTCATAATCATGACATTAAGGAATTACATTTGTCAACGGACTATAATCATCAAAATAGCAAATAAAGAGTGTCAAAACAGTCTAAGTAACTCCCGGTGTTAATATGATTTATAAATATCATGACTACCGATGTCGATGAAACCTACTTTAGTATCACTAATAAATTCAAAAAGAATCCGTAGCTGAAAATTGATTGAAAATGACCAACAATCTTTTAATTTACCGGTAAGTTTGTGAGTTTTTAACCTCGAATCAAATGGGTTATTTTTAAAAATATTGATTCTTTGAATAATTATTTTTTTTAGATCTGAATATTTTTTGACGCTTTTCTTAAATTCTGAAGAATAATATATCTCGTCGATTTTCATACAAACAAATCGGCCGCCTTGGATAATTTTTTTAGTTTCTTAGCTTTTTTTTCTTTTTGATAGATACCAATGGCTTTTAAGGCCATTTTCTCTTCTGTGTCCTGATTTTGACGGATCAATTGAGCGTAAAATAGGGGATTGATAATGACTGCCTCCAGCTTATTTTTCTTTAAAATGAATACGGGCTGGGAGCATTTTTTCATTTTTGCTAAAACGTCAGCATAATTACGCTGAAGATCAGAAACAGACACATATTCCGGAAAAATTTGATTATTATTCATAATTAGTTATATAATAACATACATAACTCTTTTGTCAATAATAAAAATTTAAAGCATTAAGAAATATTTTATAATATATTAACGTAAATGCCGGAGTGGTGCCTGGCATAAGCCTGTGTGGCGGAACTGGAAGATCAGCCCAACACGCCGGAGTGGTGGAATTTCCCACATGAGTTTCTAAACGGAGTTTAGAATTACTCATGTGTGGATCCCAGGAAAACAGAATATATATTTTTTCCTGGGAGATACTAATGTTAATATAAAATAGATTATTAGAAAGTAACACATATGGAATTTGCCGGAGTGGTGAAATTGGCATACACGCAGTGTTCAGAACGCTGTGGGGGTAACCCCGTGGAGGTTCAAATCCTCTCTCCGGCACATGGATCAGGTAGTTGTAAAATTAGCGGCCTTACTTGGTTTTGGGCTTATCCTAGGGTTTAAACATGCTCTGGATGCTGATCATGTAGTCGCTGTATCGACGATTGTTTCAAAGACGAAAAGTCTAAAAAAATCTTCTATTTTTGGAGCTTTGTGGGGAGCCGGCCATACCACGACGCTTTTTTTATCAGGTTTAATCATCTTGATTTTGAAAATAACTATCCCTGCTAAATTAGCCTATTTTTTTGAGGGATGTGTCGGTGTCGTCTTGGTATTTATGGGTTTGGATGTTTTGAGAAATCTAAGAAAAAATAATATGCACAATCATCTCCATATCCATGAAAATGTCAAACATTCTCATGAACATAATCATATTGATCTTCATCACCATCATAAACGTTCTTTTCTTATCGGCATGCTTCATGGTTTAGCCGGATCAGCTGCTTTGATGCTTCTTGTCTTGACCACAGTTAAATCAACTTTTCAGGGATTATTATTTATTCTTATCTTTGGGATTGGATCAATGGCAGGGATGTTTATAACCAGCGCCATCATCGGCCTGCCGTTTGTGTTAACGAGCCGATTTGAAAGAATAAATGAGGCAGTTAAACTATTGGCTGGAACAATAAGCATTATTCTTGGAATTACGATCGTCTTCGAAATCTGGCGGATAATCTAACTGTCATTATGCTCCAAGTAACTCCCGGTGTTAATTACTTGACTGCTTTATATACTGCTTCGTTATTGAATTGCCATAACAATTCTATTTTGGAAAATCCCACCTTTGCCAGAAGTTGAAATTGCTCTGAAAGCTTCATGGCAGTATCCTGATTAAAAGCATGATTCAACCATATTAATAGATCTTTTCCACGTAGCCGTTTGAGCATATATTCACTATATATTTGACGATATTCTTTATCTAAAAGCGCTGTTTCCCCTTGAATAAAATCACCATTTATAAAACAGCCGCCTTTCTTTAACCAACTGTAAATCGATTGAAATAGCTTACCTTTTTGTGAATGGGTAACGTTATGTATCGCTATTGCAGAGACAACTGCATTGTATTTATTATTTTCAAGTTTAATAGTGGTAAAATCTTCTTCCAATAATATTATTCTATCTCCAAAATGATTCAAATTGATTTTCGCTTTTGTCATCATTCTTTGTGAAAAATCAACCCCGGTAACTTTTGCTTGTGGATAAGTCCTTAATATCATACCCGAACCATAACCTGTCCCACAACCAAGATCTAAAATGTTTGTAATTCTGTCATTTGGTATAGCCATGGCCAACGTAATCGTCTGATGAAGATCGTTATTTTTCATCACGACATCATCAGCAAAAATATCATAGTCATCAACGGTTTTATCAAAGTGATATTGAACAGTTTTATCCATGAGTTATTACATCTAGATTGTCTAAATGATATAAAGTATTAGTATGTGGATATACTACACCTTCTGCCTGAATTTGGCAAGGACTATATAGTATTTTATAAATCAGACGTATGTTAGAATATGATTTGAGGAGAGGTCGCATAGCCCGGTCCATTGCGAGGGTTTGCTAAACCCTTGAGTCGTAAGACTCGCGCGGGTTCGAATCCCGCCCTCTCCGCCGTAGAATCTGTAGACGATATGAAATGAGTCATACAGATTCTAGGTACTGAACGAAGTGAAGTACTATATAAATTTTGGTCCCAGACCAGCATGCTCCGCATTGACATTTCTTAGCGATCCTGAGTTTATCGAAGGAGAGTTTAGAAATGACAATCTCCCTCCGCGTCAAACGCGGCTGGCGGGAATCGTTACCATGAACCGCCGCCTCCACCTCCGCCGCCGCCGCCGGAGGAACCACCGGAAAATCCGGAAGAAAAACCGGATGATGAGCGAACCGGTGTTGCCGCCGATGCAAAACTGTTGAAAGATGATGACAGAGCATTAGCTAAAATAAGACTATTAAATGCAGTTGTTGATCCATAACCTTGATACCAATCCGGAGATTTAAGAGCGATGGTTTCAAACCGCTTTGCCCATGCCTTCTCGACCCCAAATGCGACTGCATATGGCAGTAATTTCTCAAACAATATTTGTTTATCTCCCTGAAATTGTAGTTGGCGCTCTTGACTTTTCAGGAAATTTCGCAGGGCTTTTGCTTTGTTTGCTTCCTCTGCCCCATATTGAGTCTTAGCCGGCATTAACCGGCCAAAGATTAGGGCAACGATGAATAAGAAAAAATTACCGGAAAATATACCTAGAGCTGACATCACCTGATAAAACGCCCGGGTACTTTGGGGATTTTTTGGGAAAAACTTATCTTCAACTAAATGAGTGTAAATGGTGTTTTGCACTTCGCTGACAGTCTCATACATTTTTTTATCTTTTAAACGGATTTCCGTTTCGCCATCAAAGAGATCATCAATGAGTGTTTGTTCAAAGTCTATAAGCTTCACACCCTGCGGGAGCCCCGCTGACTTCTGGTCACCCCCAGGGTGTCTGACTTCAAAATAAAAATCATTCTTATTTTTTTCAACAATTTTATAGTAACCACGTCGCGCTAAATCAACCAAAGTTGCCATAACATCACGTAAATCTGCAGTTTCATCAACCAAAGCTCCCGTCTCTGCCGGTGTCAGCGATCTCCCCGACTTCGTCTTTGGGGGATCAAAATAAGCTGTGGCAGGTATGCCGACCTCTGGGTCACGACCGTATTTAAACCATTTATAAATTATTTTAATTGGATAGATTAAATACCACAAAAGAGCCAAAATCGCTAAAATCACCGCAGTTATTTTTCCTGGTACCGTCTCCCAAAAAGATACTACCAATTCCGGTTCCAACACAGCCACTTGTCCTTTTGGAAAACCATAAACTATTGTGAAACCTTCACCTGTATTCAGTGACCTTTTGGAGTCAAAAATAATATCAGCATCTTTTAAAGAATAACCGCAATCTTCCGACGACGTTCCTTCAATTCCGACAAAGCACTTAATCTGGTCGTTTTCTCTATTTGAAGAAAACGTTTTATTAACGATAATCGTCGCTTTCTCTATCGGTACTTCCCAACCGGTCCCAATTCCGTTCCAATAAAGCTCGTCATGATCGGAAAAATACGTCAGGGCACCCGAGACATTATAGTTGATGTTATAAATATGAGGCCCTGTGACAAGCTTATCCGGATCGCCGATTTTCAAATTCAGTTTATCGTCGACAATCGATTGCTGAAAATTATATGTATTATCAGATTCATCTGTAATTGACTTAACATCGACTTTTGATTTATATCTTTTGCCATCCTTATTAGTCTTGATATAAGGAATAGTTCGAAAGATTCCATGACGCTGTAAGTCGCCGAAGTCATAACTAATTTTTTCACTGACTTTTATTTTGCCGTCTTTTTCGATATTGATTGTCACCAAAAAATCATCGATTTTTTCCTGAGCGAAGACACTTTTGCCCGGTATAAAAAATGACCCGAAAAGAACAAGAAGAAAAATAATCTTTTTCATAGAAAAATTATACTCATTTTCGACGGCGACTGGGAAAGGTATTTTTGAAGTCTCCGCCACGGCTTGGCACTGGTACTTGCTGTAACCACCTCTTAATAACACCTTCTGTTTGATATTGACGAGGAATCGCGATCACCACGCTTGTGGTCTTTACACCTTTGGCTTTTTCTGTATGGCTAATTTGCGCATGTGGAATCATTGATTCTCGAAATCGACTACCATAATATTGTTTATATCCTTCATATTGCCGTCCTTCTGCCTCTACCGCTTCTTTCAAACTCATCAAAATATCCGGATGATGTTTATAAAAAAAATAGCTAATACCGGTGAGTAGCGGTCGCATCGTGTCAAAGTCATCGACCGGACATCCTTTGATTTGTCTGGCTCTCTGAATATTCTCAGGTCTTTCTCCATACCTTCGCGACTTAATTCTCCCCGACGAAAGAAGTGCTCTTTTAACCTCTTCAACCAACCAAGGTCGAAGATGAGTAGCTGCGACAATTTCTTCAACTGACTTTCCTTCATCTAGAAGAGGAGCGATAAGATCTGCATAGCCGGCAATTTGTTCTGGAGCTAAAACTTCTCGAGCGGCTACTTTCGGTAAAACATCTCGACCTCTTAATTCTGTGACAAATATATCCATTTGTCGACCGGATAAATGTAGATTTCTGCCTACCTCTACTTGACTTACTCCCGATTGTAAGAGTTCGCCGACATGAGATAGCATCCGTTCATAAAATGGTTGATAATGATGAAGTTCTGTCCGGCTAAATCCATGTATCAGTAATTGATCCTGAATTTCTGTAATGTCTTCAATTTCAGCAGATAATACATTAAAATTCGAAGCTAAGCTTTCTGTCCTTTCAGCTCGATATGCTCTTAATATTGTCTCAATTCTGTTTGGCCCGATTCCCGTCGCCTCTGATATTGCCGCTCGACTTAAATCATGATCATAAACAAAATGCACTACAGCTTCATCAGTCATTCCCTCATCCCGTAGACTTAAAACTGCTATTCTCATTTCTTCTATCCGTTGTAGTTTTTCTTGCGGAGTGATATAAGATTCAAGCTCTTCCATAACGACTCCAGTTCGTTCAAATATTTCACCTCGAGTGATACCTTGAGAATATAACTGACGTGCCATAGCCATTTCCGGACTAGCTGATATTTCTAATCTTGTTGGAGATAATCTCCGTCTAGGCCTATCCTTTAAGATTTGTTTTGCTTCTGCCAGTTGTGATTGTCTAGATTCGACGACAAACATTTGATCTCGATGATCTTCCAACTCTTCATAATCATCCCGCTGTCTCAAATGCCAATAGATTTCGTCATCCGGTAAACCAATCGCAAATAGATTTCTAGCGCTGATATTTATATCGGATTGAGCTAATGCTTGAACTCTGAGATAAGAAAAAGCAATTGGATGTTCTGCTCGCTGTTCGCCTCGTGATTCATATATCACTTGACATCCTTTTTCAAACGTCTCTTTTTGGAAATCTAAAACAGCTTTGTCCTGAACCCCGGCGCTTTCAAATAGACGATCATAATATTCCGTACCCAAAGTAATAAATAGAAAATTATTTCTCAATTTCAAATCATCAGGTGAAACCGGTCTAGCTATTAGATTGATTTTTCCTGTCACAGCATTGAAATCTGCCCTTGTGCTAGATTTGGCATATAACACGGGAATCACTTTTTCTTGATCCAGATCTTGCCACCGGGTAATATAATATGCCAAGAGATTTCGTTTGAATTCTTCTGGAATTGGGCCCTCATGAAATGCATCAAGTTCTGACAGAGCTAAGATGGCGGGTAATAACGGAAATCGCACATTAACAACTTGTGGTAATCTTTCTGCTAATAGATTCGCTGCCTGATATGGATTTTTAACTTGCTCACCCGTTGAAAAAAGATAATCAAAGCGAGCTGTTTCAGGTCCCATAGCCAAGATTATATCAAAAAAGCTACATATCGATTGTTCTAATGCTCTATTGCTTGATTGATGATTACTGGGAAAATGGGGATTGAAAAAAAGATAAATTATCTATTTATTGAAAGATGCAATGAGGGTAGTGTATCCGGTTTTATAAAAACCGGGAAAATCGTAGAGGTCCCTAAGTCAAGCGGGAAAGCTTTTTTCCCGCCGATTGGCGAACCTCTGGTTTCCCGACACTTGGTCGG
>MFZK01000008.1:0-425 GCA_001789395.1 Candidatus Roizmanbacteria bacterium RIFCSPHIGHO2_02_FULL_37_13b | reverse complement strand
GGCCGTTGTTGTTCACCGTTGCCTCCTTGGTCTAAATTCCGGTTTGATGAGGATTTATTTTATTGTGGCTGACCTCACCAACAATTACAACTGTTGACTGCGCTTTTTTTGCACAGCCAACAGACTTTTTTTCCTCCTTTCTCGAGATGAATGGGAGAAGCCGGCAATGCCGACCTCTGCTTGGGGAGCGAAGAGGCCGACTCGGCCTTCCAACCGAAGCCGGCTTCCCCCGGGATGATGGCGTCGTGCCGGCCCAGGCCTCTCGCGAAGCGCTGGGCCGACACTGACTGGTGGAGGCTGAGTGGCGAGTTGTACGCCTTCTTGAACCGCCGGGTAGCGGCTCGCCAACCCAGCCCCCTTGGGCAAAACAGCAGAACGGAAACCGCTCCCATCCGGCGCCCCCCGCACGTGCAAGGGAGCGGTTT
>MFZK01000007.1 GCA_001789395.1 Candidatus Roizmanbacteria bacterium RIFCSPHIGHO2_02_FULL_37_13b | reverse complement strand
AATATTTGTAAAAAAATCGGAATTACCACCAGATATCCAATGTTTTCTGGGTTTAATTCATTCAGACGTCTGATTGGCAAGCTTCAAAAAACAAAAAATATAAATAAATTAAAACTTCTTAGCCGTAAAATCGCTGAAAATCAAAAGATCGATGCCGAAGTCAAACAAGCCTACAGTAAATTAATACTACCTTATAAATTAAATCGAAAAGGAGCGAAAGCTTATGATCTGGCTAAGGCGGGGGTTTAAGAAAATATATCCCTTGATACCGCTTTTTTCCGCAAAATTCACCCCACGGGTGAACCCAATTTATGCTCCAAAAAGGGTATCTGCGCTAAGAAATCCGTCAAATAGAACATATCATTTGTTACTTCTCAGCCTGATATTACTAATCTTGCTTATTTTCAGTTTTCCCTTAAAGGAGTGGTTTTCGGGATGGGACAATCTTCATCCTGAATTTAATTTCGCCCTGAATTTCAAACGGGGGTTGATGGCTGTGTGGCAGGGATATCAGGGATTAGGTACTTATGGCGGCCATGGTTATGCAGCTACACTTCCTCATACTTTTGTCACTTTTTTACTCTCAATAGTTTTGCCGGATAACATCATTAGAGCGGCGTTTACTTTTCTAATGCTTTTTGTTGGTGTATATGGTGTATTTTTCCTTGTGGGTGAAGTGGCGCCGTTTGAAGAGGAAGATCTAAAAAATAAAGCCGGTTTTTTTGCGGCGCTATTTTATCTGGTTAATTTATCCACTCTGCAAAATTTTTATATTCAGCTTGAGGCATTTATCGTCCATTTTGCTGCCTTACCTTGGTTATTTTTAAGTTTAATATATTACCTTAAAAATCCGAATCGGCGAACGCTTTTTATTTTTGCCTTGATTTCTCTTTTATCGTCTACTCAAGGTTTTATACCACCGCTTTTTATGGTGTATTTGATGCTGTTGGGGATCTTTTTGCTGGTGTATGTAATAACTGGTGCGGGTGGCGCGAAACGGGGAGCCCCATCAAGCGCACAGTTTTGGCGCTTGATGACGCGTTTTTCTGCTCTAGTGGGAACCCTCCCTCGTCCGACCTCGTCTTCCCCTTTGGGCAAGTCGGGTCGAGACGGGGAATCCCAAATCGCGATAAAACGGTCATCTACGCTTGAAATTGATAAACGAGCACTTGATGGGGCTGTTGAGCGACAGGACCCGCCCACTTTTATAACTCGCCTTAAACGATCACTGATCGTGCTTTTTATCACTTTCGCCATCAATGCATATTGGTTATTACCTGTCTTGAACTATAGTTTCACCAATAGTAGCGATTATTTACATGCTTATAATAACCAATCATCTACTGAGGATTTTATTGCCAAAAATAAGGTTTATGGCACGATTGGTAATGCCGCGTTGATCAAGGGATTTATCATCGAAACGATAAACACGACTGCTGAAAAAGCCAATGTCCCGGTATTTTTAACCTGGCTTGAATACATGCAGCATCCGCTATTCAATATCGTCGGTTATGGATTTTTTGTGATTGCGATATTGAGTATTGGGTATACTCTTATACGTCGCTTGATACCACTTTTCTTCGCAAACTTCACCCCACGGGTGAACCCAAGTTATGCTTCGAAAAGGGTATCTGCGCTTTTTACTTTTGCTTTAAGCTTTATTTTACTATTTTCACTCCTTGTCACAGATACACCTCCTTTTTCATATGTCACCGTGCTTTTACATAAAATCCCAATTTTCAAACAAGCATTCAGAATAGCTTTCACCAAATTTTCAATCGGCTATTCTTTTTTGTTTGCAATTAATTTTGGAATAGGTTGTGTATTATTACTTAAAATCGCATCGGCAATCTTTCAGAAATCTCTGGTCAGAATCGTCCAAGGAATAACTTTAATAATTATTGTTAGCGGAATATTTTATTTCGGTTTTCCGGCGTTCACCGGCAATTTCATCTACCCGGAGGCAAAAATAAAGATCCCACAAGCGTACATGGATCTGTTTGACTATTTTAAAAAGCAGGATAGACAAGGCCGGATCGCAAATATGCCGCAGGGTTGGAACTGGGGTTGGAACGTGTATAAATGGGGCTATTCGGGTTCGGGATTTTTATGGTATGGAATTGAGCAGCCGATAATGGATAGATCTTTCGATGTCTGGGGCAGACAGAATGAGAATTATTACTGGGAGTTAAATTATGCCATATATAGTCAGAGATTTGATCTTTTTGACCTGCTGATGGATAAATACAAGATTGACTGGATTTTGTTTGACCCAAATGTAGTCCCCTACCCGCAGGCGAAGGCTTTCCTTTATTCAGAGGCACTGGATGAATATATCAAAAAATCCGTCAAATACAGTTTGGCGGCCAGATTCAACGATGAGCTGTCAAGCGTCAATACCATCCGGGTTTATAAGGTCAATCACAATGATAAATTTCTTAATTCGGATGCAAATGACATCTCTTATAATATCGGCCCGTATGTTAATTTCAACAATCTCGATAGCGCATATGAAAAATATGGACGGTATTACACAGACACTAATCGAAAATTTGACGTATATTACCCTTTCCGCACATTGTTTTCCGGCAGAACGGGCTTGCAAAATATCAAAATTTCAGAAAATAACGGGTTAACAATATCAAGTGATATACCTAAAGGGCTTGACAGTTACCGTCTCATTTTACCGTCAGAATACAATGACACAACAAAGTTGAGTCTTAGTCTGGGAAAAAAGCAAGATAAATTTGAGGTTAAGATCGCGTCTGAGTCAGCTGAGCTTATTTATGACAATACAACCGATCCATTTTTTTATGACCGCAATCCTCAAGCTTGTGATAATCTCAAAGGAAAATTTAACCAAAACATCATTGATGGAAAAACATTACGTTTTATATCCTCCAAAAGTCATAACTGTTATGATATTGTTCTCTCTGATTTGACTCATTCTTCCGGATATTTGGTAAAAGTGGTTAGCAAAAATGTCAAGGGCCGGCCGTTAAAATTCGCCGTCATTAATAATATGGCCAAAAAGGCTGATATTGAAGTTGAACTAAATCATAATAAAACAGCGACGGCTGAATATTTTATCATACCGCCAATGAATGAATTTGGACTTGGCTACAATCTGCATCTTGACAATATTTCATTAATAGATGAAACAATCAATGATCTTTATGAAATAAAGTTATATCGCTTGCCTTATGCCATGTTAAAAGAAATCAGACTGGAAAAAATGGATGGCTTATCACGAGCTGTATCAATCGTCACGAATAATCAAGCATTTAATGAAGGATGGAAAGCATATGAAAGCAAATTCAAAGCTCAAAGTTCAAAATTCAAAAGTTTCTTTTTTAAAATTTTCCCATTCATTTTTGGTCAGGAGTTGAAGGAGCATGTGTTGGTGAATGGATGGGAAAACGGTTGGTCCTTCGACTCCGCTCAGGATAAAAAACTCAATTTAGTCATAGTTTTTTGGCCGCAGTATTTGGAGTTTGTCGGACTGGGGTTATTAGGGATGATGGTGATTGTGTTTTTAATAAAAAAATCTTGATGCCGTGTTTTTCCGCAAAATTCACCCGACGGGTCACCCCTGCCTTGCCGGCAGGCAGGCAAGTTACGCTTCAAAACAGGCATCTTCGATTTTTTACCACAATCTGATAAAATATTGTCATGAAAATCGTAACGGTCCCAAATCCGGTTCTACAGACTAAGGTTTTTCCAATCAAGCTCATTGATTTATCTATACGAAAAATAATTAAGGACATGATTGTGGCTTTAGAAAACCAAACAGATCCTCAAGGTGTAGGACTGGCTGCTCCTCAGATTGGTAAACCTCTGGCTATATTTATTATCAAACCAAGAGCAGATAGCAAGATCAGTGTATTTATAAACCCAAGTATATTGACGTTGGAAATGAGAAGTAAAAAACTGGATATGGAGGTTGGAAGTGGGAAAACTGAAATGGGAAATGTGAAAAAGAAGTCGTCCACCCACCCACGAGGTGGCCGAACGGACTCCTCGGGGGGGAAAAACAGAAAAACGAAACTTGAGGGATGCTTATCGATACCTAAAATATGGGGACGGGTCACCAGATCCGATAAGGTGTTACTTGAATATATGGACGAAAAGGGTAAACACCAAAAAAAATGGTTTTCCGGCTTTGAAGCAATAATCATCCAACATGAAATGGATCACCTATCAGGAACACTTTTCACACAACGAGTGCTGGAGCAAAAAGGAAAACTGTATCGAGAACAGAATGGGGAGTTGGAGAGATATGAGATCTAAAAAAATCCAAATGTCAAAATCCAAAATTCAAATCAAATCCCATATCCAAATAAATTGCATAATTCTTTAGATTTTGAGCTTTGAGCTTGATTTGACATTTGAGCTTTGGATTTTGGATTTAGAACTTGCTGATAAGTGAGCCAACTCAAGAAATGGCTTTTTACCATCAACAATATCCTTTTTTATCCTCTTTATACACTTTGTACAAAGCTTTATACTCTTTTTGGCGCCAGAAATAATAGCGGTGACATGTTGAATATTGGCTCTGAAAGTGCGATTGGTTTTTGGAGCGCGCTTTTTCCACCTACCACCGGCGACTCCCCTTTTATGGGTATGAGAACGACCTAAAACAGTAGTTTTATCACAATGAAAACAATGTGCCATAATGCTTATCACGCATCATGAAACCTAAAGCATGAAGCATGAAACATTTATTAATATTTTTGTATAATATCACAAAACCATATCAAACGCAATATAAAAGAGTTTCATGTTTCAAGTTTTATGCTTCATAATTTATTATGTTATTATTAAGTCTTTTGTCTAACCCATTATTGGCGGTTTTTTATATAACCATTCTTATTCTTACTGTCAGTATTCATGAATATGCTCATGCCCGAGTGGCTGATGAACTTGGTGACCCCACGGCGCAACTGGCCGGTCGGTTGACTTTAAATCCGCTAGCGCATCTTGATCCCATTGGTTCAATCGCATTCCTTATGTTTGGCTTTGGTTGGGGAAAACCGGTGCCCTTTGATCCTTATAATCTTAAAAATCCCCGCCGTGATAGCGCATATATTTCGCTGGCCGGTCCTCTGTCTAATTTTTTAATGGCTATTCTCTTGTCAATATTAATCTATTTCTTTAAAACGACAAGCGCAAACAGCCTTTATCCACTTATATCTCCAATCCTAGCGTTTGCCATTCAAATTAATCTGATTTTAGGACTTTTCAATTTAATACCAATCGGCCCTCTTGACGGCTTCAAAATTGTCGGAGGATTTTTACCGGAATCACAAGCGCATGAATGGTATAGCCTGGAGCGCTATGGCCTGCTTTTTATGATTTTTATGTTTATACCGTTTCTTGGGAATAGATCAATGTTGGATATAGTTTTATCACCTACAATTAAATTCTTTTACAAACTTCTGGTACCGTAATAATAATTGTAATTTGAGCAGATTCTGCCACTCTGTCCTCCCCATCAAGTGCGCAATATTCAACCTCGATGTCCGTTTCTCGAACCAGTGGGCTCCCTCCCTCGTGCGATCTCGTCTCCGCCTTCGGCGGAGTCGGATCGACACGGGGAATCCCAAGGTTTCTCGAAACGAACATCTTCGATTGATACTGTATTATTATATGAAACAAAGGTTCGATGGTACGTTTTTTATGGAGTGGGAGTTGGGGTCAAGCGCGTTCGACAACGCATGACGTCTAATGTAGTGTAACTGATATTCCCCTGTGTCTCGCCCAGATGATCTTCGATGAATTGACAATTAGTCACCTGGTCTGCCGGAGTAAGCTGGACCGTGGCGTTTGAAAAAACCGTCGGTGTCGGAACTGTCTGGGTTACAGCGGTTGGTGTCGGGGTAATAGATGTTGTAGTTGATTCTGCTTCTGTTTTGGTGGTCGAGGTATAACAGATACTGGCATTTTTGTAGGTATTTGATCCGTTAGCCAGATACCAATGATAAGTAGTGTTCGGACTTAAAAGCGTCAATGGACAACCACAATCTGATACACCACTTGTATCAGTATTCGTCGCAGCACATTGACTAAAAAGATTGGTCCCTGAAGGAGTGCAATCAAGTCCATAAACCACCTTAAAGTTATCACACTGGTCAGAGACAGCAAACGTAACATCAAATGAATTGGTGGTAATATTGGAACCAACGATATCCGTAGGGGTACCGGCAGCATTTCCAAAGCGCTGTTGAACAATTCGAAATCCAAAAAAAATTAAAACCAGGGCTAAAATTACACCTACGATAATTGCCGCAATTCGAGTCATTCTATCTTTTTCCATAATCATTCGCTCAATATCCAATTTCAGCAGATTCTGTCACGATTTTCCTTCCTGCCAGTGCTCACTTCGTTGCGCGCTGTCAGGACCGCCCTCCCAATCGTGCCACCTGCATAAAAAATAAGGTCATCTCCTGCAAAAATTGATATCTTCGCTTTTTACAATTGTATTATAAACTAATTTCAACTAACTTCGACCAATTATAACTAATTTTAACCAATCTATAGCAACAATCTAATACCAACGCCAATTGCTAATAAAAATATTCCCGGAATAGCTACTTTGAAAAAATCATCGACAATACCAGACTTTGGCAGTGACGAGGGAGAAGACGTCCTTGTCGTGCTTGATGAGCCGCTTGTTCCACTTCCCGTGCCGGTTGATCCACTTCCAATTTTTATATCACTATCGCCATTTTGACTACAAGCAATAACATCAGTCGCATTAAGATCGTTTTTGGCAATATTGGAATCCTGCGCGGTCTGCCTATCTTCACAGACAAAAGTCAAAGTTCCTGTCCCATTTGCTAATGCCTTAACAGTTATTGTCGCAACGGTCCCAGCTCCTGATTGATAATCACCAGGATTTTCAACTAAAGCAGCGATATAGATTTTGCCGGATTGAGAAAAATCTAATTTTGGTGCTGAGGGAAAATAATTACCGGCTTTAATATCGACTATCTGAAGCAATTTAGGATCATAGATTACTCTTACATCAGTCGACAGTACCTGGTCTGATTCGGCGTCAATATTAACATCAATGGTAAACTGTTCACCGACTTTAACATTGATAATTGGCTTGCTAAATTCCAAAAAACCCGCCGCTACCAACCTCGGATAAATTAAGATAACAACCAAAAATGATAATATTTGTGCGAGAGTCTTTTTTTTCACATTACTGAAATTACTGAACATTAATCTTAATGCCGGAAACCTGCTCCAAAATATCTTGCGTCTCGGTGTCAATCAAACTTGAATCAGTTGTATCCCCTTTAGTAAAATCAAGGTTAAACTCCACTTCTCCGGTTTGAAGCGGCGTAAACACAACACTTAATAGTGGTGAATCTTTAATTTCCACCGCCCCAGTTACCGATAATTTTTTACCCGCTGTGATATAAACTTTACCCAATTCCTCTTTTGGCCAGACTTGAAAGTTGTCATTAATACTACTAGCAGAATTATATTCTGCTGCCTTTTCATTAAAGCTGATGACAGCATCAAACCCGACAATCGGCTTTGTCGCGGTGCCATAGACCGTCAACGTCACAGGTGTATTTACCTTAAAGACATTTGCTGGATTATCAAGTTGGATCTTAAGGGAAGAACCAAAAACTTCTGTTTGAGGTACGGCATTTTGAGTTTGCAGATTTGTCTCTGTATTTGACGTCTCAGGCTCCACTATGTCTTGCGCTGATTTACCCTTAAACATCGTCATAGCGATCCAGAGGGATACAATCAGAATGATTATTAAGCCTAAAATGAGAAGTTTTTGGTTGACGTGTTTTTCAGGTTCCATTTTTTATTATAAAAAACTTATATTTGTATTATTGTCATTGCGATCCCGACGGTCCCGTCGGGAGAAGCAATCTTGTCAAATCTAAAACATCTGACGAGATCGCTTCGTCACTATCGTTCCTCGCGATGACAGTCGTATTAAGAAAAATATAACATATTTTTAGTGTCAAGGTCTACTGCATTTTTAACCCCCGAGGTTTCTGTCATCATTGCCCATGTCTAACCTCGGGGGTTAATGGCCTCGGTTACTATCATCATTGCCCATGTCTAACCTCGGGGGTTACAAACAATGACCAATAACCAAATTCCAAGAAAACAAACTTGTTTGGAAATTGTAATTTGGAATTTGTTTGTTTCTTGGTGATTGTTACTTGTTACTTAATATTTTCATTCTTCATCAAATTTATATTTCAGCGCCTGATAAATCAAATCGCAATCTAAGGTATTGACTATTCCATCAAGATTGCTGTCGGCGATCTGTAAGGCCTGGTCATCATCTCTGTCATAAAAAAACTTGCATGCACCAAAATCTATTGAATTGACCACTCCATCCTGATTGCCAAGATCTCCGACAAATTGGGTGATGCCGGAAAAATCCAAGGAATTATTACCCGGTTCAAGCGTCATGAAATTATCTTTTGGTCTATAACTTCCGGGAATTTCTTCTTGTGGTTTTAGATGACAAACTTTCCGTTGGATATGATAAGGTCCTTTGATAAGTAAACAATAACCTTCTTCGTCTTTTGGATCATAATCGATCCAACCGGTCCAGGTGTTATCCGAGTTAAGATAAAACGTCGTCTTTTTAAAAATCGGCGAAGAAAAACGCGTCATAAGCCCTACTTTTATTGGCATACCATCGATAATAGCTGTATCATAATTGACACCCTGAAACTTCAATCTTATCGAAAGCTGTAATTTCCCCGGAGTTGGATTTGGTCGTTCTGTCGGTTCTGGTCCTTCAGTGGGCTCCGGATATTCGCCGCTGCAAATCCTTACCGCCTCATCCAACAAATCATCACTTGACCGGCAATCGCCATCACCCGACCAACCTGTCCGGCCATCGCTACACTGATAATGAGCATATCTATAAGAACCCCACCCTGGCTCACCAAAATATTGCGTATCGCATGGCTCTTCATAAATAATATTTTTTACCTCCGGATGGACTTGACTGCTCGAAGGAGTCGGCGTCAATTCACCATCGACTGGGGTTGGACTAATCTCCGGTGTAATCGAAGGCGTTTCTGTTGGTTCTTCATCTGTAGGACTTGGTGTATCTGCGGGTGACTCGCCGTCAGTTGGAGTCGGCTCACCATCATCAGGAGTCGGACTTACCCGAAGTGAAGTCGTTGGCGTTGGCTCAGTATCCTCACCTGTAGGTCCGGGAGTTGAAGTCGGCGCACCTGCCTGTCCAGCACACTCTGGCGTTTTATATGTCGCTTTTGAACCGGGACAATTGGGTCCGTATTGACTTCCTGAGAGTTGTTGATTAAGTTCTGTCGACTGCATCGCTGCTTTAACTGACGTACATTCCGTAGAACTTAATCCATATAAATCACCACAGGCTTTCAACATATCGTTATAAAATCGTAAGAAATTAGCATTCGACGACAAATAACTCGTTAATGCTTTATAGAAAACCGCCAGAATTTTGCTCCGATCTATTGGTGTGATATTACAATCCCTAAATGTCCCTCCAGTAATCATTAGGTAAAGAGATTTGGTTATAACTGTACTATTATGGTGTACGCCACCATTATCATTAGCAGACCCACAATAGAAATTTGGACTGAACATTCGGTCCGGCATTGGACCGATTCCGGAACTCTTAGATGGTGGACTCTGAAAATTTCGCAATATTCCCATAACAGTATCCTCACCCATTGTCCAATCATCTGGGTCGGCTCCGAAGCCAAATACATCAGCAAATGCTTCATTTAATGCACCGGATTGATAGAATGTTCCAAGACCGGCCGTATATTGAACGACTCCATGTGTCAGTTCATGAGCCCAAACGTCAGTTGCTACCATCCCGCTGCACGCCCACATCTTACTCCCATCCCACATGGCATTAGGGCAAGGTCGTCCCCCTACAGACCTTGCTTTAACATTGGCTCGAAGGGTAGCTCCTCTTGAATTGAAACTGTCACGCCCGAAGGTATCGAAATAATATTTATAGACATCGCTCAAGATATCATAAGAATTATCTACATCAGCATCTCCAACAGCTGCTTGCCCTTCTGACCGTGATTTAATACAGCTCCCAGTTGAGCAATTGCTAATCTCCCTTGACAACGCAGAAGGAAGATTGTTTCGTTCGAAAACGACTTCACCTGAGGATAAACAAACATAATAAGTTGTATTAACTTGCGGAATATCGCCGTTATTACATATATCCACTGCTAAAGAGATACAATTTTTATCAAACTGCTGCGTCCCTAAAAATTGCCGATTCACAATGACCCGTTTCTCTTTTTTTTGATCACAAAAGACAAAATCGAGATTGCTGTTTGTTGATTCAGCTTGATCCAAAGCCACTTGTTCTGCTTGAGATTGTGTGAATACTGGATATTCAGTACTCTCGTCCATCAGAAGTTCATTTTCCAAACCTACAATTTTATTACTATTCTGTAGATCAATACGACTTTCAGCTCCCAAAACCTCTAGACCATTAATTGTCTGATTAAAATAATAACGCTCAATGGTTCCATAACTATTGGACATTTCATCTTTATACATTCGTCTCAAATATGAATTAGATATGAAGTCTTTTGGAAAAATATATTGCTGCTCTGGCTCATTTGCGAGTAATGATTGAGGTATGGTCGACTGTGCATTTATAAATTCATTTACCGCAGCTAATCCTTTACCGCTTTTTGCAATATATAAAGGATCATCATAGTTTTGGGGCTCTAGATAAAGATCACTCTTTATACCATTTCTGAGAATATTTGCTGTTGATAAACTCGATAATCCTGAAGTGTTAAGAAGTTGCATATTTTCCGCTTTTGATTGTGTAGTTATAGTAGGTTTGGGACTTGAAACGGATTGAAGAACCAGAAATAAAATAATTCCTAGTAAAATAAAACCAAGTAAATATATGGGGATTATCGGGTCTTTTTTATACAATTGTTTAATTTGTTTGAACATGGTTAAATACATCAATTTAAGCAGATTCTGTCGCGCCTTTCCTTCCCGCCAGTGCTCACTTCGTTGCGCGCTGTCGGGAAGCCCTCCCAGTCGCGCCACCTGCATTATAGAAATTTGATGTATAAAAAATTCCTTAATTAAATTTTGTTATTATCAATTCCGCCCCACTGCTATTTATTTTCATTATCTCAATATGGTTATCAAAATTATTACTTGTCAGCTTTAGTGAACCCGCAATTCCACCGGTTTGATAATTCACCACTTCACGTTGACCACCCTTCATCAAATCCAGTTTTAGAGTTGTGATACAATCCATGCATTGCCCATCTGGAACGATAAGTTCTGCTAATTTAATTTGTAAATCTGATTTGGTTTTTTTTACCTGGTTTAGTGATAATGCAAGCCTTTCTCCAACGTAAAAATATGTTGGTTCAACACTTCCCAAAATATCTGTAGCTTTTTCATCTGTCAGATTACTATCTGTAGATTTCCCCTGTGTAAAGTCGATCTCTATATTAGCCCTTCCTTCTTTTTTTGGTTTAAAAACCAGCTCTAACAGTTGATTATTATCAAAAATTGTTCCATAAGAGGACGATAGTTTTTTAATGCCCGTAATATTTAATGCATCTTCTGTGGAAAATGAACTGACAACAAAATCGTCTTGAAGTGATTTAACTTGTACAAATTTCAAGCTTTCCTTATCGTATTTAAGTACTAAATCATATCCGATTATTGGTATTTGCAGCGAATCAGCGTATGCATAAAGATAAACATTGTCATTAATCGAGTAGGATTTTTGGTCATCTTTAAACCTTAAGCTAATTTTCCCCGGTAAAGTAACTCCTGACGGCGTTTTAGTCAATATCACTTCCCTTTTCTCCTCCTTAGATTTTGATGAAAAACCAGATGGTCTTATAAATTGTCGTAATAGAAAAAAAGCGAGCCCTAAAATAAGGATTGTGAGAATTAAAACTTGGAATTTATGTCGATAGAATCTGTTTTCATTTTCCATTTAAAAGTAATCATGCTTATTGCTCATCTAGCTTATGTGATAGAGCTGAAATGACTAAAGACTGGTCCATAGCACCGACATTATTGTCTAAATTCAAATCAGCGACTCGTACTGATTCGGCATCACTGCGGTCTAGAAGATTAATTATCAAAGACAAGTCATAAGCATTGACCAAACCGTTTTGGGGTGGTAGATCACCAACTAACATATATATTCCACTAAAGTCAAAATTGTTTTCTCCGCTTTTAAGAGTGATTTGACCATGATCGCAGCTGTAGGTGCCGGGGTATGTCTCTATCGGCTTTGCGTCACAAATCTTCTTTTGTAGGTGTTTTGGACCTTTACATAATACTTTATAGCCAGATCCTGCGGGGACGCCATAACTTAAACTACCACTCCAAATACCATTTGCATCCGAAGTAAATGTCGCCGATTGACTTTGGATAGAACTTAAACCACCATCAGAAAGACTACATTTTACGACCATGCTTCTTAAATTTTCAGCCGGCTGCTTGTTTTCAATCCCTTGAAACTTCAACTTGAGATTAAGCTTGACATTTCCTTGAGTTTGATCACCTACATAATATTTTGCATTGGATGTTTTCACTACATATGCATCTTGTGGAATATTTCCGGTTATTTTGGCATTTTGATAAGCTAATTCTCCTTGTCCCTGTGCTTTTCCTAAGAGAGTCAAAGAAATGACCGGGTACTGCGGTAGTTTATCAGCACTCATGACACAAACATAAGAAATGTGTATTTGGCCGGTGGAATTATCCCAAGCCCGATCAATTTTAGTACATGGCAAAGCTGGCAAAGTGCTGATGTCAGGCGTTGCAGTCGCAACGATATTTTCAAGCGGTAATAGCGATGCCGGCAGATTTGGCATCAGTGTACCAAAATCTTTTAAATCCCCAATCTCCGATATTTCTACAATTTTAGGATCAAAAGTCAAATTGACGTCGACGGCTGATATTGCTGAAGATGAAGTAGTAGTCGACTTGTCAATCGCAAAAAACATGTAATAAGGTGCTTTTACTCCGGGTGCAAAATTTGAAGATGTGGGCAAAATGCCGGTATATGCTGTCGGCTGGATTCCTGGCGTCACAGAAACATCTGTGGTACAAGTAATCGTTGCTTCTTCTACCGAACCAACATCGTAGGTATTGTTTGTAATATTACCGACAACTTCTAATTTTGATTTGTCTATTGATAATTTAGCGGTCCCAGCAGTCAAGCATTTAAACGATACCTTCATTCTGACAATTTGGGGCAGATCAGTATCACCTGATATTGTCACTGATGCTTTAGTGGATGAAGAACCATCAGTTGTGGTTGTTTTTTTAACTTCGGTGAAGACGCTCTTATTATCGCTCCCGAGCGGTGAGACATTAGACAAGTCGAAGATCTTCGCATTCTGGGCATTTAACGTTAAATCAACTCCGGAAATACCTTTTGCCTGCGGAGCAGCAAGAACTATATCTATTTGTTTTTCCACGTTCAAGCCGGAAGAAAGAGATGCCGGAGAAAATGTAACATTTATTTGTTCAGTGACTGCTCTTGTCCTAAAGACATAGACGCTTAAAAAATACCCAAATAACGCAGCTGCCAAAACTCCGACAGCAAGCAACAACACTACCTTTTTTTTAGAAACATCATTCATCATATTTCATCTTTCTGTAAAATTATTATTGATCCAGTTGGACTAATTATTGGTAAAGCTGACGGTGATGCCGATAGCGTCGTAACCGGTATATTTGGCGTCACTGTCACTGCTTTATCTTTAAAGTAACCAACCCGCCAAATATTGAAATCAGTCAAATTAATGTTTTTGTCGTTATTAAAATCACAACTAAATGATGATAATTCTTTTGCATATTCTTTTCGCCAAAACTCAAAATCAACAATGTCGATATTATCAGAACAATTACAATCGCCGTTTGTTTTTTTGAGACACAAACTGCTTGTCGGATTTGGAGTTGTGATCGAAGGTATAACTGAAACCGAAGGTGTGATTTGTACTGTGTCCGAAACGTTTACTGATACCGTTTCATTTAGACTACAATTAATAACATCTTCAGCATTGCCATCAACGATGTTAGAATCATTTGTCTGCCCTTGTGTACACTGCACCGTCATTGTTGAATTTCCTAAAGTCAGCGGCTTAACAACTAATGTCGCTAATGTACCACGGCCACTCTTTAGTTGATCAAGATTGGTCACGACGCCAACTACATATGCAGAACCCGGGACTGAAAGATCAGAGGTGGCAAATTCAAAGAAATTGCCTGATTTAACCTGCTGAACTGCTAACTTAGTCGAATCATATTTCAAAAATAAATCAGCACCAACTAATTTATATTTACCGCTGTCAACATCTATTGCTATCTCAAAAGTCCCTCCAAGACCTGTCTTTACTGTCGTTGGAATAAATTTATAGGAAGCACCTCCAAGCGGTGGTGGTGTCGTCGTCGCTGGAGTTGCTGATGGTGTAGCCAATGATACCGTTGGTGTAATTACTCCTTCAGTCGGAGTCACAGCAGATGTGACGACTACCGATTGAGTCGGAGTTGGACTTACCCCAAGAGCAGCTGAAGGCGTTGGTAATATATTATTTAAGTCGATAGTAATACTTTTTTTATCTGCGTAAAAATTGCAGCCATAGGTTTTACTAGGACCAACTACTTCACAGGAGGCCGGATCAGTCATTAGTGAAACTGTGGTGACTTTTGCTGCAGAAAGAAGGGGGTTAAATTTTGGTTGAAAATATACCGTAGTCATACAGAAAATACCTGAAGGTAAATGGGGTGGTAGTTTTGTATTATCATTATCCAATAAAACATTAGAAATCGTGACAACGCCGGCCGTAGAATCATTAGTAAACTTAGCCTGAGTGATTAAGCTCTGATCATTATTTTTACACGTTGTTTCAATCTGTCCACCTGTCGAACTTAAAACAGTTAACATCATCGGATCGTACTTAAGTTGGACACTACCGGCGGAAATTTTATTTTCCGGTTTAGTTTGGAAATAAATATTAACCGGAATTTGGGGTTGGCTACCAGGAGTTTGCGTGTCGGTAAGTTCAGCTGTTTTTATAACGTCTTTATCAAAAAAAATATAAACAGGGTCTTCTGCTGCTTGGGTCTTAAATACTGTAGTTTTTAAAAGCAATAAAAAAAAAGCGACTGAAAATATAAAAACTATTCCGATGATAACCAATCTCGCCTTAGACATAAATATTAGTTCGTACTCGTTTTAAACAGATTTTGACGCAATATTTCAAAGTCATTCAGATTGCATTTGGCATCACTGTTAAAATCAGCCGATTGACAAAGTGCTTCACCATTATATTGTTTACGCCAACATTCAAAATCAATAATATCCATCTTTGTGTCACAATTACAATCTCCTTTAGATTTACTTGAACATGTCGGCCCTGTGGGCAATGGAGTCAATGATCCTGTGGGTGATGGCGTACCTGAAAGCGCAGCGCATGCTGGAGACAACTTGCCTTTGCATGGGACCCAACCGCCACGCATTAACTCATCTAGTCGTTTAGCAAACTCTTCCGGAGTATAGCAAGCTGATGGTGACATATCGGTCGGATACTTTTCTACAGACCCGTCAAGACAGGTAAATATCATCCCTTGAACTTTGATTAAAATTGGAGGGATTGGAGTTGGAATAGTCGTATTTGCTCCAGGCGTCACTGCGGCAGTGAATGGGGGTACTGTCGCAACGAGCTCAGGAGTTGGCATATCACAAAGAACCTGACGCGATTCCCTGACACCCTCTCTACAAGTAATTGTCGGTACGGGTATCTGAGTTGGTGTCACATTCGTTGTCGTACAATTAGCTACACATGCTTGTCGAGCTAATACTGCCAGTTCAGCGAAACTTCGACATGTGTTGGCGTCTCCGACAGTACCAGTCACTCCACTTAGACATGTATAATCACCGTAATTACTTTTGACTTGATCTATAGCTGGTGCAGGTGTACCACAGAGGCCTCTCACCTGCATACTTCCGAAATCACATTTAGGAGTTGGTGTAACAACTAGTGGAGATATTGCACTTGTTGGTGACCCTGAAGGCAAACTTTGCATTAAACATTTTTTTTGACATGTGGCTTGAGCTTCAGCCTTAAGGGCAGTAATTGAAATACACCCCGTGACATTACTTGCGGCTCCAATCGTCAGCGTTTCTCCAGTATCACAGGTAATAGTAGCTGATTTAAAGTATTGATCGGTAGCTGCACTTGGACATTGATCATTCGGGACAAAGTTTGTCACTGCGCCGGTACAAAGCGGGACTGCTTGTGCTCGAGAACGAACATCTCGACCTTCTTTGGTCGCGAAGAATATTGTCAAAGTGATTGCCAGAATTAAGAAAATGAATAAGAGCATTGCAACAACCTGTGGCCTATTTTTCATATTTTTTTTAAAATAAAATGGCTATTTAATTTAAAGAGTATCATATCGTTTGAATTAATGTCAAGGGGATTGCGGAGAATATTTGGAAATGAGACGTGGGAAATTAGAGGTTAGACTTTGAAGCTAGAAGTGGGAATTTTCACACTTCTCACTTCATTTTCTAGCTTCCCACATCACACTTCTTACATCAATTATCATTATTTCAATTCAACCTTAGCTCCTGCCTCTTCAAGCTTTTTTTTGGCTGCTTCTGCTTCATCCTTCTTAACTCCTGTAAGAAGTTCTTTTGGCGCTGACTCAACTAGTTTTTTTGCATCCATTAGTCCCAGATCTTGTTTTAATTCCCGGACTGCCTTAATGACTGCTAATTTATTTGCTCCTGCTTCTGCCAAGATAACATTAAAGGTAGTTTTCTCCTCTGCTTCTGCTGTAGCCCCAGCAGGTGCTCCACCAGCAATCGGTGTAGCCATCGCCATCGGCATTGCAGAAACTCCAAACTTATCTTCAAGATATGAAGACAGTTCTGAAAGTTCAATCGCTGTTAATTCTTCGATCTCTTTTGCGATTTTGTCAATTTTTGAAGAAAGCTTTGTTCCCTTTTCTACTTTAGCCTCAGTGGAAGTTGACTTGTCCACAGTAGCTTCAACGGAGGTGGATTTTTTTTCTTCAGTTTTTGTATCGGTCATCTTTTTTTCACCCCATTTCTATGAGTTACTATTAATTTCCCTTATTTCTCAATATATATACTAACCTCGTCATATTGTGATTTAACGATCTTACCAATCTTGTTTGTGGTGATTTAAAGGACATAATAATCTTAGTAATCAATTCGGTTTTCCCCGGTAATTGTGCCAATCTCAAAAGATCTTGCTCGTAATATATTTTTTCATCAATTTGTCCTAATTTAAACTTGAGAGTACCTTCAGTTTTTACGAATGTATAAAAAGTTTTTAAGTCGTCGCTCCAATCCATAGGCAAAGTCAACAGGGCCGTTTGGCCTCTTAGAGCGGAATCGTCGGATAAATCTATTTTTTTTGCCCTTTGAAGGGCTATTTTGAATAATGTATTTTTTACAGCGAAAAAAGGCTTTCTATCTTCAGATGAGCGGCCGTCGTGAAGCTTTTTTCTCAATTCTTCCAACTTTTTATGAGTAGTAGTTTGACAATCAACTAAAACAAAATTTGGTGTTTTTTGAAGTTTGTCAACTATCGAAGCAACTTTTTGCGTTTTGATTTTACTGGGCATGTTTTTCTCTTGCAAAGGAATTTAATTTTACCTCCGATCTTATCGCGAGAACCCTTGGTCTTTGAGATCCTACTATTATATATATCTACCTCAAAATTGCAAGTGGAAAAAATCGATACAAAAGTCGAGCCTAACCACCTTAGAGGTGGATAGGCTCAAAGTTTGCATCAGATTTTGAGGTTAATCACCTTTGAGTGTGATAATTATTTCCGTTTGACTAGAATTATTTTTATTATATTATTTAAATAATGTGACCTCTCAAAAATTGTATGATCTTGAAACGGATGTCGCGAGTTTACTGCTTGACAGACTCGAAAAGGAACAAATCACTCTACAGCGCGCGGCCCAAATTTCAAAGTATATACTTCGCGCTCTTCCTGACACGATAACTGATGAACAGATAGATAAAATTCTTCCTATACTGGATGATGAGTTTGTTGAGTTAAGTAACATTGTTCATAAGCATCTGATGTTAAAACAAGAGCTAGATAAAGATTTAGGTATCACAGAGGCAGAAAAGCTTATCCACGAAGGCAAACTTCAACAATCAATTGATTTAATGAATAATTATATCACGCAAAAAGCATTATGAATGAAGCACCACTTCCAACCGGAGCAATATTTGAGGCAACCCATTTCGGACCTCAGGGAGAACTCCTTAAAGATCCGGTAAGGGAAACACCGCAAGCAGAACAACCGAGGAACAGAGGTTTATTCAAATTTCTTAACAGACAAAGAACTGAAGTTCTTCCTCAAGAACCTGAAGGGCCAAAACACGTATTGGAAGCTATTGAAGAACGAGGACTTATAGACAGAATGGACCAGGCAAGTTCCAGAATTCATAATATTGCCGAAGCTGAGGGTGGCAGTAACTTTGTCACACCGTTGACTAATATAATTAACCTTGATGAAATCAATAGGAATCGAATGAGTAGAACTGGTGCCGATACTCCTATTGCTGAAGTTCCTTCAGAGCTTTCTGAAATTATTAGGGATCTCAGTATTGCAGCCACAGATCAAAATCCCGCTATGACATATCTTCGTGTTGAGGATCGACTTATCAGTATGTATCATTCTGTCAGGGCCGGCGGAATTGTTATTCAACTACCACACGGAGCAGGTATCGGTCCGGATAATTTATTACGCGTAGCTTTCAATCCTCAAGTAGAAACTCCTTCTCCTGAACTACAGGCTAAAATACAAGCATTACGTAAAAAGTATTCTCGTAAAGAGCCACTCCTAGATCTGGTCGATGCAACGGTAGGTTATGTAGAACGGGTAGTAGAGGCGCTTCCAGCAGAAGTTGAAGCCTGGAATAATGGCGCTGAGACTCCGACAAGTAATGAAGGACAAAAAACGTTATTGAGTGATTTAAAACAAAGACATCCGGAAAATCCTTTGCTTAGACGGGATTTTGGGGAAGTGCCAGAGGGATATCAAAGTGTTTATTTTGTAATGCCCGAAGCCCGCCTCGAGGAAATAGCCGAGAAGGGATTATTACCCACTGATGAGCAGTATAAATCACCCGATCGATCCAAAACAGATCGAGTGGTTGATGAAAAAGCTCCAGAAGGATTCTCTCGCGCAGATGCTGTTTTCGCTTATCCTGATAAGGGTATGCCTTATGATAAGAGTAAAAGAGGACGTAACTGGAAACCCGGAGCAGTGGTCGTTGAGATGAAGGTCGATCCTGCAGGAACACTCGTCACCGACCAGGGTGTGTACACAGAAGCCTCGCGTGGTCTTCGTGATTACGGTGACGATGGCGGATTTGCACAAGATTATTGGGACAGAGCTTTGACACTAGATAAATATTCAAGGCTAAAACCATCTGATAAAGAGGGCATGTTTGTTTATCCTGAAGTCGTTATCCCCCATGGAGTAGAACCTGAATTTATCAGAGTTTCTGGAATTATTCCTGAACCCCCAATTGATAATTAAACTACATCAATGAGCTTTTTTACAAAAAAACCATCTTGACATTGACATCAAGAGGATGTAGTCTATAATGTTAACTATGAGAAAAAATGTAATAGTTGTTTTTTTTCTCCTCCTCTATTTTGTTTTATTCACACAAGTTCAAGCAGTCTTTGATAACAATCTTAAAGAAAATCTTAATTCAACGGATCGTATAATAATCAGAACCCGACAGGTCGAATCGATATCCAAAGTCCAAGAGATGACTAAACGACTAAATTTGCGATTTATCAGGCAATTGAAAATTCCGAAAACATACAGCGTCGGATTACCAACAAACAAAATTAGTCAGTATGTTTCACTTTTAAAATCTGATCCGATGATTGAATTTATTGAACCTGATTACAAAGTCCAAGCATTAGAGCTGACTGATGACCCTGGAATTATCAACAACGCCCAGTGGGGTATGTTTAAAATCATAGCAGCTGGCAATGATACATCGGCGTGGACTTCGACAAAAGGGTCGCCGTCAACTAGAATTGCAATCGTTGATAGCGGTATCGATCAAAACCATTCTGATCTTAGTCAAAAAATTGTTGTTCAAAGAAATTGTACTGATGAGATAAGTATTGATGATATTTATGGTCATGGAACTCATGTAGCCGGCATAGCAGCTGCGGAAACGAATAACAATTTAGGCGTTGCCGGAGTGGGATATAATAGCTCACTTATCAACGCTAAAGCACTTGACAATCATGGTTCAGGATATCATTCATGGATCGCAGAGTGTATACGCTTTGCAGTCGATAATAATGCTTCCGTTGTTAATTTAAGTCTCGGCGGATCGGTCGGAACACAAACTTTAAAAGATGCAATCGACTATGCTTGGACTAAAGGCGCAGTTGTTACTTGCGCTGCCGGGAATACTGGAAAAAGCAAGGCACAATATCCAGCCCTATATGACAATTGTATTGCTGTTGCCGCTATTGATAAAAATGATGTTAAAGCTTCCTTTTCAACTTATGGGGCAAGTTGGGTCGATGTAGCAGCTCCTGGAACAAATATTTATTCAACTATGCCAAATCATACGAACAATATAGGACCGATCAATTATGGAAATTTATCAGGTACCTCGATGTCAACCCCTCATGTTTCAGGTTTAGCAGGTCTTTTGAGATCTATGGATAATAATTTCTCCAATGTGCAAATTAGATCATTGATCGAAATTAATGCTGATAATATTTCCGGTACTGGAAACTACTGGCGATATGGAAGAATAAATGCTTTTCGATCTGTCAATGATGCTATCGAAATTACTCCGACACCTTCAATTCCAGAGGTAAGCCCAACGATAGTATTGATATCACCAACGGTCGAATTGACACCAGTACCGACAATAATACCACCAACAATTATTTTAAGTCCCACTCCCTCACCTACTCCTTTAACGACAATTACACCAACGCCTACTCCAAGTAACAAACCCTGGTGGTGTGTATATGTCCCACAATATTCCCTTTGCCGTTAATTTATCAAAATTTTTTTAAACCTAAATAGGGAAAAATTAGGATAAAATCCGTAGGGTGTCAAGGTAAATCCACCCGACGGGTGTCAAGATCGTTAGATCACTTTCAAGAGCCGAAAGAGTAAAAAGGAGATAAAGAAAAATAAAACTATTTGAAATACTGAAAGATACAGGGTTAAAAAAATTGTCACCAACCCTAAAATAAAAAAAGCTTCATTATGAATTGAAGGCAGCAATCCCTTGGTAATCAATATCAGTATAATTATTGTCAACAATTTTTCTTTATCAAACCACCATAATTGCCAACCAAAAAACCATGCGCATCCGATTAAAATAGCTGCAATAATTAAGAAAATTTCTTTGGTATCAAAATAAAAAGGACCAAGGTACATAGTTAGTATTTAGTATAAAGTATTAAGTATTTAGTATTCAATATCAAATCATAAAAAATGCTACATGTTTCATGATTCATGTTTCATAGTTAAAAACGTCTTGATACAATGCTCTTGACAAGATCATCTACTACTTATATAATACGCACTATGTCAATAGGATACAAAAAAACAAACAAAATATCACTAGATGACTTACCTGATCTTCTTACTATTCGCGAAGTTGCCGATATCCTCAGAGTCTCTCCCCTAACAATAAAGCGTTGGGGAAAGCGAGGAAAATTACCGGCAATAAGAATCAATTCCCGCGGTGACCGACGCTATAAAAAAGAAGTCATCAATCGCCTACTTGGAATTGATTTAGGAGAATAATAAATATTTATCTTACAATTTCAAATTCAGGAATTTAGAATCTAAAATATTGCTGCGAATTTTTTTGATCCGAAATCGCATACTTTGATTACACGATTTATCCTTTTATTTCTTTCCAAACCACTAGTCAAAATCAACCTCCGAGGTTGATAAGAGATTAATAATTCTTAAACCAATACCCCTCTTGACAACTCTAAATAATATTCATATAGTTTATTTATGACTCCGCTGTTACCCGAAGAAAAAAAACAAGCTTATGACCAGCTAACGACAGCGATGGTTGCAGCACTTGAACGTGGAGAAATGACCTCAACTGAAATGTCAAAATCCGCCCGCTACATCCTCACTAGCATAAACATGCTGGAAAACCATGAAGAACTTGTCCTTTTTTTGAAAGATCTGATGAATCATTGGGCACCATATAAAAAAGTATTTGTTGATTTTAAAAGTGTTGATGTCGCTAAAGAAGATGAAGAAAAATTATTGGAAATTCAGGATAAGCTAAAAAAATTGACAGCTGTTAAATAATATTATGCGAATACCAATTATTAATAGATCTATGCCTCGGCCACACCGGCCGGTACTCGGTGGAAGAAGAAGCGCTTTTGGAAGAGCACAACCGATTCGAACGCAAGTGGTGCCGGCAACGCCCGAACAGGAAAAACCATTTTCCACACAAGAAATCGCTGCAGCTGGTTTAAGACCCGGAGAAGCACCTGCCGGCATCACCATCGATGCAAACGCACAAAGGACTATTGACTGGTATCATCAAAATAAAACACCCGAACAGGTTTTGGTCGAAGCGTCCCGGCCCAGAATCCGTCCGCAAACACCGGAAGAATCCACAGCGCTTAGGAGTAAATTTGAGGCGCCTCAACAAGAACGGTTGCAACGGGCTGATAATGCCGTGGTTGATTATCAAGTTTATGCGGAAGTGACACGACGCGCTGCCGAACAAGGTATCGACTTACACACAAGAACAGCCAACAATAGCAAACAACTTAATACTATCCTCAGAGAAGTTGATCCGCGTCTGGCTAATGCTGATGCGAGAACCATTGCAACATATACGGAATTACGTCAACGAGTCCTCACCCGCTTTACTCAATCTGAAGTTTTCCGTAATCTTTTTCCCGATGTAGCTCAACAACCGCTAGACCAACAACTGAGACGTGCTGAACAATTATTTGCTGATACTTCTGATTTTCAGGCGGCAATGTCCGGCCGGGTCGAACAATTCCGGCTGCAAGCTCAAGGTTTAAAACCGACCGAGTCCTCAGCTGAAGCAGCTGCTGGCGATAGGATTAAAGGTGTTCAGGATAGAATCAAACGACGTTTAAGTTCTGAAAGCGGTCAAAAAGTTAATCTGGAAGATGCTGAGGAGCAGCTCCGACAAGGACGCAATGTCGAAGACGTCATGGAAGACATGACACTGCATCTCAGCCGTGAACGTGGTATCAGTCATCCGACCGCAGTCAGACAGATCGTCTCTCTGACAGGAGAAACAACAGGCTTAAACGCTAAAATTAATGAAAATCAAGCGGTTGTAGCGGGATTAGATACAGAACTAAAAGGAACCGGTCTGACATCTGCTAGACGACAATCATTAGAAACAAAAAGAACCGAATTGACTGCTGAAAATTTGCGCCTTACCAGTCAACGGGATAATCTCGAAATCAGAATTGAAAAACACGTTGATGATTATGACGGTGACTTAAAAAAAGATACCCGAGTTTATCAGGAAGTTGAAGATGATGTCTATGGCCGGGCTAATGCCAAAGGTGAACGACAAGGCGGTATTAAAAGTGAACTCGACGTCATGAAGCAAGAAGTCGATGAACTGACTCGTCAAGAAAGAAGTCGACCAAAATCTGAACGGGCTGCTGAACAAGCCACCGAGCAGGAAAAATTGCTCGGAGATTATGAAGGAGTTATGTCCGATTCAATGATTGATACCATGAGAGAACGGAGTCAACTTTTGGCTGACACTGCCAGAAGAAAAGGAGAGGCTGACGCCCAACAACTAGAAAAAGAGAATAGAAATAACGAAGCCCGGGCGGTCAGACGGTTGACATATGGTATAGAAGATGAATACTCACCTCTCGACCGACGCGGTGTCAGATGTACTGACAAACAAAGAATGGCTGAAGATTTTAATATCATTACATCAGGTAAAGACGGTTTACACCGCGTATTTTTACGGATATTATCTGGCGGAGAAAATCCACTGGTTAATTTTGACAATATCTATCCTCCGGAACGTCGTGCTGACATTATCACCCAGGTCGGTGACTGCGGCGGCGGATCACCTGATCAACAATGGGCCGTTGCCAAAAGCAAACTTTGGCAAACTTTGGACCTTGAGTCGTTTGCTCAAACTGAATCAGGACAAATGCTGGAGCGCATGGTTCAACAACAAGGAACGAATTTTACGACTCAGTTCACTGCCGGGTTACTGGAGGCCCAGAGCTTTGGAGAAAGACACGGTGTCGGAACGTTGGCGATCTCGGCTGCAGAATGGAGACGGATGTACAAATATCATCGTGGTGGACTGAAAGCTGGCGGGGTCCAGTATGAAGAACTCAAACAATGGGAAGATGAAATGAAAGAAGAAGGTATTGATATTTCTAATCTTGGTCTTTTGACGGCTTTATTATTCTTTATTAAACCACGTGAGGAAAACGAGATATCCTCAACAACCTCTTCCGGAGCAGGAACTAATACTCCTGCCTCATCTCATGCGAATATCTCACGCAGTCATCCTCCGGGTACACCACATACCATTACTGCATAGTCTATGCTAACTTGGATAAAAACAGATGTTTCAGAAGCGGTGAACCAACCGTGGTCGCACCGATTGCAGCGGCATGGACTGCGGTTACCGGGCCAATTGCAAGAATCCCGACAGCAGCAAGAATTGAAGCAATTCTGGCGAAACGCGATCTGGAAAGCTCAGCCATAAAATGGTTTGTTCCTTCGAGACTTCTGATATGGGCTAAATCAGCTTGCAAATCCGGATAAAGGCTCAAAACTTGTTCTGCTTTTGAAATCCCGCTTCTGATTAATTCAACACCGAGTGGTGATCCTGCCATGGCTCGAACCACACCTTGGTTGAAATTGCCGCCGGAAAGAAGATAATCGGTGGCTAATTCTCCTGACAACCGATTGCTTAAATCACTTCTAAACTGACTGTCTTTTAATTTATCACGGAATGCGGTCACTTCTGCTTGGGTCATCCCGACTCCCCGCCCCATGAGTTCGGTGTCTGGAACTGCTTCAATGTCGCGAAGCAGTCCATCCTTACCGCCGGTCATAAGCACATTCATTCTTCTGGTCGTCCGGTTGAGATCGGGTCGAAGAGTAGTCAAAGTTGTCGCTCCGAGCCAACGGCGACCTAAACCAAAACGGCCATAATCTCGATCGCGGCGCTTCCAGATATTCGCCAGTTTGTCTTGAGCCAGTAAGGCAACCCGATCTTTTTCAGTCTTGTCCTTTCCGGCTTGTTCACGGGCTTTTTCCAAATATTTACCCTTGGCATCCTCTAAAGAACCATTGATCGCGGTCGTCATCGCATCTTGGGCGATGTGGGTTATATTGCGATGCATTGATATCATCTCCGCTTCAAGACGATCTTGAGCATCGGCAAGATTTTGTTGAGCAACTCTTAATTCCGATTCTTTTTTCAGTCTATCTTGTGGTGATAAACCTTGATTTACTTGCTCTTCTAACCTCTTAACCTCTGCCTCTCTTCTCGCAACCGCTTCATTAAGAGGATTAAGTGTAGGCGCTAATGCAGCGACTCTCGTCTGCAAATTATCATAGTTATCTCTAATACCTCGAGCTCGATCCCATTCAACATAAGCTCGATTAGATTGAAGACTATTTATTTCACGTCGTATTCTTATTCTGTTTGCTTCATCAGCTGGATCGGCGCCCGTTATTAATGCTAAATCGCTATTCCTATTAGTTATCTCTGCTTCAATGCGAGTATGTTCAGCATCATATCTAGCAAGAGATGCATCTGTCGAACCGATTTGGCTTTCAAGGTTGGTAAGTTGTCTTTGGGTAGCCTCAAGTTGAGATTGTTCAACTGCACGTGCCACTTTTGCTGCTTGAGCTCTATCAAGGGCTCTTCGAGCTCTATCTAAATCCCCTCTCGGAGTAACCAGGGCTAATTCCGCTGTTAAATCTGCGACCTGTTGCCTGAGTCGGATAACATCAACTTCGCTCTTTGGTCCGTCACCAGGTGCTAATCTATCCTTAAATAGTTGCATGGCTTCCGCTTTAAAAGTCTGAGACTCTCTTATATATCTCTCCATATAGGCACGACGGGCAGCGGCAGTGGGCAACGAATCCAGTACCTCTCTCATAATCGGATTATTGGTCCGCATGTAGTTAACCAGCTCGTCGGCCATAACGGGATCAACAATTCCCTGTTCGGCAAATTGCCGAACCCGTTCCACCTCAGTCCCTGCGGTATTGACACGGGTTATTTCTCTGGCATCAGTTGGGTTAGCTTTTCTACCATCAGCATCACGGGCAGTACTTAACTTCGTGATTATGGTTCTTTCAGTATCCTGTTGACTATAGGGAATGATATCACCGGCAATAGTATGAAGTGCTTGTTCAACCTGACCTGACGCAAATGCCTTACGAGCATCCTCAAAGACTGCCCTATCCCCCGCTGCCATACCACCGATCATGGTCGGAGTCACATCAGGACGAGGCATCATTTCCGCAATACCTCTGGCGGCTTGACGGGAAATTTGTATATCAGGTGTGGCTGCCATATTTAATTAGATTGCGTTCTAGCTAATTCGACTAACTGACTTTTAATGTCTTCCAATTTCTGGTTATCAAGACTGTTCTGGGAATCTTTTTCCTTTTGTAGATTTATAAATCCGCGAAATATATCCAGTTTTTCGGCAACTTCATTCATAAATTGATTGAGGCTTTTTTCATCAGTTATCTGTTTCTTCCGCTCGAGGAGATAGCCGGCAATGATCGCTCCGTCTTCAGGTTCGAGATCATCATTTTGCAGTGCGTCAAGAAGAATACCGGTTATTTTATGAATTATAAGATCTCGCTTTGCTTCTACTAATTGATTTTGCATGACTACAATATTATTGACTATAACATTATTAAAAAATAGTTGTCAATAAGCATTTATATATCAATAATGTAGCGGACGTGAATTATTGTGGTAAATCGGGGATTACAGGATGTGGGTTTTGGTCGGCTGCCGGTGCTTGTGATGAACTAGCAGATGAAACTGGCTGTTGATTAATCGGTTCATTAACCGGTGAATTTAATGGCGCTGACTCGGTAACGGTTGAAGGAGGCATAACTGGCTTAGCCGGTTCTGGAGTCGCAATTCCATTAACTAAAGCCTCTGATGGCAAGTTAGATTGAGGAATAACTGGCGATCCAGTATCAGTAATATTTTGAGGTGTCGCAACATTTGGCATCGTTGACATCAATGCAGGTTCGACTGCTTTTTTTGTCAAATTATCCATAACTCCTTGTAGTTTTTCATCTGGGACTACAACGTCCTTTGCCGGTGGCGTAGTTTTTTCAGCTCCTGCTGGAGCTCCCGCTGATTTGGATTCTTCAGTAGGAATAAGACCAAAGGCTTTGTCAAATTCCTCTTTGGTAAATCCCTTCAGCTTAACTTGAGAACCATCATCTTTTAAAATGACTGTAAAAGGCACGCCCGCCCATTTTTCAGAAAGATCAAGCATCTCTGCTAAAAATTCTCGATGTTCCTCTAAGTTTTTTTCTTCAAATGTAAGTTTGTTTGCAGTTAAATAATCTTTTTCTGCTTTGCAAAAGGGACAATTAGTGATTGTATATATAGTTGATTTCATAATCTGGATTCTGGACTAGCCAGAATGACATAGGATGCTGAAACCCTCCAGAGGCGGGCAGGTAAATTCAGCATAACATTGGTCTTAATTCATTATCAATAACTATTATTTATTTGTCAACTGGTAAAATTATAATATACCCTCCCCCTGTATTGTATATACTAGTTGGAATGGGTTGAATATCCCTTGATCCCGCAGAATTCTTCCCTGCTCCCGAGGTCTTCGTCCTCGCGTCGCAGGTGCGAATCTACGGGATCTACGTGGCATTTTTTTCCCATTGCAAAAACGTGCAAAAAATTGCCACTTGACAATTTGAATTATAAATACCTAGAATGATCTTATATGAATAATTTAGTGTCAAAAATACAAACCAGTTTAAAAAAAGATTTAGTTGAGCTCCAGAAACTCGATAGCAACCGTCGATTTCTTCTAATTGCACTTTTAATTACTATTTTCATAATTAGTTTTTTAGTCGGAGGTTATTTCTTTAAGAAAACTAATACAACCCCATTTACTCCTGAGGAAACTAGTCAGCCGGCGCCTACAACTAAAAAGATTTATAATACAACGTTAAATATCTCTCCAGCTACAGATACATTGACGGTTGGTGAAAAGAAAACTGCTTCGGTCAATATTAGTGAAATGCCAGTCACGGCAGTTGATATTGGCTTGACATATGATCCTGCTGTCATTACCCTCTCCAATCCCCAACTTGGGAGTGCATTTGACACCGTAATAAAAGATAAAAGAACAACAGAACCAGGCGTATTATTTTTTCATGCCGCCGTAAAACCAGATAATAAAGACAATCTTAGAGAAGGAGCCGTCTTCACGTTTGACATTGTGGCAAAAAAAGAAGTCACCAAAACACTGATCAGCTTTGATCCTTTGGAAACATACACAGGATTAAATGGAAAAAATACCGTCGGGACGACTCTAGGAGCGAATTACAAGATTGTCAAATGATGAACACATGCGTAGATGTCAAAAAAATAATTTATTTAATAAAGGTGAAATCGCCTCTCTTTTTGCGCTCGGTTCACTTCTTTTCATCAGTGCCGGATTATTTCTAGGAAATACACTGCTTAAAAAAATTCAGTCTAATCCTCAAGCAATTCCTCCTCGTACGTTTTGCGGTCGGCTTTGTACCCCCGATGGATCAACAAAATCAGAAGGATCACTAAAATTACGTTGTGTCGATAAAACTAGTATTTGTCCAAATTATACGAGCGATCAAATGATTTGGTGGGATACGGATGAAAATGGAAATCGAGGACAATACTGTGATTTAACATATAAGTATTATTGTACTAATGGCAAAGTCACAGAAGGTGGCGACTGCGCCAGAAACGGCGACTGTCTAAATAGTCTCATCTGTAGTTTCAAAAGGGGCCCGGATTATAAAAAATGCATAAGTAAAGAACCCCGGACCCCAACACCAATTCCAACTGAAGTCGAACCAGCTCCGGATGAACAAGAACCTACGGAGCCCGAACCAACGCAAGTCACAGAAGAATCACCAACGGACTCACCAGCCGTTGCAAACTACAATTTCAATGGCCGAATCCGAATAAATGGCCCACTACCATCAGGCAATTCTCAATTGAATAAAATTAGATTCACGATTTTAGGTGAAACTTCAGAAGGACGTAGAGCCCAAACCAATAAAGAAATAGACGTAACTGCATTAAGTGAATCAAACCGCGTCATCAATTTCCAAATTAATGACGTCTCTTTTCAATTTGATCCGATCAAGGTCAAGATGACATTGTTAAAACAATATAGAGATAAAGTTGGAACTTTGAAATCATTACAGGCCGCTTCTGAAACATTCATATCATGTAATGGAGCAAGTTTCCAAGCCCAAACCAGTTGTATCAGCACGGATAATACCATAAAAACAATGGACGTTGAATTTGTGTTAAATATACCTGATCAGCAACAACCTACGCCACCACCAGGAACAACACCTACCCCAACATGGACAATTCAAGCGGATTGGCTTGGGATCATTGATGCCGATCGAACTAATGGCAATTGTGGTGATGCGGCAATTTTATGGTGCGATGGTACGTTTGCAGGTTGGTTAAAAGCTGATGATCCATCCATCTTTCGCCGATTTCACGGTCAATCTGTGTTCACGGGTGGTACGCTGATGGATTGTGCAGGAGGAAGTAAATATACTCAGATAGATTCACTCGTGCGAAGACCGTGTAATACAACTCCTACGGTCACACCGAGATTAACAATAACTCCTGGACCATCAGGATCGCTCAGCCCTACTCCAAGTTCTTGTCTCTACTCAGCCGCTGTTCAAATATCAGACAATACGACTAAAGATTGGATCAAAAATGTCAATAATCCTTCTAAATGGGGATATCGCGCGACTTCAAACATCAATGGTAAATCATATACCACTAGTTGGGATACTTTTAAAGATGGTAAGAAGAAATATTCCACAGGTGGCAAAAATCTTGGAAGTTCATATGGTATTTTTCCTCGCTCCTCCTCAGGTGATTTTGCACCCTATATTTGGGAATTAAAATATGATCCGTCCGAATATGTCCTTAAAGGCAATAATTTGAGAATTTGCAATTATGATACTTTCGATGACCATGAATGCCATAATGGAGTGTCTCCTTTATATAATAAAGATACTGGTGGCTCTGGAGACTTCCTTTCCATCAATAATGCTCCAGTTGCATGTAATATAAAAGTCGTTGGTGGTTGGTGGTTGGAGAAATTGCCAGAACCAACACCGACTATTCCTCAAATTGGTAATTTTGAAATTTTAGTCGCATATTATTGGCCCGATGCAAAGCCTGCTTCCTGTGATAGAGCTTCGCTCGAACAAAAATTAGCAACTGGAAATAAAGACTATTCATATTACACAGATCCTTTCGAGATAACGTTAACTGATAAAGATGGTAAGGAGTATAGATCAAAAGAACCAGTTGGTGCTGCACATCGACGTATCAATAATTTACCTATCGGAAAATATGCAATGGAAATCGATGGTCCGAATACAAAATATACTGCGCAAGCTAGCAAATGTCATGATGATTTTGAGATAATGGCCGGCGCAGAGACTAAAGTCGCATTGATTTTAAAGCAAGATCCGGGATTGGAATGCGATACAAGAACATCTTGTAGTGGATGTAAATCAGAAGGTTCTGAACCTTTCAAAGGGGAATGTGGACCTAAGCTTGGTAGAGCCTTAATATGTTGTCATCCAAAATCCGGTGGTGGAGATGCGGGAGGTTGCTGGCCACCTAATGAACTTAAATGTAGCGGTGATTACGCTCCAAAACAACTTCCAAATGCCGAAGGCCAAGAGCATTGTGCTGCTGCCGGTTTAGACCGATGGGTAGGATGGTGTAAAAATAATGAAAAAGGAGTCTTTAATGCATGTTGTAAAGTCCCGGGATCTGAAGACAGCGGTAGTGGCAACTCGGGAGGAAGTTCTAGCGGGACCTGCCCTAAAGGCGATGCAGGTCAGGCGGGACAGGACTGTGATAATTTAAATAAATGTGATGTTGCCGGAGGATGCAATCCAAGTTGTGGTGGCAAAGATGAAAAACGCGATGGAAAAATATTTGATGTCCCCAATGGTTATTGTCGAAAGGAATATTCCGCACGAAACGAAGATGAGAAAGTTTATCAAACTTGTAAAATTAATAAATGTACATATCAGGTATGCCCTGCTGGAAAAACATGTAAAAGTGATTGCACCGCCTGCACTCCAAAACCAACTCAAAGCGGAGGAATTCCTGGAGGCGTAACAAGTGCGCCAGCTATGCCAACAATTGCTAATCCTCAGTGCGATGCTTTAGGAGGTGTCTGTGCTTTGAATGATTACTGCGTCAATGATATTGATGGAACTAAATATAAATCTCTGGGTACTAAAGATTGTCCCACTGGCAAAGCTTGCTGTAAAGATCAAACTCCCGGACACATACCTCTATGTGAACGTTCTACTGGAGTTGGTGGAACTGGAGGAATTTGTAGAACAAATTGCACAACCGGTGAAATTCAATTTGGAGTTAAAGAATGTCTCTATAAAGGTATGGCAAAGTGTTGTGTAAAAGATATTGCAAAAGCACAGCCCTATTCTAATTGCCAAGGTCCATTTGAGAATAGGTGTCCAGCAGAATGTTATGCAGATACTCCTAATAAAATGTGTGTTCAAGAAAACACGAAGAGATATTGGTGTTGTCCAAGAGAAGGTCTCCCATGTACTCCCGGTGCATATTGCCAACCAACAAGTATCTCAGGAAGCGGGCTATCGTGGTGTAAACAAGGAGATAAAACACAATATTGCTGTACTACATCAAGACCGGATTGGGATGCAGTAGCCAAAAAATGTTATAAAAAGGTGCCACCTACACCAACATTTAGTCCATCATCCGTTCCCTCCGGCAAAACCGCCTCCTACACCTACAATGTAGATCTTTGTTACATTCCTTCATACATAACCATGTTCGGACAGAAATGGGAAGTTGATTTCAATCTATTGAATAAACATATATCAAGCTTTGGTACTATCGAAATGACAGCTACTGATGGAACACATAATGCCTCAGTTGATCTTGGAATGTGGAGAGGCACAAAATCAGGCGATCTTACAAAAGTCTCAGGATCATATATTGTCAACAATCTGATAGTAGGTAAAACATACAAAAGGAAAATTACAGGAAGCGGTCTTTTAGGCGGATATTATACAGATCTTCCGACTATTACCATATCTGGCAATAAGTCTGAACTACATGATCTGACCGGAAGATGTGCCAAGATCGGTGAAATAGCCAACAACTTAGCATTACAGATTGTTTCAGATCCATCTTTCATCTGTAACAGACAACCTGATACTTGTAAAGCATTCTGTAAAACACTAAGTCCAGAACAACAAAAAGCTTTAGTTTTCTGTTCGGGTAAAAAAGTCCCGGTGACTCCATTTGTCTCCCCGACTCCATTCCCGACAGTACCAGCAACCGGCGTTAAGTTCACCTACAATCTCGACCTTTGCATAGCTCCAAATTCAATACCTGTAAATGGTGAAAACTTTGGTATTGATGGAAAGTTCCTATCTTCTGCTTTAGGATCTTTGGGGTATCTTGAAATGGTACCAAAAGGTGGCGGGACTACCATTCGCCGCAATCTTGACATTTTCTCCTTAAGAGACAATGGCAACAATACTTCAAATGTTCATGCCTCCTATGTACTTGATGGTCTAAAATTGAATACCACTTATGTTAGAAAAATTATTGGCTCAAGCGCAATGTCAGGCATGTATCTTAACTTGCCTGATCTGACAATAACGAAGGCAGATACTGTTGAATCACACAATCTTACCGGCACCTGTTATAACATCAGCCAATTCCTTCAAAATCTGATTTGGAATGATCCAAACTTTGTCTGCAAAAGCAGTCCCGGTGAATGGATCTGTAAGGAACTTTGTAAAGTCTCTAAAGATTTCCTATGGTGTAGTGCATCTATCCCAACTTATCCTATGGCTAATCTCTCAGTTAACTTGATTGGAGCATCGACTAAAGCAACCAAATGGATGACAACGATTAGTGTCTATAACAAATCTGAAGCGATCGCTCCCAATCTTATCTATACCAACAGATACGATGATCAGTCGATATCAAAAAAACAATCAGTCTTTGATAAAGTACCTACCAATGGGAAACTCTATCGTATTGAAGCCGCTGTATATGACAATAGTATGAATATAACAAATAGACTTACAAATGATTGTCAGGGTGGTTTTGCCGCTTGTGAATTAGCTAGTTTTAGAGGATCGGTTAACTTCAACATTGATAGTGGAACGGCTACCCTACCCGCCGGCAAGACGACCGTACATGGAACTATAACAAATAATTGCCCGGGTTTCGAAGTCAATGGTACGATTCATATATATGCATATGATGATTCGCCGGCCCGTGCAAATAAGATTCTTGCGAGAAGTGAAAATCTTAGATTAAAAACCGGTCAAAGTACAACTTATTCGCTTACATTCACACCAAAGTTCGATTGGACCCATGGGTATTGGTTTAGCCAGAGTTTTCCCATAGAGTGTACAAATTCTATTAGAAATGAATTTTTTAACGGTAAATTCGGCCAAGACAATGAAATGAATTTTGAGATTAAACCGAAATCAAGTATTCCGAAACCAACTACAGCTATTTCTGCCTGTGGCTGTACAGATCAAAATTATCCAGGAGGACAAATGTATTGTAATGATAACTGCGGAAGTAAGACGGGATTGTCTTGTAGAACCAATGCTCAATGTCAAACGGATGTGACAAGACCAACACTGACTCCATTTCTAACTTCTACCCCACAGATATCACTTCCACCTCCACAGAT
>MFZK01000006.1:33759-34325 GCA_001789395.1 Candidatus Roizmanbacteria bacterium RIFCSPHIGHO2_02_FULL_37_13b | reverse complement strand
TTTTTTCATCTGCACAATCAATCTCTTTTTCATTCATACATTTAGCTTCTTGGCCTATGGTGATGGTCTTTTGCTTTAAAGGACAACACCAGTGAATTATATTATCGCCTCCTGAACATTCAAGATCCCAGCCTACTGGTGCTGGTCTATAACAATTTCTACCATTACCGCAAGGTGGTCGAGTTCTATCGGTTGTGCAGCAGACATTGCTAATACAGGTTTCATATTCATTACTTTGACCATTGATTTTTTTGTAGCAAGCTGAAGGTAAAAAGATTTTTAAATTAAGATCACATGTCTCACCAACAACGATATTTTCCATAGCCAAATTATTATTGAATTGCAGCATAAAATCCCCATCCGGAAATTTTAGCGCAATCGAAAGTTGCATTTTCTGACCGGGATAAGCACGATCGTTTAATAGCACTTTAAATGCTCCTTTTGTAAAGGTGTTTAAATCATAACTTGATTTGTTATTGCCACTATAAACTTGAAGAGAAATTTTCGGATTGAGAGTCTTGATTTCATCGGATAATTGACCAAAAACTTCATAATCTCCAGAAAAT
>MFZK01000006.1:0-33740 GCA_001789395.1 Candidatus Roizmanbacteria bacterium RIFCSPHIGHO2_02_FULL_37_13b | reverse complement strand
GTTTTGTGTTGCAGCAAATAGGTATTTCCTTTGGGCAACTTGGGTCGGTTTTACCCTGTTGACCTTCGCCACAATCTTTAGCATCAGCAGTACAATAGCCGTCGCTTTCACGACAGGTAAGATTGGTTTTTTTACAGCAAACAAGATTTGTAGCTTCACAGCCGCTGCTTTGTCTTTGAGGATGTGTCGCCGGGCATGATTCACTGCGGTCGATACAAATGCCATTTTCTCGCGTGCATTGATTTGGTGTCGGTGTGGGCCTATTAGGCATACAACAGGCACTAAGTTGTGAACCGCCAGGACAGCCACTACCGGATCGTCTATTTGGAAATAAGGTGGGACAGCTATCTAGTTTGTCGATACATTTTCCACCCTGTAATTCGCAAGCGGGTTTTGGTCCATATTGACAACAAAACCCTTCAGATACACAAGATTCACCAGTGTTATTACACCCAATACACAAAGTATTATCGTCATAAGCAGTTATTCGACAGGATGTGGGAGTTTGTAAATTTTGTGGTATATCAATAGTGAGATATAAATCGCAGGCCTCTCCAATTGTAATTTTTTTTAAATTATTATAATAGGAGCCTAAAGAAACATATTTTCCTTGAACATATAACCAATAAGATAATCGAATTTGTTGACCAGGATAACCTTTTGTTAATATAGAGCCAAAACTACCTCTAGTTAGATTGTTTAAATCAATATAAATATCAACATCGGGACTGTATATTGTGATCTTAGGATTCATTGCAAGGATCGAGTCAGCCAGTTTGCCGAAGACTTGGTATGTTCCACCGAACCGATTTTCACACCGCGTTTTTTTTGGTCGGCAACAAACTCGTGTTGGAGGAGAACAGCCTGCCATGTGTACCGGTTCATATCCTGTGCCACAATCAATTTCGCTACTCACGCAATATCCACGAGCTGCCTGGCAATCTGTAATGGGAGAGGTTGGTACAGGAGATGGAATTTGTTTTACACAGCAGGAAAAATTTATACCACAACCTCTTGATATTTTATATGGATAATTACTGGGGCAACTTTCTGATCTATCAATACATATACCTTTATAGTCTTGTTCACATGGGAATGGCGTTGGTACTGTATTTGGCATGCAACATGCGCTTAATTGTGCGCCTCCGGGGCACCCATTGCTAGACCATTTATTAGGATGTGAGGATGGACAATTATCTGTTTTATCAATACATTTACCACCTTCCTGTTCGCATCGGCTTAAAATTCTAGTAGGCGATGGTGTGATTTTAGTTATTCTCACGCAACAATCTTTTATATTAATCTGTGAACATTCTCCATTACCAATTCTAACTTCATTATTTGGTAAACAGCCATTCTTACACTGACCACTATAACCTCCAATTGCCCGCGGACGTGAACACATGGGCACAAAATCAGCCCCGACTTTAATATGTACACAGCAGACATCCACACCCTTACAGTCCTTAGCCCCTATGGATTTCATATTATTCTCGTATCCGCAGATATTACGGGCTACACAAATGCCACCATCGGCGTCGCATTGTGGATCTTTAATAGTTGGTATTGGTGTTATGACGGTCGAGCTTGTTGGTCCTGGAGAACCAGGTTGTCTTGTTGGACGTGCCGTTGGAGAAGGTTGAAATACACATTTCTTTTTACTGGCACAGTCTTTAGCCTCATATGCGGAAAGCGAGCAGATCCAGTTTGATCCATATTTACTACATTGTGATTCATTTTCACAACACCTATTAGCTTGACTCATACTGGAGTCCGGTGAGCCTCCACCGACACAGCAGATGATATCTCTGGTTTCTCTACAGTAGTTATCTCCTTCTGGGATTTTGACTGTACCCGCCGCTTTACTACAGTCGTTTCTGTTTGTACACCAGCAGCCAAAAGCACCTTTGGATGATGGTGGTTCTCCTCGACAGTCTTTATAAAAGTCAGCAGGTGATCTTTCAAGATCGCAATTATCATTGTATTTAGGACCTCTGGCGATACAGAGAGTTCTTTTGTTTTTCCATTTGGGATCTTGAACAGTCCAAGCAGAATCTCCTCCACAGCTATCACAATATTCTTCATCACTCATCACTACCTTGTCAGTAGTATTGTAGACTGCTCGCAAAGCTGTAGCTTTATTTTGAGTAACATATACAATATCACTTCTCTGACCGGCAGAGTTGAATAGTTTATCTTCCAAGACATGAGCAGGTACTTTTCTCCATTTGAGTTTTTCTGTTGAGTTGCACCAGTCTCCCGATCCATAAGCCTCCTCACCATATATTTCACCCTGTTCTTTCTTTAATAAATAACTAAGACTGTATTGACCAACAGGGACATTTGAAAGGGTGGTGTTAACTACGCCGCCTCTTGCTGTGAAAGGATAGTTTAAGATCCCATAAGTATTTAGTCCTTTTAAAGTCAATGTTCCTGAGATATCATTTTCCTCTCCTGCTAGATCATTTGCGTTGTAGAGGATATTCCCTGAAAGATCTCCGCCTGAGGAGAGCTCCACTTTGAGGTTGATGTTACCCGTAGGTCTTTTTTTCACATAAAATTCGCTTTCATACTGCATATTGCATTTGAGTCTCATGCCGGTTATGACCGAAGGGTCTTCGTCGGATTTATTTGTCTCGAAACATTGATGATCAAGACTGTTTGACTTATCACCACATCTTGGCACTATTCATTTCACTACCTCATATGCCGGATGAGTAAATAGCTTCATGGTGATATCTTCTCCATAGGGAAATTGTCCACCCCTGCCTACGAATGAACCAGACGCATCGTCAGAATGAACTGTTAATACAGCTTCATTATTATTGAATTTGCCAACAGGTCTTGCTTGATCCTGTTTTGAATTGGAGATTCCCCAAAGAGAGGGATCAATCATTTGATCTTTGGTTAAGACTTTATTGGTGTTTGCATCTTTTACAGTTACTTTAGAATCAAGAGTACATTCTCGTCTTACAATCCATTCAGCTTCAAAGTTTAAACCACAGTCGTCTAAAAGAACATTTCTGATCATATCAGGCTCCGGATTAAGAGGTACGCCATTTTTCGATTCACAATTCCAACCTAACTTGTTATTTCCGGGATGACACTTGAGTATCTTTCTTCCTATGATTTTGTACGATTCATCAGCAAAGAGTTTGTATGATATCTTTTCTCCTTTTGCATATGGGGCGTTGGGGCTATTTTCATCTTTAAAGATAAAGTTGGTTGGTTGATAATCAGAGATTAATTGATTGCCTGTAAACTTACTTTTAGCTTCGGTACTATCTTGACTTAACTGTTTATCATTTGATATTCCCCATTTCTCAGGTTGGACAAGATCAGATCTTTTCAGAATATTTCCTTGTTCATCTTTTATTGTCATCTTGATGTGCATGGGGCAGAGTTTTGGAGTGGGGAGAGGTTGTTGTGCGCTTGATCTATTTGTCTGGATTATTTTTATACCCTGACTACCACTAAAAGCTCCAACTAGTATCACTACCAGTGAAACTATGGCAAGCGTTGTCGTCAGTTCACCTTTTCGCATAAAAATATTACCTATATATATTTATAAATAAAACTATTACATAAATGCAACAATAAATTGGTAAAAAGTGTCTCTTGACAATTTATTGTTATTATATTATCCTGTACATATATGTACAGGATAGACAAATTATTGAAGCAAGATCAAAAACTTTTTCATACGGGTGATTTGGCGCTGTTGTGGGGAATAAATAATAAAAATACCTTATATACGGCAATAAAAAGGTATGTTCAAAAAGGGATTCTGATCTCAATTCATAAAGGTTTTTATTCGACCATACCATTAGATCAACTTGTTCCGATTCGTTTAGCGCTTGGATTTTTACATCGATTTGCTTATGTGAGCTGTGAGACTATATTAATAAACAAAGGGATTATTTTTCAAAAAGAAAATTATTACAGTTTGGTATCTGATATTTCGACAAATTTTACGATTGTTGACAAACACTTCAAAGTAAGAAAAATGAAAGATAAATATTTATTTAACGATCAAGGGATAATCAAGAAAGACGGAATAGCTTTTGCTGGCGTAGAGCGGGCAGTAATAGATATTTTATATTTTAATCCTACATTTAATTTTGACAATAGAGCAGGCGTCAATTGGCAAAAAGTTAAAAAAATGCAAAAAGAAATGAGGTCAATATGATATTACCAAGATCTGAAGATGCTTTACATAAAGCCCAACTTTACCGTCTATTGATTGAAATCATAGACGATCACGATATTGCTTCACAAGTTTTTTTCAAAGGAGGAAGTTGTGCTGCAATGCTTGGTTTTTTGGATCGATTTTCAATCGATCTTGATTTTGATGTCAAGAAGAATACTGATAAAAAAACAATTGATTTCAAGCTTAATAAAATTTTTCACAAATTGGGCCTTGAGGTCAAACAAAAAAGCCGTCGGACTTTATTTTATTTATTGAAGTATCACTCATCGGGTCAATTTCGCAATACTATTAAACTTAGCCTGATAGATCAAGCTCTTAAATCAAATATTTATCAACATCAGTATCTTTTTGAAATTGATCGTTATGCGGTTTGTCAGACCAAAGAGACAATGTTTGCTAATAAACTGGTTGCCGTGACAGACCGGTATCAAAAATACAAAACAATTGCCGGACGTGATATTTATGATATTCACCATTTTTTCATACAGGGTTATCCTTACCATGCGTCAATCATTGAAGAAAGAACCGCAATGACTAGTCACGCATATCTGATCAAGTTAGTAAAATTTATAGAAAAAAAAGTTACCGACAAAATCATTACTCAAGATTTGAATTTTCTTCTTCCTCAAGATCAATTTCATATCATGAGAAAAGTACTAGTTCAGGAAGTATTGATGTTTTTAAAAAGAGATATTGAATTGTAATTCCATTCTTTCTATACTCATATTTATGGACATAAAAAAGGACTCCTATCTTTGGCGATATTTATCTAAACCCCAACAGGATCTCATTGAACAAGGCCAATATTTATGCAACGAGGTGATGAGTGACGGTAAATACAGTTTTAAAGATTATTCTTTTCTGGTTTTTCCATTTGCCAAAGCTTATGAAGGTTTTTTGAAACAAATTTTATTGGATGTCGGTTTTATCTCCCATTTGGATTACATTTCCGATCATTTCCGTCTGGGGAAGGTGCTGTCAGTTAATCTCGTCAGCAAACTACAAGATCGGTCGGTCTATAAAAAAATCGTTGATTATTCCGGTATCGACCTGGCAGATCAAATTTGGGATACCTGGAAAAACTGCCGCAATCAGGTATTCCATTACTTTCCACATAACCTACGGTCGTTAAGTTTCAATGATGCAGCAAAAATTATTGATCAAATTATGACCACAATGACAGAAACCGTCATTCGTTTAAAATCAGATAACATAAAATCCAGATTAAAACAATATTCAAAACCCAAATCAAACGTCATTGCGAGGAGTGTGAACGACGAAGCAATCTAATCACATTTGACTAGATTGCCACGCCTCGTTTCACTCGGCTCGCAATGACAATTTATGTTAGGATGATCCCGAATCGTCGGTTACAAAAAAAAGAATTAGTAGATAAAATTTTGCGACCGTGGATCTTTTTTCCACGATTCAAGCGTCAATCCTGCTTTATCTTTTTCAGAAATCAATGGTTTATTTTTTATTAACTCTTGAAACTGTCTTCTAAGCGTCTCATCACAAATTGACCAATCGATATCCGAACTAAGAGGTGAGATTCCGGCTTCACTTTTGGGACTGTATTCACTTGTACAAAAATACTCAATTGTCGTATCTTTTATAAAGAAGTTACCATGTGCAAAGCCGACCGGTACCCAAATCCATTGTCCTATATTATCACCCGGTGATTGCGGCATATCGTAAGCAATAATTTTGCCGAAATTTGGAGATCCTTTACGAATATCGACGACGAGATCAACCATATGCCCGGAGACAGTTCTTATTAATTTGGCTAAATACGGATTCCATTGAAAATGTAGTCCGCGGATAGTCCCGGTTTTCGAAAAGCTTTCATTAACTTGGACAAAATCATTTTTTTTTAAAAAATAAGTATCTGTATTTATATTAATATCAGATTTTCTGAAGGTTTCGGTGAAATAACCTCTATCATCACTGAAACGGCCGTATTTGATGACTTTGACTTCGGGAAAAAGCAGTGTCTTGACCTCGGTTATTTTCATAGTTCTTAATATTTTAACATGATTTATAATATACAACCATGATCATCACCAAAACCCCAATGCGGATCACGCTAGCTGGCGGTGGTACTGATGTCTTGTGGTATAGCCGGCTCCATGGTGGGGCATGGATAAGTGCTGCTATTGATAAATATGTCTATATTTTTTTGACAAAAAATAAAAAAGCGAAAGAATCAATAATTTCCGATGGTTTTAATCAATATAAAATAAAAAAATACACCGATATTCAAAGTTCAATCGTTAGAGAGTGTTTTAAACTCGTCCAGCCGCCACTTGGGTTAGATATACGGACTATCTCTGAAGTATCAGCTAAATCAGGGCTTGGCGGATCCGGAGCATTTGAAGTTGGGTTATTACACGCTTTATATAAATATAACCCCCGAGGTTTGACAAGATTTAGACCAATAGAACCGAGTCTCTCTAACCCCCGAGGTTTGACACAATCAATGAAGATAGAACCTCGGGGGTTTAATGACATGCTAGCCCGACAAGCCGCCGACATTGAAATTGTCAAACTGCAAAAACCCGTCGGGCCGCAAGACCAATATATCACTGCACTTGGAGGAATCAAATATTTTGAGATAGACAAATCAGGGAAAGTCAGCTATCAAGATCTTAAATTATCAAAAAAAACCATTGACAGACTTGAGCAAAATTTGATTTTTTTCCAGACGGGAATTTTGCATGATACTGGGAAAATCCACGGGGAAGCTAAGAAAAAGATGATGGGCGACTCTCAAGATAAAAATAAAATAATTGATTCATTAGATCGGATAAAAGAGTTGGGTTTGAAAGCAAAGCAGTATCTAGTAAACGGCGATGTCGATAAATTCGGCTCGACATTTCATGATCATTGGTTAATCAAAAAAAAGTTATCAGCAAAAGTGTCGTCCGTGCAGATTGACGAATGGTACACTCAGGGTATGAAAGCCGGTGCATTGGGTGGTAAAATCATGGGTGCTGGCGGCGGCGGTTGGTTTGTCTTTTATGTCAATAAAAATCATGAGAAATTTAGAGCTGTCATGCAAAAAAAAGGTCTGATTCCCCGTTTTGCAGAATTTGATTGGAAAGGGTCAAAAGTCTATCACCTCCGAGGTGTTATTAAATAGACGATCTGACCACCTCGGAGGTGTAATGTCATTGATTTTACCAATCGCATCATTTATTATAGGGTGGGTTTAATTATCCTATGTCTAATAAAAACAAAAATAATAATTCCATCGGTCAATATACCGAAGATTATCTTGCCGGTGCTGTTGCTCTTCTTTTTAAACTCAGTAAAGAAGATATAAACAAGATCATAGAACGTCTCATTGAACTTAAAAAACGTCAAGGACGTCTATTTCTTCTAGGGGTTGGTGGGGGAGCGGCTAATTGTTCTCATGCTGTCAATGATTTTAGGAAAATTTGCCATATCGAAAGCTATGCCCCGACAGATAATGTCGGTGAGCTTACTGCCAGGACTAATGACGATGGTTGGGATAGTGTATTTGTCAATTGGTTGAAAATCAGCCAATTGTCTAAAAAAGACGCGGTGATGGTTTTTTCCGTCGGTGGCGGTAATAAAGAAAAAAATATTAGTGCTAATATCGTCGAAGCTTTAAAATACGCTAAAGAAAAGGGAGCTGGAGTTTTAGGAATTGTCAGCCGTGACGGTGGATATACCAAAAAAGTGGCGGACGCCTGTGTTTTGATTCCTGTGATCGCGGATGATAAAATCACTCCCTATGCAGAAGCATTCCAAGCTGTCGTTTGGCATTGTATTGTTTTTCACCCGCAACTTCGATCTATAAAACCTTATTGAACAAATCTCAAGAGACAAGATACAAGAAATTCGTAAAATTAATAATTCCAATTTCCAAATTTGTTATTTCTTTTGGAATTTAGGTAATTTTCAACAACTCTAAAGCGTCAATCTTCTTGAAGTCTTTTACATTTAGAGTGGCAAGGGAGAGTTTGTTTTGAAGTGCTGTTGCGGCAATGATTGCATCAATCAAAGCAATATGATGTTTGGTACGAATTTTACCTGCCAGACGCGATATTTCTATATCCAACGGCAATATTGTTATGCCCGTTAAGAGTATCTCTAATTCTTTGTTGGCGTATTGATTTTTCCATACGTTTCTGCCTGCATAAAGCTCACTGTGTGTAACTATGGAGATAAAAAAGGTGTAATTTTTTTTAGCAAGTTTGTACAGAAGTGTTTGTTTTTTATCCTTTACCCGTAAGAAATCGATGAGAATTGATGTATCAAGAAGAAAGCTTTTCATCATTTTTTTTCAATCTATTTTCAACTTCGGCTTTAATCTGTTTTTGCTCTTTAAGTGATATCCAATTTCCGGTAATCGTAAGAAGTTTTTCAGCATATGTACTTTGGTCAATTGTATCAGTGTAAGGATAGAGCACAACAGAGGGAATACTATCCTGTACAATCACAACTGGTTTTTTTGTCCGTGCGACCTGTTGTACCAATGCTGATAAATTACTTCTTGCCTGTGAAATATTGATGATTTGTAACATACATTGTACAGTATATAGTACGTATGTCTGCTCGTCAAGTAGTAAAAATTAAACTCCAAAAGATGTCTTTCTTGCCTTCTTTAATTTTTCGTGAGTTCCGACATCTATAAAGAATTTAGAGTAGGGGAAAGCAAAAAGTCTTTTTTTGTTTTTCAACAAACTTGGAAAAACATCTTTGGCAAAATCGCAGGGTTTGTTTTTAGGAATGTAGTCAAAAATTTCCGGCTCAAAAATATAAAAAGACCCATTTGCCCATACGTAAGAATGAGTTAAGCTTGATGTCCGTTTTATCGCGAATTGGGACGTGCGCAACCCAGCCGTTCGTGAAGGGCTGGGGAGCAAGCCCACTGAGTCAGGAAAACGGGCATCAAGCTTTAAAAAAGGTCGCTCAACAAACCGCTCGATGCATCCGTTTTTATCAAACATTATCATACTCTTTGGATTCGGGCCATGACGCTTGTAGGTATGAATCGTAGCGATGGCTTTATTCTTTTTGTGATTTTTAATCATTTTTTTTAAATCTAGTTGCCGGATTATATCAGCATAAGTGACAATAAACGTACGATCGAGAAACTCACGTGCTTTATATATATTTCCGGCAGTTCCTAAAGGTTTTTTCGGATCTTCATAAAGATAATTAATCCTAACGCCAAGTTTTTTCCCGTCACCAAGGGCTTCAACAATTTTTTCCGGAAGGTAGCAGAGGAGAATAGTGATATCAATTATTCCGTTTGTTTTTAATAGATCAATCGAATGCTCGATTAAACTTTTATTACCGATTTTGATAAGTGGCTTGGGGATTTTATCGGTTAAGGGCCGGAGTCGCTCCCCCCGTCCACCGGCAACGATTATTGCTTTCATACGATATATAACCCCTTTCGGTTTGATTTAATCAATGTGATAAGAACCTCGGGGGTCAAAAAAATGTTTTATTTCTCCCAAATTTTTCACAATAAAATCAGGTTTTACTTTTCCAAGTCGCTTCTCAAATTCGTGTAAGTATGCGGATTCCTCAACGTTCGTGACTAATATCGTTTTACAGCCGGATTTATGCCCCGCGATAATATCGAAGGTACCATCTCCGATAAACCATGACTTTTTCAAATCAATATCATGTTTTTTTTGCGCTTGTGTGATCAAGTCTATCCCTGGTTTTCGGCAGCTGCATTTCTTTTTATATTTAGGAATTAGGGCGTAGGGATGATGAAAACAATAAAATTGATCATCTATGATTGCATTTTCTTTTTTTAATAAATTCACGACCCGATCAGTGATGGTTGCAAACCCGTCTTCAGAGATCCTTTTTAAGCCAATCATTGGCTGGTTGGAGACGATGATGTTCAGGTACCCTTTTTGTTTTGTAAGCCTTAATAAATCAACAATTTTAGGCACTAAGACTATTTGATTTGGATTAAGCGGAGTAGAAATCCGTCCTAAAACCATATCATATATAACTTGATTGATTATCCCGTCACGGTCAAAAAAAACTCCTTTTGTCATTTTTTTAAAACATGTAAACATTCTAACTTTATAACATTTTATGTAAATTATTGACATTATACAAAATTTAGCTTCAGTTGTTATCAGCGGATTGATAGTATAAAATAACTTACATGGAAGAAAAAGAACGGAAAGAATTACAGGAAGCATGGCTTGAAAGCGCTGCGGAAGATTTAAAGACAGCAAAAGCATTATTTAATTTAAAACGGTTTGATGGGTGTCTTTTCTTTTGTCATCTTGCTATAGAGAAAACACTAAAAGCTGTATTTTTAAAAATGAATAATACTTATCCGCCACCTATTCATAAATTAGTACGTCTTGCAAATTTGTCAAAAATTAAGTTAGATAAAGAAAATGAGAAAGATTTAGCAGAAATCACAACGTTTAATGTTGAAGCCCGTTACGATATCTTAAAAGAGAGATTACACAAAAAAGCAACAAACGCGTTTACGGCTAAATATTTAAAGGCAACTCAAGAATTAATGAAAAAGTTTAAACAACTATTATGAAAAAAAATACTGACTTAAAAGCATTGGGAATTTCCAGAGAAATAAAGGAATATGTCAATACACTTCTCAAAAATAATATTAGACCTCAAGAAGTAATTCTTTTTGGATCATTTGCTAAGAACAAATATCACGATTATTCTGACATTGATTTAGCGATCGTTTCTAACGAATTTGAGAAAGATCCAATAGAAGCGATGATGAATTTATCAAGATTGACTATTGGAATTTCTGATCGTATCGAGTCGATTGCATTAACTTCAAAGGATATGAAAAGTAAATATCATCCTTTTATTGCAGAAATCAAAAAATACGGAAAGGTTATCTACTCTTCATGATTCTTGTTACACCTTAGAACTACAAAAAACGCGCTCAATTTATCAATAGCTTTCACTAGTAATGAAAACTATTATAATTACGTGAGTAAAAATTAATAGCGATTCTTTTACTGTTAACGTTCACACGTTCTCACCTTCTAACGTCTATATATAAACATTGACATTATATACCCTAATATAGTAAATTATGACAATTATATAATTCTTGAGTCGATTTTATGAAAAAATCAACGCCTCAATTCAACAGATCAATCTTTATAGACAGTTCGGACCTCGACACCATTAAGAAATGGAATCGGACCGGTGTCATCGATGGTGTCACGACCAATCAGGTTATTATGCTTGCAGATGGTGTTAGTAAAAGCAATTACGCCAAAGTGATTAAAGCAATTTGCCTCGAAATGAAGGGTATGCCTGTTTCAGTTGAGTTGACGGACAGCTCTGCTTCCGAAAAAGAAATGGTTACTGAAGCAAAAAAATTGAATGGCTTAGCTTCAAATATTGTCGTTAAGGTTCCCTTAATTCCGGATACGACCAAGAGTTTGGCAGTCATATATGAGTTGGCGAAATTAAATATCGCCGTGAATGTCACGTTGATGATGACTTTTGAACAGATGAGTCTAGCAATTTTAGCAGCCCGTCACTGCAAAAGGACCTCTTTTGTCAGTCTTTTTTGGGGAAGAACAATAGAGGATTTTGCCAACTATCGAAGCCGATCTGATTTTATGGCCAAGTTTCCGAGGGTTGGTTCAGAATCAGAGGTTAACAAAGATCCAAAAAGCATTACTGAGGCTATTGTATCTTTTCTGCAGGAAGGTAATTATAACAATCCTCGTCTTATTGTCGGTAGTATAAGAACCGCAGTTATGGTCGGAGAGGCATTTGCTTCGGGTGGTCATATTGTCACCGTATCTCCGGATGTTTTACAAGCGATGCTTTTTAGTCAACGGACCATAGAAACCATGCAGCAATTCGACGAGGCGTGGATTAAGATGCAGAAAAAATAACATCTTAACAATGAATATATTAATTACAGGGGCAACGGGTGGTATAGGACAAGAAATAACCGGAAGTTTATCAAAAAAACACTCAATAATTGCATTGGGTAGAGATAAAGAAAAACTTAAATTTCTACAAAAAAAAATATCAAAAAACAAAATTAAAATTTATTCTGTTGATGTTTCAAATTTGGCCTCGGTAATAAAATTCTTCAAAGAATTTAAAAATTCAATTGATGTTTTGATAAATTGCGTTGGGACTCAACGGCCGATCGGTAAATTCTTAGATAATGATTTAAGAGAATGGAAAAAAAACGTTGAAATAAATCTTATTGGGTCAGTCCAAATGTGTTTTTATTCGATTCCACATTTATTAAAATCAAAACGTGGTAAAATCATCAATTTTTCCGGTGGTGGCAGTGCTTATCCCCGCGCTTATCATACTGCTTATTCAACATCAAAAGCTGCTGTCGTGAGGTTTACTGAATCCTTAGCCCAAGAATACCCCGAATTAGATATTAATTGTATTTCTCCAGGGCCCCATAATACAAATATTTGGAAAGATGAAAAATATGACGAGAAACCGAAAAAATGGGGTGATGTCGATAGACTTAAAAAATTTATTGATTATCTAATTTCATCTAAATCAGACGGTATTACCGGCAGATTTATTCATTATAAAGACAATTGGGAAAAGTTTAATCCAAAAAAAATGTCCCAAGATATTTATACCTTGCGAAGAGTAGAAAAATAAGTTATGAACAAATACCAATATAACGATTTGTTAATCCGTTCCCAGGACCCCTATGCAAATGCCAAGTATGAAATCATTTTGGGTTGGATAAAAGAAAAAAAAATAAAAAAAATATTAGTTGCAGGTTGTGGATCTGGAGAGTTGTCAATAACACTAGCTCAAAATGGATATGATGTCACGGGTTTTGATTTAGATCAAGATTATATTGATTTAGCAAATAAAAATCTTCGTAAGTTAAAAATAAAGAATTGTCAATTCGAAGTGGCCGGTATCGAAAAATATACAAATAAAACCAAATATGATGTTGTAATCGCGACAGATGTGTTGGAGCATATCGCAGATGATAAAACTGCATTTGAGAAATTGACGACTTTTATTAAACAAAACGGTTCGGTCATAATTACCGTTCCTGCAGGGCAATATCTCTTTGGCTTTCATGATGATAAGTTAGGGCATTTCAGGCGCTATTCAATTAATTCTTTTAAAAAAATCGTTCCCACAAATTTGCAGACGGAAAAAGTGAGATACTTTGGTTTTTTCTTAATTCCAATTGCATTTTGGATCAGTAAAATTGCCAAAAAAAGCTATCCGGTCGCTGCTTCAGGCGATAAGAAGAATAATCCGATCATAAGTCGAGTGTTAAATATTATATTTCATATTGAGAAAGGAGTATCTTTTCCTCTGGGAACGAGCTTGTTATTTTTAGGCAAAAAAAATCCTCTCGATCTGTCATTGCGAGGATCCTGAGCTTATCGAAGGAGACGAAGCAATCTTAAAAAAAATCATTCTCGTACCTTTTTGTCATTCCCGCGAAGGCGGGAATCTATTTAATAGATCGCCGTTTCCACGGGGATGACATTTGTTTTTATGTTCATTACAACTTATAGACAATCTTGATTCTATATAAGTCATTTAGAATTTTTATCGATCCTGATACTGGCTTAAGTTTTGTATCTGCATCATTTTTCCAGTCAACAGGGAAAACTGCTATTTTATAACCTTTTTTTTTCGCTCTAAGAATAAGTTCAATGTCAAACATCATTGCTTGTGTTTGGAGTTGTTGAAATAAGTCCTTTGCCACCGCATTATTATATATTTTAAAACCACATTGAGTGTCTTTAATTTGTCTAGGGATTCCCAAGATAAATCTGACAATAAGACTAAATATTCTTGAGCCTAATTGTCGGTAGAGCGGTTGTTTTCTTTCAATTTTGCTGGTTTTTAATGCTCTTGAGGCTAGGATCATGTCAAAACCTTCATTTATTTTTTTTAGGCCATCGTTGATGTATCTAAAAGGGACACAAAGTCCGGCATCAGCAAACATTATATATTTGCCTTTAGCGATAGAAACCCCTGCTTTAATTGCTGCTCCTTTGCCTATTTTATTTTTTTCAGTAAGCAGTATCAGATTCTTGTATTTTTTCTGTAAATCCCCAACGATATTATTGGTATTATCAGTTACTCCGTCAGTCGAGACAATGACTTCTCCTTTATATTTAGAGTTTCCTAGATACTTGAATGCCTCCTCTATATCAGTTGCAATCTTCTTTTCCTCGTTGTAGGCAGGGATGATAATGGATAAATCTAAAGGGTTCATATTTATAACATTTAAGATAAATCAAGTATAATGCAACATAATATATTATCAGATATTTTTTATTTCTCACTTCCAAATTACATAAGTTTTATGTATAATGAAATATTATGAAAATTCAAAAGACTAAGGAAAAAATTTTAAAATATGATGTTGTTTTTGAGGAAGCTGAAGAAGGCGGATATACAGCACATGTTCCTACACTTCCAGGTTGTATTTCTGAAGGTGATTGTTTTGAAAAAGCCAAAGAAAATATCACCGAAGCAATTACTGCTTATCTGGAAAGTTTAGCCAAAGACAATGCTGATATATCGTTTTCTCAGGGGAATTTTGTTGTTAGTAGTGTTGAGATACCTCTATCAAAATTATCTTTTACTTAATGAGTAAAATACCGGCGGTAAAGCCGCGTAAACTGCTTCAAATTCTAAAAAAAAATAATTTCTTTATACACCACCAACGAGGAAGTCATGTTGTACTAAAACATAATACGGACAGATCAAAAAGAGTAACTTTACCACTACATAATAAAGATTTAAAAAGAAAAACACTTCTTTCAATTTTACAGCAATCAGGATTAGATAAGAATGTTCTTATCAATAAATGAACCCCCGAGGTTTGACAAGATTAATAAAGATAAGAACCTCGGGGGTTAAAATATGAAATACCTAGTAACTGGTGGAGCAGGATTTATTGGAAGTCACATTGTAGACCGTCTAATAAAAGAAAAACATCTAGTCACTGTCTACGACAATTTTTCTACCGGACGTGAATTATTTATTAAACATCACTTAAAAAATCCGAATTTTAAACTAATCAGAGCCGATCTGAACGACCTCAAATTATTGACTCAATCGATGAAAGATGTCGATTTTATTTTTCATATTGCAGCTCATGCTGATGTAAAAAGAGGCTTTAGTGATCATAGTATAGACCACAGAGAAAATCTTGAAATGACCCAAAATGTTCTGGAGGCGATGTATAAAAATAATATTAAAAAAATTGCTTTTTCCTCAACTTCATCTGTCTATGGTGATGCAAAAGTCCATCCGACATCCGAAGACCATCTGCTTTGTCCAACATCCCTTTATGGTGCTACTAAAGCAGCTTGTGAACACTATATAAACGCTTATGCGTCTTATTATGGCATGACTTCATATATTTTTCGCTTTGCCTCTTTATTGGGTGAGCGTTATACTCATGGGATTATTTACGATGTCTTAAAAAAATTAAAGAAAAATAATAAAGAATTGATATTGTTATCAGACGGAACGCCAAAAAAGTCATCCGTATATGTATTGGACGGTATTGACGCTATGTTTACCGTGATAAAAAAATCCAAAGATCAATTTAATATATATAATATCGGTCACACGCAAGTTTTAACTATAAATCAAATCGTTGATACAATAATTAAATCAGCCGGATACAAAAAAGTAAAAAAGAAATGGTTAGGAAAGAGTAGCAATTGGAAAGGAGATAATGAATTTGTTCTGTTATCCATAAAGAAACTGAATAAATTAAGTTGGAAGCCCAAAGTGACGATAGAATTGGCGATAAGAAAGACAGTTAAATATTTTAAAGAAAATCAACATTTATTGTAAAAGGATGAAAAAAGTTTTAATTACCGGAGGAGCTGGTTTTATCGGATCGCATCTGGGTGATTTTTTATTAAAAAAAGGATATCATCTGACAGCTATTGACAATCTAAGCTGGGGTAAAAAAGAATTTATCAGTCACAATCTAACAAATCCAAGATTCAAATTTATAAAAGCTGACCTTCTAAATTATAAAGATCTGCTAAACGTGCTAGATTCGCAAATTGATACGGTTTTTCATTTGGCCGCAAATTCTGATATCATGCGAGGTGCAATTGATCCGTCAATAGATTTCAAAAATACAACTCAGGCAACGTTTAATATTCTTGAGGTGATGAGAAAAAAGGGTATAAAAAAAATATTTTATACCTCCGGTAGCGGTGTTTATGGCGATATCGGCAAAAAAAAAATACCTGAAAATTATGGACCGCTCTTACCAATTTCGATGTATGGAGCGACAAAACTTTCTGCTGAAGCAATGATTTCTTCATTTGTTAATCTATATGATTTTCAAGCTTGGATGATTCGTCCTGCGAATATTATTGGATCTCGTGCTACTCATGGAGTTATTTATGATTTTATTAATCGTCTAAAAAAAGATCCATCAAAACTTGATATTCTTGGGAACGGTAAACAAAACAAATCATATCTATATATAACTGATGTAATTAATGCAATTGATCTCATTTGGATGAGAGATAAGAGCAGGATTAGTATTTATAACGTAGCATCAGATTCAACGATTACCGTTAATCAAATTGCTCGGATGGTGCTTAAAGAAATGTGTTTAAAACAGGTTAAAATCAATCATTCTATGGGGGATAGAGGTTGGAAAGGAGATGTCCCTATAATCAGTCTCACAAATAGCAAACTATCCTCAATCGGTTGGAAGTATCAATATTCATCAAAACAAGCAGTTAGAAAGACGGTTCAATCGCTTCTTATAAATTAATATGAAAATTAAAAATAAAAAATGGTTTATTACCGGTGGAGCTGGGTTTATTGGTAGTCATGTAGTAAATCTATTAGTGTCTTCTGGTGCTAAAGTAGCTGTATATGACAATCTAAGTTTATCAACAGATCAATATATTCAATCTTATATTAAACAAAATAAAATCAAATTCTTTAAGCATGATTTATTAGATTTGAAAACCCTAACAAAAGTGATGAATGGATATGATATTGTATGGCATTTAGGAGCAAATACCGACATTCCTTCAGGATTCTCTAAACATCGCATTGATTTGGATAATGATGTTATCGCTACCTGGAATGTTCTTGAAGCAATGTTAAAAAACAATATTAAAGAAATTCTTTTTTCCTCAACCGGAGCAATCTATGGAGAATCTGTTAAAGGCAAATTTAAAGAATCGTCTGGGCCTTTAATTCCTTTATCTTTATATGGCGCGGGTAAAATTGCATCTGAAGCTTTTATTTCAAGCTATTGTAATTTATTTAATATTCAGGCCTGGATTTTTAGATTTGGCAATGTTATTGGAGAGAGAACAAATCATGGAATCATTTTTGATTTTATTCATAAACTAAGAAAGAATCCCCAAGAACTTGAAATCCTTGGAACGGGTATCGGAGAAAAAAATTATTTTTTAGTCGAGGAGTGTATTAATGGCATACTTTACACATATAATAAAGTTCATAGTGGTCCGTTTCCTGTTATTGTTAATCTTGGAACAGACTCAACATCAAAAATCATGAATATTGCAAAAATAATTATTGACGAAATGGGATTAAAAAATGTTAGACACCGTTTTACCGGGACAGCTCGTGGCTGGCCTGGGGATCAGCCGACAGTTCTCCTTAATACCGAGAAAATCCACAAACTTGGCTGGTTCGCAAAAAAAACATCTGATCAAGCTGTTAGAATAGCTGTTAGGCGGTTATTAGGCAAAGAAAAGTTTCAATTATCTATTAATAATTTTGATGAATGATAATATGAAATCAATTTGTGTAATTGGTCTTTGGCATCTAGGGTTAATTAATTGCGTTGGTTTTGCTGACCTTGGCATCAGAGTAATTGGGTTGGATTTTAATAAGAAAATAATTTCAGATCTTCAAAAGGGAAAACCACCGATCTATGAACCAGGATTAGAAGAAAGAATAATAAAACACACAAGATTGAAACGATTACATTTTAGTTCAAAAGCAATAGATGTTAGTTTGGTTGAATATGTAATTATTGCTTATGATTCTCCGGTTAACGAAAAAGACGAGGTTGATATTTCTCCAGTAATTAATGCAATAAAAAAGATTGCTCCTTATCTTAAAAGTCATACGCCGGTTATTATTACAAGCCAAATTCCGCTTGGGACATCAGAAAAAGCTGAAGTATTAATTCGAAAGTTAAATAAGTCATGGGAGAGTGGTGTTGTCTATATACCAGAAAACTTAAAGCTGGGAGTAGCGATTGAACGATTTATACACCCTGACATGCTCGTTTTTGGTGGTAAAAACGCAGTTGTTTTAAGAAAAGTTTTAGATCTATATCAGTCTATTGACACCAAGAAATTTGTGATGGATAAGTCAAGCGCTGAAATGGTTAAACATGCACTTAACACATATCTGGCAACCTCTATTGCTTTTGGAAATGAAATTGCCCATTTATGTGAAAAGTTGGGGGCAGATGCTTTTCTTGTTGGTAAGGCGTTGAAAGCCGATAAGCGTATCGGTCAGGCACCAATATTGCCCGGCTTAGGATTTTCTGGTGGTACATTAGCACGAGATGTTAAACAACTACTTAAGTTTTCGCGACAATATCGCTATAAAGCACAATTATTAAAAAGCATTTTTTCGATTAACGAGTCAACATTTGAGCAAATTATCTTAAAAACAATTCGTAGAATAGGAAATCTCAAAGGCAAGACCATTGGTTTTTTGGGTTTAACCTATAAGCCCGGTACATCGACCTTAAGACGATCTTCGGCAATAAAACTAATAAATTTATTTATTAACAAAGGTGCTCAATGTTTAGCCTATGATCCTAAAGTAGACAAAAATGAATTTAGATCCTATTCAAAAATAATAAAAAAAGTAGCAAATGTTTATGAATTGGCAAAGAAATCAGATATATTACTGTTAGTTACAGAATGGCCGGAATTTAAGAATTTAAATTATAATAGCTTAGCCAAAAATATGAAAAAACCGATAATAATTGATACTAAAAATTTTCTTGATTCAGAAATTATTAAGAAATCTGGATTTATTTATGAAGGCTATGGTCGAAGATAAAATTTTATGAAAAAAGTTGCTATTATCGGAGCCGGGCTACAAGCAGAACGCAGGATAGGTCCAATTGCTAATGATAAGGATTACAAAATCGCATGGATAGTTGGAAATAAATCTGTGAAGGCTAAATTATTGGCTAAACAATACGGAGCGAATTATGGGTATGATTGGCGATCCGTTGTTATAGACAAAAATATGGATGTAATAGTTATTTTGACATACCCCAATACTCACGCAGAAATATCTATTACTGCAATGAAAAATGGAAAGGATGTTCTGTGCGAAAAACCATTAGCCAGAACGGAAAAAGAAGCTCAAGACATGATTAGAGTTGCTAATAAAACAAAGCGGATATTAAAATGTGGTTTTAATCATCGTCATCATCCGGCAATTATTGAAGCATATAATTTATTTAAGAGTAATTTAATTGGTAAACCAGTATTTGGAAGGGGACGTTATGGAATTGCCGGAAGAGAAGGATTAGAAAAGGAATGGCGCTCAAATCCAACCATTGTTTCTGGAGGTCAGTTAATGGAACAAGGGATACATTTAGTAGATTTATTCCGGTGGTTTTTTGGAGATGTTTCGGCAATTACCGGTTTTATTAATACTAACTATTGGAAAATAAACCCATTGGAAGATAACGGATTTGGACTATTGCAAATGAAAAATGGTGTAGTTGTAAGTTTGCATTCTAGTTTAACGCAGTGGATAAATCTATTCGAATTTGAGATCTATGGAGAAAAGGGATCATTAACTGTCAAAGGATTAGGTGGTGCGTATGGAACGGAAAAACTCATAATTAATCAATATGATCCTAACGGACCATTTTCCTATAACACCATAGAATATAGAGGAGCTGATCGATCATGGGAAGGTGAATGGAAGGAATTCAGCAAAGCCGTAATAACAAGAACGGAGCCTTTAGGAAATGGATTAGACGGTTTAAAAGCTTTAGAAATTGTAAATTCTATATATAAAGCTTCAAAAACAGGCAGGACGGTTAATTTGGAAAGATGAAATCATTAATTACAGGCGTTGATGGATTTATCGGGAAATGGTTATCTAAATATTTATTGAATAAAGGTGATATTGTCATTGGAATATCAAAAAATAGAAAGGACAACCCGAAAGACGGGATTGTCAGATATTATGGCAATATTTTGAACTGTGATGGAATTCGTTCGATAATAAAAAAAAGCAAACCTGATAGAATATTTCACTTGGCCGCTCAAAGTAATATTCCCCGTTCTTTCACTTATCCGCAAGAAACAATAGAAAACAATGTTAATGGTACTTTAAATCTTCTTGAAGCAGTGAAAATAGAACGAAAAAAAGCAATTTTCTTATCAGTTGGATCTTCAGCAGAATACGGTCAATCTGCTCAAAGTAATAGACGTCTTTCCGAAGATTCTCTTCTTTTGCCGACTAGTCCCTATGCGGTAAGTAAAGTAGCTCAAGGACAATTATGTTCAATATATAGAAAAGCGTATAATTTAAAAATAGTTCATATCAGGCCGTTTGCTATAATTGGTCCCGGTAAAAAGGGAGACGCTGTATCCGATTTTGCACGTGGTATTGTAGATATTGAAACGGGTAAAAGTAAATATTTACTAGTCGGAAATATTGCGCACGCGAGGGATTTCTTAGACGTTAGAGATGCGGTGGCCGCGATGGATTTAATCACTAGAAAAAAAACTGAGGATTCAATATATAACCTTTGTACTGGCATCGAGACAAAATTAGAAAACATATTGGAAAATATGATAAATATGGTAAAATCTAAAATAATTATCAAACGTGATCCAAATAAGGCAAGACCATCTGATGATCCAATTATCGTTGGTAACCCTGGACGACTTAATTCTCTTGGTTTTAAGTCCCAATGTCCAATTGACAAAGCATTGTCAGACGTTCTTGAATATTGGAGAAATAATTTTCAATGAAAAAAAAATACAAAAAACTAAATACTAACTTAGTAGATTATGAAAAATGGTGGTTGCAGAACGAAAACGCCAATCGTCTAGATCCAGGTACGAGGCTTAGAAAAAAAATTATCTGTAACGAGATAAAGTTAAATAATAAAATTCTTGATTTAGGATGTGGCTCTGGAGAATTGCTTATTGAAATAAACAAGAAATATTCTAACAAAGAGCTTTACGGTGCTGATATCTCCGAAAAAGCGTTAAACATCTTAAGAAAAAGGAAAATTACCAAACAAGTTTATCAAAGCAATCTGGAACAAGATGCCAAGTTGCCCGGAGTGTACGACGCTGTTATATGCAGTGAAGTAATTGAACATTTGCATAATTGGAAAAATGTTTTTCTATTGATCAATAGTATTACTAAAAAAAATTCAAAAGTTATTATCACAACTCCTTCAGGTAAAATTAATCCTCATCAAATTAGGCTCGGCCATATTCAACACTTTGAATTGAATGAGATTGCCAATATTTTGCGTAAATACAATTTTAAAATCATAAAAGCGGAAAAAATTGGCTGGCCTTTTATGAATATTAAAGATTGGTTAATAACTTTATTTTTAAGTGGAGATAGTACAAAGTTGAATAATGTTACTTTTTCTAAAAAAATTGTTTTAAATATTTTCTATATTCTTTATCAACTGACTTGGACAGATAAAGGTCCACAGATTATAATAATTGCAGAGAAAAATTAACGGCCGTTATATATTTGATCAATTAACTGCATTGTTTTCAGGAAACGATTATTCTCTTGCACATAATCAAATTTTTTTGAGCGAAGTTTTATTTTTATATCAACCATTTCATCGTAAAATGAATTATCTTCTGACCCAAAATCTTCCTTGACTATCTTTTGATTTGTTTTCCAGAACCAACGAGGTGTAAATTCAAATTTCATATTTCCATAATTACCGCCGCGTCCAGTGATTCTAACAATCCCTTTTGATCCTACAACCTCAATAAACAGAGTATTTTGAGCTAAATTCAAACTATAGTGATGCTGGGATATTGATCCATTATTAAATTTAAAAATTAAAAATGCTTCATCTTCAACTGCCATTTGCCAACCAAGTGAATTAGTTGAGAGATCAACACTTGAAGGAACGTCAAAAATGCTGATCATTAAATCAATCATATGAATTCCTGGGTCAAGGATGACTCCACCACCACAAAGTTCCTTATTCATTTTCCATGTTTTTTCATAACCAGGATAAGATGCATGTCCAAGATTAAACGATGATGAGATAATTTGTCCTAACTTATTTTGTTCGATATAGTCAATTAATAGTTTAATGTGTGGATAATAATGGCAATTAAAACCAGCAAATAATAAATGATGGTATTTTTCTACGTTTCCAACAATTCGTGTTGTTTCTTTTAAATTTCGTCCGACTGGTTTTTCTAAAAGTAAATTCTTATATTTAATTATTTTCGGGGCAATCTCAGCTGCATATTGGTGAGGAATAGCTAAAATAACCAAATCTATTGTTTTAACATCGATTATCTCTTCAATGTTTTTTGCCTGAATACAATTATATTTTTTTACGAAAGTTTTTAATGCAGTCTCATTAATATCAAAAGCAGAATATAGTTTAAAGCCTTGAATTCTTATTATTGCTTCCGCTCTTTTTTGACCTATCAAGCCCGTCCCAATAATAGATACAGATAATTTTTTCATTTTCGCCAATAGGTTGTAAGTCGCTTGATTATGATATGTCCAAGTATTCGGAGGCCCGAAATCCAAGGATTACCTGCTTTCGTTTCACCCATGCGTTCTTTAAGTTCGATCCAATATTCTTCATATTTTGTATTTTTAGTTAATAGTGCTTCAATTTTTATCTCATTTGAAAAAAACCACTTTTGATCGTAAATTTTGTTTTTAATTTTATCCCAAGTTTCTTTTTTCATAAGCCACATACCGGAACACACATCGGTAACCTGCATATTAAAAAACAAAGAAATTAAAGCAGAAAATAATAAATTGCCAAAAAAATTCTTGACAGCCATTGATGATCTATTTATTAAGGGGAATCGACAAGCAACTAAGAAATCAACATTATTTTTCTTTAGAAAATTGAACATCGGTTCGATTTCATCCATAGGATATGTAGCATCAGCATCAAGAGTAGCGATTATGGAATTTGAAGCGATTTCAAAGCCGGTGCGTAAAGCTAAACCATAGCCACGTTTTTTTTCAATAATTACTTTAGCTTTGTATTTTCTCGCAATTTGGACCGACTTATCTGCCGAGTTTCCGTCGATAATAATTACTTCATTTACACACTTTGGCAACCTCTTCAAGATTTTATTTAAACCTTTTTCCTCATTTAAGCAGGGAAGTATTAGGGAGATATGTTTATCGGAGATCATTTATGCTTCATAAATTAATAAACTTGTATATTAATACTAGATTTTAATAATTAGTTAATTATTATAACAAAAATTATGTATAATTGAGTTGGTAATTATCGCTGTTTACCGATGAAAAAAACACTTCAAAATATATCAAAAAAAGAAACATTTTATATTCTAATTGCTTTTTTTTTACCAATACTATATTACTGGACTGTATTTTTTGGTAAATCTTTTGGCTATGACTGTGCTCCTAGTGTTATGGGTAATTACCCTCCCTATGGTCAAACTCCTATGACTCCCAATTCCTATTGCATTACACTTTTAGATCCTGGCGCATATATATGGGCTCATGTTCCTAATTGGGTTAGTGCAATACGACAGTATCTTAGCGGTCTTTTCCCGATATGGGATCAAAACATAGGGACGGGTTTGCCTTTGGCCGCAGATTTTATTACAAGCGCATATTTTATTCCTCTCATTCCTTTTGCTTTGCTTTTTAAACTCACTCAGGGGAATTTTTTTTATCTGGATATTTTTTTCTTATTTCGCTATATGTTAATGTCACTTGGTATGTATTTATTCCTACGGAGTTGTAAATTAGATAGATTCATCTGTTTAATTGGTTCGCTTGCCTTTTTTTCTTCAGGCTATTTCATATATTTACCAGCAATGAATCATCACAATGTTGATCTAGTGCTTCCTTTTATTGGATGGTCGATAAATAATTTTTATTTTACAAAAAAGATAAAATGGAGTGGTATCTCAACATTACTACTTGGTCTTTCTATGCTAGGTGGAATGCCTGAATCAAGTATATTTATCCTTTTTTTCTCCTTTATATATGTCTGTTTTCTGTCTTTATTTTATATTAACAAGAAAAAAGTCCTCTTTTTAGTCGTTGGAGGAGTTATTATTTTAGGAGGTTTGCTATTAAGTGCAGTTTTATATTTTCACGGTCTTGAACTCGTATTCAATGGATTAAGCAGTCATCATGGTGCGGGAGTACAAAAATGGATTGAATGGAAAAACATTATCATTTTTATATTACCAGAACTTATTGGAGGCATTGGATACTTTATTTTAAGTTATCAAGATAAATTAGATTTCTTAGTTAGAGGATGGAACCACATTGGTTTTACAATTTCTTATTTATTCTTAATGTCATTGATTTTTATCTTTAACATATGGAAAGGAAACAAAAAGGATCCTCTAATTAAATTCTTTATCTTTTTTTTAGGATTGACAATAATTCTTCTTTTTCAGAATTACGGTATAGTCCACTTTTTTGTATTTGAACAATTCCCAGTTTTTTACCAAACTCAATTCACTAAATATAGTTCCACCCTAATTAATTTTTCCTTGATAACTTCAACTATGTTATTTCTGCATTACTTCATTAAAAAAAGAACTAGAGTAGTTTTAATTTATTATTTTTTCTTTATAGCGCTATTGTTTTTTATTAATTATCACTATTGGAACATAATCAAAGATAATGTATTTTATCATCCTAAATTTGGTCTGGCACCGAATATATTGTATGCAGTGATATTAATTACTTTTCTTACATTTTGTTTATTGGTAATAAAACGTACAAAAATTATTTTAATTATAGTTTTAATAATTCTTTTTGTTGAATTTTATATCTACTTACCTAAAGATGGGGATCAAAAACGTCGTGATAGCTTAAGGAAACCACCTGCTATAAGTTACTTACAAAGCATCAATGACCATTCATTTAGAATTCTTGGTATTGATAATATTCTTGTTCCTAATTTAGCCACAGTATATGACTTAAGCGATATTCGGATACTGGAACCGCTTTGGATAGATAGATACTTCTATTTTATTAAGAATTTTTATGCAGAGCCGGATGCTTTTCGAATTACTGGAATCAAAGAACAACAGGCAACGCAATCTGCAGATATCGTCAATAATAATTTTTTTAGTTTACTGTCGGTAAAATATTTGTTGTCGTATAACAATATCGAAACAGCACTTAATGATAATCTGAATCTCAAAGAAATCTTAAGACAAAATCCAAAGAAACAATATGTTGGCGAGGCGACATTTGACATAAATAGACTATCAAGATCAGTATTATTTGAGCATGCCCCCAATGATATTAAAGCTGTTTTAGTTAAGCCGAGAGGAGCAAGTTATTTATATATTTATCCCGCTACAGCCCAAGGTTCATTTGGTAATCAAAAAGGTAACGGAGTTAAACTAACGGCTAAAATATTTATAAACAAACGGTTGATTGATAGTCAAGAAAGGATGATCAATGCCGGCTTTAAGTCGGGAGACCAGAAGTGGTTCGAGATGAAATTTGGTCCATTTCCTGACAAAAACAACAGTTACAAATTCACTATTCAATTAATTACCGATCCTTTAGGCAATAATGCGTTTGATTGGAGCGGCTGGGGTGGATTTGAATGGGACAGTGAGATAAATAGAACGATTGACAAGTATAAACTTATTTATGATAAAGAAATGAAAATATATGAGAATCAGGATTTTCTACCGCGCTTGCGGTTTATCTCAAAGACAATGTGTGCAAAAGATGAAGCAAACAAAGAAAAGAACTTCGAAAATATCATTAATTTGATGAAGCAAAATAAAGATAATATCAAACAGACTGCAATAATAGAGTCGAAAAATTGTCAGGCTATGAAATATCATCCGGAGCTTACCAAGCTCAGTCAAACTATCTTTAACGACCAGAAAATATCATTTACCTATTCAAGCCCGAAGGATCAATATGGGTTTCTGTCAGATACTTATTATCCGGGTTGGGAGATATATATAAATGAAAAAAAAGGTAAGATCGATCCGGCAAATTTGACTTTCAGGGGGTTTAAATTACCAAAAGGAGAAAATATGCAAGTTGTCATTAAATATGAACCGTGGACTTTTAAAATTGGACTTATAATTACGATTTTAACACTGATCCCAGCCGTATACATATCTTTAAGTAAGAATAAAATTAATTAATTTTGGCTATTTAACCATTTCCACGTATTTTGAAGCCCTGTATTCAAATCTGTCATTGGAGTCCAATTAAATTCATGTGATATGCGACTAATATCCAAAACGTTTTTATCAACATCAAATGACCGTTTCGGTTGATATAAAGGTTCAATGTTAGATTTTGTAATTTCTTTTATTTTTTTATACAACATAATCAAACTGGTTCCTTTGCTGCTGCCAAGGTTATAGACATCGAATTTATTTTTTTTATCAAAAGACATTGCTATAGCTTCAGTTAAATCATCAATATAAATAAAATCTCTGATAATTTTTCCATGATCAAATAGAATAGGCCTTTTTTTTCTTAGAATATTAAAAAACATCGCTGGAATAATTCCAAATCCGTCTTTTGGTATCTGTCGTGGGCCATAGGCGTTGCTGACGCGATAAATTAAAATCGGTATTCGGTATAGTCTGCTAAAATATTGTAAATAATATTCAATGGTTAACTTGGCGATTGAGTGGGGTGATATTGGCTTTGTTAAAGAAAGCTCACTGATCGGCATAATCTTTTTTTCACCATAAACACCACCGCCGGATGACAAAAAAATAATTTTTTTTACTTTTTTTTGAAAGGCGACCTCAAAGAGATTCACATGAGGATAGATATGTTTATTTATTTCATCAACAGGCGAAGCAAAAGAGGATGAAGGGACAGAAGAAGCAACTAAATCGAAGATTATATCGCCTGGCTTAATAAATTTTCTTAGTGAGTTGGCGTCATTGAAATCACCTTTTATCAAATTTATATGTTTAATGACATTTTTCAGATTATTCTGTTCATGCTTTGATCCTAAGGTAAATACATAAATTGAATAACCTTTATTAACTAAAGATTTTACAAGGTGACTGCCGATAAATCCGCCGCCGCCAAATATTATGCAACGTGATTTCTTCATGATTTATTTTTTTCTTTTAGAAGCGACCAGTATAACAGCTCCATTTCTTCCGCATTTTCAGTCATATTTTTTTGTTTTGGGCAATTTTTTCCCATTCTGGTAATTTCTTTGGGATGATCGATAAGATAAGAGATTTTATCATAAAGATCATCAACGTTTTCGTTATTAAACAGTAAACCGTTCTTATTATTTATTATTAGTTCAGATATTCCCCCAAGATCGGTTCCAATGACCGGAATTTGGGCGAGAAAGGCATCTCGAATAACAAGCGGCGCATTTTCATACCAAGTCGATGGAACAATCAAAACATCAAGTTGTTTGAACGCGTCAGCTATTTTATCCTGATCAAAGGTCCCCATAAGCTCGATATTATTACATTGATTAATTATTTTTGTTATTTTTTTTGCATAATCAGGATCGTCTAAGAAATTACCATAAATTTTAAGAATAGCCTTTTTGTTATTAAGTTTTTCCCAGGCTTGAACTAAAATAATTAATCCTTTAGCCGGGACAATGCTTCCAATAAAGCCAAATCTGATTTTTTTTGACTTAATTTTCTTAAAATTTTTGAAATATTCATCCTGTATTCCATCAGTTGAAATAATATTGCGTTTCCCTTTTAACTGCCATAGAAACAACTCTTTCTGCAAGAATTTTGTAGGATAGGTCACTGCATCAACCATTCTCAAAATATCTTTAAATTCATCAATTCGATCTGTTATTTCCTTCATTAGCTCCTGTCTCTTAAAATAATAATCCGCCGAACGTTTAATTTTATATTTGGTTTTATCTATTGTAGTTAAAAGAAATGGTTTAGATGTAGATTCAAGCGAGAGATATCGATTGATAAGATGTGATTGGCATTTTGCACATTTTTTTATTGTTGGATTGACGCATAATTCGTTATCCGTGGTGATTCTCTTATGCGTCAAGCACTGAAGCCAAAAATCATGGACAGAAATAACTTGACAAATATTTCTCTTCAAAGCAATTCTAACCATGTTTGTTGATAGAAACATCAAATGTTGGTAGTGAATAAGATCTGGTTTATAATCGGCTAAAACATCAAGGAAGAAATTTTCCACTCTTTCATCTTGATAGGATTCTTTAAAATGGTAAACTTTTCTGATATCTTTTTGTACTTCGTAGCAAACAATTTTGTTGAAAACTAATTTTTTTAGACTGTAAGCTTGCCCTAATGGGTTTGTGTATAAAATTCTAACTTCTAGATTCCTTTTTTTTAGCGCTTGAGTTAATTCATATGTATAAATTTCAGTTCCGGCTAAAAATTTTGGTAAAAAAGTATGGACAACAATAAGTATTTTCATAGTCTGATTAAATTGATTCTGAAAGTAAATCAAACGTTCGTTTTATCTTCTTATCGGTTATTTTATTAACAATTTCACCAAGATAACCGGCTAAAACTATAGCTGAAATTTTTAAAAAATCAGCTTTATGATTTGATTTTGTATAAGACTGGCTTTTTTTTAAGAAAGATAAATAATCTTTCCAACAAGAAATGATTTCATTAGTTAATAGTGAATAAGAGAATTTATTCGTGTATATATTTAGATCAAATTTAATGTTTTTTAATATTTTGTAAAAGTATGAATAAAATAATGATTGATTATATTTATCAGCTATATTTTTTTTTAGTAAATAGCTCTTAAAATTTTTAGGAGATAATTTGTCATCATCCTTTAAGGATAATTCTATAGCAATCATTAAATTTAATATTAAGTTAATATTTTCAATTAAATGAGAATTAATTCTATTCAGCGATTCTTTAAAAATAGAATTAAGAGAACAAATATCAACAAAAGTTCGTTTAAAATAATAAATAGAATCGCGATTATGTGAGTGTAATACTTGACTATATGGAGTTACTCCAAAATCAAATTTATCCTTTAATAATTTAATGGTTAATTCAATATCTTCCGCAAATCTATTTGCTTCTGAAAAATAATATTTTTTGAAAATTTGAGCATTAAAACAGGAAAACACATCATCAATTAGCATGAGCTTTCTCTTTTCAAAAAAATCAAGTAAAAACATCTGTTTAGATAATTCAGCTCCTTTAATAATAATATTTTGTCTTTTAGGATTCATAAAATCATAATGTCGTTGCATCTGCCATTTCGAAAAATTATCTGCGTAGTTATTTGGAATTTGTTGTCCTGAAGCAGCTGCTAATTTATTACTTTTAATAAAATTTAAAAGCTTACAAAAAGCTAAAGAATCTTTAAAATTTGCATCTTGGACCGTGAAAATAATATAATCTCCGGTAGCACTTTTTGCCCCAAGATTTCTACTTCTGCTATGAGAAAAGTTATTGATTTTCATAATTGTACAGCCGAGTGAAAGCGCTGTTTTAACAGTTTGATCGCTTGAATTATTATCTACAATAATTATTTCAATTTCATAAATTCTTTGTTGTTTATTTATGCTAAGAAGATTATCCTTAAAGTCTTTTCCAGCATTAAAAGTCGGAATAATAACTGACACTCTTGAATTAATTTGTTTAATTTGAAAAGGTTTAACATCCACAAAATATAATTTTTTATCACCATTAATGAGCATCCTCGTCGTTTGTGACAATAAATAGTAGAGATGACGAATTATTTTTTTAATTTTATGTGGCGATCTGATTTTTTTTAAAAAAGAATCCCTGTTATGGCAATAAAACTGCCATGCCTTAAACGTTTTTGCAGAAAAAATATTTTTTAGAATTGTTTCCAGCTGTTTTTTTTCGCTGGAGACGATTTTCAATTCTAATTTTAATTTTTCTACTTTTGGATCAGATTTTCTTTTTTTTGTTTTAATCATAGATGATAAATTTTCCAATAATTATGAGATGTAAACGGGTCGTTATTGATGTTGTTTTGCCATTTGTTATGTAGTATTGACAATTCTTTTTCAAAAAACTTACTATTACGTGAAGAATCTGCAAGTTTTTTTACCGATACGGATTCATGGTGAATTAAAATCGGATCAGGGATACAAACATTAAAGTAGCCTTTTTTGAACAATCTAAGACATAAATCAACATCGTTGAAAGCTATTTGGAATTGTCCATCAAATCCACCAACGTTAGTATACTTTTTTCGGTCTATCATCAAACATGCTCCGGTAACAGCAAGGTAATTATTCATTGAATAAAGCCTGGGATTATCTAAACCATAATCAATATTATTGAACCGACACTTGTATGCATGGTCGGGTAGAGTTAGACCATTAATTTTGTTTTTTGGATCAAAGATAATCCCGGCGTGCTGAATTCTTCCGTTAGGATAGAGAAGTTTTGCACCAACAGCCCCAACCAATAGTTGTTGAGCAAAACCAAGTAGATAATCAATCCATTTAGGTTCTATTATTTCAGTATCGTTATTTAGCAGTAGCAAATAATCACCATGAGCTTTTTTCACGCCATAATTGCAGACTTCTGAAAAATTAAATTCACCATTCCATCTCAACATTTTCGTTTTTTCGTGTTTTCGTTTAATGTTTTCATATAACTGCCACACCCGTTTATCACTTGATCCGGTATCGACGATGACCAGTTCATAATTTCGATAGACGGATTTATCTATTAATGATTCAAGACATTTTGAAATATATGGATATTGATCTTTTGTGGGAATAATGATTGATACAAGAGGATTTCCTTTTATTTTATATTTGACATTCCAGATGCCGAGATATTTTGTCGGTGTGACTTCACCATTGCAATTTCTGACTTTTATATCATCCTCAAGTACCTTTTTTTGATTAATGTAAGCATGTTGTTTGTCTTTCGCTCCAGACCTCGAGGCTGTTGAACTTCTAGATTTTCGCCAACTATAGAGAATTTTTGAAATATGTTGAATAGGATTTTTGGGGTTTAGAGGATGGCAAAATCCTGTCTTTTCAAGTAGTTGAATGACTCGAAGATATAAATCCCAGTCTTGAGCACCTTCATATCCGACTCGGAAATTGCCCGTTTTACTTATAAGCTCTTTTTTGATAACGGTGAAATGGTTGATATAGTTGACTGATCGCAATAGTTCAGGACTCCAGTCAGGTTTAAAGAATGGGTCGACGTGCTTGCCGGTATTTTCTTCTATCTTATCCTCATCAGTATAAATAAATTGAACATGAGGTTTTTGATTTAGTATTTTAATGACTTCATATAAAGCATTTGGCCATAGCAAATCATCATGATCCAAGAAACCAATATATTCACCTTTAGCTACTGCTAAACCGTCGTTAGATGCTTGGCAGATATTTCCATTTTCTTGTCTGAATAAATATTTGACTCTCTTATCTTTTTTAGTATATTCACGAACAGTATTTTTTACGGACGGTAAGATAGATGCATCATCAACCAGAATTAGCTCCCAATTCTCATACGTCTGATTGATTACAGACTCAATGCATTGTCTAAGAAAATCATCAGGTGTGTTAAAAACAGGGACAATAATCGAGATTACATGGCCTGCTCCTCCGAAGCCTTGCTTGCCGGCCTTAGCTTTAGCGACGGCTGGTCGAAGGGGGGTCTTCAGCCATTGTTGATAATTCTTATTAATTCGATGCGCAGGAAAATTGAATATTTTGATTAAGACCTTTTTAAAGCTATATCTCAATTGGTTACTTATAGTCATAAAATTCTTCTTTTAATACGATTGTAAGCTTGCCAGATTTTAAAGACTTTTGCAGATTTAATGTTGTTAAGTATCGATTCTAGGTTATTGATATGTTGATCTAATACTTTGATGTTTTGATAAGCATCATTTAATTGAGCATCTATTTGTTCTTTTTCTGATTGAAGTTTAGTTATTTTATTTGTATAAATTTTACTCTCGTGTTTAATAGCGTAATTTTCGTGAAGAACTGGGTAATAACGTTGCCAGATTGATTCAAATATAGCGATATCTGGTGATGGAAATCTGGATACAAACATAACCCCAAGGCCATGTGAGTGATAAAATTCTATTGAATGATACTTCTTTTTAAGTTCGTTCCAAAGCTTATAGACGCCAAAGTCTTTTTCCTTTTCATTCGAGTCATGCAGAATAATAATTCCATTCTTTTTAACTTTATCAAACCAATTATCGAAATCATGTTTGACGGCTTTGTAAGTGTGCATTCCGTCAATATGAAGTAATTCAATTGAATTATCGGCAAAGTCATTTATCGCTTTATCAAAAGTTGTTTTTAATAAAAAGATTTGTTCTTTAGCATAGTATTCGTTTTTTATTTGGTTAACCAGTTCGAACACCGATTCATTATAAAAACCCGAGTGCTTATCACCCTTCCAGGTATCAACAGCATAAAGCTTGGAGTTTAATTTGTCATCTTTGACAGCCTGGCACATGGAAAAAAAAGATGTTCCCTTATGAGTTCCAAGCTCCACAATGACTTTAGGTTTGAGATTCCTAATAAAGTCATAAATAAAATATTTATGCCCGGCCCAAGGCCAGTTAAGATCGGGAAAAATCTTTTCATACTCAAATTTTGGATCAAAATATTGCCATTGTTTCATAGAAAATCTATACTATTAATTTATTAATATGTGAGCTACACAAATTATTTAGATTATTTCTAATTTTTTCGGTTGGCCAATTCCACCATTTCGTAAGATTCAGTCTTTGAATCGTTTTATCATCAAATCTTTTTTTAATAATCCTTGCTGGATTTCCTGCAACCATCGTGTAGTCTGCGACATTATGAGTGACAACAGACCGCGCTCCAATGACAGCACCGTTGCCAATTGTTATACCAGAAAGAATCGTAGCTCCATAACCAATCCAAACGTCATTGCCAATGATGACGTCTCCCTTTGTTTTAGGATGTCCTTTAACATCTTTCGCTTCTGGCCATATTTGGTATAATGCAGGAAAAGGATAGGTAGTTATCCAGTCCGTGTGATGTTCTCCTCCGAGAAAAATGGTTACATCTTCAGCGAAAGAGCAAAATTTTCCTATTTTAAGAATTGCTCCCTCGTTCCAATCAAAGATGCTCGGATTACCATAAGTATAATGGCCAATATTATCTCTATATTTTTCTGCAACAAGGTCTTTTGTGTAAAAGTTTGTTAGTGTCATGTCAAAAATATTGCCAATTGTTCATGATGAGTATTATATCTTGAAAAATATTTTTCGAATCGTTGTTTTTAATCCTCTTATATTCAGCATATAAAATGCTGCTTGG
>MFZK01000005.1 GCA_001789395.1 Candidatus Roizmanbacteria bacterium RIFCSPHIGHO2_02_FULL_37_13b | reverse complement strand
TAGAATAGCCGCGCGTTTAGCATGCGCGGCACAATTCATCCGGTTTCATCCAAACCGGGCACCCACCCCCTCCTCTTTCCTTCAAAATTAGGTCTTCAAATTGATTAGATTGCTTCGTCACTCCGTTCCTCGCAATGACAAGTCGAAAGAATCATTTTCTATACAATAACATACCGCAGTAGATATTATTAGTTTAATTTTGTTAGAAATACAAAATGCCTATTGACTTGCGTCTGATGCAAAGTGCATAATATTAGATATTGTTATAGCTTGTTATCATTCATTATATTTGATACAATTAGATTGTTACAAAGCTCTTAAAATTATGAAAATCGCTCAATTTCCTTATCTTCCAAAAACAATCAAAGTAAATATTATGCGTCATAAGGACGGAAGTGGTTATTTTGCTAAACTAAGTGAGTATGATGTATTCACAGAGGCTGATACTGAATTGGAGCTTGAAGAAATGATTAATGATCTTATTTATGATTTATTTGAAGTTCCAAAAGAATATCAAGGTAAAATTCGTTATTTAAAAGAAAATAAAGATAAAGAATTTGAAAATATAAAGAGGCTACTCATCTATTCTACTCCTGATTCTATTGGAAAGTATTTGTTTTCATGAGAATAACATTTGGAACAGTACAACTGTGTAAAGCATTAACCAATTTAGGATTTACTCCTGAAAAGCAGTGTGGAACAAGTCATCAAAAATATAATGTACCGAGTAGTAAAATAGTACCAGATGGATTGCGACCATTTATAGAAGTAGTTCATGGTAGAAAGCAGTATTTTCCGCCAACTGTATCAGGTTATCTAACTCAACTTAAACGACTTGGTTTTACAAATGATGAAATCACAAAGGCATTTGCGAAAAAATGAAAACATCTAAACAAAAAAGACAGGTTTTCATAAAAGAGGTTAAAAAGGCGGAGAAAAGAGAAAAAGTTCCCCCATTTGTAGAGGTAATCCATTGAGCTATTTTTGCACGATAACTACCTCATTAAACACCAAATCAACAATATTTTAACTATTTCTATTGAATAAAGTTAACTTTTTATCTATAATATTGAAAGTTAATAAGTTGACATTTCAAACTATGGTTACCACAAGTCAAACTCAAACAGAATGGGTTAAAATATTATCAAAAGGCATGGTCACAATTCCAAAATCATTTCGCGATGCCTTAGGTATTAAAGAAGGTGAAGTAGCAAGAATCAAAAAAGTAGGAAAGCGATTGATTATTGAAGCGAGAGATACTGTTGATTATGAAGTTTATGACGATAAAGAATTTAAAAAAATACTTGAAGAAGATAAACTCCCTAAAAATAAAGCTATAGAAGCACAGTCTATTTGGTCAGATTTGATATGAAATCAGTATTTATTGATTCTTCAGTTTTAGTTGCTGCATGTGTGTCAACTAAGGGAGCTTCTGCATATCTTCTTGGATTAAGTAGAAAAGGATTAATAAAAGGTTATATCTCGAGGGATGTAATTGGAGAGGCAAAAAAGAATATTAATTTTAAATTAAAAGATGATCATAAGAAAATTTTTAAAATTTATTTACAATACGCTAAATTGGGAGTAATTGATGAACCCTTACCGGAATTAATAGAGCTATGTGAAAAAGTTATTTACAATAAAGATGCTCCAATTCTCGCTGCAGCCATTCAGAGTCCCTGTCAATATTTAGTTACATTGGATAGAAAACATTTCTTAACAAATGAAGTCGCAAAATTTGTAAAGAAAATCGTTATTATTACTCCGGGCGATTTCATCAAATTAATGAAATAAATCCGACCCGAAGTGTCAAATTTCATTTGTTCTCACTTATGTTCTCACCTCTAAGGTGCTTAGAGTTATCAATTCTCATAGTTGAAAAATGTTTTTTAATCTTATATAATCTAATACAATCTTATATAGTCAATTTAATATAAATTATGGTTAATATATCTAAATTTGATACGAGGCTTGAATCACTACCGGCCAACATTCTCACGCTCATTGCCTCGATTGACGAACTGAAAGGCCGTTGGACGGCCGGTGTCAATCTTCATCCTCAAATATTAGGTAGGCTTAAACAATCAGTGCTTATCACCTCAACCGGCGCTTCTACTCGCATAGAAGGAGCAAAATTAAGCGATACAGAAGTGGAAGATTTAATGAAAGGTATTTCCGTGCAGAAATTCAAGGACCGTGATGCCCAGGAAGTGAAAGGTTACTATGAGCTATTAAAGAAAGTTTTCGATTCCTGGCAGTCAATAAAGATCAATGAAGGTACGATCAAACATTTTCATCAAGAGATATTAAAGTATGTTGATAAGGACACTTTTCATCGTGGCCAATACAAGATTACAGAAAATAAAGTACAAATGGTAGACGCGAAGGGAAATATCGTTGGTACCATTTTTGACACGACTCCGGTCTACTTGACTCCTATTGAGATGCAGGAATTGGTTGAATGGACCACTGAAGCGCTAAAGAATAAAAATTATCATTGTTTGTTGGTAATTGGCAATTTCGTGGTCGAATTCCTAAAAGTTCATCCTTTTCGTGATGGTAATGGGAGACTATCAAGAATACTGACTAATTTATTTATGTTACAGGCAGGATATCTATATATGCCATATGTTTCACATGAAAGATTAGTTGAAGAAAAAAAACAGGAATACTATGTCTCGTTGAGAAAAGCACAAAATACTTTTAAATCGGAAAAGCCGGATATTGTACCGTGGCTAACTTTTTTCCTGAATATTATTTTGGAACAATCTAAAGAAGCAGTTAATCTTTTGGCTGCAGATAACGTGGAAAAAACTTTATCCGAAAAGCAACTGGCTGTTTTAGAGTATCTGGAAAAAGCCAAAGAAGCAACTCCTTCAGATATAACTAAAAAAACAGAAATTGCCCGTCCGACTGTCAATCAAGCTCTTAAAAAACTACTCAAGCTTAAAAAAACGGAGAGGATTGGCATGGGTAGAAGTACAAGGTATAGAATTCTGTAACGTTGTTTTATACACTTACCTCACGAGGTGAGTAGGTATGAATAAATTAATTATATATTTGATGCGATTGCTTCGTCTCCGCTGGTTAGCGGATCCTCGCAATGACAATATATCTACAGCTCACACTGGATTTTTGTTCCGTTTAGGCAGGTATCAATTTCTGTTCCTCCATGAGTGATATTACTGCCGATTCCGCCATCCAAATAATCATTATTCGGATTTCCGTAAAGCCTGTCATTGCCTCCTTCACCATAGATAGTGTCATTTCCCATATCTCCGGTAATATAATCATCGCCGATTCCGCCATAGATTGTATCATCACCATTACATCCATTTATCGTATCTGCGGCCGCGTCTCCATATAATTTATCATTACCATCATCGCCTCTTATTGTGTCGATGCCCAGCCCGCCATAGATGACATCGTTTCCGACACCGCCATATAAAATATCGTTATTGGCTCCGCCATCGATGACATCATCATTTTCATTGCCAAAAATAATATCAGTGCCATTACCACCCAAGATGCAGTCTTTACCGCTCCCGCCATTAATTAAATCATTACCTCCAAGTCCAATGATTAAGTTTGTCCCCGGGCCTCCCCTTAAGTTATCCTTTTTCTCAGTCCCATATATTACATTGTCAAATACCATTGTCAGACATTCCGGAGGCATATCGACATTAATACCGATTTTCAGATCAAATATAAGTTGCTTATTTTGATATTCATTACCTGATTCCTCTTTGAACTTTGCCGTGATCTTATAATTCACTGTCGCGCCTGAAACTAAAGTTGAGAGAGGAATTCCATTGGCAAAAGCACTTTCATCAAAAAATTGCTGAATAGTCTTTGGACCTGTCGGACTTGTACCGCCATATAGATCATTTGTGCCATCATTAATTACAATTGTAAAAGCTTGAGCCAAACCTCCGGTTTCTGTCTTTTTTAATCCACGGATAGCGACTTGTCTACTCGTCGATGCATTATTTTGGACTGAAACCTGTCGCTGCTCACTTTGTCCCGGTGCCATATTTGATACATTGAATATGGGATTACCTTCTGCTACTCCCCAGCTGATGACTAAGTCCCCAACTGCCTCGACAATGGATGGTTTTAAAAAATCAAATTTGTCCTTATTGAAAAATATCAGTCCGCTTAAAAGCAAAAAACCTATTGTTATTCTAATAATTCTATTTTTCATACTTAATGTCATTGCGAGGTCCAGAGCCGTCTGGTATTTGGACGAAGCAATCTAGTCAAATCTAAAACATTTGACGAGATCGCCACGGCCTTCGGCCTCGCGATGACAAACTAATCGAAATTAACTTCCATTTACTGCTTTTGGTGTGCCATAAGGATCATTAGTTCCGTTATTGTCCATATTAGTATGAGTCGTTGCATGCTGCCAATTAGAACCAACAGTTCCATCGCCTGGTGAATCCTTTCTTTCCATAGATTTTTTTGGAGCGTTATTTGTGCCAAAGAACCAATCTCCCATTCCATTTGCTATATCAATTGTTGTAGCTGTATTGGTTTGCAACGTCAACTGTTCTCCGCTGTCGACAAAGCTGATACCGCTGTCGACCTCATCTGGATCGATATTAATATCTGATTGACTTTTATCTTTATTAGACATTAAGAATAATCCGTTTGCAGGGATTGTGAAAGAATTAATTGTGACAGAACTACCACCAGTCCCTCCATTTAAGATGACCCAATTAGAAATATCAATGGGGTGAGAGGTGGTGTTTCTTAGTTCTATCCATTCATCAGCAGCACTACTCCAATTAATTTCATTTATCACTACATCTCCAGCATTGATTCCTGGTGTTGGAGTGACGCCTGGTGTTGATGTCGGTCCCGGAGTTGATGTCGGTCCCGGCGTCGGAGTGGTAGTCGGTATCGGAGTCGGGAATTCTGCAGCTGCTGCAAATGTATTTGAACTTGAGACAGCAGTATCAGTAAAAAAAGAAAATATAAATTTGGCAGCGATGATGCCAAAGGCAGCGACTAAAAAAATTAAAAATAATATTTTTCTGTTCATTTATCCATTTCTAAAATATGGTTCGTAACGGACATATTGATAAAGATTTATTTTTTTTAGATCTTCCATATGATCAGGCAATACAAAATTTCGTTTATCTAGCTCCCTTAATACGGTAGCCATCTCAAATGAGATAAAAAAAAGCGACGGGATGATGACAAAGATTATGAATCCCGGCAAGGTCTTTGCAAAGACCATAAATTTACCCAATTGCGGAATAAATGCAAATTGCTTTCCGATTATCTCTTTACCTGAAACCTTATTTTGATCTGCAGTTTTATTGGCATCGCCTTTGGTTTGATAATTGATAGTGCTATTATTTTTTGTCACTTTGACGATGCGGTGAGTCACTGATACATCGCCCTGTTTAAAAGCAATGACATCTCCTTTTTTGTAACTGGCCATTTTCTGAGTAAAGACGACGCTTCCGACAGGAATTGTAGGTTCCATACTTCCCGAGGCGACGATAAACGATTGAATTCCGAAGACTTTGTCAGTCTTAGCAGTGATCAGAACTGCCGCCGTCATGACAAAAAGTACAAAAATTGTTGTTTGAAAACTTAATTTAATTATTTTTTTCATAGTAATAACGATGTTCGATCTAATCCCATAACCCTGGGGGGATGAACTTCATCCCCCCTAAATAAAAAAAATTATTGACTTGAATCTTGATTCAAGGTTGTTGTAAATGTTGCCGTAACATTATCGCCTTGTAAATCATTACCTGCTGACGAATCCAGACATACATTAAGATCTAAGGCGTGATTAGTATTGAGATTTGTTAACGCTAAATTATCTAGAGCGGTAGTATCAAGATCCCAATCTTCCAAATCGGTAAATCCATTTCCGTTATCAAAGGTTATTTGTCCAAGTACATTGACACCATCATAAGTTAGACTGGCGATTCTCAAATATTTTGCCATGTTTGGATCTGATGCAGTGTTATCCAATGTGACTTCGACATGATTGGCATTGACTGTACCACTGTTTCGTAGATTAAGTGTTTGAACACTAGTACAACTTCCAGGTACCAGTGTAGTACTTCCAAAACTGGCACTAACACTATCTTGAACACTTTGATCAGAATCTGACAATCTTAAATCTAGAGTCCCGGTAGAAAATACATTACCACTTGATGTCCCACTATCACTAAAGTATGCATAAGTGACGGCACCTACCATCACAGCCATAACAGCAATAGAAAATAAACTCACGAATATTTTTCTGTTCATTTATTTTCACCTCCTTTCATCAGAAGCAATAGGTTAATAATCTTGCCAAAAAACGGCGTAGGTTAGGTGTTCTAGCCCTATAAAAAAAATCAGCCGATAAAATATCGGCTGATTAATAAGCTCTAGAACTTAATTCAAACCTAAGTTTGACCAACATAATTGAGATTCCCAAGCACGTCTAAGTGCAATTAATATCAGTGTGACATAAATAAAAATTTATGTCAACCAGTATTTACTATATTTCTTTAAATTAAAGTCATTCAAAAAACAAACTTTATAATAGTTACTGGATCAAAATTTTAAGTTATATTTTGCTACCGGCCAGTTTTAACAATTGCTCGATTGACCGATTCATAATCTGGATTAATAACGGACTTTTCTTGGTATCAATTTTGGTTAGAAGATTCATTTTTTCTTCTGCTTCCTGGCAAAAGAGAGCAGATTTCTTTGATGCTTCACAATTGGTAAACATTTTTTTGACCTTAATCAAATTAAAAAGACAAGAGTTGATGCCGCATAAACTATTCACACTCTTAGTAAGAACCGATTGATACAGATTTTCAAATTTAGTAATTAATTCAAAATATCTATTATATTGATTAGTCGGTTGTTTTTTGATGAGATTAAATAGCATTTGATGAATTTGATCGAGCTGTGATTTAAGTTGAATTTGGTTATTTTTTTGAAATGTTTTTTTAGCATCCAGCGCTTTTTTATAGATATTGACAGCATCAGGATTTTCTTTAGATAATTTAGACAATTCACTTAAAATATCATCAAATATTGCAGCAGGATTCTCTTGGGTTAAGAGAAATGGTTTGATTTTTTGGCTGTCAAAGTCAAATTCAAATGTCTGGTTAAACGCAGATGTAATCGTTTCCCAATAATCTTGATCACCAGCGTTTTGCAAAAGTGAAAGCGTATATTCATCCGGTTCATTACCATTGATTTCAAGTTGATAGTGGCCGGATTTGGCATCGGGAATTAACAATGCGCCTTCAGTATCAATATATAGTTTAGAGTTATGTCTGACAGATAAATGCTTTTTTGCCGAAGATAATAAAAGATAGAGTGACGAGGGTTTAATTTTAGATTCCTGGCCTTCGACAATTTGCTCATCGCTGTAGTTCAAACCCAAAATATCAAATATTTGTTTAATACCGGTTTTCGTTCTTATTATTTCTCCATGATCCAAATTTGATAAAGGATATTGATTGTTGCCGGCTCGAGCGCTGTTTGAGAGAATTACCGAGTCGCCGATATCATAGAGAGTCTGCTGGGGGCGGCCATCAGGATAATCGCCAAGCAGCTTGTCTTTCAGACTGCGGGTATTGATCTTATATCCAAAGATAGTATCTTCTTTTTCGCCATAGATAGTATGAAGTTGGTTAAATAAATTGGAAAATGTAGGATTTAGATTTATCATGGTATTATTCTTAATTTGCATACCGGCATAAGGAACGAAGCTATTGTCTTTATTTTTCAAATAATCGTAAGTTGGCAAAAGATCAAGAAGTGATGGAACTATCGAGGCAAGAGTATTGCGATCAGATTCAAATTTATTTTTGTACATCATTAATATTGACTTTTTGCCAAGCCAATCAAGTGGTGAAGATCCGTCGATCTCGCCACCTTCAACAGCTTTATATGTCAATGCCGCGCCACTGTGCGGAGAGCCTACAGTAATTAATTTATCTATTATTGCAGAGTCATTTTTCTGACCGTAAACCCGGCTGACTAGGCCACCGAGAGAATGACCGACAAGATTTACTTTGGTATTTGTGTCAGAAATTTTATCTGTGATGAAAGTATTTAAATCAGCACTGGAACTCCCAACGCTTTTTCGCCAATCATATGGAAAAACAAAGAAATCCTGATTTTCGACTTGACCGATATTTTTTAGTGAATTAATTATTCCATCATAATCATGGACTATTAGGTTGAGCTGCCAATCATATACCCCAGCCGGCTTATTATGCAGAATCGCATCCCGATTCCAAGATCCAAAAAGTCCTGGGAGGAGGATGATTTTGGAGGAGGAGGGAGAAAATACAATTGGTGAGGTTGACGCTAAATATATTGACCACTTACCATTTATTAAAACTGAGTAGTAAATGAATAAGTTATTCTTAGTAACGACAGCGTCAGGTGACCACATTAATGTTTCATTAGGCTGTTTTAATAATATGGGATTGTCTAACGGTTTTGTCCAAGTAATACCATCACTGGATGTCGCGTAAATAATACTATTATGATAATAAAGAACATACTGATTACCATCATAAATAATGTCCGGTCCACCAATAGCACTTGCTTCCCAAGATTCTGTGGGCGATAAAACGGGAGTTATTCTTTTTATCCATGAAATTCCGTCGGAACTTTCTGCGTATCCGATTTGCCATAATCCTTGTGAGTTTCGACCTGCAAACCACATTTGGTACTTGTCCAAGTGTCTAATAACCGTTGGCCATGTTACACCTTCAATTTCCCATGAGTTTGTTGGAGATAATACAGGATTATCTCTTACAGTCCATGAAATCCCATCGCTAGACTCAGCATATTTAATCCAATATCTAGGAATTCCCGTTGTATTTGGATCACAATCGGCAACATACCACATTTTAAATTTATTATCTGAATCGTCAAAAATTACATCTGGATCATGTATGCCTTTTTCACAAATGAATGAATTGCTTGTATTAGTTAATAAAATCGGATTATTGGATTCTTTTGTCCAATGAATACCGTCCAGAGAAACTGCAAGATTAATCGAATATTGTCCTCCAAAATAACCACTATAAAAAAGATAATATTTATCATTATGTAATACCGTACTAGATGAATAAACTGCATTAATATCGTACCATTCTGAACTTTCAATTACTGGATTATTTTCAAACCTAATTAAACTTGCCTCTACGTTGAATGGTCTCAAAAGTAACACTAGCTCGAGTAAAACTAATATATATATTGATTTCATGGATTATAATATAAACTGCATGAATCAATATCGTCAACGGAATATAATCATCAAAAATACAAGATTGCGGCTTTCTGAAATTATAATAAGTTAAAACTATATCAGCATATAAAGTCTGATTGAATTTGTGAAAGATATTAAGTTGTCTATTATCATTCCAACATATGAGAGAACAAAGGATTTCGCAGAGATTTTAAATGTAATTAATAAAATTATTGAAAATCTTTCATATGTGGAAGAAATGTTAATTGTGGATGATAATCGAAATAAAGAATTTAAGAAATATACAATAAATTCACAAGCAACTTTAAAAAAGTTTCGGTGTTTAACAACAAATCATCGTGGATCAGCAGCGGCTCGAAATTTTGGCATTCGATCTGCCAAAGGAAATGTGATTCTTTTTCTTGACGACGATATACTTCCTTCTATTGATTCTATTAACAATCACTATAATTATCATCAAAAAAACAGGGGGGACAATAAATGTCTTGTTGGTAAAGTAATTACGCCTAAAAAAATATCATTAAATAATTCATTTACGAGGAACGTTGATGAACAGAATCTTCAGTTTGGAAAACAGCAATTAAGTGGAATCGTCGATTTTCGATACTTTTATACATGTAATGTCTCTATGAAAAAAAACTTTATGTTAAAGCATGGCTTATTTAATGAAATATTTAAAGATGCTTTATACGATGATATTGAACTTGCTTATAGACTCGAAAAAAAAGGATTGCAAATATATTTTGATAAGAAAAATATAGTTGAGCATTTTAAGCAATATGATTATTTATCATTAACAAGGCGATATAAAATGATGGGATATTATGCAAAGAAATTATTAAAATTACATCCAGAACTTAGTAATTCATTCATAAATTTAAAACCCACTATAAAAGAATATTTGTTAATTTTCACTCATCCTTTTCTAAATGTATTACGAGCAATTAATGTGAATTATTTTGAAGCCTTATTAATCAAATCAGGAGCAACAAAATACTTCTTTATTGGATTAAATTCATGATTTCTATAATAATAATTACCTATAACAGCAAAGACTTTCTTCAAGAATTTTTTAAATCATTAAAACTTGCTATAAATAATGACTTTGAATTGGTTATATGGGATAACAACTCAGATGATGAGTCTCATAAATATATTAATTACTATTTAAAATACTATGACTACAAGAAATTTCATGTTATAAGGAGTGAAATTAATTTAGGTTTTGCTAAAGCAATTAATGAATCGCTGAAGTATTGTTCTTACGAACATATATTACTTGTTAACCCAGATGTAATTTTTCTAAAAGACTCATTAAGATCTATAGTTAAATTTTATTTGGAAGTTAAGCCAGCAATAGTCGGTGGTAAGTATTTATCATATAAAAGAGATGGTGTACCTCAAAAAGCAGCAGTGAATTCTGTAAGCTTTATTAGCGCAATTTTAGAATTGACAAATCTTAAAAAGATAGTTCCATTTCAAGAAAGATTGAATAAATTTTGGGTAAAAGAAAAAGCCGATTCAATAGAGGTTGTTAGTGTTAGCGGTGGTTTTCTTATAGCTTCACGAGAAATTATTATTTCTCTAAATGGTTTTAATGAATCATACTGGTTATATCTAGAAGATGTTGATTTTTGTTTAAGAGCTCAACAAATCGGATATAAAACCTACTATTATCCTAAAGCGCGAATTAAACATTACTCAGGAGGTAGTCACAAACATTTGTCACGTCGTCACGATGAAGCGCGATGGTTTCAATCGAGAGATATTTTTTTTAGGATGCATTTTAATTTAATATTAAACTGTGTCTACTTATTAATATCAAAAGTTGAAAAATTAATTTTAAAGCTAAGAAAATAATCAATATTTTATTATGAACATCCTCCTTCTCCGCGGTGCATTCTTAAACAAATTCGAATGCCAAAATTACGAACCCCTTGTTAAGAAACATAATATTATTGGTATTGGCAGTCATACTTCAATGCATGATTCATTCAAATTTCCAGTGGTTAAGTTTTTCTCTCCTTATGACTTGGTAAATATAAGCGGTGAGACGTTGGGTAAGTCACTGCGATGGATTTTTAATCGGACGCTTGCTGACAGTCATTTCCTTTTTGGACTGGAACATTGGGTAAGGCAACATGGTCCGATAGATATAGCTCATATCGCCGAGACTCATTATGGATATGGCCTGCAAGCTATTGAGATGAAGAAAAAGGGATTGATAAAAAAAATAGTTTCAACGTGTTGGGAGACAATTCCATTTAATAATGAATCCGTAACTAAAAAGACAAAGATGAAACATATCATCAGAGCAAATATCGATCATTTTATCTGCCCAACACAAAGAGCCAAAGATGCGCTTATTCAAGAAGGAGTTGATGCAAGCAAAATCACTGTGATTAGAGTCGGTGTTGATATAAAACGTTTCAAACCAAAAATAAATAAAAAACTATCAAAAAAGTCTATAACAAAACTGCTTTTTGTTGGTCGATTAGTTGAAGAGAAAGGAATAAATGATCTAATTGATTGTTTTTCACAATTAGTCAAGAATCAAAATATCGCATTGACACTTGCCGGCTCAGGTCCCATGGAAATTCCAATTAATCGATTAATTGGAGTAAATAAATGGGAAAAGAAGGTCAAAATAGTTCAAAGCAAATATGAAGATATGCCGAGGTTATATCAAGATCATGATATTTTGATTGTTCCTTCTAAAACTACCAATACGTGGGAAGAGCAATATGGAATGGTTTTAGTTGAAGCAATGGCATGTGGCTTGCCGATCGTTGCTTATGATAGCGGGGCAATCAGTGAAGTATTGGAAAGTGCTGGAATATTAGTCAAAGAAGGTGATAAAAAAGATCTTTATCAAGCGGTAAAAATGTTCATAGATGATGAATTTAGTCGATATAAATATTCTCTAATGGCTATAAAAAGGGCTAAAGATGAATTTGATAGTCGAAAAATTGCTAAACAAATAGAGCAGATTTACAACATGGAGTAAAATATAACTATGCTTTCAGTAATCATTCTAGCTAAAAACGAAAACGAATCTATAAAAAAAACAATTGAATCAGTTTCTTTTGCTGATGAAACTCTGATCATTGATGATGATTCAACAGATAACACGGTCAAAATCGCAAAAGAAATGGGCGTCAGAGTGATAGCTCATCCGTTAAACAACGATTTCTCCAAACAACGAAATTTTGCAGACATACAAGCCAAAGGGGATTGGATACTTCATATTGATGCGGATGAGGTGATCACAAATGCGCTAAAAGAGGAGATTCAGGAGATCGTGAAAACATATAAAACATTTGACGAGATCCCTCGACAAGCTCGGGATGACATAGGTGTATACGATGAAGAAGGAAAAACCGAGATATATTACATTAAACGACGTGATATATGGTGGGGGAGAGAGCTACGGTTTGGAGAAGTCTATAAGGCCGCTCACACAGGTTTTATACGTTTGTATAAAAAAGGATCCGGTAAATGGATAGGTGCGATCCATGAATCATTTCAAACCGAAAAAAAAACAGGATTTTTAGATTCTTATTTGATTCATCGTCCGCACCCTACAGTGGCAATTTTTCTGGAACAAATTAATAAGTACAGCAGTAGTCGCGCCGAAGAATTATTTAAGACAGGTCAACAAGGAAATGCGCTCAAGATCATATTTTTTCCATTCTTCAAATTTTGGTATAACTATCTGTTGCGTTTTGGATTTTTAGAGGGTGCTGCCGGTTTTGTCTATGCATTTTTCATGAGCTTTCATTCATTTCTTGTTCAATCTAAGCTTTATATGATGCATCATTCAAAATGAACTGGTTAATATATTTACTATTTATTGCTCTTTCATTTGGACAATTGGCTCGAATTTCTTTCCTTAACCAAGTAATTAATATCAATCTTCACGACGTGATCATTTTTTCTTTTATATTATTTGCTTTTTTAAGATATCGACAAAGGTTATATTTATTCATAATTAAAGAAAAGCTAATACTTCTGTTGATTGCCATTTTTTCGATTTCACTAATCATTAGTTTTTGGAATTTCAGCCTTTTACAAAATAGCGTTGGACTTTTGTATCTGTCTAGACTAGTGATGTATCTGTTATTTTTTATCTCTCTATCTTACTGGCGTCGTCATGAAAAACAGTCAGAACATATACTTAAGCAAGGTTTTTACATATTTACAAGCTTAATCATTTTTTTTGGATTAATACAATATTTTGTTTATTCAAACTTACGAAATCTATATTATTTGGGATGGGATCCACATCAATCGCGCGTCTTTGCCACATTCTTTGATACTACGATTTCTGGACTTATATTTTCTATGGTAATTTTAATTCTAATAAGTCTAGCCATTAAAACGCCAAAATCCCTCAAGAAAAAATTATTAATATTTGGATTTGTCGGAGTTTTTGCATTAATGATGTTGACATATTCTCGAATTACATATCTCAGCTCAATAATCGCATGTCTTTATTATTTTAGAAACAAATTAAAAACAAGTTACCTAATTATTTCGATGATCATATTCTTTGGATTGATTTGGCTTTTGCCAAGACCATTTGGTGAAGGTGTTAAATTAGAACGGCTTTTTACCATATCATCAAGAGTTGAAGACATTAGATCGGGATTACAAGTGTTTTCTAAATCTCCAATTATAGGGGTAGGTTACAATCGTATAGGATACGTTAAAAATCAAGAAAAATCTATTATACCCAGTCATGCAACCTTTGGATTTGCTTCAAGCTACATAATTATATTAGCCTCAACTGGAATGGCAGGATTTTTGATCTTTCTTAAATGGTTATTGGATCTATTTAAAAGAGGTGACAATGTATCTCAGACATTAATGATCTTGATATTAGTCGCATCATTATTTGATAATGTATTTCTCAATTCTTTTATCTTAATTTTATTCTTTCTTCTTTATCAATCGCGAGTTAATCTTTCTCGTAGATTACTTTAAGAGTCTTACTTTCTAAATTGCTAGCTTCATCACGGCTTTCTATTAAAATCGTATTTTCACCATCTTTCAGTCTGACATCAAAACTGAATTTTCCATTTGTATCGATTACTACCGGTTGACCATTTATCTTGAGTTGACTGGTTACATCAGTTTGACCGTTTACTTTAATATTTTCACTGCTTACTTTATCATTGTCTTTTGGTGAATCTATGGTAAGCGTGGGTTTGCTATTTTTGTAAGTTACTTGGTATATTCTTGATTTTTTTATTAATTTATTCTCTTTATCTTCAATCTCGGCATAAACTTGATTATCACCTTCAGTAAGTCTTATTGATGTCTGAAAACCATCGTCATCAGAAATTAACTCTTTTTGTTGTTCATCATTGACATAGATATAGACCGTAAGCTTAGGTTGAGCAACGCCAGAAATGGTAATTTCTGCGCTATTTGTCGCCTCTGGAATATCGACGATCTCTGGAGCTTCAAGGTAATTATTATCTAAATCCTTAGTTTTTTCATTTGAACTTTTATTATTTAAATTAGCTACAAAAATTGATGTATTAATAATTAATCTAAGTCCAATTGTCACCATAAAAATAATAAGAGCGAAGAGTAAAAATAGGTATAAGGCTAACTTCGAGTTATTATTTTGACCGTTATTTAAATTTTGTCGTTTCATAACACCTGAGCCGATGAGAGGAGTCGAACCTCCAACCTCTCCCTTACGAAGGGATTGCTCTGCCATTAAAGCTACATCGGCAGAATATAGAATATTATAACAAAGTGTCATGAAAAATTATTTAGACGCTGAGCGGGATACGAGAATCGAATCCTTCGTAAACGAAGGACCTTCGGCTCTCATCTTCATCTGCTCATCAGTAATACAAACGCTTGAGCGGGATACGAGAATCGAACTCGCGTCTCCACCTTGGGAAGGTGGCATACTACCACTGTACTAATCCCGCAGTACAACTACCAAATAAATAGTATACACTGCTGGATCAACAATGGTGAAAATCGTTTCTTATCTTGGTAACTTCAGCAAATTACCCGGGTAGATAAGATTTGGATTTTTAAGACCATTGGTCCGGGCAATTGTAACCCATTGATATCCGTCACCATAAGCACCAACAGAGATTTTCCACAGATTGTCGCCTTTAATCACTTTGTAGTTTGTCTCCTTAATTGTTATTGGCTTCAGTTCCTTAACAACCTGTTTTTTAGCGGGTTGCGTCGTTAGTTCCGCTGGTTTGATAATATTTTTCAACTCTGGCATAGTCAATACTTGGCCAACTTCAATCAAATTAGCATTCTTCAATTTATTGGTTGTAGTCACATCAGTCCATGCATATCCGGATCCGTAATATTTTTCACAAATGGCCCAAAGAGTTTCGCCTTTTTTGACTGTATATTTTCCTCCGGGTGCTAAATTACTTTGTTGTTGTGTTGCGGCTGCGGCTTGGTCTTTCGTTGTTAATACTTTATTTAGCATGCCATTTTTGCTGGTTTTAAAAAGAACGGCAAATCCGACAATTATTACTAAAATCCCTAAAATAACCGATTGGTAATTTCCCTTAAATTTATCCATTAATATGTTTACATAAGATTCGTCAGACTTTGACATTTTTTATTCACCTCCCTTCATGAAAATAATAGAGAAATAACTATAAGCAATCATTGAGAAACGTCGTTTTTAAAAATCACAAAATTATAAACAGATTAAAAAGCAGAAATCAATGGAGTCAATCTATTTTAAACTGTATCAAAGGGGTTTATTATAGGGCAAGAAGTCAGGAAAACTGCCCTCCTTCGTTCATATTCGTCTCGTGGTTTACATCCACGCAGACGAAAATTCACTTCGGAAGGGCATAAGAGTCGCTAAATTCACTACGTTCATTAAGTGACTCTAATGCGGGGCCAAGGGGACTCGAACCCCCGACCTTCCGCGTGACAGGCGGACGCTCTAACCGGACTGAGCTATGACCCCATACGAGACTAATATAGCAGATTTGGATAGAATTGTAAACTTGCAGTATAATTTTAAAAGTTATGAAAACTACCAATCAGGAAATCTCTCAACTTTTGAGATCGGTTGCGGTAGTGTATTTATTGCAAAATGTTAATCACTTCCGAATTATCGCCTATGAAAAAGCCGCGGATACTGTTGAACAGATGAACCGTGAAATCAAAGATATTTGGGAGTCCGGACAATTGTCTTCAATTTCAGGTATAGGACCAACGATCACTCAACATCTTGATGAATATTTTAAAAAAGGAAATATTTCGTATTTAATAAAAACGATTAATCAAATACCACCAACGGTTTTTTTACTAATGAAAGTTCCCGGATTAGGACCGAAAAAAGCCTTTAAACTTGTCAAAGAGCTGAAATTGATGGATGAAAAGACGGTTATAGATGATTTATTAAATGAGGCAAAAGCCGGCAGGATTGCTCTTATTGAGTCATTTGGTGCCAAGTCGCAAGCCGACATTATCGAATCAATAAAACTTTATAAAACCGGTAATTTTAAACTAGAACGGATGCCTATGCCAATTGCCTACAAATTAGCATTGGAAATTAAGGAATTTCTGCAGGGTGAAAAAGGAGTAAAAGCGATTGATATTTTGGGATCTTTACGAAGGATGGTATCAACGATTGGTGATGTTGATCTAAGCGTGGTTGGTGATAAACTGCATTCAAAAACAATTATCAATAGGTTTGTAAATTTCCCCGGAAAAGTTAGTACTGATAATCAGGGAGAAGAAAAAGCATCGATTAAAGTCGGCAATGGTCGACGCGTAGATATTCGAATTGCCAATTCAGAAAGTTATGGCGCCATGCTTCAATATTTCACCGGTAGTAAAGCTCATAATATTAAATTACGAGAATATGCATTAAAAAAGGGTTATTCGTTATCGGAGTATGGAATAAAGAAAAGTCAAAATTCAAAAGGCAAAATTCAAAATGATAATTCAAAATTAAAAATTAATAAATTTACTTCAGAAGAGAGTTTCTACTCTTTTTTGGGTCTTCAATATATCCCACCAGAGATTAGAGAAGGAACGAATGAAATTGAACTGGCAAAACAAAATAAAATTCCGCGCCTTGTTGAATTATCTGACATTAAGGGTGAATTTCATGTTCATTCATCCTACAATCTTCAACCATCACATGATTTAGGCGTGAATACGTATCCGGAAATCTTAAATAAAGCAAAGAAACTTGGATATGAATATATTGCCTTTTCCGATCACAACCCAAAAATTACCAACGTTCATGACTCTGAAATTATTTCAATCATGAAAAAACGTAAAGATGATATTAATCGTGAATTAACTAAGTCAAATAATAAAATTGATTATTTTGTAAGTTGTGAGGTGGATATTCTTCCTGATGGCAACATCGCACTACCTGAAGGAGCTTTAGGTCATGTTGATTTGATTATAGTCTCCATTCATTCTTCTTTTAGAATGGCACGGGATATGATGACAAGTAGAATAATGAGAGCACTTACCTATCCAAAAGTAAAAATTTTAGGTCATCCGACAGGTCGACTGCTTCAGAAACGAAGTGAAATTGATGTTGATTGGTCGACCGTTTTTAAAGAATGTGCGGCACGAGACATCGCTTTGGAAATAAATGCTTATCCTGAACGACTTGATCTGCCTGATACTCTGGTCAATCAAGCGAAATCCTATGGATGTAAGTTTGCAATAAACACCGATGCACATGAAATCTCGCAAATGGATTTAATGTTTTATGGTATATCTGTAGCCAGACGAGGATGGCTAACTTCAGAATATGTAGTCAATGCTCAACCTCTTAAAACTATCAAAGAATGGATCAAAAAATAATTTTTTGGTATACTGTATCAATACACATTTCAAATTATAAGTTAAATTTCACCTAATTTATGAATTTACCTTTTTTGTTAATTGGGATTGTAGTTCTTCTTGCTGTTTATTTATGGTCCACTTATAATTCACTGGTTGTTTTAAAAACTCGAATTAAGGAGGCGTTGTCTGGGATAGATGTACAACTAAAACGTCGAATAGATCTGATCCCAAATTTAGTTGAGACGGTCAAAGGTTATGCCAAACATGAAAAGTCAGTCTTTGAGAATGTGACAAAGGCCCGTTCTTCCTTAATGAAAGCAGATTCAATGAGTGGTAAAGCTGAGGCAAATAACATGCTGACCGATGCTCTAAAATCACTTTTTGCAGTTGCCGAAGCATATCCCGATCTCAAGGCAAGTGAAAATTTCCGTGACTTACAAAGACAACTCGAGGACACGGAAGACAAAATCGCATACTCGAGACAATTTTTTAATTCAAATGTTTTAGAATATAACACCAAAATTAAGGTACTTCCGAATAATATATTTGCCAATATGCTCGGATTTAAAGAAGAGGAATTTTTTGAGGCTACAGAGGAAGAGAAGAAAAGTGTTAAAGTGACATTCTAAAGTAACAAGAAACAATAACCAAGAAACAAACTTGTTTGGAAATTTTAATTTGGAATTTCTTAGTTTCTTGTATCTTGTAATCTTTATATGACCATTTATTCCCAAATAACCGGAAACAAGATAAAAACTTACCTAATAATTTTTTTCTTTATTATTTTTATATCTTTTTTCTTTTTTATAGTTGGAAAATACACAGGCAATTCAAATTCATATTTCGTAGTAGGAATTATCTTTTCACTTATAACCAGTGTCGGTAGTTATTTTTATAGTGATAAATTAGTTTTAGCTATGTCGGGAGCTAAACCAGCTGGTAAAAAAGAATATTTTGATTATTATACCGTAGCAGAAAACCTTTCTATAGCCGCAGGATTACCAATGCCTAAGCTTTATGTAATTTCAGATCCAGCGTTGAATGCTTTCGCTACGGGTAGAGATCCAAAACATGCGGTCGTTGCTGCAACAACCGGTATCTTACAAAAACTAGATAGAGCAGAACTTGAGGGTGTCATATCTCATGAATTATCTCATGTCAAAAATTATGATATTTTAGTATCGACGATAGTTACGGTCCTAGTCGGTACCGTGGTCTTTGTCGCTGATTGGATTACCAGAAGCATGTTCTGGGGTGGGATGCGAGACGACAATGATAATCGTGGTAGTGGATTATCGACATTGCTTTTTATTCTGACGCTTTTCATTATGCCAATTGCCGCAACATTAATACAATTGGCAGTCAGTCGCAAACGAGAACTGCTCGCCGATGCCTCCGGTGCACTATTGACAAGAAATCCAGATGGCTTGGCAAATGCACTCATCAAAATTTCTGGAGACCGACAACCACTTAAACACGCTACCAATGCGACTGCACATCTGTATATCTCAAATCCTTTTAAAAAAGGCACGAGGACTTCCGGATTTATTTCTAATCTTTTTTCTACTCATCCACCGATTGAAGAGAGAGTAAAGCTTCTTAGGGAAATGTAAAAAAATATTTAGTATAAAGTATCTAGTATTTAGTATGAAAAGTAATGAAACCTCTAAAGAATTTAACACTAGAAAAAAAAGGGCTGGGATTATTATTAGAAAACTGAAGCAAATTATTCCCGATGCAAAAATTGTATTAAATTATTCAAATAACTTCGAACTTTTAGTAGCGGTTATATTATCGGCGCAATGTACTGATAAGATGGTCAATAAGGTTACTGAAAAGCTATTTAATAAATATAAAATCATAGAGGATTATTTAAAAGTTAATCAACAAGAATTTGAACAAGATATAAGATCAACCGGTTTTTATAAAAATAAAGCTAAAAATATACTTTCATCAGCCAAAATTATCAAGGAAAAATACAATGGGCTTGTGCCAAATTCAATGGATGAAATCTTGCAATTACCGGGCGTAGCGAGAAAAACCGCCAATGTTGTTTTAGGAAATGCCTATGGTATTGTCGAAGGAATTGCGGTTGACACCCACGTGAAGAGACTTTCAAAAAAATATGGGTTGACTGATGAAGTTGATCCGGTCAAAATAGAGAAGGATTTAATGTCAATTTTACCGAAAAAAGAATGGTTTGATTTTACTTATCGGTTGATTGATTATGGCCGACAATACTCACCTGCTTCGAAAGTGAATTCAAATGAGGATCCTCTAAGTAAGATTTTATCATAAAGTCGTTTTATTTTATCGTCTTGACTTTAATATTTATTTATATTACTTTTATAATTATTATTTATTTATTTAATATAAAATGGATATAAATTACCCAGATATATTAAAATCTTTTCTTGAAATACCTTATGATGAACTTGAAAGAAAAAACTTATCGGCTTTGAAAAAGGGAATATCTACAAATCAAAAACTGCTCGAACAGGAGTATAAGGACTATCTTTCTAAAGAATCTAAGATAAAAGCAATTACTCTATGTTTTACAGATATCGAAGGAAGATTCCACATGATAGATTATGATAAGAAATATTTCATACATTCGGATGATAATCTGACCTTTGATGGATCTTCTATAAGAGGCTTTTCAAGTCTTCATGAGTCTGATTTGCGGTTGAAGGCTGATTACAGCAGTTTTCGGTGGTTGCCTGCCGATATATTTGGTGCGGGCAAAGTGATTATGTTTGCCGATATTCTAAATCGCGACCGTAGTCCATATGAATCTGATTTTCGGAGTTTGCTTTCATCTTATTCAAGGAAGCTTCAGAAAGAATATAATTACCAGATATATTTATCAGCAGAAATTGAAGGATTTTTGGTCGACGGAAAATCGGCAGAACAAAATTTTATCGAAGAGAACGGCTTCAAGTTAATTTCAACCGGTGGTTATTACCATTCACTCCCGCTTGATAAATTACGACAATTTATTGACCGATGTGCTGAGGCGCAACGAGCAATGGGTTTTGGAAATGAGAAAGATCACCCGGAAGTAGCACCATCACAATTTGAACTTAATTTCAAATATCGTGATGTAAATCAAGCTTGCGATAATATTCAACTTTATAAACTAGTTTGTCGCCAAATTGCAAACAGCATGGATATGACAGCGACCTTTCTTCCAAAACCTAAAGCAAATATAAACGGTAGCGGAATGCATTTAAACTATTCACTAAATAAAAAAGGGGAGAATCTTTTTTTTGACGATAAAGGAAGGGAAAATTTATCTTCACTGGCTTGGGAAGTCATTGAGAGAATTTTAAATCATGCACCAGAAATGTGCTTGGTACTTAATTCGAGTGTTAATGCATATCGTCGACTAGACCCTAAATTTGAAGCTCCGAATCAAATTAAAGTATCGGCTGTCGATAGAGGTTCTATGATTCGAATTCCAGCAGGTAACGAAAAAACAGCAAGAATAGAAATTCGTTCTGTAGCTTGTGATGCCAATCCGTATTTAGCCTTATTTTTGATATCAAAGACAGCCCTGGAGGGACAAAAGCTCAAAAAAAAGGCAAATCAGAGAGATCGATTGAGATTTTTACCGGATAATATATATGATGCTATCAAAACCTTCAAAGCCAGTGATTGGATAAATAAAACAATTGGCGAAGTAAACAAGGAGAAGTATTGTCGTTTTAAGCAGCTAGCAGCCGAACGATCACCAAAAAATCTAGGAAATCTTGTTAAGCGATCAGAAATTATCTATCACCATGAAGTAACTAATCAGATCTTGTGGAATGAATTTTGAAAAATTACCCGGGCTACTCTTCGAACTAGTGATTTTTTAGATGAAGTTTATTATACTGTGTTTGATCAATTTGCTTATGACTAAAACTAAACATCTTACAAAATCAGATCTGATTCATTTGATGGAACTTTCAAAACTTCAGTTAAATGACAGTGAACTTCTGGTGATCGAGAAACAACTGAATGAGACATTAGATTATTTTGAAAACCTGGGTGACTTAGATACCTCAGCTATTTCAGAGGCAACTTATACAACTTCTGCAACTAATGTATTTCGCGATGATTCGATTGATGAAAGTAGATTGCTAGATCAATCTACAGTTTTTAAAAATGCAAAAAAAAAGAAAAATAATTTTTTTATCGTTTCAAGAATCATATGAAATTATTGGGTAAATCTGTCATTGAGTTAAAGAAACTACTTTTATCAAAACAACTAAAAGTAGAAGAGCTTTATGATTATTTTCTTAACCGTATTACAAAATACGATAAGGAAATAAATTCATATTTAAGCGTCATAGTTGATTCTAGTGATCAGGTTATCAAAAACATTGGTAATCTTTCCGGAATTCCAGTCGCTATTAAAGATAATTTTTGTACTCAAGGCGTTCGAACATCTGCAGCATCCATAGTATTAGCTGACTTTATTCCTCCATATGATTCTACAGTGGTAGCACGGATAAAAAAAGAATCAGGAGTCATCATAGGTAAAACCAATACTGATGCTTGGGCCCACGGATCATCAACGGAAACATCAGATTTTGGAGTCACAAAAAATCCAATGGATTATTCCAGGGTAGCTGGAGGATCATCAGGTGGTTCTGCTGCTTCTGTAGCCAGCTATTTGTCGCCGATTGCTATAGGCTCTGAAACAGCCGGATCAATTAGAATTCCCGCAGGATGGTGTGGTGTCGTTGGTTTGAAACCAACCTATGGTCGAATATCAAGATACGGTGTCATAGCCATGGGATCTTCGTGGGATTGTCCGGGAATTCTGGCTTTAAATGTCGCGGATGTAGCACTGCTTTTACAAATAATAGCAGGTCGAGATCCTTATGATGCTACCTCGGTTGAGACTCCTGTTGTCAATTATGGAAATTACCTTAATACAAAAAAAACTTATACAATTGGCATTGCAGATGAATATTTTAATGATGTAAATGAAGAGATTTGTGGTCGAATAGATCAATGTATTCAGATATTAAAAAAATCAGGTCATAAAATCCGGAAAGTGAAATTAATAGATCCGAAATACGCCGTATCCGTTTATACAATTCTTCAGCGCTCTGAAGTTTCATCCAATCTGGGCCGTTATGACGGAATTAGATATGGTAGTGATCGTAGTGCATTTGGTAAAGAAGCCAAAACAAGGATAATGCTTGGTACATATACACTTTCCCATGGATATTATGACGCATATTATAAAAAAGCATTGAAAGCGCGACAATTAATAAGAAATGACTTTGAAGTCGCTTTTAAGGACGTTGATTTTATTGTCGGTCCAACCGCTCCATGTACGGCATTAAAGATTGGCGAATCTGAAAAGTATCCTTTTTTTGGAGAAATGATGGACAAGCTTTGCGAACCGGCTTCTGCAGCCGGTATCCCGGCAATCAATCTTCCCGTTGGTTTGGATAAAAAAGATTTACCCATAGGCTTACAAATCATGGCAAATCATTTTAGAGAAGAAGATTTATTAAATATAAGTTATCAGTTTGAAAAGGAGACAGAGTTTTTTGGGATAAAGAATCAGATGTTGAAATTATATCCTGATTAATAAGAAAAATTTTGCTTGAATGCGTTTGTTCACATCCGCATTCTACGCGAAATTCAATTTATGAATAAATATCAACCAATAATAGGACTTGAAATTCACGTTGAACTCAAGACAAAATCAAAAATGTTTTGTGGTTGTCCTTGTGACTGGTTTGGTAAACCTCCAAATAGTAATAATTGTCCTGTCTGCTTGGGATTGCCCGGGACATTGCCAGTGCCAAATAAAAAAGCTGTGGAATGGACGATAAAAATTGCAAAAGCTTTAAATTGTAAGATAAATACAATTTCAAAATTTGATCGTAAAAATTATTTTTATCCTGATTTACCAAAGGCTTACCAAATTAGTCAATACGATCAACCAATCGCGATCAAAGGATCGCTTAAATTCAAAATTCAGAATTCAGAATTCAAAGTTGAAGAAAAAGAAATTGCCATTACACGTGTTCACTTAGAAGAAGATACGGGAAAACTAATTCATCAAGGAAATGAATCGTTAGTCGACTTTAATAGAGCCGGGGTACCACTAGTTGAAATAGTTACGGAGCCAGTTTTTAGAATTAGTGACGATGCGAAACATTTTTTAGAGGAATTACAGACGATCCTTAGATATCTGGATGTCGCCGACTGTGATATGGAAAAAGGGTCGATGAGAGTAGAGCCGAATGTCTCGCTCATGAAACTTGAAACATGGAACATGAAACAAGAAAAATTACCTAATTATAAAGTTGAGATAAAAAATATTAACTCTTTTCGCTATGCGAAATACGCCATTGATTATGAAATAAAGCGGCAGACAGAAATATTAGAGACAGGTGAAACACCAGTTCAAGAGACGCGGGGATTTAATGAAAATAAGAATGTAACTTTTTCACAACGGACAAAAGAAGAAGCGCATGACTACCGTTATTTTCCTGAGCCTGATATACCGCCGATGGTGTTTAAAGAGTCATTTTTGGCGAAAATTACCGTGCCAGAACTGCCGGGTAGTAAGGTTGAAAGATACATGAGAGATTACGGTTTGAAGTATCAAGATGCTTTTATTTTAACGAGGGATAAGAATATTGCGGAATACTTTGATGTAATAAACTCAAAACTCAAAAGTCAAAAGTCAAAACTACAAGTAAAAAGTCAAAACCTAGAAAATTCAATTGCCACATTAATTGTGAATAAAAAAATATCCACAGATTTAATACCCGATAAATTCATAAAACAACTCAGTTCATTATTATCACCTAAAGAAACGGATGAGACGCAATTGAAAAAGACTATAGATATTATTCTCGATCAGAATCAAAAAGCAATTGGAGAATATAAAAAAGGTAAAACAAACGTTATCATGTTTCTAGTAGGAAGCGTGATGAGAGAACTTAAGGGTCAAGCAGATGCAACCGTTGTTAGAAACAAAATTGAAAAAGAAATAAAATCATAGTTTATGCCATTTACACATCTTCATGTTCACAGTGATTATTCGCTCCTTGATGGTCTGGCGAAAGTAGACGATTTGGTGTTAATGGCTAAGAATCAGGGAATGTCTTCTCTAGCGCTTACCGATCACGGAGCGATGTATGGATCATTTAAATTTTACCTTAGCTGTCGGGAATCTGGAATTAATCCGATAATAGGTGTTGAAGCCTACAAAGCAAAAAAAAGTCGTTTAACCAAACAAACATCGGCTAATAGAGATCAAAATCATTTGGTTCTTTTAGCAAAAAATTATCAAGGCTATCGGAATTTACTGAAATTGACAACCGAGGCTCACTTAACTGGCTTTTACTATAAACCAAGAATTGATTTTGACCTCCTGGAAAAATATCGCGAGGGCTTAATAGTATTATCAGGATGTTTGAATTCGGAAATTTGCAGTGCAATAGTGCAAGATCAATATGAGGAAGCTGAAAATATCCTAAAAAAATACCTAAATATATTTGAAGGCAACTACTATTTGGAGATTCAGAGACATCCAAATGTTGATATTTTAAAAAAAGTTAATAATCATTTAATTAAATTATCACAAAAATATGCTGTTCCGATAGTCGCGACAAACGACATTCACTATTTGAATGCAGACGATGCTTATGCTCAAGAGATTCTGCTTTGTATCCAAACTCAACATACTGTGATTGAGAGAAAAAGACCATTATCAATGATCGATGTTCCCGAATATTATTTTAAATCAAGCGATGAGATGACGGGACTTTTTATAGATTTGCCCGAAGCGATAGAAAATACAATGAAAATTGCTTCAGAGTGCAACATTGAAATTCCTTATGGAAAATGGATATTGCCACATTATCAACTTGAAAAAGGTGATTCTCCTGAAGCGGCACTGCGGCGACAAGTATTTGAAAAAATAAAAGAAAGAGTTAAAGAAACACCAGAAATGCTAGCGCGTGTTGAGTATGAGCTTGATGTAATAGGGAAGCGTGGCTATTCAACATATTTTTTAATCGTTGCTGATTTTGTTTCTTGGGCTAAAGATCATGGTATTGCAGTGGGACCCGGTCGCGGATCTGTTGCGGGATCATTGGTCGCCTACATCATAAAAATAACCGATATAAATCCATTAGAGTACAATTTACCTTTTGAACGTTTTCTTAATCCAGATCGTCCGACTCCACCGGATATTGACGTTGATTTTGCCGATACACGACGGGATGAGGTTTTAGCGTATGTTACAAAAAAATACGGTGAAGACAAAGTTGCTCAAATAATCACTTTTGGACGTATGGAGGCTCGATTGGCAGTCCGTGATGTGGCCAGAGCTCTGGGTATGTCATTTTCTGAGGGCGATCGAATAGCTAAATTAATTCCTCAGGGTAAACAGGGCTTTCCGATGTCGATTGAAAAAGCAATGGAAGAAAATCCAGCGTTGGCATATGCTTATCAAAATGAACAAGAGACTAGACAACTTCTTGATATTGCGCGTCGACTAGAAGGGTTAGCCCGTCATTCATCAGTACATGCGGCGGGTGTTGTCATTGCCGATAAGAGTTTATCTGATTATGTCCCACTTCAACGGGAAACTAAAGGGACACGGATTATTACTCAGTATGACATGTATTGTCTTGATTTAAATGCTGTTTCTGATAATAAAGCCATCGGACTTCTTAAAGTTGATTTTTTAGGACTACGCAATTTAACAATACTAGAAAATGCTATTAATTATGTCAAAGAAAACAGAGATAAAACTGTTGATATCCATAGCATACCTCTCGATGATGATAAAACATTTGAACTTATTTCAAGTGGACAGACAGTTGGTGTCTTTCAGCTTGAATCGCAAGGCATGAGAAGACTCGCCAAAGATTTAAAGCCGACTAAAATCTCAGATATTTCCGCTATGGTTGCTTTATATCGTCCTGGTCCGATGGATCTGATCCCAATTTTTTTGGAAGGCAAAATGAATAGTGAAAAAATCCGCTATCTTCATAAAGATCTTGAGCCGATTCTTGCGGAGACGTATGGGATTTTAGTCTATCAGGAGCAGGTGATGGAAATTGCTAACAAAATAGCGGGTTTTACCATGTCTGAAGCAGATATTTTGCGAATGGCCATGGGTAAAAAAAAGAAATCTCTAATGAAAAAAGAGCAACAGAAATTTGAGGAAGGATGTATTACCAGGGGATATGGTAAACGATTGGCTCAGAAGATATTTGGTTTTATTGAAAAATTTGTTGGCTATGGTTTCAACAAGCCTCATTCAGCCTCATATGCTCTGATTGCATATTGGACTGCCTATATGAAAGCAAATTATTCCGTAGAGTATATGACTGCACTTCTCTCGGCTGAACTTCATGGAGCTTCAGGAAGTACGAGGGAAGTCAAGATCTTACAAGCAATCGATGAATGTAGAAATTTGAATATTAAAGTATTATCGCCCGATATTAATAAATCAATATATGATTTTCGTATTGAAGGAACATCAATACGCTTTGGTATGTCAGCGATTAAAAATGTCGGTGTTGCTGCAATCGAATCAATTATTGAAGCGAGACAATCAGGGCCTTTTATCAGTTTGAAGGATTTTTTGCAGCGAGTTGATTTGCGTCGTGTCAATAAAAAAACAGTAGAAAGTCTAATTAAGGCAGGTGCATTTGATGTATATGGTAAAAGAGCAGCGCTGATAAGTTATTATCCAAATGTAGTGATTGACGTCGCGAAAATAAAAAAAGATACTCAAGAAGGGCAGTTTAATTTGTTTACTTCATCCGAAAGCTCGCATCCAAAGGACCTGCTTCCGGAAATGGATGAATTTAGCGAAGATGAAATTCTGCTTATGGAACGACAAGTAATTGGTTTTTCCTTGTCAAAGAATCCATTGGACCAATACGGCGACATAATAAACAAGAGAGTTGATAAAAAGATTGGTGATCTCAGCCTTGAAGATGTAGGTAAAACATATATATTGGCAGGCGCAATCCTTAGAGTAAAACAAGTGATAACAAAAAAAAGTAACGATCATATGGCATTTGTTACTCTTTTTGATGAGTCCGGAGCAATAGACATAGTTGTTTTCCCAAAACTTTATGCAAGAACACAGGCGATTTGGAAGCCTAACACGGTGATTTTACTTAAAGGTAGAATAGATTCCAAAGACGATCAGGTTGCTGTAATTGTCGAAAATGCCGTTGATTTAGCCAGTTACAAAAAGCGTTAAAACGCAAATGAATAATTTTTACATAGATAAGAATTTTTCAATCGAGAAATCATCACTAAAGACACCATTTAAAAAAAAAGATCTTAACGATAAAGACAAATTACTTATTGCAAATTATCTAAATATTGGTTATTATTTAGTCTCTCCTATTTTACTGGGAGTCTTTTTTGGTTTAGTAATTGATAAGAAGGTAAACACCAAGCCAGTTTTTACTTTGATATTTTTGGTCGCGGGACTAATATCATCGATTTATAATTTGATCAAATTGTATAAGGATGCTACACATTAGCATTAAAGCGGAACCAATCTTTAATATTCTAGGATTACATATAACCAATTCTCTTTTATCATCTTTAATCGTTCTACTAATTTTTCTGATAGTCTCACATTTTTTTTCTGAAAATATGTCGGGAAAAAGATCTAAAGGTGTTGTTTTAATTTTATTCATGATTGACTCTCTTTATTCATTATTCAATTCAATTTTAAAAGATAAAACTCGAAAGTTCTTTCCTTTACTGGCATCCTTTTTTTTATTCATTCTTCTATCTAATTGGTTTGGTTTAATTCCCGGTGTTGGAAGCATAACTATTAAGGAATCTTCTGCAAATTCTATTGAAAAACAAGTTCCATTACTACGAGGAGCTACTGCAGATCTAAACACAACCATTGCTATTGCTCTAATTTCTGTTGTTTTAATTCAATATTATGGAATTGCATATCTTGGTTTTAAAGGATACGTCACTAAGTTTATTAATTTGACCAATCCATTAAATTTCTTTGTTGGTATTCTGGATATAGTATCAGAATTGTCAAAAATCATATCTTTTGCTTTCCGTTTATTCGGAAATATATTTGCCGGTGAAGTTCTACTGGTTGTCATTGCTTTTTTAATTCCCATTCTTGCATCTTTCCCTTTTCTCCTTCTTGAGATATTTGTTGGTTTCATCCAAGCTCTTGTTTTTTCAATGTTGACGGCAATATTTATAAATGTAGCGATAATTAAGCATGATTAACAATTACATTTTGAGAGGGGAGGTGTAAAGAGAATGGAAGAAGCAGGAAAATTATTAGGAACGGCGCTCGCAATCGGTCTTGGAGCAATCGGTCCTGGAATTGGAATTGGGATTATAGGTGGAAAAGCTCTTGAGGCCTTAGGAAGGAATCCAGAAGCAGAATCAATTGTTCGTACTAACATGATTTTAGGAATTGCATTTGCAGAAGCGGTGGCTATTTATGCACTGGTTATATCATTAATTATTAAATTTACATAAATCATGAAACACGTACCGTGAAGCATGAAACACAATGTTTCAGGTTCACTGTTCCAGGTTTCATGAAAAAAATATGGAAGCTTTAGGCATCGATATAAAATTACTTATAGCTCAGATCGTTAATTTTACCCTGTTCTTTTTTTTGTTTAAGCGATTTATGGCCAAACCTTTTTTTTCTTATCTTGACAAGCTACAAAAAAACAATCAAGAGAAGGAAAAAATTTTGGGCGATGTAAAAAAGATTGAAGAACAAGCTAAAAAAAACAAATCTGATTCGCTTAAATTAGCGAGAGAAGAAGCCAATAAAATTGTGAGTGAAGCAAAAAAAAATGCTATTTATCAACACGAAGAAATAATAAAAAAGGCTCATCAAGAAGCTGAAGACATCAGATTAAAAGCGTCGAAACAGCTAAATGATGAAAAAAATATACTTTATTCGGAGGTAAAAGAAAAACTCATCGATACGAGTACGCTAATAGTCAAACAAGCATTGCGAGGTTATTTAGATGAATCTCAGCAAAAAGAATTAATGGCAAAAATATTAGAGTCAGATAAGGTTTATGAAAATTAATCAAAACTTAAGAAATCAATTAAAAATTCTAATTGTTAAGAGAATCAAAGCGGAGGGTGAAAATTCTGCGGTAATCGAGACGCCTTATCTACTCTCTCAAGATGAATTAAGTCTATTTACAAGCAAGTTTCACTTCTTAAAAAATTGTCAGATAGAAAATATTGTTAATGATAAATTAATCGGTGGATATATTATCAAGCATGGATCTGAGATTATTGATGGTAGTTTAGCAACACGGATTAATAATATTATCGTTTCTTTAAAAATATAACTTATGAGTACAATTGATAAAATATATAAGGAGATTGAGGAGGAAATTGTTTCTAAAACGTCGAAAATTATTGAAAGCAACGTCGGCTATATTACCGAATTAAAAGATGAAGTCGTTTTTTTGGAGGGTTTTGATAATGTCCGTTATGGAGAAATAATCACTTTTGAAAACGGAGTTAATGGGTTGGTTGTTGATTTATCCCAGACGAATGTTGGTTGTATTATCTTCGGCGACTATACTACCCTAAAAGAGGGCGATATGGCCCGGGGTTCTGGTAAAATTTTTAGTATACCTGTTGGAGAGGCTCTTTTAGGAAGAGTTGTTAGCGGATTGGCAAGTCCAATCGATAATCAGGGTCCGATTAATACTGACAAATATTACCCTGTTGAAAGAATAGCTCCGGGTGTAGTATTTCGTCAGTCGGTGTCTGTTGCATTGCAAACCGGAATTAAAGGTATTGACGCAGTAATTCCAATTGGTCGTGGGCAGAGAGAATTAATTATCGGAGACAGAGGTACGGGAAAGTCAACGATTGCAATTGACACGATAATCAATCAGCATGATCAAAATGTAATCTGTATTTATTGCATCATAGGTCAAAAAAGAGCTACTACCGCCAGTTTGATTGAGACGCTTCGGAAGCATAAGGCAATGGATTATAGTATTATTGTGGCAGCGACCGCATCAGACCCAGCTGCAATACAATTTGTTGCCCCTTATGTAGCAACGGCAATCGGCGAATATTTTATGGATAAGGGTAAGGATGTGTTAGTAATTTATGATGATTTGACAAAGCATGCGTGGGCATACCGTCAGGTATCGCTGATTCTTCGACGGCCTTCTGGACGTGAAGCATATCCCGGTGATATTTTTTATTTACATTCCCGTTTGCTTGAACGTTCATGTAGGTTGGATGATAAAAATGGTGGTGGATCTATGACTGCACTTCCTATAGTTGAAACGCAAGAGGGGGATGTTTCATCATATATACCCACAAACATCATTTCAATTACTGATGGACAAATATTTTTAGAAACCGATTTATTCAACAAAGGCATAAGACCGGCAATTAATGTCGGTACATCGGTTTCCAGAGTGGGTTCTAGTGCTCAAACCAAGGCAATGAAAAAAGTCGGTGGGAAGTTAAGATTTGATTTAGCTCAGTATCGTGAACTCGCGGCATTTGCACAATTTGAATCAGAGTTGGATGAACGCACTAAAAATTTCCTGGATCGTGGTGCAAGGATGACGGAACTTCTCAAACAGAAGAAAAATCATACCTTGGATTTAGCACATGAAGTCGTAATTATCTGGTGTGGTGTCAATGGATATCTAGATAATATTCCAATTAATCAAGTAGTTGATTTCGAGAACAAGTTTATTGATTATTTAGAAGGTAATGGAGCCAAAATTATTAAACTCATTAATCAAACAAAAGAAATTAGTGATGAAGTGGAAAAGGAATTGCATACTATGGTTAAAAAATTTATTACTTTGAACTATCAAGAATCATAGCTCGTATTACAAGTAAAAAGGATAAGATAGAAAATGAATTTTAGGCAAGTTAGAAAAAAAATTAAAACTATCGGTAATGTTAAACAGATTACCAATGCTATGCATATGGTAAGTTCGGTGAAAATGAAAAAAGCTCAAGAAATCGCTTTGGAGGGACTATTGTACCGACAAATTCTGGAACAGATCAGGAACAGAGTAGTTGAATCAACTGATTCTAAAACATCAATTTATCAGAATGTACCGCGAGAAAGTCATGAAAAATCAACTAAACTCCATATACTCATATCATCAAATAAAGGACTTTGTGGTAGCTTTAATTTTAATTTATTTAAATTCATCTTCAATCAGGTTGATTTTGATGGAGATGATTTTATCGTCCTTGGAAAAAAAGGTGCTGATTTTTTAATCAAAATGGGTGCTAATATTACCGCTGATTTTTCTAAACAAATTCCGTTTGCAGATAATACCTCGGCAATATTTTCCGAAGTTAGTAATAAATTCCTGACCGGAAAATACTCGGAAATTTATTTGATTTACAATCACTTTATCTCAACTCTAAAAAATGAGCCAGTCAAGAAACTATTATTACCTATTAAAGATCAGGTCGATGACAAGGATCCAGAAATGGAAGGGGATAATGCTAACTACCTTATTGAACCTTCGCCGAAAGAGGTTTTAGAAGCACTTATCGCCGACTCGCTGAAAGATGCACTACGATCAGCAATCCTAGAATCAGAAGCAGCTGAATATAGTGCGCGAATGATTGCCATGAAAAATGCTACCGATTCAGCATCGGATTTAATTTATAATTTAACACTATTGCGTAACAAATTAAGACAAGCGAGCATAACGACGGAATTATTAGATATTACCACGGCAAAAGAAAGCAGCGCTAGTGCTATGTAGCATGAATCACGAAGCCTGAAGCATAATGTTTCAAGTTTCATGTTTCAAGTTTCATAAAATAATATGAATAAAGGAAAAATTTTGGCGGTACGTGGAGTAGTAGTTGATGTTGAATTTAATGAACAGGAGACTCCGAGGATTTTCGATGCATTAGAAATTAAGTTGGAAGATGATAAAAAACTTATTCTTGAAGTTGAAGCAATCATTGGTAACGGCGTAGTGCGAACCGTGGCAATGAGTGACACCTATGGTTTAAGAAGAAATTTAGAAGTAAGTAACACAGGATCACAAATCAGCGTTCCTGTCGGCAAAGAGACTCTTGGCAGATTATTTAATGTTCTTGGCGAGAATGTCGACAATAAAAAACAGGTCGTTTCAAAGCTACGATATTCTATTCACCGACCTGCGCCTGCACTAGCGGATCAAGCAGTAAAACAAGAAATATTCGAAACAGGAATTAAAGTTTTTGATCTGTTAATTCCTTTTTTAAAAGGAGGAAAAATTGCTGTTTTCGGTGGTGCCGGCGTTGGTAAAACAGTAGTCATTCAAGAATTAATTCGAAATATAGCCACAGAACATGGTGGTGTATCGGTCTTTACAGGTGTAGGAGAAAGATCAAGAGAAGGGAATGATTTATATAGAGAAATGAATGAATCAGGAGTCATTGATAGAACGGCGCTTGTATTTGGTCAGATGAATGAACCTCCGGGTAGTCGTCTGAGAGTTGCCTTGGCTGGAGTAGCAATGGCTGAATATTTTCGCGATGAAGAGAATCAGGACGTATTATTGTTCATAGATAATATTTTTCGTTTTACTCAGGCCGGATCAGAGGTCTCAGCACTACTTGGACGGATTCCGTCGGCTGTTGGATATCAACCAACACTTGCATCAGAGATGGCGGCTCTTCAGGAGAGAATTACGTCAACTAGTAAGGGCTCAATAACTTCAATGCAAGCGGTGTATGTGCCGGCTGATGATTATACTGACCCATCTCCTGTGGCAACTTTTGCACATCTTGACGCCTCAGTGACTCTAGATCGAAGTCTTGCCGATCAAGCACTTTATCCTGCTGTAGATCCTTTAATTTCATCATCTCGTGCGTTAGATCCGGAGATTGTCGGCGATGAGCATTACGATGTTTCAAGAGAAATAATCAGAATATTACAACGCTATAAAGATCTTCAAGATATAATCGCAATATTGGGAATGGAGGAATTGTCTGAAGATGATAGAGTGACAGTTCAGCGAGCTAGAAAAATTCAACGTTTTTTAACACAACCGATGTTTGTTGCTGAAGCTTTTACCGCTAGACCTGGAAAATATGTAACTTTGTCTGAAACGGTTAGAGGATTTAAGGAAATTATTGAAGGAAAACATGACGATAAAGCTGAACAGGCTTTTTATATGGTAGGTGGTATAGAGGAGGTAAAGTAAAATGAAGCTACAAATTTTAACACCCAAAAAAGTCGTTCTGGAAGAGGAGATAGAGTCAATAACCGCTCCTGCGAAAGATGGTGAAATAACTGTATTGGCGCATCATACACCTCTATTTACTTTATTAAAAGAAGGTATTGTTAAAATTAAACATGATGCGAAGGAGACTTTTTTATCGATCGGTAGTGGATATTTGGAGACAGACGGAAAGAAAGTCTATCTGTTAGTTTCATCAGCATATCATCAAGACGAAATTGATGAATCTGAGTTAACCAAAGCTCATGAAGAAGCAAAAAAGAAAGTCAAAGAAGCGCCTACAGATAAAGAGCGTCATGAAGCAATGGCAACGCTTAGAAAATCACTGATTGATATAAAGCTACTTCAAAAAGTAAAAAAAACAAAGAGATCAATATAATTTTTATTCTTCAAGCTTATATAAAACTAAAATCTGCTTGACATTTAAATCTAGCTTTGTTAATATTCCAATTAGCTTATGCAAAACCAGAAATGGTGGAGGTAAGGCATTATTGGAGTTATTGGACAAATCTCTCCTAACAGCCTTCATAATACCTTCATAAAACGAAAACGCTGTATATAAAATCAATTGAGTATGATCTTGAATTGGGCCTGTAGCTTAGTTGGTAGAGCATCGGTTTTGCATACCGAAGGTCACCGGTTCGACCCCGGTCAGGTCCACAGCACTTTGACAATTAGTCGTAGGTATGCATCAAAAATTATTTATTTTAATAGATTTTAAAAAATCTATTCTGATTTGTGGAACATATATTTATTTAAGTTAATGGTGGATGCTTAGGCAATTTGAGCCGAGGAAGGACGTATGTCCGAGTACGATATCGTCGGTGAGCCCTCCAACAGGCATTATTTAACCGGCGGTTTCCGAATGGGGTAACCCACTTCGTTGTAAAACGAGGAGTCTATATCTAGAAGATATAGAAGGGAACCTGGTGAACTGAAACATCTAAGTAATCAGAGGAAAAGAAAAAAAATTGATTCCGTCAGTAGCGGCGAGTGAAAGCGGAAGAGCCTAAACCCGGCCTTCGGGCTGGGGGTTGCGGGACTCGACATAATAAAAGTTTGCGATAGAGGAATATTTTGGAAAAATTATCCATAGAAGGTGATAGACCTGTACTTAAAATTGTGAACTTTTTGGTTGAGCACCCAAGTACTACGGGACACGGAAAACCCTGTAGGAAGCTGGGGCGGTCATGCTCCAAGGCTAAATACTCAAATTGACCGATAGTGAACTAGTACCGTGAGGGAAAAGTGAAAAGTCCCCCGGCGAGGGGAGTGAAATAGAACCTGAAACCATTGACTAACAAGCAGACAGAGCTCCGATTTAATCGGAGTAATGTCGTGCCTATTGAAGAATGAGCCAGCGAGTTTCCGATTAACTGCTTTAAGGTTAACTATGTAAAACTTAGGAAGCCATAGTGAAAGCGAGCCTGAATAGGGCGACAAAATGTAGTAATCGGAGGACCCGAAACGAGGTGAGCTAACCATGGGCAGGGTGAATTTCGATGACCATCGAGAGGAGGCCCGAACCCGTCGTCGGTGAAATGACGTGGGATGATCTGTGGTTAGAGGTTATATGCCTATCGAACTTCGAGATAGCTGGTTCTCCCCGAAATATATTTAGGTATAGCCTTTTCATCATAAAGTAACTGGGGTAGAG
>MFZK01000004.1:17144-55943 GCA_001789395.1 Candidatus Roizmanbacteria bacterium RIFCSPHIGHO2_02_FULL_37_13b | reverse complement strand
AGAAGACGTGCTGATATCTTGTTGAAACTCCTACTTTTCCCCGCATAAATATATACCCTCAGAGTCTCATATGTATCGTAACTTATTCAGTCTTCCTCCTAAAGGGACTTCTTTTGACGGAATCACTAAAATAGGATTTCCTTGCTCGTCCGGAAAGCCAAGTGTCAAAACTTCAGATAGAGCAGGACCAATCTGACGAGGAGGAAAGTTGATGACACAAGCAACCGGCTTTCCATGCAATTCTTCTTTTGTATAGTTTGCTGGAAATTGACCGACTGATTTTTTTATTCCGATCTCAGGTCCAAAATCTATTTTTAATTTATACGATGGTTTTCTTGCTTCGGGATAATCTTCAACTTTAATAATTTTCCCGACTCTGATATCAACTTTTTGAAAATCTTCGAAAGTAATCATATTTATTGCTTTTTATATTTTTGACGTTCATTAAATTTATACGTTATTTTAATTCCGGCTGTTTTTAACATTTTTTCAGACTCAACACCATCATGATATTTCCGCTCACACGCAATACGTCTGATTCCGCAATTTATTAATAGCATCGTACATACTCTGCAAGGCGTCATCCTACAGTAGACAGTCGAACCATCAAGAGCTATCCCCCGTTTGGCTGCCTGAGTCACCGCATTCTGCTCGGCATGGACAGTACGAACACAATGGCTTGTGACTGTCCCATCTTCATGAGTAAGCTTCTTCATTTTATGCCCCACTTCATCGCAATGGGGAAATCCTACGGGAGATCCGACATAACCCGTCGCCAAAACCTGTTGATCTTTAGCGATGACACAACCGCTCCTACCCCGGTCGCACGTCGACCGTTTTGAGATAGCATGAGCAACATCCATAAAGTAATCATCCCAGGAAGGCCGTTTATATTTAATCCTTTCTTTTATATCCACCATACTTCTAAAAATAACTTTGTTGAGTAATTATATAACATGGTTGTAAAAACCATAAATACTATGAACCACTTAAATGATATACAAGATTAAAGTAAATGGGACCAAAAGTAATAGTGATTGCTCAGTAAATACTACTTAAATAAATTTCGCTTTCGGAATATGTAAAACGTGAAAGTTAAATCAATCAATAATTCTAATATCACAAAAATTGTGTCAAATATATTGGGTATATTTGCTTTAGCAACATAAACTGCTAAAAATATCGATTGTGACTGATAAGGTTGATAATTGGCTGGATTTACCAGATAAGGAATAGATGATAAAACTGAAAATGCAGTCGATATCACACATATATAAATTGCCCATTTCTTCCAATTCCAAAGCGCTACACCAATAATAATCCAAATAATACCAAAAATAAGACTTTTTAATCGGTGCAACTCTTTATCCTGATAAACTTGGGAGCCGAAGAATAAGCTATATCTTTCTTCTCTGCCTGAATAAGCTCTTATAATAACCAAAGGCACTAACTTATATAATGATTTTTTCTCGATGCTGCTATTTGACAATACAATACCAATTCTACCTTCGTTTGCTGGATGATCTACTCTAGGAGTCAATTTGATCGTTTGGTTTCGTCCGTTTCTACTTATCAGTATTGTTATTTGTTTTCCTTGATTGGCATCCGAAATCTCTACAAATTCTGAACTATCAGTAATAATTTTGCCATCAACGGAGAGAATAACATCACCTTTCTGCAATTTGCTTTCAAATGCGGGTGTATTTGACTGAACTTGCTGGATAGTAACTTTATCGCTCACTGTAATCCCACCCTGTTTGACAGCATTGTATAAACTAAAAATAGGAACAGACCTAATAATCCCAATTATTCCTCCAAGAATTGTCAAAATGATAATGAATGTTAGTAGCTTTGGTCTTTTTATCTCTTTATCTTTTTTATTCATTTCTATAATGAAATTATTTTAATCCTTAAATTAAATAATATCCTGTCGACGGAATATTTAAATTCTAAAGTAAAGCTTTTACTTTTTCAAAGACATCGTCACTAAAATTGAATATCGGCCATCCTTGTTTTTTTGCAAAGTGTTTTAGACTACTTTCAGAACTTATTACTATTGGATGCCCAACTTTGTCCAAAAATGCTCTGTCGTGCTCATTATCTCCAAATCCAAAAGACTCTTTCAGATCAATGTGGTCCTTTATAACAACATTGTTAACTATCATTTATTTTTCTTTTCCCAAAACTAAATTTATAATTAACTTTCCTGTATATATATCATTTTTTGTTTCAACAGTTGTCGCATAAACATTTTGAAAATCCAATTTTTCTTTGTAGAGATTCAGCAATTCAATCGGCGACCCGGAAATTGCAATCGTGTTAAATTGATGGCTATTAAATAACGAAATAAGTTTTTTTGCCCAAACAGCAAATTTTGGTTTCACATATTGCCAAAATTCACTTGATAACCCATAAATTTCTGTTCGCTTTTGTCCTTTCAACCCGGAAGCAATTTCTTGTCCCCATATTACTGCAAGTTGCTCATATGTGATTTTACTAACTTTATATTGCTTAACAGCTTTTACTAAACCATCTCTATTTTTCTTTCTAAACTTGTTTTTATTTGCTAAAAATTCAAAAAATGATACACCCGAAAAACCTGAAACAAGTGTCCCATCAATATCGAAAAAAGCGGCTTTCATAGGATGAATTATATCAAGAAGATCAAACTCCAAGAATGATAGCTTTAGAATGATTGATTAAACAATCAACATCATTTTCCTTTTTCAAGATCAGTTATTGCTGGTCCAGCGATTACCTTTCCCATTTTGTCAAATCGCGATCCGTGACACGGACAATCCCATGTTTTATCATTACTATTCCATGAAACAATGCAGCCAGCATGAGTACAGACTGCTGATAAAAGATGTTCTTTCCCTGTCTCATCTTTATAGACAGCAATTTTTGCACCGTCTTTATCAATTACTTTGCCTTCATCTGTTTGCATAAAGAAATTATACTATTCAAACTCTTTTAATAATGCTTTTTTTCTTTCTCTTGTCCAATTTTTTATCTCTTTTTCCCGTCGCCGAGCATTTTTAAGTATTTTAAATTCTTTTTTGTAAACTAGTTTTACCGGTCTTCTAATTTTAGTATAGTGAGCACCTTTTTTAGAATTGTTATGCTCCTTTAATCTTCTATCCAAATTATTGGTGCAACCGGTGTAATAGGTATTATCAGAACACAGAAGTATATAGACAAAATAGGTCATCAACTAATAATATATATAATTAAGCTAATATCTATGCCATATAATGACTTAACGAGAAAAGAAAAAGGAATTATTGAAGATAAAGACACCGAAGCGCCATTTTCCGGCGAGTATGATAATTTCTACAAGGATGGTAAATTTATCTGCCGACGCTGTTATGCTCCATTATTTTCATCAAAAGCCAAATTTGACGCTAAATGCGGTTGGCCGGCATTTGATGAAGATTTCCAAAACGCGGTTAAACGACTACCTGATTCAGACGGGCAAAGAATAGAGATTCAATGCAGAAATTGTGGAGCTCATTTAGGACATGTCTTTCAAGGAGAACATTTAACAAATAAAAATACAAGACATTGCGTCAATTCTTTATCAATCCGTTTTGTTCCTAAAGGAAAAGAATTGCCAGAAATCAAACACTATTAGTATTTATATTTTGGGAACTTCTTTTTTTCCCACGTCTCTTCTTTCTCTTTTTCCAAAATAGTTCTCTTTTTTTCAATCTGTTCAATCATATATCTAAACTTTTTTAACTTAGAAGTACAGAAAAACTCTCTACAAACTTGAGGTCTGGTTTTATGAATACTACATGTATTTTCCTTGAGATAGATGCATTCGCCATTTTCTTTTTGTTTGAGAGTGTTCGCTCCATAGAGAGTCGCCTTATGGAAATCATCAATCAAACCAAACTCTTCAAACTGAGTTCTGTATTTACCCGATCGGTATTCTTCTTCAGATAAATTCACTAAAAACAAACGACAACAAATACCACATTGAAAACATTTGTCGATCATAATAATATTCTACTTTACTGAGTGTGCGGGTCTAGGAACATTTTACCCTTAAAGCTTTCGGGTATAATTCTAAAAGATGAGTGGAACAATCTTTATAATTCTTAGTATTTTATATCTAATCTCCTTAGCTACAATTGATGGTCTATTCAATAGACTAGTGTTTAAAGAGAAGAGGAAATTGTCTTATTCTTCCTCATATAAAAAAAATATTTATAAAAAATGGGAATGGAAAATAATTGGCATTATTTTTTTGATTTTTTTACCACTAATATTGCCTTCTGTTATTGCATATATGAGTGGAGGGATTACTTTAGTAACAACCTATTGGATAATTTTTTTATTAGTTCCTTGGGATATGATTTTTGGAGCTTTAGTTTTCGACAATTGCTTTGACGACACTCCAAGTATCGCATTACCTTTTTATGGATGGGTCAATCTTCCACTGTGGTTAGTAATAATTATTCGTATAATCCTCGCAATTTTCTTAATTGTATTGAAAATTAAACTTTGGATTTAACTATGCTACGAGCCCTGAACAAAGATCGAACTTATTTATGATCGCTGATAACCAATATACGATACCTAGTTTTTCTAATGCACATTAAATCTTTTATGAACTCAAGTCTTTTTTCTTGTCTTCAAATTCCTTTTTATTAATTTCTCCTTTAGCATATCGTTCTTTCAAAATATCCAAAGATATCTTGTCTTTATATATGCTGTTTTGTTTGGTTCCTCTTAAGTAACGGACTAAAGCAACAACCCCTAAAATAATAAGAATCCAAAAAATAATCATAAAAATCCACCCGAAACCAAAACCGCCCCAACCAGCATAGCCCATCATAGGATTTCCACCTCCTCCCATCATCCATCCCATCATTGGTAAACCATATCCTTGAGGAAACGAAGCATTTGCATTACAATCGCTTGATCTTTTACCAAGAACTATATGCATTTGCTCTTCACTGTTTTGACCCATCATATTCTGCATCATTTGGTTCATAACAGCATGTCTTTCAGTGTTACCGATAGATTGTCCCATAAAGTATTCGCCTAAAACTTCATAATCGTCATCTTTTAAGTTCTCACAATCTACTTGTTTTGATTTGTAGTTGTTCTCATATTTGTTTTCCTTTGTCTTCATCCTGTGCAGTTGAAGACACTGAGGAAGGAGTTACACTGGAAGTATTATCCCGGTTCATTATCCCTTGAGCTAAAACAGAAGAAGTAAAAACAGAAACTAAAATAAGTAATATACTTAGACTAAACAGTATCTTTTTCATAAGCTTAAAAAGTAACCACTTTATCGCTTTCTTTTATTAGGTTATACAGATCTTTCATTCCGCTTACAGGACAGGTTTTGTCACCTTTTTGGTGTCGTAATACCATACACGTTTTACAAGCTAGGATTTCTCCCTTGCCTGACTCAAGAAATGCATCAACCTGTTTTTGAATGTCAAACTTTTCATTCCCAAATTTAAGATATTCCACACCTTCACCGATAAGAAAGATACTAACGTTGTCACTATTGTTAAGAGCTAGATTACCAAACCTCAAAGCATTCCAGTTTTTTTCTGCGTTATTGGACGATAAAATAATAGAAAGTTTCATAAAGATGTTCCCTTCTGAAAAGTTTTCTTGTATCCCTCAAAAAACCTGTGAATAAGACTGTCAGTTTGAGTAAGCGAGACGGCTGCTCTTTCCAAAAAAGCGAGTCCGCTTTTTGTAATGGTATAGACTCTTCTATCACGACCAGTTTTGTTTACACCCCACTCAGATTTTACCCAACCATTTGTTTCCATTTTTCGTAAGGTTCTATATAAGTTACCAATATCAACTTTTTCTCCGCAGTGCTTTTCCAAATCTTCCAGTAAACCATAGCCGTGAGACGTGCCTCTTGAAAGAAGAAGGAGAATGCAGGGTTCTATAAAACGTTGAACCGTACCGAAAACTTTTGGTTGCAAAGAATCATTATATGTAATAGACATATATGAAATAATCATATATTAAAGCCATACCAAAGTCAAGATACACACACAGAGAAATTTAATAAGAGATTCGAATCCAATTTCTATCTGATATGGACTGATATAAAATTCTGAGGCTAAAATCGCTCTATTTTTAATACGTAACTGTCGTTTTTGTTACGCTTCTATCTCGTTCCCGTTCGTTGCTACTCACGGGATCTTCGGCGACGTATTACCTCAAGCTGGGTACCGTCCACAATTCGGTTGGTGAAAACGATACTTCTACTTGTAGTCATAACATAAAGTGATACAAAATGGGGCGTATGAAAAAGTACAAATGCCCCAACTGTAAAACCACAAATTATGTTATCTGTTATGGCTATCGAAAAAAAGTAATACGCTTGTTTTATAAATACTGTCAAAGATATTTTTCTTTTAATCCATGCTTTACGGATAATAAAGTATTACTTAACGATCATCTGGATGGATTATCATTCCGGAAAATAGCTAGAAAGTATCGCATTAGTAAATCATTAGCATGGAAAATATGCCATCAAGAATTAAGGAAATTACCGAATAACAATCAATTTACCTTTAACTTCTGTAATCGATTTTCTCATGTGTTTTTGTTTGACGGCAAGTATTTTAAAGAAAATATCAGACGTAACTTAAAGATAAGATCAGATAATACTTACAAACCCTTTATGAAAAGAATTGAATCAGTACTCAGGAACAAAATATCAGATCAGAATTTAAATCACTGGCTTTGGTGTTTGTATCGGGATTACCAACAAGATCCCGTTTGTTTATCAGTGCTAACTAATATCGAAAAATACAAACAAGAGTTAACAGCTTATCGAAATATTCATCAAGCACCAATTACTACTAATCTTATTGAAGGCTTAAATGGTCATTTTGAATCAAGATTTTTTGCTCTTCGATCTTTTCAAACGATAAAACACACAAAGCTTTGGATTAACGGATATGTTTTGAAACGGAGGTTAACTAAGTATACAGATTGTCGCGGTAGATTCCGTCGTCTTAATGGTAAAACAGGGGTAGAAATGACTAAAAAACCAGGGATTGATATACCAATCCTTTTCTAAAGATCATCAACCGTTTTGTGGACGCTTCTTGTGTCTCGTCGCCTGAGCGGTCTCTTATACAATTTTCTGCTGAAAATTGTATCTCGGCAACGCTTTGCCTCGAGCTGCCCAGCATGGATTCGAACCATGATTAGAGGATCCAAAGTCCTCCGTCCTACCATTGGACGACCGGGCATGATTACAGTGCTATTTTATCAAAAATCGGCCATATAAAAAAGCGGTCGCTTTGACACGACCGCTTTTAATCCCAAAAGAACATCACTTTATTTTAGATATAGATTTATCTCTTATCCACATTGCCACGATCTCGGTTTTGTCTTTATTTATATAATCACCAACAATATTGACCCTATCACCGATAGAGAAGTCAGTTATCTTTGCCGGTGTTCCAAAGCGACATAGCGATCTGGTTGTTGTTAATACATGCACCAGATAATCTCTTTCACCCTTACTTATGGTTAACGCATTTCCGGTGATTAATTTAATCTCACCGGCTATCGTCGCTTTCCCCCATTTTTTTATTTTCATCCCCGTTGCTCTAATAGTTGGGGCTACTTTCACAAAATAGTTCTTTAAAAAGAACTGATTCTCATATGCTGAAACAGGACTGACTGAAAATAAAAAAACCAACAAGACACCAACGTTTATAACTGGTCCTAACATCTATAGATAGGTAGTAGGAAATCAGAAAAAAGGTTTCACCGAGTCTGACTCGGTTTCACCAAGTCAAACTTGGTTTCAGCATTTTTTTGTCCAGTAAACAAACAGGCATCTGAAGCAATTAAATATTTTTTTTCTATTCTTGATTAAACCGGACACAATGATAGAAACGATAAAAAACCAGATTAGAAAAAAAATCATTGCTTCCTTTGGGCTTTCCAGATAAAAACCAATTAGCATCATTTTTACCCGGTCAATAAATGGAATCAAGTCATAGTTAAGATAAGATAACAAATCCATTACTTGCCATTCGATAACCTGTTGCCAGGATTTTGAAAAAGATATCCAAATTAAAATTAAGCCAACAATAATAGCTGAAATTCTAATTAATAGAAAAGATAATGATCGCTTAGTCTCAAATCGATAGATTTTTTTTATGATATTATCTTCAAGTTTTGTCATTTTTTCTTATTAATTTAATTCTTAATCGTCGAATTAATGTTTTAATCGTGTTTAAAGGTTTTTGTAAAACTTCGGCAATTTCTTTATATGTGTAACCTTGATATAATAATCTGATTACTCTTTTGTCTTTCTCGTTTAACTTGGCAATTGTTTGCTCAATTACATCTTTTTCCTCAATATTATACTCTCCCATTTCGTCTGAAATATCATCAGTCAATGCAACTTTTTTATATTGTTGTCTTAAAAAATGATTAACTTCATGTTTTGCGATAGTCATCAAATATGGCCAAATCGGACGGCTTGAATCTATACAATCAATGACTTTATAGTAATTTATAAATGTTGTTTGGATTATATCATCCCGATCTTCTGCTTTTTTAATGAATTGCTTAACATATAAATTAAGTTTGCCGATATAACGGTGAACTAAATATGAGTAATGATCAATTTGACCTTGTTGAATATCTCTGATAATCTCACCGTCTGATATTTTTTTATTCATGATTATTTTGTCATAGTCATCCTGAATTTAGTTCAGGATCTGCAGAATTCTATAGATTTCAGCTTTCACGGGAATGACAAATTGGATGCTGAAACGAGTTCAGCATGACACTTCTATAAATATGATACAATAAAAATTATGAAAGCAGGTACAGTTGCGCTAATCGGCCGACCAAATGTCGGTAAATCAACTCTTGTTAATAATATCGTTGGTCAAAAAGTGGCGATTACATCTCCTAAACCCCAAACGACTCGTTTTCCGATTAACGCGCTTTTTGAAGATGAACGGGGACAAATCATTTTTGTCGACACTCCGGGAATATTTAATAAGGCTAAAGATCCGCTAGCCAAAAAAATCAATAAAAAAACATTATCGATGTTTAATGACGAAATAGATGTTTTTCTTTATATTGTCGATCATACCAGAAGACGCGATTTTGAAGAAGCTAAGATTTTGGGATTAATGAGAAAAGTCAATAAACCGAAAATTTTAGTTGTCAATAAAATTGAAATTAAAGATCCGACTTTTTTACCTCAATATGAATTTTTGAAAGATGAATTTAAGGATTTTTTTTATATTTCAGCATTGAATAGTAAACATATCAAACCGCTTTTGGATAAGATTTTTGAATATCTTCCTGAAAGAGAAAAAATTATCAACAAAGATGAATATGTTTACCCGGCATTAAATATGGATAGTAAGACTTTTATATCTGAACTTATCCGGGAAAAAGTATTCCTTCGAACAAGAAAAGAAGTACCTTACACCACTACTGTTGTCATCGATGAAATAACTGAAAGAAACAAACAACTGACCTATATTAAAGCCCGGGTTCTTACAACGGATGATAGATATAAAAAGATACTCATTGGTAAGAATGGTCGTCGGATAAAGGAGATAGGTAGCATGGCCAGGCGTGAGCTTGAACTTGCGACAAGTAAAAAAATCTATCTTGATCTTCATGTAGAAACAGATAAACATTGGGTTAATACACTAACTTAATTATGTCCCCATCGTTGCTATTTCTCTCAGTGTACCATTTCTAATTTTTGGCATAAATAGTCTATGCGTTTGCGGAGGTAGACCTTTAAAACCAGCCTGTGCAATTTCTCCGACATCAGCATGTGTTACGAGTAAAAATGTTTTTCCCTCATTTGTTTCTTCAAGTTCAGTAATTAATCGTGTAACTCTATCTAATACATCTGTTGGCGTTTCAGCCCCAAATAGTTCTTTACTCCCAAGTCTATTTTGTTGATCGGTATTATAAACAATCTGGTAATTACAACTACTCGTTCCTTCAAATATGCCAAAATATCGTTCACGTAATTCATCTCTTACTGATATTTCTCCTATAAAACTACTTACTTCTGCAAATACACGAGCTGAATCCGTGCATCTTAGAAATGGAGAAGTAAAGATGTGATCAACGTGTATTCCTTTCTCTTGGGCATAACGAGCTGCACGTGAAACATCTTCAATTCCCTCAGAAGTACACCCATAATCATTCAATCCATTATCCAAAGAACTGACAATTACTCCTTGCTTATTAGCTTCACTTTCTCCGTGTCTTAAAATAATATATCTGTTTTTTGTATTTACCCCAGCTAACTCGGTCAACAATTGCTCTCCTTTACTTAATTCAACAAGCTTTAAAAAATTTATAAAATCTTGTACTACTCTAGATTCATATCTTCCAAAATTCTTGACAATTACATGAGCCTGAGGAATTATAATTCTGGAGCTTTCAACATCAGACAATCTAAATGCTATCTCATCGGGTCGCTCCGTAAATAAATGTGGAGATCGTCTGCGCAGTCTCTCTTCTCGAACACTATCGGGAGCATAAATACCAACAATTAAAGCGCCATCAAAAACCGATGGAGGCCCAATACTTTCTCTATTTCTAATTACTGCATTATTTGCAAAGAAGATTGGAAACGCTCCATCTTCTGGCTTTTCTAAACCAAATAATTCTTCTCTACCATTCTCCATAAGTTTTACACCATATAAACCAAATTCTCCCTTTCTCGTTCGTAACTCCAGTTCTTCGCTCGAACAATAAGTTAGCATATTGTCATCATCAGGACGAGGATCACGAGTAACCACTCGTCGCGGTATACAAATTCTTCCAGCAAGAAAACTATCCTTTTCTGACGCATCAATCACAGCCCTTTGAATAATTGATTTACCTGCACCGGAAGAACCTACAACAATTACTCGCGAGATTGTCCCTAAATTTGCAACACAATCGCGTCGTAACTTTAGTGATTGAAAACTTTCGGGTTCATACCAGTCGTTTAATCTTTCTCCCTCCATTTGTTCAATTTGAGCAATATTGTTCATAAATTACCCACAAAAAAACCTCTCGATATGAGAGGTTTAACTTTTTTTCCGCCGGCTGGCGAACACATCCGTCCCATATGGGCTGGGTTTAGCACCGTATTCTTTTTTTTGAAAGACTCGGTTGCTGGGTGAGTCGTTGGGCCAGTGCCCTCGTCACCTCTCTTTATGCTTCCTAATTGAGATTAATTATAGACAAATAATGAACTTTGTCAATCTCTTGTTTAGCTTGTGCTATACTTCAAATATGGATCAAATAATATACTTAGGAGATAAAAAATATAGATTGAGCACCAAATACCGACATACGTCGATGGACTTAATTTTTTTAATACATGGACTTGGTTGTATCAAAGAATCATTCGATGATATTTGGAATTATGATTATTTTAGTAAATATTCTATTCTTGTTCCCGATTTAATGGGATTTGGCTCTTCTTCAAAACCGCTTGATTTTTCCTATACCTTGATTAATCAAGCTAATGTGTTAAAAAAATTACTCGACAAATATGAAATAGAACAAATTCATATTGTTGCACACAGTATGGGCGGAGCAATTGGAATAATGTTAACTGATTTCATCATTAATAAATTGAGAACTTTTATTAATGTTGAAGGAAATTTAATCATGGAAGACTGTGGTTTAATAAGTAAAAAAACAACCAGCGTTTCTTTTGAAATATTTGAGAGTAAAACATTTCAAGAATTACGAGATACTTTTATAAGATCTCCTAATGTTGGCTCTAGACTTTGGGCAACCTGGAGTCAAAAAGCTAGCCCTATTGCATTTTATAAAAGTGCTCAATCATTAGTTAATGGACGCGAAAGTGGAACATTGTTGAAAAAATTCTTAGCAATGAAAACGAATAAATATTATTTTTATGGCAGTGAAAATAAAAAAATGGCGATTTTAGATAAAATACCGAAAGTTTCAACTGTCGAAATCCGTAATAGTGGCCATTTTGTCATGAACGATAATCCAGAAGAATTTTATAGAAAACTTTCCGAAGTAATAGAATGAACATTCAAAAAAAAGTATTAGTTATGTCATTTTTCGATCGCTATTTTAATGCGTCTTATACCTTCTTTAATATCATCCATTTTCCCTGCAGTCGAGATCCTTATATACTCCTCTTTTTCTGATGCCAATCGTCTTCCGAAATGAATTCTTGATAAAACTGCTACACCCTTTTTATTTTTTTTATCATAAGTTAGAAGATACTTTCTCATTGCTTCGGCGTCTTTGAACCCAAGTTTTTTACATGCTTTAGTGACATTGGGAAAAAGATAAAACGCACCTGATGAATTATGACAGCTAACACCATCAATTTCATTGAGCATTTTAACGGCTATATCATGTTTTTTTTCATAGAGTTCAATCTCATGTTGTGCTTCGCTTTGATCCTTGCTTAATACTGCTTCCGCGGCTGCCATCAACGGTTGTGGTAGACATGACCAAAAATTAATAGCGTAGGTTAAAAACTGTTTCATGAAGTCATTATTACTACAACAGACATATCCTAAACGCAATCCTGTCATTGCATAGGTTTTTGAAAATCCATCTAAAATAATTGTTCGTTGTGACATATTCTTTAGCGAGGCAATACTTGGTGAAATCGGTAATTTATTACCTTTGTAGAATATTTTATCAAAAGCGTCACCGTATACTATTCGAGAATAGACTTCATCGCTTAAGATATAGAAATCGTATTTCTCTGCCAACTCGGCAATTTCTTCTAATTCTTCTTTATCTATAACGCCTCCTGTTGGGTTTGATGGAGAATTCAAAATTAATAATTTTGTTTTTTTATTAACCAATTTTCTCAAATCTTTAATATCGAAATTAAAGCCATTTTCTTCTTTAATCTCAATCGGTATCCCCTTAGCACCAACAAAATCAACCATTGATTCATAAATCGGATAAGAGGGTGTTGGATAGACAACCTCTTCCCCCTGATTAACTAGAATTAAAATTGTCCCAGCAATGACTGGTTTACCACCTGGACATAAAATAATGTCATTCTTTCTATAGTCAACTTTTCTTGATGCACTCATATATTCTGCTATTTTTGTGCGTAATGATGTTAATCCAGCAGAGGGCATATAGTGTGTTTCGTGATGTTTAAAAGATTGTATTGCTGCTTTGGTTGCCGCTTCTTTTATATTACATCCTGGCTCACCGATATTAACCTTGATAATATCAAATCCTTTTTTAACCCATGATGATATTTCTGGTCCAACAACAAATGCTGTTTCTGTCCCAATTCTATTTATAGACTTTGAAAATGGTTTCATATTTTTTATTTTTTTAATTTTATAACTTTAGCTGCTATGTGTTCTGCTGATAAACCAAATGCTTTAATCAATTCCCAAGGTTCACCTGATATCCCAAATCGATCATTGACACCAATCATAGCAAATTTTGGGGTTTTAGATAAATTACCCTCCATTATAGCTGCAGCGATTAAACTACCAAATCCACCTTTTTGATGCTCCTCAGCAGTAACTATAATAGTTACATCTTTGGCCACTTGAATAATAGCCTGTTTGTCTAATGGTTTAACAGTGTGAACATTTAAAACTCTTGTTTCAATATTATATTGTTCTTTTAATATCCAGGCAGCACGCATCGCTTCCGGTACCTCAGGACCACAAGCTATTATCGCCACTTCCTCCTTCTCATTCTTATATTTCGAAGCTAATACAGTCTCAAAAGCCTTGGCAAAATCTTTATTTACTCCTCGGTACCGGATGACATTCGCCTTCCCAAATATGAAGGGAGTTTTGTTATCTGAGACTATCGGGGTTGCTTCCCGAGCGAAGCGAAGGTATTTAGGACCTTTAATTTTAAAGAGAAGATATTCTGCAGCTTTTTGTGTCTCGACGACATCGCATGGAACGACTAAATGCATATTGGGTAATATACCGACAACGCTTATTTCTTCAAGTGACTGATGTGTCGCTCCATCTGGACCGACCGAAATTCCTCCATGGGCTCCGGCAAAAAAAACATTAAGATTGCTATAACAAACTGTCGTTCTCATCTGGTCAGCATTTCGCTGCGAACAAAAAACGCCGTAAGTAGACAATATTGGCAACTTTCCCTCCTTGGCTAACCCGGCAGCAACTGTAGTCGCACTTTGTTCTTGAATTCCCATTGATAAAAATCGCGTTGATCTTGCGGGAAAGTTTTCATAAAATTTACTTATCGTTACAGATGTTGAAATATCTAATCCCAGACATATTATTCGTTTATCATCTCCCCATTTCTCTAGAGTCCTTCCGAAACCAAATCTTGTTGGCTCCATGATTACTTTCATATTTTCTTGCTTGTTCCAAAAATAATCCTTTTTGAATTTAGGAACGAGTTGATCAATTTTCTTATCGGCTTTTTTTTGAAAATTAAATGCTTTACTTTTCAGTTTTTTCACATTTAAAACTTTATCCAATTTTAATTCTTTTAAGGCTTGGGCAAGTTCTGCATCATTTGGAGCTTTACCATGCCAACCGGCTTTGTTTTCCATGAAAGAAGCTCCTTTGCCTTTGGTCGTTTCAAATATTATCGCAGTCGGATGTCTTTTAGATTTTTTTGCCTGCTCAAAAGCGGTGATTATTTTTTTGATATTATGACCATCTGTTCTTATCGTTGTAAAACCAAAACTCGCTAGTTTTTTCTCTATTGACTTCAGTTTCATTACTATTTCTGTAGAACCGTCAATCTGCAACATATTTCGATCAACAATGACACATAAATTATCCAAACAATAATGATTAGCTTCCATTGCCGACTCCCACATTGAACCTTCATCCCATTCACCGTCACCGGTGATGACATAGACTCGATTGTTTTTTTTATCAATCTTAGCTCTTAAAGCCATGCCAACACCTATCCCTAATCCCTGACCCAAAGATCCGGTCGACACCTCTACTCCATTAAGATATAGCCAGTGAGGATGCCCCTGAAAAGGGCTTTCGTATTTTCGCAAAGTTACAACATCTTCTATCGGGAAATAACCACTCATCCCCAGGCTAACATATAAAGCTGGAGCCTTATGGCCGCCTGACCAAACAATTCGATCACGATCATCCCAGGTGTAGTTTTTTGGATCGTGACTGGCTATATCAAGATAAAGTACCGCAGCAATATCCATTATTGACAATGTTCCCCCAGCATGTCCGGATCCAGCGCAATTTAAAGCGATTAAATTATATCCCCGCATCAAATTCGCTTTTTCTTTCAGCTCTTCAACCGTGAATTTTTTTCTTACCTTACCAGTTTTTGAATCAATGAGTGACATAATTTAACGAAGAACAGCCTAGTATATATATTTATTGCACCTATTGTCAAGAATAATAACAACGTTTGAATGTATCAGATTAAATCAAAATTATATTATGTAAATTATAATATGTTATTGTAAGATAAATAATAATTTGCTATAGTTTATTATTAGAAATTTAAGTCAACAAAGTGACTAAAGTAGTCAAACAGGCATTTGATATTAGTCCCGCAAATTATTTTGCGGGATTTTTTATTTTATGAACCAATTAAAAGATTCAATAGAGGACAAATGTGGTATTTTAGGAATCCATACTGTTAAACCAACGCTTAATCTCCCGCTGGCACTTCTTGCTGCAGCGGGATTACAACATCGAGGCCAACACGGCGCTGGGATAGCGATGCAAACAGAAAATGGATTAAAACGTTTCACAGGGACTGGCCTTTTAAAAGATGCATTTACAAAAGATGTTATTGAAAAATTCACTCATCCCAGTTTTTGGACTATGGTTCATCTGCGTTATGGCACCTCAGGTGACTATATTGATCACAATCTTCAACCTATTCAAGCAAAAGCGCCAAATGGTAATATTGTTTCTGTAATTCATAACGGGGAATTCCCAGCTTGCGATAAGATGAAAAATTTCATCAAAGATATTTCAATTCCAGAAGGCGCCAGTGATACTTATCTATTTACCAATTTACTTGCACAAAGTCAGGGAGATAATTGGGATGAAAAAATTTGTAGCGCGGTTGACAAAGTCACCGGAGCATTTAGTCTGATAATTGGTGTTAACAATTCTCTATATGCGCTTCGCGACCGTTGGGGTATAAGACCTTTAATTATGGGCAGATTAAATGGTGGTTGGGTATTTGCCTCTGAAACTCACTCTCTTAGTAAAATTAATGTCAAAGCGATCAGACGGCTTAAACGGGGTGAAATCGTTAAAGTTGATGAAAACGGTTTATCTACAATTAGAAACGGCACGGCAAAACCAGGCAACTTCTGTGATTTCGAATGGGCATACTTTTCCAGACCGAATTCTGAAGCACCAACACGAGAAAATGATAATGATCTTGACTACCCCGCTCAATGGATATCTTTTTCTCTTTTTAGAAAACGCTGTGGTGAGGCTTTAGCAAAGGAAATGCCTATAACCAATGCTTCTTTTGTTGTTGGAGTACCAGACTCAGGAGTTGCCTTGGCGACTGGATACGCATATGAACTCCGTCTACCATACGCTCAGGTAATTCTCCGGGATCATTTTGATCCTTACGGTTTGCAACGTCTTTTCATGAGAGATGACAAAATTGAAACTATATCTCAAAAAGTATTAGGTAAACTTTCTCTAGTACCAGATCCACAAGTATGGAAAGATGCAATTGTTGTGATCGGAGATGATTCAATTGTCCGGGGCAATGTCTCCAAAAAATTAACTCAAGCGATTTTTAAACTTGGTGCTAAAGAGGTACATTGGATGGTTGGCTTTCCACCAGTGGCGTATCCATGCCATTTGGGCGTATCAATGAGAACTAGAGACGAATTAATCGCTGCTCAATTCGACAGCAATCCCAAAAAAATCGCGCGAGCTATCGGTGCAACATCTGTCAACTATATTAGCCCTGAAGGATTTATTCAATCCAGAAAAGCCTCATCAAAATTGATTAAGCCAGAAAATCCCAAAGAAATTTTTTTAGCTAATGGTGGTTGCGCCGGGTGCATCACCGGACTTTACCCTATTTTAAAAGACGGCTCGGAATATCCGAGATATACAACATGAAGCATGAAACCTGAAGCTTGAAACATTAATAACGGTTTATATATATATGAAAAGACTTGCCGTTCTCATATCAACTGGCGGAACAGGTACGAATTTACAGGCGATTATTAATGCGATAGAAAAAGGAGAACTTAAAGCTAAGATTGTGGTGGTTCTTTCTGATTCGTCCGATGCGCTTGGACTTGAGCGAGCACGAAAACATGAAATTCCTTATGAAATCGTTGATAAGAATACTGATTTGGTAGCAATCCTTAAAAAACAATATCAAGTTGATTATATCTGTTTGGCAGGCTGGAAACTCATAATTCCCGATTCATTTATTGATAGTTTTGAAAATAAGATCCTAAATATTCATCCCGGACTAATCCCCGACTCATTGTCCAGTAGAGTAAAAAATCCGGATGGCAGTAAGGCTTTATGGAATAGAGGTAAATTTACAGATAAAGCAATACAAAATTTCTTAGATTCAGGTGCATCTTACGCCGGTTCAACAGTCCATTTTTTATCGCATGATTTTGATTTTGGCCCAATTTTGGGTCGAGTTTTCATGAAGATAGAATCTAACGATACTGTTGACAGCCTGTACAGTCGACTTAAACACAAAGAACACGAATTATATATAAACGTATTAAAAAAACTTTGTAAATAAGAATTATGTCATTAAAAAAAACAGTTCTGATAATCGGTTCCGGAGGACGAGAACATGCTCTGGGGTGGAAATTCGCTCAATCATCTTTTGTTGAGAAAATATATTTTGCTCCCGGCAATGGCGGAACTGGAGATATTGGTGATAATGTAACAATTGATGTAACTGATAACGATAAACTTGTCATCTTTGCAAAAGAGAAGAGAATCGACCTAACGTTTGTTGGACCGGAAATTCCACTTGTAAACGGTATTGTCGACGAATTTGAAAAGGAGGGTTTGAAAATATTTGGTCCAAATAAAGAAGGCGCCCAACTTGAAGGTAGCAAAGTATTTGCCTGTGATTTTATGGAACGGCACGGCATTCCATACCCCCGATCATTTACGTTTATGAATCCTGATGAAGCGAAAAAAAAACTTAAGAAAATTGGAGTAAAAAAAAGTGTTATAAAAGCCAATGGTTTAGCTGCCGGAAAAGGAGTTATCTTACCCGAGTCTGAAAGACATGCATTTGATGCTATTGACGACATCATGAATAAAAAAATATTTGGTACGGCAGGAAATAAAGTGATCATACAAGACCGAATTGAAGGCCCGGAAGTATCAATCATTGCTTTTACCGACGGAAAAACTGTCATACCTCTTGTCCCCTCTCAAGACCATAAACGTATTTTTGATAATGATAAAGGACCAAACACCGGTGGTATGGGAGCCTATGCACCGGTTCCTTTTATAACAAGTCAAGACCTTAAAGTCATCCAAAAAACAATTCTTGAACCTACAATACAAGGCCTCCGTCAAGAAAAAATTATTTATAAAGGTGTACTTTATGCAGGACTTATGATGACAAGAAACGGACCAAAGGTTTTGGAATATAATGTCCGCTTCGGTGATCCGGAGACAGAGCCTTTAATGCTGCTTTTAGACTCTGACCTTTATGAACTCTCGATGGCTTGTATTAACGGGAATCTTAAAAGTGATTTGGTAAAAACAAAACCAGGAGCCTCTGTATGTGTTGTAATTGCAGCACCTGGATATCCAGGATCGTATAAAACCGGCCAAACAATAAATGGTCTTAATAATATCAATAAATCTAATGTAACTATTTTCCATGCTGGAACTAAACGCGAAAATAATAATATATTAACTTCGGGAGGACGAGTTCTTGGAATTACGTCCTACTCTACTAATATTCAAAAGGCGTGTGATGATATTTATAATCATGTTCTACAATATCCATTTAACAAAAAAAGTATATATTTTCCCGGTATGCATTATCGACATGATATTGGTTGGCAAGCATTGAAATATGATAAATCGAATTGATATTACCTACAAAATCAAAGATACCCGAGCGGATATCAAGAAAAAATATTTTGAAATTCTGGGATTAAAAGGAAAAATCAAACAGATAACTATTGTCGACTCATATCTTGTCGATTCAATATTAAATAACGAACAAATCGAAAAAGCCGCCAATATTTTAACTAATCCAATTTTAGAAAAAAATTCCATTAATAGTTTACCCATCGACTCTGACTTTGATTTCTGTATTGAAATCGGTCTTCTACCCGGGGTGACTGATAATGTTGGCGCTACTGCCAAAGAAACGCTAGAAGATTTTTTCCAAAGGCCATTCTTATCAGGAGAGAATATTTATTCTTCACAGGTTTTGTTTTTTTCCGGAAAACTAACTGCTGAAGATATAAATAAAATTACTGATAGTCTTTACAATCCACTAATTCAACGAGTGGTCGTAAAATCGGCTGAAGATATAAAAAAAGATCGCTGTCTATCCCGGATGGTTCCCAAAGTAGCGATTGTAAAAAAAACACTGGTTAAAGAAGTTTATCTTGAAGTCACAAAAAAAGAACTGGAAAGAATAGGAAAAGAAGGAATTGAAGAGGGTGATAATAAAAGACGTGGTCCTTTATCTTTAGATTTAAAAGAGATGCTGGCTATCCGCGATTATTTTAGAAAGTTAAAAAGAAATCCAACTGATGTTGAACTTGAATCAATTGCTCAGACTTGGTCTGAACATTGTCAACATACAATCTTTAATGATCCACTGGATGAAATTAAGGAGGGAATTTTCAAAAAGTATATTAAGGGAGCAACTTTAAAAATCAATAAACCATTCTGCGCCTCGGTCTTTGTTGACAACTCGGGTGCTATTGAATTTGATGAAAATTATTTAATCACTCATAAGGTCGAAACTCATAATTCTCCATCGGCACTTGACCCCTTTGGTGGAGCAATAACCGGCATAGTCGGCGTCAATCGAGATACGTTAGGATTTGGACTTGGAGCCAAACCCATAGCCAATGTTTATGGTTTTTGTTTTGCTGACCCGACTGATCAAACAATTTATTATCGCAATAAAAATAAAACCGAGAAACTATTACCTGCTAAAAGAATTCTTGAAGGAGTAGTCGAAGGAGTTAATGTCGGTGGTAATTCATCAGGAATACCAACACCATTAGGATTTGTTTATTTTGATGAAAGATATCGAGGAAAGCCATTAGTATTTGTTGGCACAGTAGGTTTGATTCCTAAAAAAATTAATCAACGAAATTCCATTGAAAAAAAAGCGCTTCCAGGAGACTATATTGTAATGGTGGGTGGTCGGGTGGGAATTGACGGAATTCATGGCGCCACTTTTTCATCAGAGGAATTAAATGTCAAAAGTCAATCATCATCAGTGCAGATCGGTGATCCAATTACTCAAAAGAAGCTATCTGACGCCATAATAAAAGAAGCCAGGGATAAAAATCTTTATCATGCGATAACAGATAATGGCGCCGGTGGACTATCGTCATCTGTTGGTGAGATGGCTAAACTGACCGGTGGATGCCATGTATATCTTGATAAAGTCCCTCTCAAATATCATGGACTACATGCTTGGCAAATTTGGGTATCTGAATCGCAAGAAAGAATGACTTTGGCTATACCCCAAGGAAAATGGTTGACTTTTAATAGTTTAATGAAGCGAAGAGGTGTCGAAGCAACTGTAATAGGTGAATTTACCAATTCAGGCAAATGCATTGTTGAACATAATGGTCAACGAGTTATGGATATTGATATGAATTTTTTTCATAATGGCCGACCGAAAAAAAAGCAAAAAAGCGTAAAAATAAAGTCAAAAGTCAAAAGTCAAAGGTCAAAGGTCTCGAGTGGCCTTACTTCAGTTTTAGAACAAATGTTGATGCGATTAAATATCACCTCTTATGAATTTATATCACAACAATTTGATCATACAGTACAAAGCAATGCTGTACTGCCCCCTCTTCATGGAAAGGGACGGGTCAATGCTTCTGCTACCGTAATTAAACCTCTATATGACAGTCAAAAAGGTGTTGTATTATCTTATGGAATCAATCCGGAATTATCTGATATTGATACTTATTATATGGCCACCTATACAATTGATTCTGCAATTGCCTCTGCTGTTGCAGTCGGAGCCAATCCTGATTATCTGGCTATATTGGACAATTTTTGCTGGTCAAGCGGTGACGATCCGAATAGGCTATATCAGCTAAAACAGGCTGCTAGGGCGTGCTATGATGTGGCTATAGCATTTGGGACACCGTTCATATCAGGAAAAGACAGTATGTTTAATGATTTCAATGGTTTTGATAAAACCGGCAAACCGGTAAAAATCTCGGTACCACCGACACTACTTATTTCAACTATCGGGGTGATTGACGATGTAAGAAAAACCGTCACGATCGACTTTAAAAATCCGGGGGATCTGGTGTATCTTTTAGGAGAAAATCATGATAATTTCGATCCGGTAAAACAATTGGCACTGTACCGATCTGTGTTTACTGCAATCCAAAATAATTATGTCGTATCAGCAATCAACATCCATCGCGGTGGCCTGGCAATTGCCGTCTGTAAAAGCGCTATAGCCGGAATCCTGGGCATTGATATAAAAGTTGATAAAAAAATTCTCATGTCGGAATTCCCGAGTAGAATACTTATCAGTATCGCACCGGAAAAAAAGGAGGCATTTGAAAATCTGTTTAGTAATAATATCCTATCTTTAGGCCGAGTCACTGAGAATCAGATTATAAAAATCAGGGACTTATCCGACAAAACGGTAGTCAATTTAAAAACCGATAAAGCATTAAAAACATATAAGTCATCATTGAAAGATTATTAAAATTATGATCAAACCAAAAATTATAGTCCTATCGGGTTACGGATTAAACTGTGAAGAAGAAACCGCTTATGGCTTTCAACTCGCCGGTGGTGATGCTGAGATAGTTCATATTAATGATATTATCGACAAAATAAAAAAACTTGATGATTATCAGATCCTGGGCATACCCGGTGGTTTTGCCTTTGGCGACCATACCGGAAGCGGCAAAGCATATGCAAACAAAATCAAAAATCATTTAACGGATCAATTAAATAGTTTTATTGAGAGCGACAAATTAGTCATTGGCATCTGCAATGGCTTTCAGATTTTAACAAATTGTGGATTACTTCCCGGTGCATTGACATTTAATGAATCAGCTCGTTACATCAACCGATGGATCGATTTAAAAGTAGTAAACAAAAGCCCATGGCTTAAAAAAATTAAAAATCTATCACTTCCAGTTGCCCATGGAGAAGGTAAATATTATTTACCGGATAAGGAATTAAGTGATCTGAAAAAAAATAATCAAGTCGCCGTCAAATATATTAAGGGTGAGATGTATAAAGAATATGGACTTGCCTACAATCCAAATGGCGCTCTTTCTGATATCGCCGGTATCACCGATAAAACAGGCCGGATATTTGGCCTGATGCCTCACCCCGACCGGGCACTTTTTTTCACTCAACTTCCTCATTGGACACGACTTAAGGAACGGTATTTACGAAATGGTAAAGACCTCCCCGAACACGGTCCAGGACTGCAGATATTCAAGAATGGTGTTGATTATTTTAAGTAATAATCAAATAAATCACATCTTAATAATTTACTTACAGCTTCTTATTTCAAATTTATTTCAGTTGATAACTATTTTAATTTACGCCATAATTAATAGTGGATTATTCTAACAGAATTTGCTATAATTATTCATGGACTATCAAAAATATACGATTGCAACTTTGGGTAGTCATTCGGCTCTCCAGATTCTACATGGTGCAAAAGCAGAAAATTTCAATACTCTTTTAATTACGACTCCTGATCGGGAAAAATTTTATAAGAGGTTCTCTTTTATCGATGAAGTAAAAACAATTCCTACATTTGCCGATTTTCCAACAGTTGAAAAAGATCTTAAAGATAAAAATGTCATCATAATCCCCCATGGTTCATTTGTTGCCTATCTTGGAGTTGAGAAAAATAAAAATATGACTCTTGCCTACTTTGGTAATAAAGCAGTGCTTGACTGGGAACAAGACAGAGACAAACAGAAAAAGTGGCTACTAGAGTCAAAAATCAATATGCCACCTCAATACGATTCAATTGAAAAAGCACAATTTCCCGTGATTGTTAAATCATTTGGAGCGGCCGGTGGCGCTGGATATTTCTTGGCTAAAGAAAAGCAAGAATTTGAAAATAAAATAAAGACATTTAAGTCCAATAAATATATTATTCAAAAATATATCTTGGGAGTGACTTTATATATCCATTATTTTTATTCAGCTTTAACAAATAGTTTGGAAATCTTGAGCATGGACCGACGATATGAAACCAATGCTGATGGCTTAGGTCGGATTCCTGCAATTATGCAGCAAGAAATTGATATTGATCCCTCCTATGTCGTCGTCGGTAATTCCCCGCTTGTACTTCGTGAGTCAATGCTACCTGAAGCTTATGACATGGGAGAACGTCTGGTTGCATCTTCAAAAAAATTGATCAGTGATAAAGGTCTTTTTGGACCATTTTGTCTGGAAACAATTATTACTCCGGATATGAATTTTTATGCAATTGAAGTATCGGCAAGAATCGTTGCCGGAACTAATCTTTTCACTGATACATCACCTTATTCAATATTTCATCATGAAAAACCGGTTTCAACCGGGAGAAGAATCGCGATGGAAATAAAACAAGCAATCAGCGAAAATAAGTTAGAATTAATATTGGATTAACAACATGTCATTCCGGGCGAAGACCCGGAATCTATATAAATTATAACAATTCTATAGATTCCCGCCTGCGCGGGAATGACAAATGTTTCAGGTTTCGCGTTACATGTTTCGAGTTACATGATTTATGAACATCACTGCCCAACTAAAAGATTTTGACCAATTAAATACTACTATTGCTGTCCTTGGCAGTCACAGTGCTCTGGATGTCTGCCGAGGAGCAAAAGATGAAGGATTTAAGACTTTGGTGATAACTCAAAAAGGCCGCGGCACGCCTTATGAAAAATATTATAAAAGTGATGGAAATTTAGGTTGCGTCGATGAAATAATAGCATTAGATAATTTTAAAGATATCCTACTAGTCCGTACCATTGAGAAAATGATTTCTCAGCATGCTATTTTTATACCCCACCGATCATTCGAGGTCTATTTAAATGACTATAACGCGATTGAAAAAAATTTCGAGGTACCGATGTTTGGTAATCGTTTCATGTTACGCCTTGAAGAACGAGGCACAAAATATAGCCAGTATGATTTACTTGAGGAAGCCGGAATTAGATATCCTAAAATCTTCAAAAAACCGGCAGATATTGATCGACTCTGTTTGGTTAAGGTTCTGGAAAAAGAACGGGGCTTTGAAAGAGCATTTTTTGTGAGTCGAGATTATTCTGACTATCAAAATCAGGTAGAACGAATGTTGAAGAAAAAAATCTTTACAGAGAACCAACTAAAACAATCTGTTATTGAGGAATTTGTTCTTGGGGTTCAAGTTAATTTCAATTTCTTTTATTCTCCTTTGAATGGTAGATTGGAGTTGTTGGGAACTGATACCCGACGCCAAACGAATCTAGAAGGATTCTCTAAATTGCCTCCTTATGTATATCAAAATCTGTCACAAATTATGCCGGTTACCTATGAGGAGGCCGGACATATCGCTGTCACAGTCTTGGAATCAATGCTGGAAAAAGTTTTTGAAATCCGCGAAAAATTCGTGAAAGCATCAAAAAAAATTATGGCGCCCGGAGTCGTTGGCCCTTTTGCATTGCAATCAATAATTATTCCGGGTCCGCCAAAAAAAGATATTATCGTTGTTGATGTCTCACCACGAGTTCCTGGTTCCCCCGGAATTTCCTCGACGCCATATGGCTCATATTTATTTGGCAAATCAATGACCGTCGGCCGAAGAATTGCTGTTGAGATTAAGCAGGCAATTAAAGAAAATTGTTTGGATAAAATCGTTACTTAAGTATGAAAACATTTGATTTTAAAACATATCTATCACCACTTACTTGGCGCTATGGCAGTGAGAAAATGCGTTATATCTTCAGTGAAGAAAATAAGTATAAACTCTGGCGAAAAATATGGGTTGCACTTGCTGAAAGTGAACACAAACATGGTTTAGTCTCTAAGGAAGAGCTAGATGATTTGAAAGAAAACGAAAATAATTTAGACATCAATAGAATCTTGGAAATTGAACAGGATACTAAACACGATGTCGTCGCTGCAATAGCTGAATTTGCTGAAAAAGCCAGCAAGGGTGGCGGAAAAATCCATCTTGGCGCAACCAGTATGGATATTGTCGATAATGCAGACATGATGCGGATCCAAGAAGCTATAACAATTATAGAAAATAAACTATTAAATCTGCTGCAAATTTTTGCGGCACAAATAGAAGATAACATCGATTTCACCTGCTTAGGTTATACTCATCTGCAGCCGGCAGAGCCGACGACGGTCGGCTATCGTTTAAGTCTTTACGCCCAAGACTTACAAACTGACTATGAAATTCTCCAATTTGTCAAAAAAACAATTAAAGCAAAAGGCTTTAAGGGTGCCGTTGGCACCGGAGCCAGTTATTTGGCCCTCCTCGGAGGTGGCCGGATGGACTCCTCCGAGGTGGGCGAATTTGAAAAAGAAATCATGAAATCTCTTTGTATCGACTCTGTCTTAATCAGTGGCCAAGTCTACCCTAGAAAATTTGATTATTTAGTGATGGTCATCTTAGCCAGCATTGCTTCATCAATAGCTAAGTTTGCTGCAGATTTACGAATTTTACAAACCCCGGCAATTGGAGAATGGAGTGAACCTTTTGGTAAAAAACAAGTCGGCTCCAGCGCCATGCCTTTCAAAAAAAATCCTTTAAATAGTGAAAAAATTTGCTCGCTAGCACGATATATCAATTCATTACCATCAGTAGCACTCGAAAACGCTTCACTATCGCATCTAGAGCGAACACTTGATGACTCGGCAAATAAACGAATTTTTATTCCTGAAGGATTTTTGGCTGTTGATGAAATTTTGGAAACTGCGATAAAAATTGTCCAAGGTTTGGTGATTAATAAGGAACGAATTAAATTTAATTTGAAACAATATGGTCCGTTTGCAGCTACCGAATCTATCATTATCGAAGCAGTTAAAGCTGGGGCGAATCGACAAGAGATACATGAGTTATTAAGAACTATTTCCCTACAAGCTTGGGAACAAATTCAAAAAGGAGTTCAAAATCCAATGGATAAACTATTGACGACAAATGATATTTTATTAAAATATTTAAAGATAGAAAAAATAAAAAAATTATTAGACATCTCCAATCATATCGGAGATGCACCAGAGAGAGCGAAAAAATTAGTTGATAAAATTAAACTATTATGACAAAAGTTGCGATACTATTGGGTTCTGATTCGGACTTGGAAGTGATGAGATCTGCAGCAGAAATTCTGGATGAATTTGTTATTGGTTATGAAATAAATGTTCTTTCAGCCCATCGTACACCCGATCAGACAGTAGAATATTTAAAAGCAGCAAATGATAAAGGAATAAAAGTAATAATTGCCGGAGCAGGCGGTGCAGCACACCTCGCCGGAGTTTGCGCTGCACATTTCCCCGGCCCTGTGATTGGGGTCCCTATCAGCAGTAAATCTTTAAAAGGATTGGATTCATTACTTTCGACAGTTCAAATGCCACCCGGAGTGCCGGTTGCAACAGTTGGTATAGATGCCGCTAAAAATGCAGGACTTCTAGCCTTAAAAGTCTTAGCAATTACCGATACAGACTTGTCACATAAATTAAAAGAATATTTAGTAAAACAAACCCAAAAAGTATTAGAAAAAAATGAGAAACTGAATGAATTGGGGTATGAGAAATATTTGAATGAAAAATAATTGCTCAATTACTCGATTACTACATTGTAGTAACAATTAAATAATAGAACAATCAAACTATGATAAATGACGAAAAAATCATAAAATCAATTCCTCTTGCACTAAAATCTATTGACATCCCCGAATTAGGTGAAAAAAAACAGGGGAAGGTCCGTGATATTTATTTCAAGGACGATAAAAGAATTTTAATTACTACTGATCGACAATCGGCCTTTGATGTCATTTTAGGACATATTCCATTCAAGGGTGCAGTACTTAACCAGCTTTCGCAGTTCTGGTTTGAGCAAACAAAACAGATCGTAGAAAACCATTATATTTCTGCTCCCGATCCAAACGTTATGGTGACTAAAAATTGCCAGGGCATTGCAGTTGAGATCGTTGTCCGCGGCTACCTGACTGGTGTCACCAACACGTCCATCTGGTACAGTTATGAAAAAGGAGATCGGGTTATCTATGGAATTAGATTCCCTGATGACATGAAAAAGAACCAAAAACTTCCTCAACCTGTAATTACGCCAACTACTCATGGTGAAGCGGGCACTCATGATGAAAGATTAACCCGACAACAAATTATTGATAAAGGGATAGTTAAACATGATTTATATGAGCTAATGGAACAAGCCGCTTTTGCTTTATTTGAATTTGGATCTCAACTTTGTCTCAAACAGGGACTAATTCTTGTCGATACCAAGTATGAATTTGGATTGCATAATGGACAGCTGACTCTTATGGACGAAATCCACACCCCTGATTCATCGCGATTTTGGATTGCTAATACCTATGAAGAAAAAATCAAACGTGGTGAGGAACCGGAAAATTTTGATAAAGAATTTTTACGGCTTTGGTATGTAGAACACGGCTACCGGGGTGACGGACCACCTCCTAAAATGCCTGATGACTTAAACCTGGCAGTTGCCAAACGTTACATCGGTGTCTATGAAAAAATCACGGGCACTGAATTCCCCGAATTTACATATCCAATTGAGAAAAGGATCAGCGAAAATTTAAAGAAATCCATCTAATTATCGCTCGATTAAGTCACTATAAATCACCGTTCTGTTTGAATAATTTTGAGTTTTTCGATTAAATATTCCCTCACAAGTAATTAGATTTAACCGCTTGCTTTTATATTCTCCAAAAAGATCATCCAATGGTACTTGATTATAAGGATAGATTTTTTTATTAGTTACCGCAAAAGTATATACTTTGCCATCTTCGGCGATTGTAGAGATAAGATCACCCACTTGTAATGATGTGAGATTATAAAAAACAGCCGGAGCCCCGGTGACTTTGTCGAAATGACCCGCGATGACAGCATTCCCTGGTTCTGCCGGCTTTGGTCCATCTTGATACCAGGCAACATTATCAAAATTTTGTGGTGTACCCATCGCTCCTTTACCGTCAAGTCCAACATATTCGATAGATGAATCAATGGCTAATTTATCAATTATTAGTCTTTGTGGCATGGCGACAGTAGGAGTTGGCGTCGGTGTCGGCGAAGGAATCACAGTTATCTCGAGAATTACTTTACTTTGAGAATAATACGCATTGTCGGTTTTAAAAATAAAAGGTAACATTATTAATCCTAAAAAGATTCCAGCGATAAAATATATTATTGATGTTTTAATACCACTCGCAAATGAATTTGCTCGAGTATATACCCCTCTAAGTTGCTTTGATCCCGACGTACGTCGGGACAAACCAGCGTAAGACGGGTATAATTGCTCTGACTGCATAATCAACATATATTATACAATATTATAGGTTGTTATGGTGCAAGATAGATAATTTACATCTTTCTCTTTATTTGAGACGAATTATCAATAAACCACAAGAAATTACAATAAATGCAGCTACTATCTGAACTGGAGTGAAAACTTGACTTAAAAATACAGATTCAAGAATCATTGTATAAATAGGACCAATCATCAATATTGAAGTCGTTAGCGTAACGCCAATTTGTGTTAAAGCTAAATGAAAAAAAATGACATTTCCTGACCATAATAGACCACTTATTAAAGCCCATCCTACAAAAGGTTGGGTCATTAAATTCTGGTCGAACAAAAATATATTAACAACTAATATCACAATCCCTCCAAAGAAAAAACGGGCCATTGAAAGAATTATTGGATGAACTCGTCCAGCTGCCAGTTTTGAAAAAATATTTCCTGAAGCAAGAAATAGCGTCCCAAAAATTATATACATATCACCCTGACTAATCGATGCCAACCTAATATGTCCGATGGATACAAAATATGTTGCTATAAGAATAATGACAAATAAATACCAGAATTTTTTTGGTAATCTTTCTCTCAAAAAGATCCAAGCAAAAATAGCAGTTAGCGATGTAGTGATTATTTGAGTCAAATTAGCAAATGTTCCCGTAGTTTGAATTAACCCTATAAAACGAAAAACGACGAAAATGCCTGATGAGAATATACCGACAAGAATAACATAAAACCATATGGATCTTTTTATCGACTTTAATTCTTTTGCAAGTGAAGTATTGAAAAAAATGACTGCAATAAACGTAGTTATAATAATTGCAACAGATGTACTCTGCAGAGAAAATACCAAAGGATTATTGACTTGCGATACTCCAATCTTATCGACAACGCCTGTTATACCAAAACATATCGAAGTCAATATGGCATATATTATTCCGGGGCTCATGTTAACTTGCTTTTAACTGTAAGCTTTCTGCTTTGTAGGTAATTTTATTTGGTTCTATGATTACTTGTTTTTCACCACTTTCAACTCTTCCTATTTCATAGGTCTTTATGTTGCGATTTGAGGATATTTTCTGAACCTTCGCAACTAATGACTGTGGAACAAAAATCACAAATCCAGCGCCCATATTGAAGTTAGCATACATTTCTTCGGTTGTGACCGGTCCTTTCTCTGCAATAAAGGTAAAAATTTCCGGTGTCGGAGGTAAACTCGTTATTCGATACGTAAAAGGTTGAGTCGCCCGCATTATTTTTCTCCATCCGTGACCGGTAATATTGGCCATATAATGAATATCTACCTCATTGTCTAAAAGATCATTTACGAGTTTTGCATAAATTGTTGTCGGGATTAAAAGTGCTTCACCGTATGTTTGTCCTGATGAAAGCTTGGTAGTATAACCATCCGACAATTTTTCTGCAATTTTGCGGGCCAATGATATTCCATTCGAGTGAATGCCAGATGATTCAAAAGCAACGATTACATCGCCGGCTTGTAATTTATTACCAAGTACTAAACGTGATTTTGGTTTTATTATCCCAAACGCAGAGCCGGCAAGATCAATGGTATTTTTTTCGATTATGCCTGATAAAGTCGGGGTCTCACCCCCACCCCAAGATACACCAGAGAGATCACAAGCGCTTTTCCAACCGCTGACTAAATCTTCCATCCTTTTTTTATTATTAAACCACTCGGATGAACCGGGTGCCCAATAAGCTAGAACGGTCACCGGCTTGGCGCCAACCGTAATTAAATCATTGACAATCATCGCCACCGTGTCTTGAGCAATCAGATCATAATAAGATTTACCGGTGATTATACTCATTTGATCAGCTATCAGGTTTTTTGTTCCCAGTCCCTCCTGAACAAAAGCAAAATAACAATCATCCGATTCAATTACATAAGCTGATTCACCTCGAGATGCATCAATTTCTTTAAGATTATGTGTGGTTAAATTTATTGCGGTATTTTTTCCTGCTTTTTGCGCCAGTCTTTTCAAAACATCCATGACTTTGTAGTCAACGCCTGATTTTGAATAGGTCATATTGTCTGTCATATTTTTATGATAATACTTTTATTCTTTCCAAACATTCCTGTTTGCCTAAAATCTCCATCGATTCATTCAAAGGCGGTGTGATTTTTTTTCCTGAGATTGCCACCCGAAGCATCATAAAAAATTCACTATTTTTCATTTCTGCATCTTTAGCGACGTTTTGCATTACCTCACCGATCTTCTCGGCTTTCCAATCTTGTATTTTTTCAATATTTTCGTTAATTCTTTGCATTGTTGTTTTAAATTGTTCTGGCGAATTAAAATTCGCCCCTACATCAATATTTGGCCGTTCGATAAAAAACCCACAATATTCATCATATTCTTTTAAAGTTTTTATCCGTTCTTGAATCAACGGAATTGTTTTTTCAATTAAATTCTCCGAGTATTTATCTCCAAAAAAATCTTTAATTTTGAATTTTAAATTTTGAATTTTATATTTTCTAATGTATTCGCCATTCAACCATTTTAATTTAGCAACATCAAAAACAGGTCCGACGGCTTGAATATCTTTTAAATCAAAAACTTCTAAGAATTCTTCGATACTAAAAATCTCCTTCTGCTCCGGATGACTCCAACCCATCAAGCTCAGATAATTCAAAACTGCTTCAGGTATAAATCCTTCCTTCAAGTACCAACTGGCCCAAACCGGATTTTTACGCTTAGAAAGCTTTGACCGGTCAGGATTTCGCAGTATCGGTAAATGAGCAAAAACTGGTTTTTTCCATTCCATTGCTTCATATATTAGAATATGTTTTGGGGTACTTGAAATCCATTCTTCAGCACGAATCACATGAGATATTTTCATCAGATAGTCATCAACCACGACGGCTAAATGATATGTCGGGAATCCATCGGATTTGATCAATACTTGATCATCAATATCATTACTGTTAAAAGTTATATCTCCATGAATTTCATCATGAAAAGTAATATTTATATTTTCTTTAACATTCAATCGAATAACATATTTTTCTCGTGTTTCATGTTTCATGTTACATGCTTCATGCCCCAGACAGTATTTATCATACTTCGGGATTTTTTTTTCCGCTTGTAGTTTTTGGCGAAGTTTATCCAGTCTTTCTTTTGAACAATAACAATAATATGCAACCCCCTTTTTGACTAAATCTTCCGCATATTTTTTATATATTTCCAATCTTTCCGATTGCCGGTACGGACTATAAGGTCCTATAACGCCCGGACTCTCATCGGGTGTTAACCCAAAATCCTTTAAGGTGCTTAAAATTTTCTCTTCTGATCCTTTAACCAATCTTTCTCTATCGGTGTCTTCTATCCGTACAATAAACTGGCCTTTGTTTTTTTTTGCGTAAGCCCAATTAATTAATGCAGTGTAAAGATTACCAATATGAAGATCGTCACCTGTCGGAGATGGTGCAATTCTAGTCCTAACCATATGTTGAATTATACTGATAAATTGCCTATATTGATATATACACACCCCTTCGGGTCGGTATTATCAATTATAAAAAGACAAAAGAAGAATAAAATATGACATTAACAGAAGTTAATTATTATTTTAGGAAACTGGCTCCTTTTGTTGCAATTGGATTGTTTTTTTTAGTCATATTTTATTTTTTAATAATGGCACTTTTCTCCTCAATTACTAGTAATAGATCTTCTGTTCCTATCTATAATCCAATTTTTGGGAAAATTACTAAGTTAAAAACATTGTCAAAAATTGATTATCCACAAAACGCTACATTTTCTCTGGATACAATCGAAGGAAAACCTATTTCAGCCAGTGATTCAGCTAAGGTATTCTTCATGCCTCAAAAGCCGGTACGCTTTGGATATGCTGCAACATCTCTATTAATAGCTAAAACTTTAGATTTTGATACCAATATCACCAAATATACGAGTTCTGAAGACGACGTCACTTCAATAAGTTTTGAAGATGATGAAAAAAAGTTAAAAATTGATATTAGTAATTTCAATTTCGAATACAAATTAAATTACGAAAATAACCCAGAGATTTTTTCCGGATCAACTTTACCAAATGATGATACTATTCTTGAGGACGCCCGCCAATTTCTTAGAGCAATTAACCGTTATCCCGATGAACTCGCGCGTGGTCGACAAGAAATTATTTATCTTCAATTTGAACCGACAATCAATGATTTTATTGTTGTTAAAACACCCGAAGAAGCCAATATCGCTGAAGTTGATTTCTTTAGATCTAATATTGATGGAAATCCAGTTTTACCACCGAAATATTTTAATAGCCAGAATTATGTGGTTATGATTTTTAAAGATCAAAACTATAAAGTAATCAAGTCTCAAATTAAGTATTTTGACTTTGATAAACAAAACTTCGGTATCTATCCTATAAAAAGCGGTGACGAAGCGTTTAGCGACTTGACATCCGGAAAAGGAATTATCGTCTCCTCAGGAAAAAATAACAATCAAATATCAATAAATCAATTATTATTCGGCTATTTTGATCCTGACTCAATTCAAGACTATCTTCAACCTATCTATATTTTTTTAGGGAAAAATGGTTTTGCAGCCTATGTCTCAGCAGTTAGAAATGAATACGTTGAATAACAATCTATATATTAATATAACCGACGTTAGTATTGATCCATTCGACAATTCTTTTGGTATCCTCAAATCGATCCAGGCTCTTTAAAATTACAATTAGATAATCGTGACCATTTTTTTTATAAAACGTAACCAGATTCTCCCCTGCGTCTAAAGTATATCCTGTTTTAAGCCCTCCGATTCCTTGAATTTCTCCCAGAAGTTTATTGACATTGTTTAAACTATGGAAATATTTAAAATCAACGTCCGATACAGTAATGCTTTTTGTCGAAACAATCTTTGCTAAAGTTTTATTAATTAAGATTTGCCTAGCCGCTAGCGCTAAATCAAATGGTGTTGTATATTGCCCAGGAGAATCCAGCCCAGCAGGATTTTTAAAGACTGAATTTCGCATTTTAATTAATTTAGATTTATGATTCATGGCAGTGATAAACGCTTTTTCTCCTCCCGGATAATTGTCGGCTATGACATATGCAGCGTCATTTCCTGAATGCACTAAAAGCCCATAAAGCAGATTTTCAAATGTAATTTTCTCATTTTTAACAAGACCCATACTTTGACCCTCATCTATAACCCGTTCAACAGTCAACATACTATCTAATCGATAATAATCAAAAGCAACTAATGCAGTGATTATCTTGGTAGTTGACGCCGGTAGAAACTGCCTGGATTGTTGCTTTTGAAATATGGGAGTAAAAGAGTCTGAATCGATGACATAACTACCCTCTGCAGTAATTTGAGGAATAAAATTGGGGTTGATTGAATAAGGAAAACTCCCGCTTGGTAAATTAATATTCTTTTTAGTGTTGGCAAATAAATCCCGATTAAAAAAAAATAATTTAATGTAATAACTATCTCCCGGATAAAATAAAAAAAGTAATGAAAAAAGCAGAATTACAAACTGGGTTTTGAATTTCATTTAACAATTTTTATTCCTAACTCATCAAGTTGATTAGGACTGGCTAGCGAAGGTGCCTGCATCACCGCGGTTTTACCACCGGATGATGCGGGGAAAGGAATCAACTCGCGAACTGATGACTCACTAAGTACTGACATTAAAAACCTGTCGATACCAGGAGCAATCCCTCCATGTGGGGGTACGCCATATTTAAAAGCGGTCAACATATGATTAAATTGTCCTTTTTGCGCATCACTAAATCCTATAAGCTCAAAAATCTTTTCTTGTATTTTCGAATCATGAATTCTTATGCTTCCTCCACCGACTTCAAATCCGTTTAACACCAAATCATGTTGCAAACCCCTTACCTTTTCCGGTGAAGTGTCTAAAAGTCCAATATCATCAGGATGCGGTGCGGTAAACATATGATGGGAGGGTGCGTATTTAGCTTTCCCCGAACCATGAAAATAGTCACTCTCAGATTGCTCGGTAAAAAGTGGATAATCTATAACCCAAACGAACGCTAACTCGTCTTTATCTTTTTTATCTTGCCTTAAATCCGGTTTGTCTGACTGATATTTTTCTTGGGCCTGGCTGTGGGAAAGACGCGGCCATGGAGACTTGGTCATTTTTTTATTTGGAAAAATTTCTTTTACCAATTTTGTGAATAGCTCCTCGGTTAAAACCAAAATATCTTCTTGAGTGACAAAAGACATTTCCAAATCCAGCTGGGTGAATTCTCCATAAGCACGATCAGCCCTTGGGTCCTCATCCCTGAAGCACCTGGCAATTTGAAAATATCGCTCAATACCGGCAACCATTAAAAGTTGCTTATACTGCTGTGGTGATTGTGGCAGAGCATAAAAACTGCCTTTTTGGAGTCGGGAGGGAACAATAAAATCACGGGCTCCCTCCGGTGTGGTTTTGGTCAAAATCGGTGTCTCAATTTCCAAAAAATCCCGCTCATTTAAAAAATCACGGATAAATTTGATTGCTTTATGACGAATTATAAGATTGCTGAGCATCCGCTTTCGACGTAGATCCAAATATCGATATTGCAATCTGATTTCTTCATCAATTTCATAGCCATCAGTGTCAATCGGAATCGGCAGTCCTTCGGATTTGGATAGAATTTTAAATTCTTTAACTTCTACTTCCACCTCCCCTGTAGGTATCTTTTGGTTAATCATATGATCCGGTCTTTTCTTCACCAAACCTTTAATATAGAGAACATCCTCACAAGATATTCCTCTTAAAGATTCATTTCCTACAAGTTGGACAACACCCGATCGATCCCGAAGATCTATAAAAATTACTTTTTTGTGATCGCGGACTGTCTCAGCCCAACCAAAGAGCTCTACCTCAGAACCGACTTTTTTTACTTCATCAACAATAAAATTAGTTTTCATTGACAAGATTATAGCTTTTAAACTTATTATTGACAAGAGATGCCATTTATGATATTTTATTTAGGTACTTATGATTAGAGCTTGTAAGCAATCTAAAATTATTGTTTAAGATCCGCTTTTTTTAGGGCGGATCTATTTAGAACCCCGGGAATTCTCGGGGTTTTTTAAAAGATTTATATGGCAGAAACATTAAAACCTGATCCATCAAATACAACGTCACATCCTGATGTTTTTGCTGAGTTTCCGCATCTTAAACCTGTACTGAGCGCTTTAGGACTTCCTATAGATGCAATTTTGATCCCACCGGTGCAATTCACGATGATGTTCTTCCTGCCGCGCTGGTTGAAAACGTAGTGTCATTAGCAAATAATGCACCTACACTTGGTCCAGATGGAGTCAGACAGAGTTTAGATGTATTACGTAGTGCAATTTCTGAGCCGGCTATCCAAACACGCCTTGATCAAATAGCACCTTTATCACCACCACCACCAAACTGGTCAAAACGGGCTGAAAGACGTTGGTTTACCAGTTTTGCTAAAGAAGTAGAACATTGGTCAGCTAGAAGTGATGAAGCAGCTAGTAGAAGACCAAGTCCTCCTGAGGATAATAGATCTGCACACGCTCGTCTAGTTATCAAAGCACAAAGAGCTGGTAAAAAACAAGTGATATACCGCGGTCCGGGACGATATAGTTAAAGCAATTGAATATACTTTCCCATTCCTCTCACCTTCATTCTTCCATCCCAACTATCTATCTCAAGCGAATACACAATACCGATTTTTTTATCGATTGATAATTCAGAAAATCGATCTCCTTGATTAAAAAAAATTATTTCAAGCGGAGAACTATCATTAGATTTTATTTGCAATTTAAGATGATTGCTCTTTGAACCAAAAAGACGTGCATCTGATATTTGTCCTATCGAGTAAAATAAAGGCCGTCTGTTTCCTACGCCAAATGGTTCTAATCGTTGCAGCTCTTGCACGAGCTTTAACGACGTTTGCTGTAACAGCAGTTCCATATCAACTTCCAACCTAGGTATTAAATCATTGTTTGAAATATGTTTTTTAGCTTTTTTTTGTGCTTCCTTAATAAATATTTCAATATCTGATTCTTTAATCGTAAATCCGGCCGCTGCTTGATGACCACCAATATCGACTAAATACTTCGATAACGATCGTAAAAAAGCAGTGATATCAAAACCAGATATCGACCTGGCCGATCCTTTGTAAAAACCGTCAGACTTTGTCATGATCACTGCCGGACGATAAAATTTCTCGACAATTTTCGAAGCAATTAAACCAATTATTCCCTCTTCCCAATGATCCGAATACAAAATGATTAATTTCTGATTACTTGCCCCAAGCGAAGTCGAAGAGACCATTTTTTCTGCTTCTTTTATCGCCTCCGTGACTAACTCTTGCCTTTGTTTATTAGTTTCTCCTGCTTTCTTGGCCAAAGCGACCGCTTTTTCAACGTTAACAGTACACAATAACCGCAAAGCATCTATCGCATGTGTCAATCTCCCAAAGGCATTGATTCTGGGCGCAATGATAAAACCGACCTCATAAGGGCTTAAATCTTTACCATCAATCTTTGTTTCTTTTAGTAAATGACTGATCCCTAAGCGTTTTGTCTTTGATAATTGTTCCAGTCCGTATTTGACAATACTTCGTGACGGTCCAACTAATGGCACTAAATCTGCAATAGTGCCGATTGAAGCCAAACCCAAGTAATCAGTCAAAAAATTATTGTTTAATTGTTCTATTGTTCGATGGTTAAATTGTTTAAGCTTGTTAAAAATTTCTTTAGAAAAAAAATATGCAACCCCACTACCTGAGAGTTTATCGGTATGAAAAACAGCCAAAGCATCATCATGTTTTTTATCAAGTTTTTGATGATGATCAGTGACGATAACTGGCATACCAATAGATTTGGCATAAGCAATTTGCTCATGAGCGACAATGCCATGATCAACGCTTATAATAAGCGCGGGGTCAAACTGTTTTTTTATGTTATCGATACCCTTTTTTGAAAATCCATATCCTTCTGTTTTACGATCCGGTACATAGGGCATCACTTTAAAACCCAAAAGATGTAACGTCTCCCATAAAATTGCACCACCAGTGATACCATCAGCATCATAATCGGTATAAACAACAATGGTTTTTTCTTTTTTTTGTATTTCCTTCAACAGCTTGATAATTTTCCCAAAACTACTTTGGTATTCTTTACTATTTTTAAAAAAAGATGACAGATGTATATTTTCCGGTAATTGCGGATTGATAAATGATTTAATGTCAGGAATTTTGCGATCTTGAAGTAGATAATCAACGATTGTCGTGATATTAGTTTCTTTTTTAATTGTACGTTTGATATCTAGTTTCATAGTAAAATAGCATTATGAAGACAAAACTCATTCTACCAAAAGAAGTTTTTGATTTTCTGACTGTTTTTAAAAAAGCAGGATTTGAGATTTATGTGGTTGGTGGTGCTGTCAGAGATTTGATTTTGGGTAGAAATACCAACAATTGGGACTTCACAACCAATGCCAACCCAGAAGAAATCCAAAAAATATTTTCTGACAGTTTTTATAACAATGATTATGGAACTGTGTCTGTGCCAATTAATTTAAATAGTCAAAAATTAATCTTCGAAATCACTCCATTTCGCAAAGAATCGAATTATGCAGATTTCCGTCACCCACAAAAAATTGAATGGTCCGACACAATTGAAGATGATTTGAAACGTCGTGACTTTACTATAAATTCGATCGCATTTGACGGGAGTAAAATTATTGATCCTCACGATGGACAAGCCGATCTGTCAAATAAAATAATAAGAACTGTTGGCGATCCTGATAATAGATTTGCTGAAGATGCACTCCGCCTGATCCGGTCAATTAGGATTGCTTGTACTTTAGGGTTCTTTTTGGAAGATGAAACAAGAAAATCAATACAAAAGAATGCCAATCTTATTCAAAATATTTCCTGGGAAAGGATTTCAATGGAATTTTTGAAAATACTTGGCTCTCCTCATCCTGCAGAAGGAATTACGTTCTTAAAAAATACCGGACTTTTAAAATTTATCCTACCTGAATTGGAAAAATGTTTTGCCATTCCTCAAAAAAGCCCGAAACGACATCATATTTATGACGTCGGGACTCATT
>MFZK01000004.1:0-17083 GCA_001789395.1 Candidatus Roizmanbacteria bacterium RIFCSPHIGHO2_02_FULL_37_13b | reverse complement strand
AGATATCATATGTTTACGGTTTCAGAAAAACAAACCGACAAGGCGCTGCGTCGCTTTATTAAAAATGTCGGTAAAGAAAATTTAGATGAAGCATTAGCTCTAAGAATTGGGGACCGGATCGGCAGCGGTGCAAAACCAACATCATGGCGTACGGAACTATTTAAAAAACGACTCATTGAAGTCCAAAAAACACCTTTTGCAATTACCGACCTCAAAATCAATGGTCTGGATGTTATGAAAATACTGAACTTAAAGCCTGGACCAAAAATCGGTGAGGTATTATTGGAAATATTTAATTTAGTGGTCGAAAATAAAATCAAAAATGATAGAAAACTCCTAATTAATCATCTTTCACGCTTTACCATAAATTCAAGTAGTGGTGTTGCCACAAAAGGCGAAGAATAAGTTCCGGTTATTGTCCCAATAAGAAGCATGATGACAAAGAAACGAATCACCTCTCCTCCAACAAGAGTGAGTGCCACAAGCATAAGGATTATCGTCAATGAATTGTTTAATGATCTTACCATAGTTTCCGTTAAAGCTCGATTTGCAATGGTACTAAAATCCGTCTTCCATTCTTTCTTGCGGTGCTCTCTGATTTTGTCAAAAACGACAATAGTATCATGGACGGAAAAAGACATGGTAGTTAAAATTGCCGTGACAAATAATAAATCAAGCTCCGCTCCAAAAAAATGGCTGATTATAGAATAAGATCCAAATAGCACCAATAAATCATGCAATGCCGCTAAAATTGCCGCGAAACCATACTTTAGATTTTTAAATGCAAATGTTAAATATAATAATATTCCTACCCCAGCAATTAATGAAGCAGTCATTGTTTTAATTATTGTTTCTTTACCTAAAGTAGGACCAACTGTTTCAAATCTTAGCAGTTGTATTTTTAGGTTCATTTTCTTTTCCATTTCATCGCGAATCTGTTTTTCTTTTTTTTCATCGATTGAAGCAGCTCTTAGATGAAGACTACCCTTATTTGAGATGGTAGTCGTATAGATTTTTACTTTATTGTTTTTTAAGATCGTCTCTATATCTTTCTTATTAATATTCTTGTTAAACTGATACTCAATATTAGAGCCACCGGCAAAATCAATAGAAACATTAAATCCATAAAATACGATGGAAAATAATCCTGTCACAATCACTATCGTTGAGATAAGAAAGTAAACCCATTTATATTTTAAAAAGTTAATCACTTTGGTTTATAAAATAAATAAATTAATCGTTTGGTTATAAAGACACCGGTAAATAAACTTGTCATAACTCCGATAAATAAAGTTAGAGCAAAGCCCTTGATCAAACCAAACTGCGGAAAAATATCCCAATTCAACGGATTAAAAAGAATAAAGGCAACCAGAAGTGTGGTTATATTAGCATCTTTTATGGCGTCTATCGCGCGGCCGAATCCCCATCGTATCGCCGAGTTAAAATCATTACCTCGTCTTTGTTCTTCCTTGATCCGCTCAAATATTAAAATATTACTGTCAACTGCCATTCCGATCGATAAAATAAATCCGGCAATTCCGGGTAGTGTCAAAACTATCGGAATAATTTTAAAAATTGCTAAAGAAATTAGACCGTAGATAATAAGTGCCATGGTTGCGATAACACCCAGGCGTCCATAATATAGCATCATAAATAATACAACCGCTAATAGTCCGACAATCCCGGCAATTAGACTTTTATTCACTTGATCTTGACCAAGTGACGGTCCGATATTTCGCTGTTCAATTAACTGAATCGAAACTGGTAAAGCACCGGAATTTATGGCGATCGAAAGTTTCTTCGCTTCATCAAGTGAGAATTCTCCGGTAATAATCGCTTCACCACCAGTTATTTGTTGTTGCACCGTCGGAATAGAAAGTGGAAAATCGTCTAGAAAAATTGCGACGGGTCGACCGACATTTCGACCGGTAATCACCTCAAACATTTTCGCGCCTTCACCGTTAAACTCCAACCCTACACTTGGTTTACCCGTCTGGTCAAACTGAACAACAGATCTTTTGACATATTTTCCAGTCAAACCAGTTCTTTTACTCATTTGTAAAAAAAGTGGTGTTGTAGTAGCGATTTTTGCCTCTAGACTGGCTTGTTCACGAAAATCCAGCTGTGCTGTCTGGCCAATCAAGGCTACAGCTTCCGCAATATTAGTGATACCAGGTAAATCAACGACTATCCGATCGCTATTTCCTACTTTTAAAGTCTGAATATTTGGTTCGGACACACCAAATAGATTGACGCGTCGTTCTATCGTGTCTCTTGTTGAGACAAGAGCATCGAGTCTATCAGCTTTTGAAACGTTTTTCATATCAGCTTCAAAAACCAGATGGCTTCCTCCTTTTAAGTCGAGACCCAGTTGAGTATTAAAACTTTTTTTTATGGATTTCCCGAATAGTTTAACATCTATATTCGGATGAGTAAAAGAATAAGAAATTTTCTTCTTGCCTAATGAGAAATTAATATTTAATTTCTGCGGCAAATCAATATAAATAATAAAAAGAAATAACAGAAGAAAAATTCCTAGTCCGATTTTATTTGTTTTCATTTCATCAACTCACTCTCTTCACCTATAACCATAAACTTGGGTTGTTTTAAAAAACCCCATAGAAAAGGATCATTATTTTTTTTACGAAAACTAAATTCTTCCTCTGTCATCACCGTATAATTAATTTCAAAACCGATTTTTTGTTCCGCGGAGGATATTATAGCGATAATTTCTGGAATAACAACCATTCCAACAATAAGTAAATAAACTTCACCCTTGGTAATTTTTTGTTTTTTTAAGAATTTCTCAGATGCACATAGGAATTTTATCTTACCAAGGCGGGGTAGATTTTTTAAAATCTGCTGAGTAAAGTAATTTTCTTTAAAGAAAATTCTTAAAAATTCATTAAAAAAGATATATTTATCATTAATTGTATAAATGACTTTATTTAATCTTTTTTCTCTCTTCAATATTTTTCCACTAGTTAATATATCAAGTTCGCGCTTAACAGCATTAATCTCCTCGTCTACCTCACGACCGATACGACGGAGATGATAACTGGTAGATATATCTTGATAAAAAAGACCTAAAATTTTTCTTCTGGTTTTAGATGGAATGATATATTCCAACATAAAATAAACTTAGTAGGCTACTGTATTTCCTTTCGGTAAAATTTCTATAAATGTTTGACCTCTATTTAACGCTACTTCACTTCCTCTTGAATCGTAAAATCTCATCCTTGTAAACGCGTCTTTTTTTCGCCATCGGCCTTTTTGTGCCTTTCCATCCTGGAATATAATTGCTTCCCCATCGCCTGTTGTTTTATATAATAAATGTTGACCTTCTGTGTAATTATCTCTTGCTGTCGACTCATTCATAAAAACAACAGCCACATTTTTTGCTTCAATCTGTTTATCATTATTTTTATTGATATGTGGTTGACCACCATTTATTCTTTTAAACGTATTACTCTTGGCATTATATTCCCAAGTCACCGCGTATTCATTCTTACCTTGCCAGAACTCAAAATCAACCTTAGTCACTTCTGCGGGATTGACCGGTTCATCGTCTTTAAATTTCCAAGATTCAAACTGACTATTCCATTCATTCCCTTCTTCATCTACATTAGATAGCTTTCTTTTATTGACGGCATAATCCCATAATTTCTTTGTCGTTGAATATACGGTGTGCTCGGTCGCACGATTCGGTAACCTGTCATAATCACGCCACATCACTGGAAAAGGAATAAAATTTAAATCGTTATAAGATCCCCATTTCAACTTTACGATTTTGCCCAATGCATCAGCCGGTGCTCCATTACCACATCCGGAGCCGGTTGTGCGGTTACAATTAGCGCCACCAACATGAACATAAAGAGGATATTCACCATATTCACTTAACATATCAATAAAATACACTCTCGCTGAACGAATTGGACCGACATAACCATCACTATCTTTACAATAAAAAACCGCTATAAATCTCGTGATTCCTCCTTCCGCGACCGCTTCATAGACGACGTCTGCCGAAGTAAGCCCCGATTGAGGTCTTGCATCTATTGAGTTTTCAATCATTATTCCCAAAGGTCGCCTCTTTTCCCAAAGTTCTTTATGGGCTTTAGTTAACATCTCTCCGGATAAGGGACATTCTTCTGTCTTTGGGGCACTGGTATCTATTATTACATTGCCTTTACTGTCTACCGGTGGTTTGTATTTTAAGGATGGTAAGCTAATTTTTTGCGTTAAACTTGAGATACTACCTGTAGAAAAAAAATAAAAAGAAAAATAAGTTGAAATTATATACAAAGCAACCGCGCTTAAAATAAATATTTTTTTGTTCATAAATCTGTTAATTTTAGTTAAAAATTTATTAATTTAATTTATTTGGCTTTTTTAATGACATCTTTTTCTTCTTGAGATAAATCATATTCTCCAGCCTTACCTTCTTTAATCTGTTTAGCATATATTCTAACTCCTTCACGTGTATACAAAAAGTTTAAAACCAATCCACTATTTTCCGCATCCAGAAGTGAAATTACAAAACTTTGATCACCCGCAACTCTATCAAAAGGATTAAATCTTAAAAAACCAATCTTTTGAAAATGCTTTTTATTGTCACTCGTAATTTGCTTTAGGCTTTTGTTTATCAAGACAATTTCATTTTCACAGACTGATTCCTTCTCAAGGATGCTATCTAATACTTCGTCAATATTCTTTTTCTTTGTTCTGGTCGTTAAACCATAATAATGCGCTCTTAAACGGAAAATAATCATTGAAATTATCCCCAGCCAACATATAATCACTGCTGAAATTAGATAACTTAACATGGTTTGTTCATTTTATCTTCTTTACAATCTTGTGTCAATATCATAAAATGTCGACAATATGCCCAAAAAAACAAAGTGGCAAAAAAAATTAGCAGACTCCCGACGACAAACAGTTCTGACTTTAGATTCTACAAATCTTCCTCCACTACCACAAAGTGAAAAAAGTCCGATTCTAAATAAAACTATATCTCCAATTCAGTTATCTTCGGAGCCTAAAGAGGCTTTCTCTGGCTATGAATCACAACTTAGACTATATACTTTTTCTGATTTGAAGAAGACCGGTATAATCATGATATTTCTATTTGCGCTTGAATTTATGTTTTTTTATGCTAAGCTTAAGGGTATTTTATTAAAATAGGCACGAAAATACCTTTTTTGTGCTCATTAATAATGGAGGGAGGTGAAACTATATGGCCACCATGTATTGTGTAAAATGCAGAGCTAAAAAAGAAGTTGATAATCCAGAAAAAGTCACCATGAAAAACGGCAAGCCTGCTTTAAAATCTAAATGCCCCGATTGCGGAACAGGCATGTATAAAATAGGTTCTGCTTGAGTTAATTGATTTTTTGTCAATTATTTCTGCCTGCCAGATATGAATATTTATATTTATATTTGTCGGGCAGAATTTCTCTAATCAAGTTTTTTAATAGCTTTGAGTAAATCAATGCTCGATTTATTATTAATAAATGAAGTCACGATTTCCAATCTTCCTCCTATTTGCTTTGCTTGACTTATCTTTTTTGATAATAGCTTATCATTCTCAGTCACGGCAATGATTTCGGGCTTAATTTTATTGACCATCTTCATATAATCATTATCGTCAGTAAAATATGGCAACATCACCACGCTATCAACACAATCTAAATAAGAGAGTATTTCGGCTCTTTCCTGCTGGGTATGAAATGGATTTCTCTTTTTTTTTACTCTTATAAAATCGTCGCTCTCCAGAGCTATAATTAACCAATCTCCTTTCTTTTTTGCTGCGATTAAAAATCTTAAATGACCAATATGAAAAATATCAAAACAACCACCAACTAACACTTTCACACCTTTATTATCTTGTGACAAATTGTAGGCTTGATAAGCCAATATCTTATTGCCGGTCATAATAGTCTATTATAATTAAATCATGACTTATAAAACTGAGATTACATCGGACACTCACAAATGTTTATTAATCGCTAAGAAAAAAACCGCCGCAGTACTTCTTTTTGATCAGGCCTTCAAAAAATATAATATCGAAATCTTTTTTTCAAACGACCTTCCAAAGAGAATTGACCATTTTGATTATATCTGTATATTTAATCCGCAAGAATCCACATCTGAAATTATACCCCATTTGCCTCTCAATAAAAAAATATTGATCATTCTAGATCAACAAAAAGAAGCACTTCAAAAATACGAAGTAGAAATGGTAGAGAAACAGCAGATTAAATTAGTTAATGTTGATCTCCATAGAATTGATAAGAACATCATTGATAAAATACTCTGGTTCTTTTTTTCAAAATCCCAAAGTTATTCTCTTGATCTTCAAACCAGCATCAGAAAAAGCACTACCCAAAAAGTTTCCCCATCAATATCCAAGTTTAGTTTAAAAAAGTTTTTATTAATTCTTTTTACTTTATTTGTTTTTATCGAACTGCTTTTTATATTCCCGTTTGCTTTATCAGCTGTCTTTATGAGTCGGGGAATAAATGATTTAAAAATGGGCAATTGGGCAAACCTCAAACAAAATGTTAAAATAGCTGTTGGCTTAAACAAATCAGCGAACGATTTATATCATGTTGTTCGACCTACCTATTCCTTCTTTTATTTGGCGCTTCTTCTTGATGATATGTTTTTAATCGAAAATAAATCATTGAATCTTTTGACTGACAGTATTTCTATGGGTGAAAACGGTCAACGAATCAGCTATTTATTTTTTCATTCACCAAGAGAACAGGATAAAAATGAGTTAAAGACTCGTTTTAACACTTTAAAAAAACAGATAGAAGCATCGACAAATAATTTTAAAATCTTGGGTGATAAATTGACAAATTACAATTTTTTTTATGTATCAGGACTAAATTCTGATTTTGAGACAGTGAACTCATTACTGTCTCAAATCAATAAGATGACACCCCATTTAAATCAAATACTTGGAGAAAACAGTGAAAAAAAATATCTGATTTTTTTTCAAAATAATATGGAAATCCGCCCCGGGGGTGGTTTTATAGGATCCTATGCAATCATTAATGTCAAAGACTTTTCCATCGTTGAATTAAAAATTGAGGATGTCTATGAAACGGATGGACAGCTTAAAATACATTTCGACCCTCCGGACGCTATTAAACAATATCTTAAACAACCTCATTGGTTTTTAAGAGATTCAAATTTCTCACCGGATTTCCAAGAAAATTTTAAACAGGCGGAGTTGTTTCTTAGTAAATCCATAAATGTCGAAGGATTCGATGGTGGAGTTGCTCTGACAACAACAGCAATTACTAATTTACTTGAAGCGACAGGCCCAATATACCTATCTGATTATGGTGAGACAATAAACAAGGATAACTTTTATATTAAGACACAAATTCAGTCAGAAAATGACTTTTTCCCCGGCTCAAAACAAAAAAAGAATTATTTATCAACTTTAACAAACGCTATTCTGGCAAAACTGGATACGATTCCTCTTAAAAATATTGCCACTGCCTTAAAAAAATCGCTTGACGAGAAACAAATGGTTCTATATTTTAAGTATACTCCTGTCCAAAAAGATATTGAGCAGTTTGGCTATAGCGGTAAAATAGCCGCATTAGATTGCGCTAAAACCTTATTAACAAACGAGCCTTGTATTGCCGACGGCATTGTCCCAATAGATGCTAATCTTGGAGTTAATAAAGCCAATTTTTTCGTGAAGCGACTGATGACTATGAAGATAAAAATAAAAGAAGAAGGGCAAATCGAGCATTTATTTTCAACTACGTTCATAAATAATTCATCTTCAGACATTTATCCCGGCGGATCTTATAAAAACTACCATCAAATTTATCTACCACGGAAAGCCAATGTGAAAAATGTCTATCTTGATACCCAAAGAGTCAATGACTATGAAATAAAAAATGTTGATCAGTTTAAAATCATCTCACTATTAATTGAAATCGCCCCGCAGCAAACAAAGACAGTTAAAATTGAATATGATTTAAAAATTCCTGATTATGATGGAAAGATGCTCTATCAGTTAGTCGTACAAAAACAAATTGGAGCATTAAATAATGATCTTGTGATAGAGTATAATTTTGATAGGGGTATCCGTATATTAAGACGTAATTTTACGGCTCTTGCAAAAGGAAATAGCTTAATCTATAATACCACTCTATCAAACGATCGAATTTTTCTGGTCGAATTTACAAAAAAATAACTAAAATATGTCAAAAAAAGAGCATGAATTTGAACTTTCAGTCGCCAAACGAGAAATTTTTGGCAAGAAATTAAATAAAATCCGCAAAAGCGGACTGATACCAGCCAATATTTATGGAGAAGGATTCAAATCCCAAGCAGTATCAATCAACCAAATTGCTTTTCATAAAACCTTTAAAAAAGCAAAAGAGACTCAAGTCGTATATCTTAAAATAGATAACAGTAAGGATAATATCCCCGTTTTGATCCATAATGTCCAACATCATCCTATAGACAATAAAGTGATTCATATTGATTTTAGAAAAGTAGATCTTCAGAAGAAGATCGAAACTGAAGTACCAGTCAAATTTATTGGCGAATCAGAGGCAGTTAGTCAGAAAAAAGGAGTCTTTCAAACGATATCTGATACTCTCTTGGTTGAAGCTTTACCTGACAAAATCCCTTCTCAAATTGAAGTAGATATCTCTAATCTTAAAGAAGTTAATGATCAAATTCAGGTCAAGTCGTTGAAAATCTCTACTGACTATGTATTTAAGGAAGACCCGGAAAAAACTATTGTCCGTATCACCGAACACAAAGAAGAAGAAATCGCTCCTCAAACCGAAGCGCCAACCACTGAGGTGACCGAGCAAAAAGAAGAAGTAGTAGAAGGCGAGGTCGCTACAGAAGGTAAACCTGAAGAAAAGAAAGCTGAAGAAAAACCCGTATCTAAAGAAGCAGAAAAACCAAAAGATGCCTGATATTTGTCTATTTTTTTTATATACTTGATCTTATGAAAAAAATACGCGTCGGCTTAAACGGATTTGGTCGAATTGGTCGCGCTTTCACTCGTATCACCTTCTCACGAAATAATCCCTTCGAAATCGTTGTCATCAATACCGGTAAAACACCCATAAACATGTTGGTATATCTTTTGAAACATGATTCGGTTTATCGCGATTTTGAAAAACAGGTCAAAGAATTGCCGAATGACATTTTAGTAGATGGTAAAAAAATTGCAGCTTATAATGTCCGTGAACCGGAAAAAATCCCCTGGGAAAAATATGATGTTGATATTGTCGTCGATTGCACCGGCGTCTTCAAAACCCGACCCGATCTTGAAAAACATATCCATGGTTCGGTTAAAAAAGTGATTTTAACCGCTCCAGCAAAAGATGAATCAATTCCATATATAGTCCTTGGAGTGAATGATAGTAACTTCAATTTTAAAAATGAAGATATCATTTCAAACGCCTCCTGTACCACTAATTGCGCTGCTCCAGTATTCAAAGTATTAAACGACTTGCTTAAAATAGAAAGCGGCTTTCTGACGACAACTCATGCATACACGAGCTCACAAGCTCTTCTTGATAATACCGGAAAAACATATGCCACGTCCCGTGCCGCTGCCCAATCCATCATTCCATCAACTACAGGCGCTGCCAAAGCGGTCGCAAGGGTCATTCCTGAGCTTGCAGGCAAGGTCGATGGCATGGCTTTACGGGTACCGACACCAACCGGATCTTTCACTGATTTCTCATGTATTGTCGCAAAAAAAACTACTGCTGAGGAAGTGAATAAATTATTTAAAGCCGCAAGTGAAACTACAATGAAAGGAATTCTCGGATATGCTACTGAGATTTTAGTATCATCCGATTACATCGGCTCTTCCTATTCATCTATATTTGATTCAAACTACACCAAGGTGATAAACGGTAATCTCGTCAAGGTTTACTCCTGGTATGACAATGAATGGGGTTACTCTACCCGATTGGTTGATTTGGTTGAAAGAATTGGAAAATATATTTAGGATTGACAGCTAAAAAAAATCTCCGTAGACTTATTCTAATGGATGATCAAGTTGTTAATTATATTAATCAAACACGGCAAGCTGGGGTCGCTGATCCAGAAATCAAGCAAAATTTACTTCAAGCCGGTTGGAGCGCTGAATCCATTGCGCCATATTTTACCCCATCACTGCCACCTATCCCCAGGCCAAAAGAAAAAGACCACATGACTTCACCGACTCGCTCTGGATCGCATACCATGTGGGATGCATTTGAACATGTATTACTTTTTTTCAGTCTTTATGTCTTGATTGGTGCTATAGCATTTATATTTCATGGGTTGATCGATAAATATGTTCCCGATCCAATTACAAGTGGTGACTTCCGATCATCAACAAACTATAATTATTATACTACAGTAATCCGATGGTCACTTGCTGCAATTATAGTTTCCCTACCTCTTTTTATTTTTTTCTTTCTTAATATCACTAAACGTACCGACAAATTACCGTCGCTACGTCAGCTTCGGGCACGAAAAACACTTGTTTATTTAACATTGATCGGAACATTTATTATTCTTGTTTGGAAGCTTATTCAGATTGTATTTACTCTTCTTGATGGCAATATTGCAAGTAATTTTATTCTTCACTTTTTAGTCACAACCGGGATCAGCAGTTTAATTTTTGCCTATTATGTCTTACAAGTAAAAGGAGACAAAAACTATGCCAACTAATATTCATAAATCACATTATATATTTCTTCTTTTAATTACTATATTAGCTCTTACTGCCTTATCAGGAGGGTTTTTATTAGCTGGATCGCCGGCTGAATCACGGGCAATAAACTATGATAAAAAGCGGATTGATGATGTTTATTCATTAAGGCGATCGATTGAGGATTACTACGAAACTAATAAAAGTCTCCCTGCTACTTTAAGTGATTTGAAACAACGTGAGGATATAGTCGATCCAGATACAAAATTACCATATGAATATCGGACCTCATCGCAGATTACATATGAACTTTGCGCTACATTTACCACAGATCTTTCTAAGATAGAAACGTATTACCTTACTTCCGAAGAGAAAAAGCAAATCAATAAAGGTAGAAGTTGCGTCACTTTTTCTATTCCCACATATCTTATCCCTACTCCCGCATCGAGTATTGGGGATATTATTTATTAATGAATTGAACTTAAAACACCTCTACTATTTTATTCCGCGAAGTACGGCCGGAGATGATATCTAGCTGTGACGGAGGAATCTGAAGATAATCCGCTAAAACTCGTATGACTGCTCTATTAGCTTTGTCATCTACCGGCGGCTCTACCACAGAAACCTTAAAATGTGTCTCGTCAATTTTCTCGATTTTTTCCTCCCGGGCATTTGGTTTGGTGTGGATAAAAAACTTCATACTAAATTATAAATTATCTTTGCTCACTATTTCACATACTATGTAATAAATTACTCGACAAGTATTTCTTGTATAATTGGTAATTATTTTATGTCCAAAAAATTTATCATTCTGTTTATAGTTTTTGTTGATGTATTGGGTATTGGAATTGTGATTCCCGTATTACCTTTTTTTGTCGAGTCATTCTCCAATTCACCTTCAACCGTCACCTCGCTTTTTGCTATATTTTCGCTGTGTGCTTTTTTCAGCGCTCCCGTTTTAGGTGCATTATCTGATTCCTATGGTCGCAGACCGATACTTTTGATTAGCATTTTCAGCACTGCAATAGGTTGGCTTGTCTTCGCTTCAGCCCAAAGTTTGGTTATGCTTTTCTTGGGAAGAATTATCGATGGTTTGGCTGCCGGCAACCTGTCTACCGCACAAAGTTATATGGCCGACGTCTCAACAAATAATAAGGAAAGAACATCTAATTTCGGTCTCATTGGTGTGATTTTTGGACTCGGTTTTATCATCGGACCAGCTATTGGAGGTATCTTGGGTCATATTGATCATCGATTGCCATTTTGGTTTGTAGGTATTTTGGCGTTGATAAATTTATTTTTAGCATATTTATATTTACCCGAAACGAAGATCCTTCATACAAGAACCACTTGGAAAATGAATAAAATCAATCCTTTTCCACCAATAAAACGGGCTTTTACTAATACTAAATTACGGCCCGGTTTCACTGCTTGGTTTTTGTTTGGAGTGGCTGTCGCTATTCAGCAGTCTGTATTTGCACTTTATACTGCTAAAATTTTTGGTTTTCAGGAAGCTGTAGTTGGGAGCATGATGACTTTGGTTGGTGTAATTTTAATCATCAATCAGGGATTTTTGCTAAGAAAATTTTGGCTTAAATACTTTTCCGAACCGAAATTAGAGATTTTGATGTTAACCGGACTAATGATTGGATTTTTGCTTATGGCAACGTCATTGTTGGTATTCTTTGTATTAGGACTGATTCTAGCTGCTTTTGGACAATCAGTGCTACGAGCTGTTATGACAAGCCAACTAGCCAGCGATGAAAAATCACGTGGGGAAATTCTGGGAATGATGACGTCAATCATGTCTTTAAGTATGATTGTCGGACCTTTTACATCAGGTTGGCTCTTTGAAATCAATACTCATCTGTCCTTCTTATTTGCTGCAATAGTATTACTTATCGCTCTTTTAGTCCTCTATACTCACCGACGATATCTCAAAATTCATCGTCATTTTGCTGGTGTTAATCCACCGGTCAATTTGTAATAAAATTGAAGATTAATCTATAGAATTATCTCTTTCCACTGGTTTTATCAAATCAGGGTCATCAAAAAAAGAAAATTTTGGGTTATCAGACGATAACTCTTTTAATATTTCTCTTCAGTGATTTTTTTATTTATTGACTCAGTAATACCAATAAAAAGCCCGGCGAAGATTGAGGTTAATAAAATAAGCATGAGTTCATGATAATTATACATTGCAAAATTCTTGATAAGAGATTTAAAGCTAAATAAGACCTCAGAGCCTTGATATCTGATAATCCTAATTCAAAATGCTATAATTGCTTCTTGTATGCCTACCCCCGCTCTAGAAATTGGAGGAATCAGACAACCAGAATCGCTTGAAGGCTTTAGACAAGATCTTACAACGGCTTTGGTAGAGTATCAAACTCCTGCTGATTTTACCGCTGCAAGAACGCAAGCTTTAGCACTTCCGGGCATGCAAAACTATTTAGATATCACTCAAGGGAACGAAGAAAAAGCGTTATCAGAAATGACCACTGACATTTTAGAACGGGCTAGATCACTTTCTGAAATTGGTTGGGTAGGTTATTTAACAGGTATGTCTGACGCCGAAAAACAAGAAACATTTTCCACACCAGAGAGAAAACCTTATGAAACGCTGCTTGAGGAGCCGATGGATCGAGTGGCACTCTTGAAACAGTATTTAACAATCGGTAGTTATTTGGTAAAAGATTATCAGGATGCTTTGGATGATCAGGAAAGAGCGCCGGCTGGACCAAAAAAAGAAACTGCAAAAAAAAGAGTCAATAACACAAAAAAACATCTTCGCACCTTTGAAGAACATTCTATTCACCCTATATTTGGACCATTGATGGATGACTTAAACGACCGTCTGTGGGGTATTGATCCAAAGATGAGAAAAGCAGGAACAATCACCGGTCCGGATCAACGAGTGACACAACTAATTGCCCAGATTGCCGATGAAGTGGCCATGACCGAAGGAAATAATGCCAAGGAGGTAGAAGAGGCAATTTATAACATCACCAAGGGAGGTGATGTTCAGCTGGCAATGCGCCCTTTGTTACATGGATATGCCGGTGAGCCTTATTTACGACGGGCGCTAATCTCATTATTTGAAAGAACCACGGGAGACCGGACTCTAACCGAGGAAAAAATTAAAAACGTCTGGCTTATCGAACTATACCTACGGAAACTCGGGTCAAGCTTAAATATAGGATATGAACTTAATGGTCTACCACCGGCTGATGAAGCTGAAGCCCGGATCAATGCTTTTACCCGAAACCCACAGGAGCTACTTGAAGTCTGGCGCCACATACGCCGTGATGCTCCAACAACATTTGCAAAAGCCTTGAAACAGTTACCAGAGGCTGCTCGGCAAAAATTAATCGACCAAGACATTGATAGTCCAGATGAACTTATTGATGCTACTCAAATAGACTATGAAGATCTGGTTTTAGAAATAAATCAACGACTCGGACTACCCGGTCGCTTGCCAACCGATGAGGAAATAGAGGCGCGTCAGAGTGATCTAGGAGAAAAATGGCAGGAAGTTATGCCAAGCGCTGGTTTTAAAGAAGAAGCATCTTCGAAAGAAATCTCAGCGGTCTGGATGCCAAAAGGTATCGGCTCTAGCCGCCGGCAATTTAATTGTCACTACCGATCAGGAAATCGGGATGAGTCACATACGGTCTCTGATTCCATTTTAAATCCCTATGAAGAAGATGAACGTTATTGGCGGGTACAAGCTCATGAACTGACTCATAAAACTCATGATGTTATGCTTCACAAGGGAGAACATACCAGAGATGCAAAGGGTGAATTATACCTACAGCCCGGCAGCGGCAATGCTGTGGCTCACAGTATCCGTGAAACATTGGCAATGCTCGTCGATAACGCGGCTCTAAGATATTACAAAACCGTGGTTAAAAAAACACCACCACAATCCGGTAAATATCCCGATACAAAATATGCTCTAACCATTCGGGTTCAGGGAATGTATGGTTTAGGACAGCTTTGGACCAGACAGCGCATTAATGAGTTTATTGACGCCGATTCAGCCGTACCCACAGTCGATGCTGTCGCGGCTATCTATGATGATATCGCACCACGACTACGGAAAGCGCATGAAGATGGAATAAATATCAAGCATTATCGATCAGTTTTGGCCACGAATTTGTGGGAATACGGCAGATATGACGGTATAAATTATATTAGCAACGATTTAAAAATAGATACCGAAACAGATGGACCCCAAATTAATCCTATCCGCAGAGCTTTTGAAAAACAATTTGGAGAAGATTGGTTATGGGGAGAGAAAGCGAAAGAGGCCCGCGCGGTTTTACTATGTTTATATGTTGAAACCGGAAAACACCCCCAAGGCACCGACGAAGATATTGAGCAATTAGCCCAGTTTGTGCAAACGACAAAACCAGAAGCTGCCCTTGAAAAACTTCAAGCGCTGGGCATCGCTGATGAATATATTTAATATCATTTCCAACCAAACGCGTTGGATTAACTTTTTATATTTCACATCCAAAGAAAAAGGTAATTTATAATATAATCACATGTCTCGACCATTTATACCTGAGGCCACTGCAAAATTAATGAGGGATATTAGTGTATCAGAATGGACGGTGCTTGATACGTTTAAAAACGGAGATAAAAGACCTGGGAAAAATATCATCTATAAAAAATATGACCATTATGGGTATACCATCTATTTATCATTTAACAAAACTCCCTACGGTGAAGCCATAATTACTTATGTCAGAAAATGGATAAGACCTAATAAGTAAAGAGATGAAGAGATTGCGCAATATTGCGTAATCTTGCCTAAAAACACCACCCACTCCAGAAGTGAGATATTGTAGCATCAAGTCGTAAAGAAATTATTTTTCAGTTGCACGGGAGAACTCTTTGGTGAAGGTGCAGTATTCGCAGGTCTCTACGGGATCGGGAGGATCGTCGGCTCTTAAGCAATCTTTGATCTTAAAAAGAGTCGGGGCGACCCAGGAGTCATCTCCCAAATGGGGCACGATTGACATCTCAAATTCCAACCGACCGTCAAAGGATGACCTTGTCCTTCCGGCATTGGCGAAGACAAAATAGCCGGTAGAGGAAACCGGGAAACCTTTTTGGCGGAAGATCCATTGATAAATCTCGATCTGCCGTTTATACCCTTGCTTATATTGATCCTCCAAATTTATCTCCTTTTGAGTGCTTGTAGATTTATAATCAACCATTATGAGATTGCCAGCTTTATCGATCCAGACATCATCAATGATACCATCAACCATTAAGTTAGTCTCTTGGTGAAGGGCTTTGGCGCCGGTGAAGTGATGAGTATCATCACGCCAGATGCCTAAATCTGGATGGACAAAAGGCACGGCGTCAATTTTATATTTAACCATTAACTCATGAGGCTTACCATTTTTACGCAGAAGATCGAATTCGTTTTTCAGTAAGGCATCAACAGCGGAATTTAAACTGAAAGCCGGAAAGCCGGGTCTTTTTATACCAATTCTACGGTCAAAATAAAAACAGCGAGGGCATTCAATAAATAAATCAATTTTAGATCGACTAATCTTAAAAGAGTCTACTGAATTTGGGTTAAATAAAAAGTATTTTCTCATGGTAGGTCTTTTATGTCAATTTTAATTTATAGTTAACTTTTTTTTCCGCCTCAATACTTGATTTAGATTCTTTTTTCCTCACCGGTCATGGAATGGACTTGCCGTTTACGCAAATAAGCATTAACTTGTTTATCAATGAATTCAAAAGGGACTTTATCTGTAATAGAAATAAGATCGACCTTATGCGACAGACAAAGTGAGCGAAAATGACGGAAGTTTTTACTTATAATGATCATTTTTTCTTGCTTTGCGAACAAAACTACTTCCACGTCTTTTATTCCTGATTTCTTGAAATCGTGGACAATATGTTTTAAATTATGATGATTGTTTAATAAAGGAAATCTACTGCGTTTAGGAAGCATTTCATCAAGCAGAAGTTTATATCGATAAATTTTTCTCGGTGACATTGAAAGATTTTGACATGAGAGCAAAAAAAGCGCTTAATTTGCTTTTAGTGAGAGAGGGATACTCGTTTTGTATTGTATGAAAATGGTAACCATCTTTAATTAGATCGAAAACCAATGAAGCGGGAATCCGGGTCCCTTTAATTACTGGTAAACCCCCAAGCACATCAGGGTCTCTTACCACAGGATACTTAACTGGAATAGTAATTTTTTTACTCATATGAACTGAATGATATCACACTAAACAATTATTATTCAATAATCTGTATAAGTCACATACATTTGAGACTCTGGAGAAACTGATAATAGATAGTTAATTGGCGATTGATTATTGAGTGCTTTATGGACTCGTTTGGTAT
>MFZK01000003.1:2329-137413 GCA_001789395.1 Candidatus Roizmanbacteria bacterium RIFCSPHIGHO2_02_FULL_37_13b | reverse complement strand
TTGAATGGACGACGATATCAGCACCATATTCAAATGGTCGGGTCAGAGCCGGAGAAGCCAATGTCGAATCAACAATTAATGGCAGATTATATTTATGAGCTAATTTTGACAACGCTTCAAGATCAGCGATATAGAGCGTGGGATTACTGGGCGATTCGACAAATAAAAATTTGGTTTTTTTATCAATTCTTTTTTCCCAACTCGATAAAATCCAGGGTTTATCAATCCATCGTACTTGCCAGCCGGACTTAGGATAGGTGACGTCATATAGCTGTTGGGTGCCGCCATAGACACGGTTTGAAGAGACAAAATTATCACCCGACTGCAAAAACGGCATAGTTGCCATCATAATTGCCGACATGCCAGATGAGGTACAGATTCCTTGCGTCAGCTGTGGTACTCCAAGGCCTTCAAGCGCTGCAATTTTCATTGCCAAGTGATCAGGATTTTGATTATCGATGCGGGTATAGGCTTTGTTGGGATCATCAATGGTTTTATATGAAAGAAGTAGACTGCCATCCACCAAGCTGTCAAACGGTCCACCGGTCGTACTCATAAAAAGGGGGAGAGTCACGGATTTAAAAGCTTTCATGTCATCACGGCCGTATAAACCCCAAAGCGAAACAGTATCAAATGCCTGATTTTTTGTTTCCTTCATTTGGTTGGTTCTCTTCGCGATGGTATCTTTACTTTTTTTCAAAAAATATTTTTCCTCAGTTTTTATTTTTTTTAAAAATTGGAGTTCTTTTTTTAGCGAAGTAGATTTATCCTGTAAAAATCTTGAGGAGACCATACGGCGATTATTATAGCATACGACAAAAGTAATCAGATACACCTCACAGGTGTTTAGCCTCGACTTTATGTCACTTTTTTAATTTCTTGCGCTAGGTAAGGATTCCACATGGCGCCGGTTGCCGACATGACGACATCAGCACCGGCTTTTTTATATTCAAAATAATCATCCGGTGTAGTGACGCCACCGACACCGGTGATAGTAAATGACGCACCTATTTTTTTGCGAATGTTGACAAGACGTTTCACCATCTGTAATCCCGCCCATTTTATCGCCGTACCACATACACCACCAATTAAACGCACTGGACTTCCAGGTAGCGCTTGGTGACCATCTTTATCCACAATTTTAGCCCCCAAAGTATTTATTGCTGCAATGTCTTGTGCATATCGAGCTGCGATTTTTGCAAATCCTTCAAGTTCGACGTCGCTTTTAAAATAGCCGATTTTTAATACAAGAGGGGCATCGCCGATGACAGCTCTGACAGCAGCGCATATTTTTTTAGATGTATCAAGGTCATAGCAGACCAATCCTTCCGATCCGACGTTCGGGCAGGAGATATCGATTTCCAAAACTTTGGCCCCAGTATCAAGAGATTGTTTCGCTGCTAAAGCAAAATCCTCAACAAATTCCTTCTGTGTTTGTCCTTCTCTGACCGTCCCCATAAAACTCAAGATCATCAACTGTCCCTTACCAACAGCTTTTAAGGCTTCCTTGACATTTTTTTGCCAAATCTCCGGTTTCTTTGACGGCACGCCAAATGAGTTGGTAATCGAAAGTGGTTCTTGGTAGTCGACACTTGCAACAAGTGGCTGTTTCATCCGTTCGATGGTCAGATCTCCTTTCAAATCAACCGACAAAATATTGGGGTAGGGATGACAAGGATAAACATCTGATCTGACAGTTTTATAGACACAAATATCAAATCCTTTCTTAAATGCAGCTGTCACAAATTTGTTGTTAATTAGTGGACCAGCCGGAATCCCAAAAGGAAGATAAACTTTATGTCCTAAATAATCAAATTTCGGGTCACCATTTTGAATGTATTTTTTCCCGTCTGCGTCAGCCGCGTTCGACGCGGCAAAAGCGCCAAATGGACCAGATTCGTAATTATCATCATAGGATTTTGTCGGATCGTAGAACGGTTGATGAAGCATCTTAATTATGATATCAAAATGATAGTTTTAAATCAATTTAAAATTGTGTAAAATTTATTATATGACATTTCAACAAAAACTTGACTCCGCAATCTTAAAGAATAACTCTCTTCTCTGCATCAATCTTGACCCTGATGAAAAAACTTCTGACCTTTTTGAATTTAATAAAAAAATAATTGATGAAACACATGGATTAGTTTGCTGTTACAAGCCAAATAGCGCTTTTTATGAAGCGCAGGGAGCGCCAGGTATTGAAGCGTTGAAAAGAACGATTGACTATATCCATCGAGTTACCTCCGGTCTTCCGGTGATACTTGATGCCAAAAGGGGCGATATCGGCAATACTAATCGCGGCTATGTAAGATATGCTTTTGAATATTTGAATGCAGACGGGATTGTCGTAAATCCATATATGGGTGGAGAAGCGCTGTCATTATTTTTTGATCAAAAGGAAAAAGGAATAGTGGTTATGTGTCGAACATCTAACCCCGGAGCAGGAGAGCTGCAGAATCTCATAAGCGATGGTAAGCCACTGTTTCAGCATGTTGCCGAAAAAGTAGCAACAGCATGGAATAAAAATGGAAACTTAATGGTAGTTGTCGGTGCTACCTATCCGGAAGAACTGCAAAAAGTGAGGGAGATCGTTGGTGATATGACAATTTTAGTACCCGGTATCGGCGCTCAGGGAGGAGATTTGGAGAAAACATTGAAGGTGGGATTAAACAGTAAAAAAGCTGGTCTTATCATTGCCGTTGGACGAAGCATTATATATTCGGAAAATGTAAAGAAAGAGACTGAAAAATTAAGGAATCAAATAAATTTATTGAAGAGTTAAATTACCATTTGTATTAAACAGTATTTAATCTTGTATATTTTTTGATATTGCGGAGAAATATTAAAAACTGTTTGAAGTTTTCGTAGAGGGTAAGCACGAATGTGGTGGGTTCCCTCAAGAAAACGAATTACAGTTAGTATATTTCAAAGCTTTATAGCAAAAAATATATAAGATGTATCAATTATATGAATAAGATAATATCACAACAAACCGCTCAGATTTTAATTGACATCAACGCTGTATCTTTTCGCTTTGATCCTCCGTTTACTTTTACGAGTGGTCTAAAAAGTCCAATATATTTGGATAATCGCTTAGTATTGTCATATCCCAAAGAAAGGAAGCAAATTGTCGACTTCTATCTTCAAATCATAAAGACCGAAGTTGGACTAGATAAAATCGATTATATATCAGGCACTGCATCAGCAGCGATTCCTCAAGCATCACTTGTCGCAGCTGCGCTTGAGTTGCCACTAGTATATGTCAGGCCTTCCACTAAATCATATGGCAAGGGGAATAAATTGGAAGGCTTTTTAAAAAAAAGCAGTAGGGTTTTGATTATTGAAGATCATATATCAACTGCTACGTCGGTTGTCAATAACGCTCAGACTGTGAGAGAACAGGGGGGTGAAGTGGTCGCTTGTATTGCGACAACTACCTATGAAACTGAAGCATCAATTAGTCTTTTGAAAGAAAATGACATTAAATTTTATACCCTGACGACCGGTAAAATCATAGTAGCCCAAGCATATCAATCCGGGAAATTGACAAAAGATGAGAAAGAAAGTATCGAGCTCTGGTTAAAGTCACCAAAAGATTGGCAAGACAAATGATATACTGAATTTATACCGTATGCAATATCGGTTTAAAATCAAACCGTGGTTTATACTACTGATTTTTATCAGCCTGGTTTTAACCGCATACTTGCTAAATTTTTCCTACTCGCTAAATTCAAAAGCCAAATCAAGGATTCAACAACAGCCGACTTCAGCTTTAGTGCCTTGTAACAGAACGGGATTGTATTGTTATATTCAGCCCCCGACAGGATGGGATTATTCATGCAAATTGGGTGATAATTCAGTCTGGTGTTGTCCTGAAGGTACTATAGCTGAAAATAATGTTTGTGTAAGCAACCGTTGTGACAAGACCGATAAAGAGTGCTATCGGCCGGTACCTAACGGATTTGATGAAATATGCAAAGGCACAGACGAAGCAATACATTGGTGTTGCCCATGGGGTATGAAATTGGGTGAAGCAAACACCTGCATTGCCAAAAGATGTGATACTACGGGAAAACAATGTTATCAGTCTAAGAATACCGGATATGATGAAGTTTGTCGGGGAATTGACGATGTGATCCACTGGTGTTGCCCTACTGGTAAAAAGGCTCTTGATGGCCAGTGCGTCGGTTTTTGCGGAGCTGACGGAAAAAATTGCTATAGACCCGAGCCAACAGGATGGGATTCGAAATGCTTTGGTAATGGCGATGTGGTTCATTGGTGTTGTCCAAAAAACACTAAATTATTAGATAATCAATGCGCTGGAAGTTGTGATGCGACTGGGAAATCCTGCTATAATTCCGCACCAACAGGTTGGGATGAAAGTTGTTATGGCGGTGGTGATGTACGTCATTGGTGTTGTCCTAAGGGTATGAAAAATGTCGATAACCAATGTGTAGGTTTCTGTGGAGCTGATGGCAAAAGTTGTTATCCTTATGAGGTAGGTGGTTGGGATTCACGATGTTATGGTGGTGGTGATGTGCCTCATTGGTGTTGTCCCTTAGGTGGTCAAATACTTGATGGTAGATGTTATGGTCCCTCAGGAGAATTAAGAGGCAAAGTTACCATAGACAATCCTTTTAATTATTCAATAAAAAATGTGGAAGTTTCTATATGTTCGGGCGATAAACCATATCAGTGTTCTCCGATAAGTAGCTTCAGTGAAAATAGTCTCAAAAAAACTTTAAATAGCACATATTCTTTTTTAATAAAAAGATTTTATTTACGAAGTGGAATTTCAAATCAACGAGCTATCATTGAAAGAGACAGGCGTTATTGGTTATCAGCTCATGTTACATTGCAGGATTATAACACTCATTATCAAACAATCGCCTCACGATATATTCTGGCCTCAAATATTGGGGTTAATCTGAATGTATCAATACAAGAGCAACCTGAAGTCGTACCTCTAAAATCAAAACTCAAGCGAAAGGTGCATCTTTTGATTTACAATTTTTCTCTTACGACTAAAGGCAATAAACCCGTGTTTGATTTATTTCCGCCCCAGGACGATCCACTCAATAGAGCTAAAAATGTTGCCGCATTTGTATCTAAATACAGTAATGCTCAATATGAAATAGTAAGTTCGGCGACAATTTCTGAAAAACCGCCGATGAAAAATAGTGATAAAGTTACTGAATTTGAAGATTTGTTTTATAAATGTAATCGTGGTGAAAAAACTAAGGAGGAATGTTCACAATTTAAGCAAAATTTTCTGGTGAATTATAATCAATTGTTTGATAAATACGAGATCTGCCAAAAAGTCAACCGAGGTGAAATTAATGAAGTTTGGGTGGCGACTATTCCATGGATAGGTATGGGTGAAAATGATATGATTGGTCCTAATCCATTTAGCATAAATGGTTTGACAGAAATAAAAAAGGAGTGCAAATTTAATGTCCCGACTTTGTCAATTGATCTGAGAACTGGAGAGGGGAATGCCGTACATTCGTATGGACATCGAATTGAAGCAACTATGACACATGTGTATGGACGGTGGAAATATCCTGAATTAAACAATTGGGAGAAATTTGGATTGAGCATCAAAGACGATCTAAACCGATCGATAGTTGGATGTGGAAGTATTCATTATGCGCCCAACTCCCAAAATAAAGAATATATTTATAATATTAATGATTTCACGGTAAATTCATATTGTGACGATTTCTTTACATATCCAAATTTTCAGGGGAAATCAAATCCTGTAAATGGTCTCACATGGAAAGAAACAGACCTAGGGTATTATGATTGGTGGTTTAAGCATATACCTCGAAAATTAGGACGGTCACCTGATGGTAAGTTGAACAATTGGTGGGTCTATGTTACAAGTCCGGAAACTGCAATTAAAGAGGCAAATAAATAGTAATTATTTATCGATAAAGACTTGACACCTTAAGTATTATCAGCTATAAATAATGACTCACTTATGATTAAAGCAAAAATCAATATAATTACAGGTGATTTTCTGAAGAAACCTCAAGGAAGCGTTCTTTTGATTCCAGTATTTGAAGCTCATAGTAAGAGTAACGGTATATTCAATAAAGTTGATCAAATATTAGGTGGTAGACTTTCAAAAAAGGCTAAACATCTTCGTTTTAAATTTAAAAAGGACGAAATTTTTGTTCTTCATGAAACTGAAAAAATTCATTACGATAGTGTCGTAGTATTTGGAGTTGGTGAAAAGCAGAAATTGACACTCCCGTTTTTTCAAGAAGCGCTGAGCAATGGAATTCGATCTACAGTTGAGTTAAAGTATGAATCAGCGGCGCTGATATTGGATGATATCTCAACAAAATCTTCATTTGATCTCGGTCGTACCATTTCTCAGTCTTTTTATCTTTCACAATACACATTTTTGAAATATAAAAATGAGGAGGATAAAGAGAAAAAAATGTTGATATCAGAACTCTATATTTATAAGGACGAAGATCACGAGTTCAGAGCGGGTTTAAAAATGGGCGAGATCGTCAGTGAAGGCGTGTTGTTGACTCGAGATTTGGTCAATGAACCAGCCATAAATACCCATCCTGATGATTTAGTTAGAGTCGCGGAAAATATTGCCAAGGAATCAAGGGGTAAGATAGAGGTAAATGTTCTATCTGACAAAGACTGCCGAAACTTAGGCATGGGTGCTTATTTAGCAGTAGCTCAAGGCTCGAATATGAAACCTAAATTTATCATCTTGCATTATAAAGGTAGCGGTAGTCGAAGCACTTCAAAAAAAGTGTGTTTAATTGGTAAATCAATCACTTTTGATTCAGGTGGACTATCCCTAAAGCCCTCTAAATCAATGGAGACAATGAAAATTGATATGGCAGGTGGTGCGACAGTATTAGGAGTTTTTAAAATATTAGCGAGAAAAGAATGTAAAAGTGAAGTCTATGGAATCTTACCGGCCTGCGAGAATATGCCATCAGGCAGTGCCATCAGACCCGGCGATATTGTCAGAGCCCTAAACGGCAAAACAATTGAGATATTAAATACCGATGCTGAAGGGAGATTGGTATTAGCTGATGCCTTGAGTTACGCTGAAAAATATCTGCGGCCCGATTATATTATTGATTTAGCAACATTAACCGGTGCCATCATCGTTGGTCTTGGGCCGGATATTGCCGGTTTGTTTGGTAACAATCAAGACCTGATCGAAAAAATAAAAGAAGCCGCTTCAAGCCAAGGTGAGCCGGTTTGGGCGATGCCACAATTTAAGAAATATTTAAAAAAAATGAAAAGCGAAGTTGCCGACTTAAAAAATGTCAGTGGCAGTGGTTACGGCGGTGGAGCAATAACTGCCAGTTTATTTTTGGAAGAATTTGTCGAAAAAACTCCATGGGTACATCTGGATATTGCCGGCGCCTCATATAATGAAGATGCGCCGCAGGGTATTACCCCAAAAGGTGCCACTGGATTTGGAGTTCTAACTTTGATAGAATTATTATTGACTAATTAAAAATAATGATACTCAAGAAGCTCTATCGAACCGAGAATATCATTAAGACGACTCCGGATGAGACGCTTTCTTCGATCATGCCATATTTCAATTCGTCACATGACGCTGCGTTTGTATTTGACTCCGAGAGTATTGATTCAAAATCCGGAGAATTATTGGGTGTGATAAATCCATATTATTGTCTGATAAAAAAGTCCTATCCGGCCAATACTAAGGCGCGTCACTGTCTTATTCATCCCCCAAAAATAGATATAAATACTCCCCTTAAAAAAGTGGCTCGTCTGATGACTGAGAGCAAGATTCACTATCTGCCGGTATTTGAACAGAATGGTGGGGGTCAAAAATTTATCGGTATCATATCAGCCCGGCGGATATTGGAAGGAGTAAAAGACGCTGATGAGTTGCGGACTCCGGTCGGGCGTTTCATTAATCGAAAAAGACCTCTTATTTCGCTATTGGAAAATGATTACATATCCCGTGCCTTGACTTTGTTTAAAAAGCATGGGATTTCTAAACTTATTGTCTTGTCAGAAGATCTGCAAATTAAAGGCATCTTAAGTTATTTTGATCTTATTTCTTTTTTAACCATGCCAAAAGAACGTCAAGGGTCGATGTCCAGAGAGGGCAATAAAGTTCCGCTGCTTCATACGCATGTAAAAAATTTCATGAAAACTAAAGTTCTATCATTGACTCAACAAGATACACTTTCTGACGCAGCTAAGTTAATTTTGAAAAATAAGATAGGCAGCGTATTGATATTCGATAACCAAAGTAATCCGATTGGGATTATCACAACTAGAGATATTCTCTCTACCTTTGCAGGAAAACATAATTTTTTGAAAATAGATGTTGTAGCTAAAGATTTATCGGCAAAAAGCATCGACATGGTAAATCAATTTTTGACGATAATTAACAAACGTTTTGTGAAAAGACACGATGTTGAGCGGGCTAAGGTGATAGTTAAAGAAAAACATGGCAGTGGCGTGTTTGAAGTAATTGTATCCTTTGTCAAACGAGGAAGTAGTCCTAAGGTGATAAAAGAAGAAGGGAAAAATTTATTCAAAATTCTCAAAGATCTGATAAAAAGAAGCAAAAATATAACTTCGAATAAATAAAAGACGTCATCCCCGTGAAAACGGGGATCTATTAAATAGATTCCCGATCAGGTCGGGAATGACAACTAGTTAATTACAGAGATTGATTTGATAAAAAGGAGTGAATTGTTGATATTCACTTTTATAGTTTAAGTAAACATTGCAGATATTTACAGGGACTTGTGCATTTAATTTAAAATCATTACTCAATAAATTATCATTTTTCAACAAAAGACCTTCATTGCTATCAAGATAGGGGATAGGACTGTTCCTTTTTGCTGGAGCTGGATAGCTGGCTTCATCAGTGAATCTACCGCGCTCCACGTTGCTTATTACAGTATCACCGCTACTATCTAAAGACAGCCAAAGAGACCAATTTTCCAGCGTAGATGATAGTGCGTTCAAAAAAATAAATTTACCCGAGATCGTGAATTCATTTTCTTCAAGCATCCTAGTCTTTAGAGATCCTGATTGAATCATGATGTTAGGAAAAAAGATTTGATGATCAGATCGTGTTTGGGCGTGCGGAGAAGATTTAGGGGAATTACGCACTAGATTATAAGTACCAAAAATTATCGATACGGCAATTATTAAAATAATAATTAACGTAACTACCTGTGCCGATTTTTGATCACTAGACATACATTTATCTAAATCCTAACAAATTCCACATCGCTTTTTTTTGATCAACGTCGCTTTCATTTTTTAGTATCCACAAAGCTTTTGATGTATTGAAATCTAGGGCTAAAGTATTCATGAAGGCTTCAAGCGAAGATGCCCGTTTTATCGCGACTTGGGATTCCCCGTTCCGGCCCGGCTTCACCGCGTCTGACGCGGTTGGAGACGAGGCCGAACGAGGGAGGGCTCCCACTGGAGCAGGAAAACGCGGTATCAAGCGTTGAAACCGATCTACGATCTTCTGACAATCTTTCAAATCTTCCTCTATATATTCCCATGGTCGGCGATAATGGTTAGACAACAGTAGCCAGCGGATTGCATTGGCAGAATATTTTTTTTTCAGATCTTTGATAAAAACCAGATTCCCCAAAGATTTGCTCATTTTTTCACTTTCATATAAAACCATTCCACAATGCAGCCAATATTTTACAAAAGGTTTTTTACCCGTATAGCTTTCTGATTGAGCGATTTCGGAATCATGATGAGGAAAGATAAGATCTGATCCGCCGCCATGAATATCGATTTGTGATCCTAAATATTTTAAGTTCATTGCAGTGCATTCAATATGCCATCCTGGTCGGCCTTGGCCCCAGGGAGAAGGCCAGAAAGGTTCATTTGTGATCGATTTTTGCCACAAAACAAAATCTAGTGGATTTTTTTTGTTTGGATCTTTGATGTCATTACCGCGGATACTGGAAATTTTAACCATTTGTTCTGGTGTGAGACGAGAGAGTTTGCCATATCGCTTGAAATCTGCGACAGAGAAGTATACGATGCCGTCGACCGTATAAGTAATTTTTTTTGCTTCAAGCGACTTAATTATTTGAATAATTAAGTCAATCACCTCACTGGCTCTGGGCATGACGTCCGGTTTTACAATATTTATAAAATCAAAGTCAGCGAGTAAGTCTTTTACCCAGAGATTCCCTAAATTCTGCCAATTCTCATTAATTTCCTTGGCTTTTTTTAAAATATCATCATCAACGTCGGTTATATTTTGGACATAACTTACGCCATACCCTTTGAATTTTAGAAATCTAATCAAAGTATCAAAGATGGTAAAAACAAATGCATGCCCGAGGTGACTGGCGTCATAGGGAGTGATACCGCAGACATAGATTTTGACTTCCTTAGGGTTGAGAGGCTTAAAAATTTCAAGTTTTCTCGAAGCAGAGTTATAAAGCTTAATCATAATAATCAATATTATACTGGTTTTGACTTTTTGATCCCGATCAGAAATTTGTAAGTTCCCGTCGTTATGCAGCTTTGGGAAGGACGCTTGGTCTCATGGCACCAACTAAAATACCCATCGTCGCATTTAAATCAGCAGCATTGATTACTCCACTTTCTTGAGGTGTTTCTTGACCGCGAAAACTCCAATTAGCACCCATAAAATAAAGATTGGGGTGGACCATTTTTCGAGTAATACTCGGTATGAATATTGGCCGTTGCGGGTCTTCTGATGAGTCATATATGCCTACTTCAAATTGTTGAGCTCCATCTACATCTATTCGTCTTAAAACAAAACTTTCTTCAATTACCAATCCCATAAATCCTGGAGCGCTTGAATCATATCCGGGTAAAGCCGGCGTTTCTTGAGCGTCTAACGGATGGTCAACTTCATAACGTAGTTGGAGATCATATTCATCTGGTCTTTCCTTACTAAAGCTTACTCTTAATGTATTTTGTCTTGAGTCATCAGGAGCCGACGAAATTCTTTCAGTAGCACTACCTAATAAACCAGAATTGCGAAGTAGAGCTGTTGGAAGGGATAAATCCGTAGTATAAACGTGATTTTTTTCATCTAGAGCTATGTAGGTTAAATCAACGTCAGTAGGATGGTCATGAGCTCGATCATGTTGATGAGCGTGACGTCTAATTGCTCGTCTCGTCGACGTTTGTCTTGGTGGAACATTTGGACAGACCACCCTGCAAAGTTGAAAAATAGCGGCGAGCAAAGTTTGATTTTCGACTTGTTGTTCCACTAAAGGCTTATCTGGATCCAATCGAGCTGAGAGAGCCACCTCAATCATATGGTCTGTATGTAATCTTTCATTGGGCATGTAGGTATTATATCCTATATAGACAGCCTTTTCCAGTAAACGCGATCAATATTTTGTTCATTTGATATAATTGGTGAATGTTGCCGATTCTTTTTGACTTTAAATTCATTAAGATTTATACATTCGGTGTTTTTTTGGTCCTGAGTTTTTTTTGGGGTCTTTTTTTGTTCTGGAAATCCGTCAAATTGACATCTTATAAAGAAGAAGAAATGTTTGATTCGGTCTTTGTGTCACTAATATTGGCGATTTTTTTCAGCCGACTTTTTTTTGTCATTATCAATTTTAAGAATTTTGGCTTTAGTCTACTCAAATTTATTCTTATTAATGGTTTTCCCGGCATGTCAGCATTTGGTATGATTTTTGGAGGGCTTTTAGGTTTATCAGTTTATCATTCATTGAAAAAAACTGAAATAATAAAAGTTTTTGATTATTATGTCTCGCCAGTGCTTTTGGCTGCTGCAATTGCTAAAATTGGAAGTTTTTTTGCCGGTGTTGATGTTGGTACAAGTACCAAATTTTTTCTGGCAGTCAAATACAGCGGTTACATAGGACTTCGACACCTAACGCCTTTATATGAAGCAATTATTTTATTTGTTGGCACTTATATAACCTATAAAATATTGCTGCTGGTTAGGCGGACAATCTTACCGCATGGTTTTGCTTTTTATTTTGCCCTTTTTTGGTTTGGCTTAGATAATTTATTGCTTGACAATCTTAAACAGAATCATTTATACTTGGGCTCAATAAATTTTAACCTAATAATCTCCGCAGCTATAGTCTTGACATTAGGGGGTTATTTTTTGTATTTTTTTAGAATAGAATTAGTTAACCTTATTAAGGATCGTTTAAAAAAAATAACACAATATGGCAAAATTAATTTCAAAAGAACTACAGGATTCATTCAAGAAAAAATTATTCGAACAAGAAAAGAACCTAAAAAAAAGGATTGAAAATTTAAAAGAAGAAGATCCTTTTTCCGATCCAGATCATGCTATAGATAACGCTGCAGTCGATACAGACGTAAGGGAGAAAGTTGGTCATGAGACGATAGAAGCGCAGATTCTGACATTAAAACGTAAATTAGACAATGTAATCTTAGCCCTTCAGAAAATGAGCAAAAAAAAATATGGTAAATGCAGCAGTTGTAACAACCCGATTGTTATTGAACGTCTTAAATTAATGCCTGAAGCCCGCTATTGTTTAACCTGCGAAAAGCGATTAGTAAAATAATTTAGCAGATTCTGTCACTCTGTCCTCCCCATCAAGTGCTCGTATATAAGCCTCAAGCGCAGATGCCCATTTTTTAACGACTTGGGATTCTCCGTATCGGCCAGGCTTCACCGAAGGTGGAGACTAGGCCGTACGAGAGAGGGCTCCTTCTGTCGCTAAGAAAATGTGGCATCAAGCTTGGATTTACTGCGCGCTTGGATGGGGCTCCCCGTTTCGTGCCACCTGCTAAATTATTATGCTATTATATTTTTATGGGTGAATTTTCACTTCCGGTGCTTTTTAATACCATAATATTTCTTTTGGTCCCTTTTATCGGTGGTTATTTAGCCTTAAAGTTCAAATTACCAGCGATTGTTGGTTATATAGTCGGTGGTATCATTTTGGGAATCTTTCTTAAAGAACAGTTTTCATCCGACTTTTTATCTCATTTTGCCGGTATCGGTGTCATTCTTTTATTGTTCACCGTTGGACTTGAAATGAATATTGGCAATCTGCGCCGATTTGGTCGCATTATTGTACTCGGCGGATTATGTCAAGTATTGTTAACATCATTCTTTATTTTTTTATTGGCAATGGCTTTTAGATTGACTTTAATGGAGTCGTTGATAATAGGTTTTTCTTTTTCTCTTTCGTCGACTGTTGTTGTAGCTAAGTTGATACAGGATCGGGGAGAGGAGAATTCATTATATGGCGCTTTGGCGATCGGCATTTTAGTTTTTCAAGATATCGTTGCTATTCCACTTATCATTATTGCTTCATCGCTTGATCAAGGGATGGGGGGATTTGCACTTTTTAAAAACATTACTCTGGCTATTGCCCGATCCGGGATAGTCCTAGTGCTGATTTATGTTATTGGTCAACGATTAGTCCCATATCTATTTGGGAAGGTCGCTAAAAAATCCAGGGAAATACTTAATTTATTTACTATTTTATTTATTTTTTCGATAGTCTATTTATTTTCTTATTTAGGGCTTTCTGCCGGGATAGCGGCTTTCATATCGGGAATGTTAATCAGTCAGACGATGGAACATTATCATATTTTTTCACAGATCAGACCACTCCGGGATATTTTTGCTATTCTATTTTTTGTATTTTTGGGTGCAACCGTTAATTTGGGTATGGTTATCGCCAATATACCAGCAATTTTAATATTTTCTATGTTCTTAATTTTAATAAAAATTGCTGTAATAATTGGCATTTTTATCTTTTTTCATTTTCATAGTCGGACCAGTTTTTCTCTTGCTCTTTCACTGGCTCAAGTAGGAGAATTTGCTTTTGTGATACTTTATCAGGGCTTTGGTATGAAAATAATATCAGAGCCGATTTATCACTTTGCATTGGTATCAGTTCTTATTTCAATAATTCTAACTCCAATTTTGGCTCAGAGCAGAAACCATATTTATATAAAAATAAAGAAATTGGTTAAAAAATATTTACCGCCACTATATCATTATATTTCCCACACTTTAGATCGAGAACCACCTCATATTGAAGCTTTAAATATTAAGCATCATGTCATTGTTTGTGGATTTGGAAGAGTTGGTCGATATATTGGTCGGGCACTGACTCTTGCAGAAGTTCCCTTTATTGCTATCGATTATAACTTGTATACGGTAGAAAAGGCAAAAGAACAGGGGATAAACATCATCTATGGTGATCCTACTAACGTGGATATTCTGGATTATGCAGAGTGTGAGACAGCTACTTGTATTGTGTCAGCAGTGCCGGAAAGATTTGCTCAGGAAACAATAATTTTAAATGCTAAAAAACTGAATCATAAAATTATCATTTTTACTCGAGTTGAACAAGAATTTGATCAAAAAAGGATGAAGGATCTTGGGGCCGAAGTGGTGATACAACCGGAATTTGAAGCAGCTCTGTCGATAATAAGAAAAATATTGTTCAATTTTAATATCTCTAAAGAAGATATTATCGGCAAAATTAAGAGATTAAAAATTGAGCATGGAATGGAGTAGGGTTAGTTAAATCAAATTTTGATGCCGCGTTTTCCTGCTCCAGTGGGAACCCTCCCTCGTTCCGCCTCACCTTCACTTTCAGTGAAGTCGGGCGGGAACGGGGAATCCCAAGTCGCGATAAAACGGGCATCTGCAATTTAATTTAATTTTGATAAGGTTAAGTAAAAAGCTAAATAGCATTCCCCGAATATTTATTCTTTTTTTGGCACTTTATATTCTTTTTAGTTTTTCTCGAAGTTTTTCACAATCCTTATTCATAAAAAAACCAGATCGTCTAAATTTAATTTTTTATGGTGAAAAGTCGTCATTTTTATCCTTCGGATTTTCTGACGATGTCAATTATTTAGGTTTTTTTGATAACAACGCCCAAATTTATTTACCGGGCGGTTATGGTCGATATCGAATTGGTGCCGTGGGTCGATTTGTAGATATCGAAAAAAAACCGATAATTTACCAAAAATCTTTTTCCTCAGCTCTGTCTTTGTATGTTAATTATTATTTTTTCCCAAAAATCAATAAAATATATACCAAATCAGACAGCGAGGATTTTTTTATACCTAAACTATCACCGATAGACATTTATTATTTAACCGGTCGACGAGGCAATGCAGGTTTTTTAGATCGACTCTATCTTTTTTTTCTTTTACTTGATAAAAAGCGACAAGATTTTTCGTTAATCTCTATGCGTCCTGTTGATAAGAAAGAGAGTGATACGATATTTTTGGAGGACGTGTTCGGTAAAAAATACAAGGGATATTTTTATCAAAAATCATTACGTGAGGAAGGCAAGACAGTTCAGATACTATACAAATCTTATAGAAGCGCTTTAATAATAACCCGAATTTTAGAGGGAGAGGGAATTTCTGTTGTTGATCTGACGCGTGATGATGAAGGCCCGGATCATTGTCAGGTGATAGAAAACACAAAAAAACCTTCTCAAACGGCGTTTTTTTTGAGGCAAATTTTTAGTTGTCAGAGTAAAGTCGCAAAGACGACTAGCTCTGATATAATAATAAGAATTGATGATAAATTGTCTGAGCTGTGGGATTGAAGCTCCAAGGGCTACGAGACCACGGGAATAAATATGGAAATTAATATTGCATTAAGTCTCATTTTGGTAATATCAATCATCCTAGCGGTGAGATCGATGAGCGATTTTGATTATCCAGACAAGATCCGTCAATTTATCGCCCGCTCGAAGATCAAAGGTAGTATCGTCTTTTTTAAAGATAAAGTTAGGCATTATAAATAGCAGACGGCTTCACTCCTGTTCTTCATCATCGTCTTCATTATGACCCTCTGCATAGGTGTCCGTGTCTTCAATGGCTTCGGCAAGCTCTTCAAGATCTACAGGACTTTCAGTTTCCTCTAATACATCTTCATCGACAGCTTCAGACTCATCATCGGTTTTATCCTCATCATCAATCATGTTTTTCAATGAATCTTGAATATTCTTAGGGAAAGAAAGATATTTAGCCACACTCCTGCCTTTTTTTTCTTCTCTAACAAATACGTCAACCGTGTTTTTAGATGCCTCTTTAATAAAAGTTGAATATTGACTACCTGCTTCTAAAAAATAAGCTAATCTTTTAGAAATGTCATCTGGTAGAGCCCCGACGTATTCATTTTCATCGGTGCGAACTTCTACACGTCTTTTTTTGATTTTAAAAGTGACTTTTTGACCGATTTTTAATTTGGCTAATATATCAGCTTGACCAATATTAATTAAAGGAACAACTCTGGTTTTTCCAGCGACGTGTAAAAATAAATTTGGGTTTAACTGATTGCTCATTTTGTTCACAGGTGAAAAATCTATTTTCTTTTTTTCCAAGATTGCTATTTTTTGTAAATTGTTTTTCGCGATTTGATTTGCAGGTTGAATTTTTAAGGCTTTAAGATAAGCTTTTTTTGATTTTATGATCTGATTTAACTGTAAATAGGCAAATCCAAGCCGTAACAACGACTCGGTGCTTTTGTTGTTAAGTGCAAGAATTTGTTCATTGACGGCAATCGCTGCTTTCCAATCACCCTTTAAGGCGAGAGAAGCAGCTTGATCATGTAGCGATGTGGTTATTTTAAAGGTATTCATAGATTTCTTATTTTATGGAATGAAAGTATAATTTAAAAAAAGCATTTGTCAATGAGGGAAAATAATTATAAAGCATGAAGCATAAAACATGAAACATAGTTTGATTTTTGGTTATCATTTCACGATTCATGTATTACCGAATAGATAATGTTATAATTAAATGTTTCAAGCTTCAAGTTTCATGAGAAATGATATATGTCGGGTCATTCAAAATGGTCACAGATAAAAAGACAGAAGGGAATAAACGATCAAAAACGCGGTCAGATATTTTCTAAATTATCTCGATTAATTACGTTAGCTGTTAAAGAGGGTGGGGGAATAACCGATCCGAGTAATAACCTAAGGTTAAGATTAGCAGTGGAGCGAGCTAAAGTAGAGAATATGCCTAGGGAAAATGTGATGCGAGCGATAGAAAAAGCTAAAGGAGAGGGAGGCGCAGGTTTAAAAGAGATAATATATGAAGCTTTCGCTCCAAAAGGAGTACATTTACTTATTAAGGTATTAAGTGATAATCCCAATCGCACTCATAGTGAAGTTAAGAATCTTATCGAACGATTAGGTGGTAAAATGGGTACGCCTAATTCAGTTGCATATCAATTCAAGAAATGCGGTGTGGTTGTCTTCAACAAAAACAAAGCAGATGAGACGGCTGTGTTTTCCTTCGCAGAAAAAGCAGGTTCGTTTGATATTGAAGAAAATGACACCTCATATATCGTCTATATTCCTTTTGAACAAATTGGCCAAGTTCATGAAAATTTATCAGGTCTTGAAGCCTCAAATATTGAGATTTTTTATCGGCCAGAGATAACCGTATCACTTGAACAAAATGATATTGCAACAATTGAACATCTGATTGAATGTTTAGATGACCTGGAAGATGTCGACAAAGTTTATGCCAACTTCACGTCTATTTAAATTATTTCGTATTAAAAAAATCTCAACGCTCTTTATTGACTATTTTAGTCAAATAGGGAAGAGGAGAAGATTTATCTACGCTACTTTAGTCATGACATTTTTTATTTTAGTCTCTTCGTTTCTCGATAGCCAAAAGGTATATCTTCTTTTGCCCTTGCTTATTATCTTCGTTTATTTTTCGACCTTTTTTTCTATTTTAGAAGGTATAAATGGCGCTGAATGGTTAATGCTTTTTTTAATGCCTATCTATTTCACAATTGTGTATTACTTTTTTTATTTTATTTTACCCGGACGATGGCTCACTAGATTGCCATATGTCAGCATTTATGCGATTTCTATCTACGCACTGTTGCTTTCTTCAAACATCTTGAATGTTGGTGTTGCCAAAAACTTGCAGTTATATCGTGCTGCATTTTCAGTTGGCTTTTTGTATCTTGCCATAAGCGCTTATTTGAGTTATAGCTTAATTTTATCTTTTAAGTTGTATCCAATTTTCAATCTTATTGCCTTTTTTTTGGCAACTTATCCTCTCGCTTTACACTTTTTCTGGTCAATAAATCCAAAAACTTATATAAGACGTGAGGTTCTCAAGTATGCATTGGTTGTGACTTTAATCGTGGCTGAATTTGGCTATATATTATCATTTATGCCCTTAACGCCGACAATTTATGCTCTTTTTCTGGCGGCTGGCTTATACAGCCTACTGGGTCTCTTTCATGCTCATATAGAAGAGAGGTTATTTCGTAATCGGATTCGTGAATATTTAATGGTAATAATATTTGTATCGATCATAACTTTACTTTCAATTCGTTGGTCATAAGGACGGTTAATATTTTTGGACATGGTTATTATATAAGAGAGGAGAGGGGAGAAAGGAAAACGAACAGACGTGAACTTTATATCCTATAGTATCTATACTATCCTATAGTATCTATATTATATTCATAGACAATGTATTTACGACCACATATAAGATCAATTTGGATTAGCAATTGAACAATCGTAATGCTGCTTACTTCTTTCAGGATTGTGGATAACTCGATAATAGCCTCCTTACAGAATTTTAGAGCGTCATAACACGCTAAATATAAATTAATTTAAGATAAGATTTTATTAAATAATAGCCTCGAAATTAATTATTTTGTTTGTCATAATGCGCTAAATCGACTATCCCTGTAAGTACTGTTTTTCTACTTGAGGAGTATGCATTGTCATAGTTTTAATACTTCATTCCTGAATCATACCGCCTACAGCCTTAGAAGTGAGAAGTCGGGTTGATACTACACTCTAAATAAGTCAATATATAATTTTGATATTAAACAAAAATAGCTTTGAAAATAACAATTTAGACTATTAGAATAAGCTAAATTAAAGCATTATTTAATCCTCAATAAGCAATAGGATTAGCCTTGAAAGTGATGATTTAGAGTTAATATACGCTCTAAATATGAATAGATAAATTGGTGAAGATTTTGCCATGTCGACCCTTGTGTATTTCTTAGGATATGTAAACAACTTGATAATGACCGTTTAACTAGTATCAAGCGATGAGAGACTTCATAAAAGAGAGCGGTTCTCTTCTCGAAATAGATTATTGGTATATGATAAACCGGGTCTTTGTATTAATGGGTATATACCAATGAGGGGAATGATATATACATAACGTCGTAAATTGTATCTTTTACGACGTTGGCCGAGGCTACTCCGGGAGAAGTGGTTAAAAATCATTAATTATTAATCATTAGTTTTTTTTATTTTTTTCAATTTCTTTTTTTGCAGTATCCCTATTATTCCCTGACTGGAAAGGTGGTATTTTTGGGTCCATTAATAATATTATAGGATAATAGGGTATTGATATTTAGACAGTTATAATGCTCTATCCTCTACTCTACTTTGATGTGTGTTAAGGCAGGTGAGCAGTGAGGTGTTAAATTTAATTGCACAGGAATTTTGCTCGTCGTGAATTTGCCTTCGATGAACTTAGGACCCTGAGCTTGTCGAATGGGTTTCGGGATCTCTTGTGAGATCTGTTACTTCTGGTAAGCAGCGAATCCAGGCAGATGCACCAGGTAAATCAACTCGACTATATCTTGTTTTTCCAAAAACAAGTTCCAACTCTATATTACCGCTTCGATCATAAGTTGCAATACTTGTTGATCTGAATGGAACAGATTCATCATAAAGACCAATAACGCGATCAGCATTATCATCCTGATAGACTAAAACAGCTGATACTGCCATAACTGGGGTTGGTACATCAACATCTTCAGCTAATAATTCGAATGATACGGTTCGCAGTCGTTGATCTTCTTGATCATATTGGACTTGAAGCGTGGCCAATCCGTGAACAGGTTGTTCATTCATCAAAGCGCTGATAAGTCTTATCCATGCTTGACTCAGCTGAGAATTCTGGTTTTGTGTATAACCGGCTTCAGCGAGATCAGGGCTTCTATGATGATTTAAAAATAGTATTTCCAAGAGCTGCATAATCATTTGAGCATCGTCAAGTCCTGCAATTGCATAATCATCACACAACAATTCTTTAATATGATTATGATCCGTTCTCGTTGGACGACGACCTATTAAGGCTTGAATTTGTTGAAGTGATTCTCGAGTCGACATGAATAAAATCAAATTTTAATGAGGTCAGTATAATCCTTTAAGGCTCTGGAGTCAAATATTTTCCTGTATCTATCTTGCTTCGGGATGAGTTGAGGGTCTCTGGTCCAGAGTTTCAGGCGATCCGGTTGTAGTTTCTATTGAAGCTCCTTCAGTCATTAGCATAGACATACATTCCTGATATCCATTCGTATCGCTAGTCATCCATCGTCTAAAGGCACTACAACCTGGTCTATTGAGATAGGGAAGCCTTTCTATATTTGAATCATTTGTGAGATCATGGCTAATCTCTCTGAGAGTCGCCGATATTAAATCTCGGTCTGAATCTTCAAGTGGATGAAAAGTTCCATAGTTAAAAATAACCAGATGCCTTTGACCATCATTTAATAATCGCTGAGTAGGCTCATTCCACCATTGATTATATGCTTTAAGGTGTCTAGCCAATTCATCTTGTGATCCCCAAATAAGATGAAGTTCACGGACATCTTTTAGCGTTAGATCATCAATTTGTTTATCACCATGATCTACAAGAAGCCGCAAATGCGGCGGAGAAGGTCTTTGATGAGGATTTAGGTTATCCACGCCAAATCTGAATTCGATACTTTTATCTAATAGTCTAGACATATAGATTGATATAGCAATCTATATCTTATCAAATAATCTCATTTATGACAAGTGCATGGGTTTGACTTTTATACGAGTTTCACGTTATTAATCAATGTCTATCCTGTCATGCTGAACTTGATTCAGCATCTCGAAGCGAGCTTTGCGAGCGGAGATTCCCCGGATCCCTACGTCGCCATACGGCTTTGTAGGATATGGCTAGTCCGGAATGACAAAGACTTAACGTGAAACTCGTGTTGGGAATAAAAACAGTCATTTCAAATATGGTAATAGTGACTTTAGGTTATCCGGATGGCAACTCATTGAATTATAGGAAAGTGTTGGGTTATTGAAATCATAGGTTAGTCTATTGCCTTTCCAGTCGCTTAAAATTCCACCGGCTTCTTCAACGATAAGCTGTGTCGCGGCAGTGTCCCATATATAGTGGTTGGCATTGATAACTACCCCAAAAATGTTTTCGGTAAAATAACACTGTTCAAGGGTGATGACGCCAAGATGTCTGATTCCTAAAGTCTTACTAGCAAGTTTTGTAACTACGCTTGACATCTGCTGACGAAGGAGTGGATTAGATGTTAGATGAGCCGTAATTACCATTTGGTTAAGAGATTGATGATTTACGACAAGCTTGGTATCTCGATTGTTGATTTTTTTAAAAGCGCCTTTATCTTTTTCTGCAAAGTAGAGAATATCGTGTAAAGGCTGATATACAACTCCACAAATTGGTTTACCCTGTGTGTATGCTGCAATAGAGACCGTAAAGAGATCAAGTCCAGATGCAAAATTTGTAGTGCCATCTAATGGATCAATGATGAATTGATAATCTCCGCTGATATGAAGATTCTCTTCACCTATAAAACCTATATCTGAGGCTTTGTGAGCTTTTTTTTGCATCATTCTTTGAATTGTTTGTTGAATGATTTTTTGACTTTCTAAATCTGCAGTGGTGACTATATTTCTAAAGTTACCTTTATGCGATGTTTGATAAATCTTTCGAAAATAATGAGTTAAGACCTTACCGCCGGATTTTGCTGCGGTTTCTATAATATCAAGCATAAAATATTATAACACGTGTAACGTGCTACGTGAAACGTGTTACAATATATCAATTTATGTTACAAAAGCGCATGATTGATGCCGTTTTTAAAACGATGATTATATCAGCCTCAATTCATATCGTCATCTTATTGTTGCATTTTTTATCAAAGCGAGATGTCTCTATCTTAAACGTTTTCAATATCTATGATCTTGATTTATTTTTTCCAACAATTGCCGTAGGAGTGCAAAATTTTATTTTATCAATTATTTTTTTAATACTTCTTTATTTGAGCATTCTAATTTTCTTCACAAAACATATTGAGCGACAATGAAAAATATTACTAAAATAATCAAGATCTCCAAACCTCTACATCGACTGATATTTATATTGTCTGTTTTAGTTCTCATAACGTCGTCTTTGGAGTTAGTGTCGCCAATTTTATCAAAATTGGTTGTTGATGAAATTGTTTTAAAAGTGCAGAAAAATACCGGCGATGTAAGTTGGCTGATGACGTTGATAGTTATCGCATTTATAGTCTCGCTCTTAAACACAGTACTGATGTCAGTGTCTAATCGCATAGGTGATCATTTTTCCGGGCTTTTAAGAAAATTTCTGACAGAAAAGTTTTATACCAAAGTTTTGACACTGCCTCAATCATATTTTGACTCAGAGATTTCAGGAAAAATTGTCAATCAATTGAATCGAGGCATTATGTCGATATATGGATTTATGAATACGGCTACTAATTTTATTTTGCCGATGTTAATTCAAAGTTTCTTCACTATCTTAGTTTTAGCATATTATAATCTGCCAATAGCTTTTTTGACGCTGATTTTATTTCCGATATTTATGGGTTTAAGTTTTTATTCTACTGTCAAATGGGGGCGCGAGGAAGTCAAAAAAAACAAACTTGAGGACATCTCTCGTGGTCGTATCCAGGAAGTGATTTCTAATATCAAATTGGTAAAAAGCTTTCTTATGGAATCCAAGGAATACGAATTAATTTCAGGTCTTTTAACTAAAATAAATCGCATTTATGCCAAGCAAAGTAACACTTTTCACCTTTTTGATTTTGCCAGAAACACGAGTTTACATTTGATTCTATTTGGGATAAATTTGATAGTTTTTTATAATACATTCAAAGGCGCTCTGACAATTGGTGAAATGGTTTTGATTCTTCAATTAGTCAATCAAGCAAGGCGGCCTTTATTTGGAATGTCTTTTATTTTGACCCAGGTGCAGGCGGCTGAGTCGGGATCCAAAGAGTTCTTTGAAATCTTGCAATTGCCGTCAAAAGAAATATTTAAGACCAAGAGGTCAATAGATATCATCAAATATCCTTCCGTTGTTTTCAATCAGGTATCATTTCAATACGAAAAATCGCAATTAGTCTTAAATCAAGCATCATTTGTAATGAAAACTAAAGAGAAAGTTGCATTGGTTGGAGAAAGTGGTGCTGGTAAAACCACAATTGTTAACCTGATTTTGAAATTTTATAAACCTTCATCTGGTCAAATATTGATTGGGGATAAAGACTACCAAAGATTGAATCACATAGACGTTAGACAGCTGATCTCATTGGTTTTTCAAGATAGTGAATTATTTTCTTCGACCGTGCTGGAAAATGTCTGCTACGGAACAACAGCAAATGAAACGGAAGTAATCAAAGCCTTAAAATTGGCAAATGCCTATGAATTTGTCAAGAAGTTACCACAAGGTATTCATTCAGAAGTGGGAGAACGGGGCATTAGATTGTCCGGTGGACAAAAACAGCGAATTCAAATTGCCAGAGCAATACTGAAAAACTCCCCTATTTTGATTCTTGATGAAGCTACCTCGAGTCTTGATGCTAAATCTGAAAAAGAAGTCCAAGATGCCTTGGAAAAACTAATGGAAAATAAATTGGTAATTATCGTTGCGCATCGATTTTCTACGATACAAAATGTTGACAAAATTATTGTTATCGAGGACGGTCGGATCGTCGACGTCGGCACTCCACAAGGATTGTCAAAGAAAACAGGCCTCTACTCTAGCCTACTGCAGTTTCAGATGGAGGGTAACAAAAAGCTGCTCGAGAAATTTGAGATCTATTAATTTCAAAATAACAATTTTAGCAGATTCTGTCACTCTGTCCTCCCCATCAAGTGCTCGTATATCAGTCTCAAGCGCAGGTGCCCGTTTTTTAGCGACTTGGGATTCTCCGTATCGGCCAGGCTTCACCGAAGGTGGAGACTAGGCCGTACGAGAGAGGGCTCCTTCTGTCGCTAAGAAAATGTGGCATCAAGCTTGGATTTACTGCGCGCTTGGATGGGGCTCCCCGTTTCGTGCCACCTGCATTTAAGTCGAGACTTATCCCTCATCATTTTTGGCAAACTGACCTTTTTGCTGTGAATATCTAAATAAAAATCGATAGATAAAAAGCGCCGCGATAAAAATAATCAAATTTTGAAAAAAAACTTGAAATAACAATAGTTGTGATAAATTCTGATTTGTCGTTAATTGATTTCTAATTATTTCAAAAATATGAGTCGGTGGTAGCATATAAGCAATGATTTGCAATTTTTTTGGTAAAACAGACACTGGATAGAAGACTGCCATTAATGGTTGTAGTAGAAATAGCGCTCCCCATGCAATCGCCTGGATCCTTGTCCCAACGACAAATACAATGCCTATAAAAATTAGTCCAACACTCCAGGCAAATAAAGCTAAATTAACGACGATATACAGTAATAATGCTAATTTGATTGTAAATACATTGAACCCAAAAAAATAAAAAGCTACGATAGCGTTAATAAACAATATTAATAAAGACTTAACAAATGCAGATATAAATTGCGATATGAGATATTCAGTTTTTGATATAGGCGTAATAAACATATTGCAGAAATTTCCTGACCAAATATTCCACAAAGGGTTCAATGAAAGAGAATATTGGTTGATTCGGATCACCTCCCAAAAAATCATTCCGGCTAATATTGTATTCCCCACAATATCTGATTGTCCTTTGCTTACAAATTTTGCAACGTATCCAAAAGCAATGACGCCAAGTACCGAAAACCATATTGTATCTATTATTACTTCAAGCGAACGCTTGGTGATGTAAATTTCTTGTAGTATCAGACCGTAAATTCGACGGATCATTTTAGATGTCTCCCTCACGGACAATTTGTAAAAAGACGTCGTCTAATGTTGGTTTAATTACTTCAATGTCGGTGATCCAAATTCCGAGATTACTGATTTTAAATATCATCGAAGGCAAATCTTTTTCCTCTGAAGTGATTTCAACAACGTTAGTTTTTGGAAATGTACTCCTCCACCCTCTTTCATTTATTAATTTTTTCAATTTTTCTTCATCGCCATCATAGGTCAATCTCAAAATGGCGGATTTGATTTTTTTAGTCAACCCTAAAGGCGTATCATCGGCGACAATTTTGCCCCTGTCCATAAAAATCACACGGTCACAGATACGAGAAACTTCCCGCATATCATGTGATGTATAAAGAATAGAGATATTTCTGGTTTTCTTAATATTTTCAATTAAAGTCAGTGTCTTATCTGCCATGTCAGGGTCAAGACTGGCAGTGGGTTCATCAAGCAGCAAAACTTGTGGTTCATTGATAAGTGCTTTGACTAGATTAACTCGTGTCTTTTGACCCGAAGATAAACTCAGAAATCTTTTTGGTAAAAGCGTCACAATGTCAAAATATTTTGCCAAGGAGAATATTTTATTTTTATAATCGGAAACACCATAAAGATGAGCAAAAACCTCTAAATTTTCCCAAACAGAGACACGATGCAGAAGTTTACTATAAGAGGAAGAATAATTTATTTTTGCTAAACAGTCGGAGCGATTTTTAAAAAAATCAACCCCAAAATATTCAATTTGTCCGGAGTTAGGAAGCGTTACACCGGTTAGTATATTAATTGTCGTGGTTTTTCCTGCTCCATTTGGACCAAGTAGCCCGACAACTTCTCCTTGCTTTATCGAAAAAGAAATATTATCAACAGCCTTAAAACCATTGAATAATTTAGAAAGCTTCTCGACAATTAATACATATTCCACAATAAATTAAGTATCGTGTTTTCTACTTAGTTACTTAACTTACCAAGCTTTGTAAGCGATGGCAACCAGTGCGATAGCAGCTAAGACAATCATAATGACACCAAGCTGCATTACAGGACTTAATTCAAATCCGTTATTTTTACCTTTAGCCATAAGAAGATTTCAATTTATAAAAAATATTAACTAGATTAAAGAATAAAGAAGCATATCAGTCTTTGTCAAGAGGTGTAACAATATAGGCCTTAATTTTTGGTGTCAATGGATTTATAAAAGAAATAATAGATGATTGCGACTAAAACCGGTATTGAAATAATAAACAAAATTGAGTAGCGGGATTGAAGAATTCTATGACTCTGCGGGCCAAAGACTTTTCCTATATAAAGATATAATGGAATCCAAATAATATTTGATAATGATATCGCGTAGATAAAAGTCTTGTATGGGACTTTTGACATACCGGCAAATATGGTTATAGGGATTCGAAATCCCGGAATCATACGACCTAGTATGATAAATAACATTCCATGACGTCGAAATCTCTCTTCGATAAGATGTAATTTTTTTTGATCTAAATGAAATAATTTGCCAAGCCGAAGGACCAGAAAATTACCCCATTTTACCGATAGACAATATAATATTGACGCACCAATTAAAACAGCAAAAAAGAACGATATAAACGCAAAGGTATAATTGGAGATACCTCGTGAAGCTTGATAGCCGGTATAAACGATCAAGACTTCGCCTGGAAGTGGAAGAGGAATGGCAAATTCTTCAATAGCGATAAGGATAAGTGGCGCAATGACAGGATGATTTCTGACTAGAGCAAGGATCACTTCTCCCCAATCTAAGGCAGCAGCTACCGTCTTACTGTTGGTAATTTTATCCATGTATATATATAGCCCGCCATTACTTACCTTTCGTCTTAGTAGATTTCTACTGCGACTCAAGGGGCGTTAATTTGGCGGGCCTTGTCATTTCTAAACTCTCTTTCGATAATCTCAGGTTCGCTAAGAAATGTCAATGCGGAAGGGGCGGGATTCGAACCCGCGAAGGTTTTACCCTTACACGCTTTCCAAGCGTGCGCACTCGGCCGCTATGCGACCCTTCCTGATTATAAATTATAACATCTCATCAATCCCGGGATTGAATTAGCCATGTTGCAATCCCGGGATTGATTTGATAAAAATATTAATATGCCCTATCGGAAACAATTTTTTGTAAATAACTATTTTTATCATATTTATAACAGATGTGAGGAATCAAAACGGTTATATTTTAATATTGACGACCTTAATAGGTTTTGTTCTCTATTCAAATATTATCGCTTTCAGCAAATTATGAGCTTTTCAAAGTTTATAAATCTTAATAAAGATGCTCAAAAAAATTATTTAAGTAAAACAAAGGATAGAATCGTAACAATTATTGCTTATTGTTTAATGCCAAATCATTTTCACTTACTATTGAAGCAAAACATTACCGATGGTATTAGGTCAGCTGTTTCAAATATACAATTAGGATATGCGAAGTACCTCAATAAAAAATATTCAAAAAAGGGACCTGTATTTATGACGCGCTATCAAGCAGTATTGATTACAAGTGAAGAACAATTGATTCATACTTCACGATACATCCATTTAAATCCTGTTAGTTCAGGGATAATAAAAATTGAAGACCTTGTTGGATATCCTTACACGTCGTTACCATATTTTCTTTCTCGGACAACGCAAGATGACAATGTCATCTCTAAAAGAGAAATATTGGCGTATTTTAAATCACCCGATGCATATCATAAATTTATATACGATCAGGCTGATTATCAAAAAAAATTACAATTAATCAAATCAAAAATTATTACTTAATTCAATCCCGGGATTGAATGAGCCTTGATGCAATCCCGGGATTGAATTAAATTCCAGAACGGTTGATTGCCTCTTGACAAACAGTCCAGCAATTTGTAACACTGAATATATATAAGTTTTTTAGCAGTATATGGATTTAAAAATTCAAAAATTATTTCGGTATCATAAACGTACTCAGTTAGCATTGCTTAGTGTTGGTGTTTTTGCTCTCTTCGTCAGCATTTTGGTCGTAAATTTAGCTGCAAATAGTGATCAGTTAAGGAATATGTTTGCATCGGCGGAAGTACAAGGTACATGTCGTGGATCTCTATCCGGAGTCAATAGTTGTATGTTTGGTGAAGGACGGGGATTTCGTATATATAATATGTCTTCCTCCGGCATAGGATGTAATTATAGGGGAAATCCTCCATCATTATATTTTCTCCCAAGAGATTTAGCTCCCGGATCTTCGGTTTGCCAATCAAAGAGTGAGTTTGTAAAGAAACTCAGGGATGAGCGAAGTAATTGGAAAAATTGTTGTAACAATTGGGATGATTTAATTGGAAATCAACCACCGGGACAACCCAGACCAACCAATTCTTCACCCACTGGAAATCCTCCCCCAACTGTTTCATGCAAAATACAATATACAGTTAATCAGTTTACGAAAGGCACATGTCGCAGGCCAAAAGCTAATGCCTTGTCATATAAATGTAAGAAAGGAAGCTCTATTAAATCAGAGACTGTTACTAGCGAAATTTGTCTTTCTCAAGATGAGTTAATATTATTGGCTAATAATCAATGCTGTGGTCAGAGAGGTAGCGGTCAGGGGGAAAGGCAAATTACAAACTGGCCTTTAGTACCATCTCCAACCACGATTAAAAGAAGCTGTAATGAAACGTGCTCTGTTGATTCAGATTGTTTAACTGGATATCGATGTTATTATCGAGGATCGTCTTATCCAATTCTTTATGCCAATGTTTGTAGAAGAATAGGTTGTGAAACCAATGAGGCATGTAGTACTTGTCAAAAAGATTCTTTATGTACTGATATCAGATGTACTAGTAGTACAACTTGTAATACATATCGTCAAGGTCCTGATGGTCAGACACCTGCCCAACAGATTTGTCGTCTTGATTCTGAGCGAGGAGGAACACAGAAATATTGTTGTGTAATTCCTGATTACCAAAATCCTACTCCAACCTCCTCACAACCTGGTATTCCTACGGGTTGTACAACAGAGAGAAATAGCTATTGTCCTTGTCGCGCTGGGGAGGCATCAAATTGTCTAACGGTTGAATGTGAATCAGGAAAAAGTTGTGCAAAGCATTCAGGTCGATGGTATTGTTGTCCCGGCGGATCTGGATCAAGTGGTTATGGAACGACTGGCGGTTCGAGTTCAATTAGCTGTGGTTTCTGGCCTTGTCCAACTGCCTATCAGTGTGTTAATTCATATTGTGTCGTCAATAATAGTTATTAATTACAAAATATATGGAACATCAAATTGACAAACTTTTTCGCAGGCAACATCGGGCAAAATTAGCAATTTTTGCTGTTGTTGGTTTATTAGTAGTTTTGACATTAGCGGTGGTCGTGATGACCAAGAATACCGATCAAGCGTTGACTTTCTTTTCCTCTGCTGCTGATCCTGGTACCTGCCGGGTATCTATGTCCGGAGTAAACAGTTGCCACTTTGGTGAAGGCCGCGGGATAAGGTTATATAATGCTACTTGTCCTACAAGAAGTGGTAAAACACAAGCTACAGCCTATTTTACTCCACAATCACTGCAGTCGGGGACAAGTGTTTGTCAGTCGCAGGAATGGTTTATGGGCAAATTGTCTGCGAAAGAAAGTCCATGGTACGCTTGTTGTACTAATTGGGAATCAATAGGTGGCAAAAAACAAGAGGAAGTAGCCAAACCAATCCCTGATACGACCTGTAAAGTAGGATTAATTGACGGTACTTATCGGTTGGTCAAATCAATCGGTTCACAATGCTATACTAGTTATGAATTCCTCTGTTATAACAAAAAATATGAAGTAGGCAAAGTCGAGGTGATCAATGTTCCTCTAAAATCTGATGGATCATGTATGCCTTGGGCAGGATTTAAGAAATCAGCTGATGATTGGTGCCAAAAACAATATCCTTGTTTTGATAAGACTACGCCCATAGGACGTGATATTCTCATAACGCAGAGGTTGTTTCCAGCAATATCACCAATAGTTGTAATAGAACCAGCGATTACCGCCGTTCAAATGCGAGCAGAAAAAATACCATCTGTTTGCGGATTAGTCGCTGAAAAAGGTGTTTCCGTCAGCGATCTTTGTGGCGGTCCGACAAAATGCAACAGTAATGATAAGACATGCTTGGATACCCAGAGATATCGACATGTGAATTTTTACTGTTCAGACGGTCAATCAATTCTTAAAAAATATACACTGGGTGAATCAACATCTTGTAAACCGCGATCATTGTGGACGCAATACGCAAAACAACTGTGTAATGACTATATGAAATGTCCTGTTTTAGAACAAAGCATTCCGGCTAGTTGTACGGAAAGCTGCAGTTGTGATCCAAATTCCAGTTGTGCGCAAGTATGTGAGGGATCTTGTCAAAATATTAATAATTCTAATTATTGTTGTAGGAACTAGTCAGCTAAAAAAGTAAATATTTAATTACTAAAATTACCCAGCCCAGCTGCTCGCGAGCGGCTGGGCTGGGTTTTTTGTTACAATTAAGTTATGAATCTGCACGAAGCTATTTTACGTTTTTTGGAATATTGTGATCTTGATAGGAATTTATCCCAGAATACGATCCGAATGTATGACTATTATTTAACTTTTTTTCAGAAATGGATTGAAAAAGAGGAAAAAAAAGGGACAGACTTCAAGGTAGAAAATGTTGATGAAGAGCAGATCCGAAGATTTCGTCTCTATTTATCGAGAGATTATTTTAATCAATATAAAGGTGAGTTAAAAAAACAGACACAGAATTATTTTTTAGTCGCACTTCGTTCATTTTTTAGGTATTTAATAAAGAAAAAATTGTCCGTGATTTCTCCCGAGATAATTGAACTTGGAAAACTGGGTGATCGGGAAGTAAAATTTTTGGAAGAAAATATGTTAACTAAATTACTTCAAGCACCGGATACAAAAAAAATCCGAGGACTTCGTGATAAGGCAATTTTAGAAGTTCTTTTTTCAACTGGCCTTCGAGTATCTGAACTTGTAAGTCTTAATAGAGATAAAGTCAATATTAATGAAGGTGAATTTGCGGTCATGGGCAAAGGGCGCAAACTCAGACTTGTTTTTTTGACGACTTCAGCGAAGAAATGGTTAAATGAATATTTGCACGCACGCAAGGATCCATATCAAGCTCTTTTTATTCGTTACAGCGGTCCGAAAATCAAAGGAGAATTAACTGATCAAAGCCTGCGGTTAACAACACGGTCAATAGAGCGTATGGTCGACAAATACAAAAAAAAAGCCGGTATTCTAAATCATTTGACTCCACACGTGCTTAGACATTCATTTGCCACCGATTTATTAAATCATGGGGCGGATTTGAGGTCGGTTCAGGAAATGTTAGGCCACAAAAATATTTCTACCACGCAAATATATACTCATGTTACCAATTTAAGATTAAGAGAAACACACAAAAAGTATCATTCTGGGAATAAGGTATAAAATGTGATTTGGTAAGGTAAAAAAACCCAAGAAATAATGATAAAAAAAATAATAAATAAAAAGGAAATTATTATTTTATCGTTAATGGTTTTGGTTTTTATTCTTTATTTTTCTTTCTATGGAATATCACGTCACCAAGCTTTTCTTTCAGAATATTATGACATGGGGATAATGGATCAAACAGTTTATAATACAAGCAAGGGTCGGATTTTACAAATGACCGATCCGGCAGGATTCCAATCGATTAATCGATTGGTGATTCATGGTGATGTAATTTTAGCTTTATTAGCACCTTTGTATTGGATTTATTCAGGACCTGAGACGCTTATAATCTTGCAGGTTTTAATTGTTGCTTTGGGTAGTATCTTTGTTTATTTATTGACAAAAGAAATTCTTGGATCAAATAAAATAGGACTGCTTTTGGCGTTTTTATATTTGATGTATCCTCCACTACAGTGGTCAGTGATTTTTGATTTTCATGCCGTAACTTTGTCGACAACGTTTTTATTGGCACTATTTTACTTTTGGAAGAAGGAAAAATACTTATTTTCAGCGATTTTCTTTCTACTCACTATTTTTTCCAAAGAGCAAGTTGCGGTCACAATAACATTAATGGCAATTTATTTTATTTTGTCAAAAAGAGGCGATCGACGATTTAATTTTGCTGTTTTTGGATTAAGCATTTTCTGGTTACTTGCGGTCTTCTTTTGGTTGATTCCATATTTTCGTCAAGGACAACATTTTGCTCTAGTTCGCTATAAATACATAGGAGCTTCTTTAAGTTCTATTATGATTATTATTCAAAAATTATTTAGTACAAATAGTTTGGATTATTTTTGGTTAATACTTTCACCATTATCATTGTTACCAATTTTTTCACCGGTTATTCTTCTAGCACTGCCAGACTTAGTTATAAACTTACTAAGCAGTAACACCAACATGCAAAGTGTAATTTATCATTACACCGCGGTGATCACCCCGATTCTTTTTTTATCATTAATATATAGTTTGCAATTTATTCAAGAGAAGAAGAAGATGGCGATTAAATATTTATTAATTATTTTACTAATGGCGACTTTTTTTACTAGTTGGAAATATAGTCCTCTCCCCTATTCAAAATGGGCAGATATGCGGCCTTTTCAGAATCGATTAGCAGAAACTAATGATATAGAGCTGTGGACTAGAATCTTATCGGATGAAAATATTTCTGTTGCAGCATCAGGTAGCTTAGCTCCCCATTTTTCCAGAAGAAAAACATTAATACGATTTTCATCAAATTACATAAAAGGCGATTATGTGGTATTATTGAGGAATAAGGTTTTAGATGATTGGTACGATAAAAAAGGTTCAATCGATGCATACAATTTACTAAAAAAGGATCCAAATTTTAAACTAGTCTACGGTAGACTGAATTTAGAAATATATAAGAAAATATGATTTCAATAATAATACCTTTTCACAACGAAGAAAAAAATTTACCGATTCTTTATAAAGAATTATTGAAAGTTCTGGAATCAGAACAATTTGAAATAATATTCGTTGATGACGGATCGACTGATCGTTCTCCGTTCCACGTGACACGTATCACGTCAAAAGACACAAACAGTAAACTTATATCTTACCCTAAACGGCTTGGTAAGGGACAGGCCCTTGCAGCTGGTTTTAAAGAAACTAAAGGAGATATTATCGCTTTTATGGATGCGGATCTGCAGGACAATCCTGAGGACTTAAATAACTTTATTAAAAAAATGAATCAAGGTTATGATTTAATAAATGGTTGGAGAAAAAAAAGGAAAGATAAAATTGACAAAACTTTACCTTCAAAAATTTTAAATAAATTTCTAACTAAATTTTTATTCTCGACAGAATTACATGATATTAACTGTGGATTTAAGATGATGCGACGGCAGGTTTTGGAGGAAATTCCTCTTTATGGAGACAATTATCGTTTTATCCCGATACTTGCAGAAAAAAAAGGATTTAGAGTAGGTGAAATTGAAGTAGATCATCGGTCAAGAATTCATGGTGAATCAAAATATAATATTGTTCGAATATTTTTCGGATTTATCGATGCCTTAAATACATACTTTATCTATCGTTTTTCAGAGAGGCCCCTTCATTTTTTCTCAATTATTGGTGGATTATTTTTTACTGTCGGGTTTATCACGGCTGGTTATTTATCATTTCAGCGGATCTTTTATGGAGTCCTTTTGTATCGGCGTCCGGCACTTCTTTTTGCCATTCTCCTAATCATCGTTGGACTTCAAATCATTATGACTGGTATAGTCGCTGAACTTGTTGTCTACTTGCACAATAAACGAAAATAAGAATCACTTCCGTGATTAAAGTTTCAAAATTTGCATACGTTAAATTAGCATGTTAAAATAGGCTAAATTTATGCCACCTCCAACTTCTGCAGAACTAGATAGTTTAGTCGAGCGCGAAGTCGAACCAGGCGTTAACCAAACCTGGAAGTACTTTCTAGATCTGTGCAAATTCCCCTGCCAATCTGGTCAAGAAGGCCCAATACGCACAAGATTAAGAGATTATGCTAAAGAGTTTGACTTTGACTATTATGATGATGGCGATGGTGGTGTTGGCAATGTAGTCATTCATGCGTCTGCAACAGCCGGTTGTGAAAGCTCACCCGCTGTTATCTTACAGGGTCACCAAGACATGATTTTTAAGGGCGATATAGATGAGGCAAATGGTCTTGATGTAGTTGTGTCTGAAGATGGTAAGTGGGTTAAAGCTAATGGAACTACTCTTGGCGCGGACAATCGTTTGGGTTTAGGAGTTGTAATGTCTATATTGACCGATAAAACAGTAAGACATGGTGATTTATACTTTATCGCAACTGTAGATGAAGAATCTGGTCTCTCAGGTGTTCAGCAATTTAACATTCCAGGCGTTGACTTTTCAAAGCCTCAGTATATTATCAATGTCGATAGTGAAGATGGAAATCAAATATTCAATGGGTGTGCTGGTGGAGGGAATAGTCGAGTTGAAACTTCGTTTTCTACCGAAGCCTTAGGTGACAGAAAATTAGTACAAATTGATATTTCTGGCTTGGTCGGTGGGCATTCGGGTCTTAAGATCCATGAACCGCGAGCAAATGCCATAAAAGAAGCAGGCCGGTTACTCAAAGATTTAAGAACTAGTTATGGTGTATCTGCTAATATGGTATCAATTATAGGTGGTGAACGTCATAATCTTATACCTTCAGATTGTAGAATGGTTTTAGCGGTTGATCCAAGTGAAGTCGATAGAGTGTATGCATTCGTGTCTGGATTTCAGAGCGCTGCAAGACTTCATGCGCCAATGGACAACGACATTGAGATATCTCCAACAGATTTAGAGCCAATTGAAAATTGCCGTGTAATGACACAACAAGATACATCAAGAGTAGTTGATTTAATTGAAGAGTTACCTCATGGTGTTGCGGCTTATACTGAAAATGTGCCTGATCTCGTTGAAACTTCTTCAAATTTAGCTACTATCAAAACAGAAGAGGGAAAATTATCGCTTGTTGTTAACTCAAGGAGTACTTATGCTGAGACGTTAGAGAGTCAAAGAGCTAGAGTGGCAGCGGCTGGTCAAAAATATGGCGCAAATGTTGAGCAATTACCTAGTTATACAGGTTGGCTTCCGGATCCAAATAATCAACTGGTGGCATTGATGGCAGAAGAATATGAACGTCTAACAGGTAAAAAACCAAAAATAGGTCCTATTCATGCAGGTTTAGAGCTTGGAGAATTCTTAAAACAGTCAGAATTTGCTCATATGACGCCTGTCTCAATAGGCCCGACTATAGATGGTGCACATTCAACTGAAGAGAGAGTTGAAATTGAATCAGTTTCAACCTTTTATCGATTGCTAAAAAACGCACTGCAAAGAATTGCATCATAACCCCCCCCATCAAAATCATTACTTGATCTGGACAAGTGTCTAAAAAAGCGCCATAATAATATTTATGAACATTGCTGTTTTAGCGATTATTATTACTAATATTATCTGGGGGGCATCACCACCCATATATAAACTGGCGCTGCAAAATATTCCCCCATTCACACTTGCTTTTTTGCGTTTCTTCATTGCTGCTTTGATATTGTTACCGTTAAGTTTGAGAATCTGGAGACCCATGAAACTTAGGGACATTTTGCTTATTTGTCTATCAGCTCTCTTTGGGATCACAATTAACATCTCTTTTTTCTTTTTGGGACTTCAGCATGGAGTAAGTATCAACTCAACGTTGATTGCATCGGCCGGTCCGGTGTTTATATTTATTTTTGCAATCTTTTTTTTCAGAGAAAAATTTCATAAAAAGGTTTTTTTTGGAATGATGATAGCGCTTCTTGGTGTTTTGGTCGTGGTATTTTCTCCTTACCTGAATGGATCACAAGTTTCAAAGAATTCAGCAACAGTGGCCAATCTTTTTTTTGTATTGGCAACAGTCGGTGCGGTCATAGATCCATTAATTGCTAAAAAAGTACTTGATCGAGTTCATTTTATTCAGTTTACTGCAATTTCCTTTCTTTTTGCATCATGGAGTTTTTTGCCTTTCATGGCTCTTGAACTGAGGGGATGGTCTTTTGATAAATTAAATTTGGTTGGAATAATAGGTATATTATATGGCGCTGTATTAGCATCAATTATCGCCTACTGTTTTTTTTATTACGGCATTTCAAAAATCCACATTTCTGAAATAGGGCTTTTTATGTATATTGATCCCGTTGCAACAGTTTTGATCGCTATTCCTCTTCTTGGAGAATATCCGACAAAGCTCTATTTTCTGGGAGCTCTTTTAGTTATCGTGGGAATATATATAGCTGAGGGAAGGATACATTACCATCCAATTCACAAAATCAGAAATAAATAAAGTAAACAATTTATATTTTTCTTCTCTTGCACTTATTTTTTATTCGATTAAACGATTGGATACCAATGACTAATTTATATCTCTGAAGCAATGATGTTATACTTCCAATCGATTAAACGATTGGAATGAAATAAGATGATGATTTTGATGATTATAATCGATTGAAAAAGGTACAAACTTACTTGTATTATAAATTCATCATGATGGTTTTTATTGATAAAATTTGAGGAATTTAAAATGGTTAGATTATCAAAATATCAATTATCAGAGGACAAGCTAGAAAAATTGTTTGATTTATTTTTTAATATTGTAGGTAAAAGAAATAATAAAACGGAGTTTTTGGATATTTTGAATGATGTATTATCTCAGTCTGAGAAAATAATGATTGCTAAACGGATCGCATTGTCATTTTTGCTTATGAAAGGAATTGAAAATGGGACGATTTGTTATGTTTTGAAATTATCTCCATCCACAGTTGCGAAATTTGCGTTTATTTTACAGACCCATACCGATCGAGGTATCCAAAAAGCGTTCCAGTTAATTATCCTGAAAGAAAATCTCAAAGATATGTTTATGGATATTTGTAATACATTGTTTGCACCCGGTATATATGGTGTCAACTGGTCTGCCGCTTGGCAGCGAAAATTAGAGGCCGAACGTAAAAAAATCCACGGTTTATAATTCCAATCGATTAAACGATTGGAAGGTTGGTTGAATTGATATAATTATCATAATTTTGTGAGTTGAATTGTATTAAATAGGTATTTATAGTAATTAGAAATCTATTAAAATGAATATTTTTCAGTTCAAAATACTGAAACAAAGTCAAAAATCCCGTGCTCGTTTAGGGATCATACAAACGCCTCATGGTGAGATTAAAACGCCGGCGTTTATTCCATGTGCGACAAAAGGATCATTAAAATCATTAGTGATTGAAGATATTCAAAAAATTAAAACACAAATCCTTTTTGTTAATACGTATCACTTGGTCGTGTCTTGTGGCGTTGATATTATTGAAAAAGCCGGTGGTATTCACAAATTCGCCAATTTAAATTTGCCGCTTATCACTGATTCCGGCGGATTTCAAGTGTTTAGCTTGTCCAGAAAAAGCAGGTGGCATGACCGGAGGGAGTCCCAGACAGCGTGCAACAACGAGAGCACTGGCTGGGAGGAGGAAGTGACAGAATCTGCTTTTTCTAATATTGACTTTCCTAATTTAGTCAAAATTACTGATGACGGTGTCAAATTTCGATCACATATTGATGGAAATGAATTTTATTTTACCCCCGAATACTCAATTGAGGCTCAAAAAAAGATTGGCGCTGATTTTATCGTAGCGCTTGATGACTGTTTACCGTCTGACGTGACGCGAAAGCAGACAGAGAGATCTGTAAAAAGGACTTATGATTGGGCACAGAGATCTCTGCAAATGGTCTCAGCACGTCCCACGATCCAGAGACTTTACGGGGTCATCCAGGGTGGTATGTATGAGGATCTCCGTAAAAAATCAGCCGAAGATATATCTTCTCTACCCTTTTGGGGTTTAGCAATTGGCGGAGTGGCTGTCGGCGAGTCCAAGGAAGAGATGAGAAATCAAGTTAAATGGGTAATGGATGTTATAAATAATGACAAAAGACCATGTCATCTACTTGGAGTTGGTCAACTTGATGATATCGTTGATGCAGTCAAGCAAGGTATAGATACTTTCGATTGTGTCATCCCGACGCGTCATGCTCGTATGGGAAAACTCTATAGAGCGGCGCAAGAAGTAATTGATATTTATGATGCAGAATATAAATATGATCTTAACCCTATTGATGAAGATTGCCAATGTTATACCTGTCAAAATTATTCACGAGCCTATTTGCGTCACCTTTTTAAAGCACGTGAACTGACTGCATATCGGTTGGCAACAATTCACAATCTTACCGTAATCGAGTGCTTTATGGAGGATATAAGAGAGAAGATAGAGTCAGGTAGGATTTGAAGAAAAAAAACCCCTCCTTCGTTCTGAGAGGACAATGAGCGGGATACGGGGGTCGAATCCTTCATGTTAGTTAGGACCTTCGCGGCCCTTCTTTTCACTTTATTTCTTTGTCGTACACTGAGCGGCGGACGGGACCTTCGGCCCTCAACCTTCTCCTTGATTTCATCCTTGAACTTTTTGGAGCGGGATACGGGGGTCGAACCCGTCTTTTCAGCTTGGAAAGCTGACGTTGAGCCGCTCAACTAATCCCGCATTTTGTTTAAGACATTCCCTGCCCCGTATACGCGCCACTGTGAGGTGAGGATGTAAACCTCACGAACAGAAAGCGTTATCCGGGGTACCGCTGAACTACCACCGCAATCTAGAGGATATTATATTATAAAATATGAAAAGATAGATTAAGAAGTTATCAGACAAAAAGCGCTGCAGTTCTTGTCTCAGGATTCCAGACATAACCGCGAACTAATACTGGATTATTATCATCATCCAATTCAAATCCTTGTGCTACTACCGCTTGTCCATCTGGATTGACAGTCCATCCTTTCAATGCGAATACGCTATTCGTTCTTGGATTGTATCCAAATTCGTCTAGTAGGTTAAGCGTTCCATCATCATATTCTTGATAAGTTCCTGGTTGATGTACAAATTCTCTTCCTGAACCTATATAGCCGGGTCCTGGAACAGTATCTTTTTGTCCACTTTTACGCATTGTAGCGGGTCTATCTGGGTCAAAATCAAATATCTCTGAATCAGGTTCAATAGTCGTAATCAGATCATCTTCAAAATGATCAGGTTGAAAAGTTCGCTCAGCACGCATAGCCATTTTTAATGCAAGTCGTCTTAAATCTTGAAGAGAGGCATGTCGTAAACTTGGCATTAAGGATTTGGCTATCAATCTCTTTATGTAGTCAGTGGTGAAAACTGTAGCTAATCCCGCCCTGCCTAATAAATTTCCTAATCTTCCAGTTTTATCTTCAGCACGTCTTATTGCATCTTGGACATTTTCTTGTGTCAGTACCCAATTTAATAAACCATCGATTTCTCTCCTTCCAGTTGAGATTGGTAGGACAGAAATAGCATCTTCAAGATACAGACCGGTATCTGATTCCGACCGTTTTTGTAAAATATCATTAATAATGAGTTCCGAAATAATTGTACGTGAAGCCTCTTCATATGCTCCAGAATTACTATTACCGACGGTATCTTTATAAGGTTGAGGTAAAATAGCGACACCGGATCCATTTTGTGGAATAAGAAAACAATACATATCTGTTGCTAATGGTAATGATTGGATAGAATCACCGACTTGTTGATGACCCTCTTGAAAATGGGGCGCAAAAGCTATTGATCTTAAGGCTGTTAATTCATCGATTGAAAGAGGTCTTTCTTGTCCCTGGTCATCCATGACTATAAAATTGACTCTATCGGGGATTGCTTGATGAGAGGGATCAGTATAGTCTGTCATTGTTGCAATACGTACTAAATTAAGAGCTTCGAAGTTATTTGAGCGGACGTCGTAAGGCGAGGCTGAATATGACTCTACATTTTGCCTTTGAGCAGGGTGTAATTGGTTTAAATCAGTCCATTGACGGGGTAAGCCTTGTTCATCCCAACCCAATATTATTGGGCCGTTTGGTGAATTAAGGGAAGCACAAACACGATTATCTCGTTGGCCTAAAAGTTGTTCTCTAAATACAGCTTCAGCAGCATCAACTGCTGCTTGTGCTTGTCTAAGCCCTTCACCTGACATGATAACATCATTATACCACTATAGGCCTATATTTGCAACAGCTGGGATATTGTTGAAAATTTAATTAAAATTCTATCCTATTACCTGAATAATGAAATGTTTATGGAAAAAAAGATCTTTCTTTCCCGAGAGGGTTTTAATTTCTTGATTTTTTTGTTGTAATGTAATTTGGTGATACAAAATATCAATCATTTTTGGATCAGATAGCAGTTTTAATGCTTTATACGTATTTGATATCGTTGATGCAATTTTTTTCATATTAGTTATATTTCCTAACAACCGATATAACTATTCCTCCAATTTCTAGGCTATTTTTTGGATATATTTTTTGATATTTTTTGTTTGCCGGAACTAAAACTATTTTATTTTGTTCTTTGTGATAATATTTCAAGGTCCATTCTCCATCGACGGATGCGATGACGACATCTCCATCTTTAGGAGTCCTCCCCTTCTCTATTAAGACAATATCACCCGGATGGATACCGGCATCAATCATTGAATCGCCCGATACTCTTAGAATAAAAGTGCTTTCCGGTTTATCGATTAAATATTCATCAAATGAGATTGTGTCAATAAGCTCTTCTTCAGCCGGCGATGGAAATCCGGCCTGGACAAATCCGGAATTAGGTAACGGAGCAAACAGTTTTTTGGGAATAAGTTTGCCGGTTTCATCTTTTTCTAAAAATCCGGCATCAATTAATTTTTGTGCCAGTTTATAGGCAGCGTTTTTTGAAGCAAAATTAAATAAATTCGCCAGTTCCTGATATGTCGGCAGCCGACGATGAATTCTAAAAAACTTCCTGATTTTTTTGAGTTGATCTTCCATATTTTTTTACGTAAATCAAGTATAGTGAACAACCGTTCACTAAGTCAAGGAGCGAATTTATATAGGTCATAGATTCGTGACGCAGACCCTCGTAGATTCGTTCTTGCGACGCGAGGACGTAGACCTCGGGAGCAAGTAAGAATTCTAGCGGGGTCAACAACTATTATTCTATAAGATTGTATTCGCGTTTGATGCGAGCAAGCGGAATATTGCTCTAGGATTATTGTATATTCGCTTCGACTGGCACCGGTTGAAGAATTCCTTGTGGCAGCGTTTGCCGTTCTTCTTGTCTTTGAGGCAAATTAGTCATATCAAAATTACCTCTTTTAACAAAAACCGTCCTGCCGTTATTTTGTGTTAATTTTCTGAAGATATAGGGAATCGTATCATCATCAATTGTGTTAATAGTTACGACTAAATCAGTATATTCAGGAGCTGTCCAATAGGCTTGAAATGTATCACCGACTAAATGACGCCTTACAGCTCCTGGTATTGCTCGTGTAATCGCTGTGTCTTTTGCTCCTAGATCAGGAATTAATTTTTTTGCCCAAAAGCTTGCATCTTGAAATCCCTGACGTCTATCAGGCGTATCAACGATCCAGAACTCCATTAAAGTTCCATCATCATAATAAGGTTGAGCTTGAGCCCGTGCAACTGCTTGATAAAGAAGATCTTGAGATGTAAAATCTGCACAGCGATCTTCAAGTACGAATCTAATGTCTTTTGTTTTAACATCTGTAATTAATCTTGCTTTATGCGAATCGCCAGAGAACTCCGCCATAACCATATCTGATTGATGATCTAAAATTGAGACATCGGCGGTACCACCTTCAAAATGATCTTGAATATCAGCTAGCCCCAGTTTTACATCACTTAACTGTCCTCTAGTGAAATTAAAGTTCGCAAAATTTCTACGGTTTAACCAGTCAATGACTTCGTCTCGGGCAGCTAGCATTTGATGTCTTTGTGGTTCGGATAAAAAAAAGTGGTCCTTGATATTTCGGGTATGTGGACTTTGATCTTTCCCTAAGTCAACCATTGATATTATTATATCAAGAATTAAGGATTATGTGAGTTTTGCTTTGACCACCAGTCTTTTTGAATCTGCAAATCCGGTGCATGTGTATAAAATAAGCATCGATCCGGTATTTGTTTTAAGGGCAGAGACCTCATTTGGCCTGACCACAATCGTTTGATAAACCGTGTAACTGACATTTCTATTATCAGATAATGTTAAACCAATCTTATCTCCAATTTTGACTTCATTTAACTGGCCAAAAATATTGGTTTTATTATGACCATAGATGATTGTAGTACCATTACCGGCCAATTTTTCTGAAGATTTTAAGTATGATACTGCATATTTACTAATTGGCCATTTACCGTTGATAATATCGGTACCTTCTATCGGTAAATTCAAGTGAAGACGGTTTATTTTTATAGATTTAGGAGTCATTGCAGAATATTCTGATTTGCTTTGAGCGGTTAGCATCTGTTGTTCAATGTTATTGTATACATCGAGAGTTTTGAAAAAAATACCAAGGATTAAAAAGCAGCTGGCTAAAAAAAATAAGACCAGTGTGGTTGAATATTTATGGTGTCTGTTATTTTTTCTTTTTGGCATGAGAAAGAATTGATAGACCAAAAAAAGATATCGAGAGCATAAAAAAAGCGCTCGAAATAGATTCAACAAAAGATCCAGTCTCAGCTAATCCTAAGACCTCTCCTCCACCGCCACTACTTGATGGTGAACTTGACGAAGTCGAAGAAGCACCACCACTTGATGATGATCCGCTTGATGATGAAACTGAGGTTGGACTTGGTGTTTGTGTCGGTGTACTTGTTGGAGTCGGTGATACGATTCCACCACCGCCACCGTTTGATGGTGTAATTGTCAATTCTTTGGTAGGAATGATTTCTTCTGAAGGTGTACTTGTCGGTCTGGTTGTTGGTGATTTTGTTGTACTTAAAGTTGGTGTAGCGATTTCACCAGATGTGATTCGAATCGTTGGCGTAGCAGCTCCGCATGAAGGATTTAGATCGTCACATGAAGGCGGTGTAACATCACAAATATCATCAGGACAAAAATTGGTTGGCGTCGGAAAGTTATTAGCATCAGTAGCCGATGCAATGCTAAAGGTTTGAAGAATTAAGTATAAAGCGACAAGCAAAAGAATCGGCGACAAAGCAATTTTAATATTAAATAAGGAGTAGTTTTTGTTAACAGCAGCTTTTTTTACAATCATTATAACCGGTAGTATATCAAGTATATAAACAATTGTCAATTCATAACAATATAAACACTATATATGATATGTTATTAACTATCCTATACAAAATAATTAGGTGCAAATATATTTAATTGAAGACCATGAACAACTAACCCGTGAACAACTAACCCGTGGGGTTATTTGTGGTTGAACCTTCGGTAGATTAAAATCCTTAACGTTTGTTGATGGCTGGATGGTGAATCGGAAAGCGACTCTAATGCAGGGGTTGGTGAATTTTGTTGGAACGTACTATTTTCCCAACTCGTTTGTCACTATTTCACTGCGAACTACATAGAAAATCCCCGTTATAGAAAAGACTAAACCTAATAAAGCAAGGATTGAAGGTATTTCTCCCAACAAAATAATGGCATAGAGAGTAGCTGATATGGGTGAAGAAAGTCCAATGAGACTGGCTGTGGATGCTTTAATGTATTTGAGACTTGTTGTATAAAAAGTATGTGCCAAAAATGTTCCGAAAATCCCCAGCCCAACTACATAATATAAATCAGCATATACCAGTTTAAGGAAAAGTGGTTTTTGAAAAAGAATGCTTTCTAAAAGTATGAATAAACTGCCTAGCCCAAAGACCCAAAACATTATAGCAAATGAGGAAAAGCGAGAACGTATTCGCTTTGAAAAAATGGTATAAGCCGCAAGAAAAATTGCCGACATAATTGAGAGTACGTTTCCTATAAATCTTTGTGATTCAAACGAAATTTCATGTGCAGAAAATATCAATAAGATTCCAAAAAACCCGAGCAATATACCCATCCACTCTTTACGACTGGTTTTTTCCCAAAGCAGCAAACCAAAAAGAGCAACATAAAGTGGAGTTGTATTGTTAAGAATCGATGCATTGGCTACAGTAGTTCCATAGAAACCCAAAACTGAAAAAAATAAGGACAAACTCATGATAAAAGAAAGAATTGTGAGAAATTTCCAATGTGTAAGGGTTGATTTTACCTCTTTCTGCAGGTTCAGAAATACCACAACCGAAACTATTCCAACAAAGGCAATAAGTAGTCGAAAGAATGTTGTGCCTATAGGCGTAAGCCCAGTAAGCTTTTTAACGAAAATCCCAATGGTCCCCCAGAGCAGTCCAGCCAAAAGCGCTAGAATCACGCCTTTATTTTTAGAAAATCGCATATATAGATAGTATACGTGGTGACTTTAAGTTTGGGTTTGCAGGGGTGCCAGGAGTCGAACCCGGAATAACGGTTTTGGAGACCGTTGTGATACCATTTCACCACACCCCCTACAATTTGCAAATCTCTGTATAATTATATCACCTATGATAAAACTAAAAAATCCCTATCTTCATGTTGGTATTTATACTGCGAATTTTGAAAAACTGGTCGATTGGTACAAGAATGTTTTGGGTTTTGAGGAAAAAGAACGTCTTGATCACCCACAGGATACTTATGTCTCGTTTAAATTCGGTGATAATTTTTTTTGGATTGGGAAACATGGTCAAGTCTCACAAAATCAAAAAAATACTGATCCCTATCGTGTAATGGTTGGTTTTTCGGCCGAAAGTGTCAATGCCATATATGATGAGCTTAAAAGTAAGCAAATTGAATTTGTTGCCACGCCATTTGAAGCACCCCCTGGGGGTTTTTGGTGTATGACGATCAAGGATCCGGACGGCAATATTCTTCAATTCATGGGAGATAAATAAAATTAAGCCTTGTGCCCCTACCCCGAATCGAACGGGGATCTGAGGCTCCGCAAGCCTCTGCTCTATCCGATTAAGCTATAAGGGCTTTAACTACAACTATTATATATGAATCGCTTGATTTATGAAGTCCATTTTGCTAGGATTTTATATATGGAAAATAAAAAATCATCTAAGTTCGGCATTGGATTAATATTTGGTGCTATCTCCGGTGCAATTGCCGGATTACTACTTGCTCCAAAAGCGGGTAAAAAAATGAGAAAAGAACTATCAAAAGCCGCTGAAGAAATTCGATCGAAACTGCAAGAGTCAGATGCCAAAACAATCGTTCGAGAAATATTTGATGACTTATCCGAAAAATCATTAGATATTTTTAATGAGACAATGGATACGTTATCGACCAAGTTATCGGAAATTTCTGACAAATGGCAAACGATCGACAAAGAAAAATATGCGGGAGTTGTAAAAGAAGTTGTTGATAAAGTCAAAGATACTCATCAAATGCCGGAAAAAACGCTGATTAAACTTAAAAAATACTTAGAGAACGATTTTGAAAAATTGTCGAAACCAAAACAAACAAAAAAAGCACCTCAAAAAAAATAATCCACAACTTGCTACGTGTAATTAATCATTCTTATATATTTTTATTATTCCCACTCCTCTAAAGTCTTTTTCTTCAGTGAGTTTAAAACCATTTGTCGCTAAATATTTTTCTACCAAACGATTGGGATCTGAAAGTTCGTATAAATAAGTATAGAGTATGAGGTTTTGAGTATTTTGTATACGGGAATCTAGTTTGGTTTGAATTGATTCATTGGTTACCTTCATTGAATTTGAAGCTCCGAGATATTTTTCTGGATATTTGGAATACCAGATCATCGGTGCCCACGGGTCGATGAATTCTGATAGTGCCACTCCCCTATCTCCGATTTTGTTGTCGGTATATGCAATGGCTTCACGCCAGGCTTCACGGTGATTCTTAGGATTTAATAAATATAAAAATGAAAACACCAAATTACATAATACCAGAATACTTATAAATATCATTTTTAACTTTTTTTGCTTAAAAATATTTAAAAAAACATTTTTGTTCTCTTGAAAAAATCCAACCGCGAGAATTCCGTAAAAAAAAGGAAGCGTAAATAATAAGCGATGCGGTGAACTAGCTGAAATCCAAACCGAAGAAATCCAAGCCAAAATTAGAGGTATTACAAACGGGATTAATAAAATACTTACTTTAGGTTCTGCTAATAACATCCGTAACCTTCGAGGTTGAATATATTGATATATCAATTTAAACCCATACAAAAAAAATATTATTGCCATGAACAATACAAAAACTCCATAGATATATTTATTCGTTGGACTGATCATCCCAACCGTAAATTTAGCCAGAAGTAAAAATGGGAATTTGAGGAACGTGACGCCTGCAACTTGTTGCCATTTTGGCCAAATGGAAATGAGATTTGATGCAGTCTGGATTTGTTTAAATAACGTCGGTAACCAAGGAATAAAGAAAAAAAAAGTAGCCACAAATACTACAATTAATCGTTTAATCGTAATTTGTCTCGCAAGAATTACATAAATAATTTGAGAAATAATTACCAAAGTGGTAAAATAATGAGTGTAAGATAAAAGTACTAGAGTAAGAAAATATGATAATAATTTTCGCTTATAAAGCAGATACCATGATAGCGCTACCAATAAAGTGAAGAATGAATACATTCGATATTCCTGTGAGTAATAAATGTGAAATGGTGCAGTTGCCAAAAAAAGCGCGGATAAAATAGCAGTATGTTTTCCCGCGATATCCTTGATCAACAAATAGAGTATAAATACTGTTAAAATACCAAAAATGACAGATGGTAGCCGCAAAAACCATTCATAATTTATTCCAATTTGTTGCCACAAGTGACTGAATAAATAAAATAACGGTGGTTGAAAGTCATTGCTCCAATTTATTGATGATGAGTTGCTATTCGATACAGTGGCCTGAATTGTTTCATCGAGCCAAAATGATTGATTTAAAGCAATGACTCTAAGCATTAGTGCTAAAAGTAAAATTAGAATAATCGGAGTGTATTTTTTAAACATGACTACTGCTTCATTTTTTTTATCTCCAGGAAATAGTATAAATACAGATAAAGTGTTGACCAGATAAAACAACCAAAAAAGGCGATCGTTGGTCCAAAAACGCCAAAATGAGGAATCAACCAATAAGATCCAAATGCAATTATTATTAAAAATACAAGGTTATTTATACAAAGATAGATTGGTTTTCTGACAGTATAAAGAAAAAAGAGTGAAGGTATTGCGGAAATACCATAAAGAATATATGAGCTAGACAAGATCCGGGTAATCATGGCGGTTTTCTGATAATTTGAAGTAAAAACAAGAGTATAGATCCATGTCGGTAATATTGCCGCTATAAAAAAAAGTGCTGTTGGTATCGACATATACAATAATGCTTTTTTCATATGACTGATTACTTCTTTTTTGGTGACTGCCTTGGCAAATTGTGGTGATAAAACTTGGGTGATACTATTTACTGATGTCAGTATAGTTAAAATTATTTTTTGTGAAAGGCCATAATAACCGACATCTGCTTTTGGTAGGTAAAAAGAAAGCATAAATAGATCGATACGAGAGGCCATATTAAAAAATTGTGATGAGACAAAGAAGGTCAAGGTATACTTTAGTCTTATGCTACTTCGGTGGAAAGATGTTTGCAGAATTTTTAAGACATCAGTTTGTCGATCATAGGCCAAAAGACCAAGAAATAACAGAGGACCAATTACGCCCAAGGTAATAATTATTGCATTAATAGATGCTTGCTTTTGCCAGATAAAATACAAAAGGATTCCAGTTTTTAGCACGTTGGCTATATTTAAAGCAATATTAGCTGCTAAAAATTTTCTAGCGGCAAAAAAAATATTTAACGTGAAGTTTTGCCAAATGAATAAAGGAATTGAGATAAAAGTCCAAAAAAATGATGACATTGGGACATGAAGTTTTAAAATTGTGTTGTCGATTGGTTTAATAAAGACAAAAGTTATCAGGATGACTATCGCGGCCAACACGGTTTGAAAGACAAAATTAGCTTTGATGAATTTATTTGTTTCTTCTCGATTGTGCAAGATAGGCGGTAAATAAGAATAGATTGAAGCTGATACGCCAAAGTCAAGTACATTGGCTAAAAGATATGTAATCGCAAACAAAACACTTAATACTCCATACTGGGCCGGAGTCATGATGCGGACAAGCATTAGGGCGTAGAAAGCCGTAAATAAGACATTAAGATAATTACCAAAAGTGTTAACAATAACTTCTTTTGTCGTAGGTAATTTGACCAAATGAATGAGTCGTTTCATTTTTATTATTTTACCAGTTTTTTCTAGTCTTGCAGAAAGGGAGTTAATTTGATATAGTTTTAATTAATGAAAAAAGTTGCTTTTATAACCGGAATATTGGGTCAAGACGGCCCGTATTTAGCCAAATTGCTTTTGGAAAAAGACTACGAGGTTTATGGATTGATTCGCCGTTATTCAAATCCGAGCTTCGAGAATCTTGATTATCTTGGAATAACAAATCAAGTTCAATACGTAGAAGGAGATATGACGGATGAGGGATCGTTGATGAATATAATAAAATCGATCAGACCTCAGGAAATCTACAATTTGGCAGCTCAGTCGTTTGTCGGTTCATCCTGGGATCAGGCTAAACTGACAACAGAAATAAATTCGCTGGGAGTTTTGTATTTATTGAATTCAGTTAAGTTTTTTTGCCCCTTAACAAAATTTTATCAGGCTTCAACATCGGAGATGTTTGGTTTGAATAATGATAATGGCTATCAAGATGAAAACACCGCATTTAAACCAAGAAGTCCTTATGCAATTTCAAAGCTATATGCATATTGGATGACGATAAATTTTAGAGAGTCATATAATATTTTTACGTCTAATGGAATTTTATTTAATCACGAGTCGCCTCTAAGGGGTATTCAATTTGTCACCAGGAAAATCACTGATGGAGTTGCCAGAATTAAGTTGGGACTAACTAAAGAGTTAAGGCTCGGTAACCTCGATTCCAAGCGAGATTGGGGTTTTGCGGGTGATTATGTTGAGGCGATGTATTTGATGTTACAAAGTGATAAACCAGATGATTATGTCGCTGCTACAGGTGAAAATCATACCGTTCGGGAATTTGTCGAAGAAGCATTTAAAGCAGCTGGTATGACGAATTTCAATCAGTACGTCAAGATAGACCCGAGATACCTTCGACCTGCTGAAGTATTTGAGCTTAAAGGCAAAGCGGATAAGGCAAAAAAAATACTTGGATGGCAACCAAAGGTGGGTTTCAAAGAATTGATAAAAATGATGGTTGATGTAGATTTAAAGCGTCTTAAAAAAACCTGATTTGTGTAATGTGATACGTGTAACGCGTTACGTGAAACGTGTAACAGTTTATTCCCACTCCACGAAAACCGAAGGGTTATTAACCCTCGGCTGAAGCGGTAATCGAGACTTTCGCTCCGTGGGATTTCAGCTTTAAGTCTCAATGAATCCGAGGGCTTTTAGCCCTAGGAGCTTCAATTTATACCAATCTCCAAACAATATTCTCATCTTTCTTCATAAACGTATATTGTCTTTTTGCATATTGAATTTCAGCTGTGATCCATTTTTTAACCGCGTTCTCCTTACTGATTTTTTTTTCTAAATATTCGATAATTTGTTGATAGCCGATGGTTTTCATTCCGGGATCAGTTTTTTTATATCCCTTATCTAGAAGTGATTTAACCTCATCGATGGCACCAAGCTGCAATCTTTTTAATACTCTCTTTTTAATGACCACCTTTAATTTGTCATTGCTGGCAAATCTGAGTCCGGTATATATCCGAAGATTCAAAGCTACATAACCCGTGGGGTTAGTTAGTGGCTGAACCTTCGGTTTAAGTGATTTTTTTTGCACTGCTGGTAAATTTAGGTTGGTTGCGATTTCGATTTTTCTTATTAATCTTTGAGGATTGTTTTTGTCAGAATTATTTAAATGTTGAAACATTTGGTAATTTATTGACTTAAGCAGTTTCTGCAATTCTTTGAGGGATTTTTTATTTAATTTTTTTCTTAATGGCCAATTGGGTGGAATATTTTCAGTTTCAAAACCATACAGCAAATGTTTTAAATATAAATAAGTTCCACCGATGAGAATTGGAATTTTGTTTCTTTTTTGAATATCCTCAATGACGACTTCTGCCAACTCTTTGAAATCAAAGGACGAAAAATTTTGCTTTGGATCGACCGCATCATACAGCCAAACATTTATACCGTTAATTTTATAATATCCAATATCGTATGAATTTTTACTTTCAAGCTGTAATTTTGACTTTTGACTTTTGAATTTCGAATTTTTCTTGATGTCTTTTCCCGTAATAATAGTGAGATATTTATACATTTGTCTGGAGTCAAAATTGACTAGCTCACCATTTTTTTCTTTTGCCAGTTGTAACGCAAGAGAGGTTTTTCCGGTAGCAGTTTGTCCGGTGATAATGATTATTTTTTTCATTATCGATATCATATAATAGAATAGGAAGAATTGACAAGAGATATTAAGAGTATTACAATAGGCTAAATATGACACCACCAGTCGAGATTGAGACAAAAACTCCTCCACGAGTCGCTGGGCAAGCCACACGGGTAGGTGGTGAATCGCTACTTTTAGTCGATGGAATGGTAATTGATTCAGCGCCATTGATAGGCACTGATTCAGTGCGATCTGATTGTAATCCGTCTTTTGTTGCGCCTTATACAACTACCGATTCGGCGGCTTCAGCCAAACTATTAGAACCAACTTCAGCGACTACGATGAGTGTAGCGCCTATCATATTTCAAAACGCAGACAAAGTTGTATATTCAAACACAGCAGAAAACGGTGATTGGACTTATAAACCGAAACCAGATACAATAATCCACACACATAATAACGGTGGTGATGAAACTCATGATGATGGAGGTCAAGATGTCGCATGGGATCCTTGATTTTTTTTAACACCTGTTATTTTCTAAATAATGACTTAATGAAAAAATCCATTCTTATACTTACATCATATCCAGATCCTCATATAGATCGAGTTCTCGAGATTCTTAATAAAAATGGAAAAAATTCAATTGCATTGTATGCAAATATGTTTGGAAAAAATCAGTATGTGGAATATAATCCCAAAGAAAATGAGCCTTTAACCTTTGTCTTACGAGTAAAAAAATATACTTTAAATGATTTTTCAGGCCTATGGTTTAGAAAACCTCATCTTTGGTTAGAAAGTGAAGACCAACACGATCATGATCCTGATAAGATGATGTCGATAATGTACAAAAGAAACGAAATTATTGCAATGTTTTCAAGAGGAATTATGAATGAGGCGCAAAAAAAAGGCATTTTTATCATTAACAGTATTGATTTATTAATGCTATCTTCAAATAAGCTTGATCAACTAAATACAGCAAATAAACTTGGATTTTCAATACCGGAGACATTAATTTCGGCTGACTATGATAGTTTATTATCATTTATTAGCAATCACGATGGTAAAGCGGTTATAAAAAATATCGTAACGTCTCAGATTAGATATGGAAAATATTCACGTTTATTTTTTACAATACCGATCACAAAAAACAAATTTGTTAACTATCATAAATTAAAGCCTATTGATTATCCGCTTTTTTTACAAGAAGAGATTGAGAAGAAAATTGAATTACGGATAACTATAATCGGGAAAAAAGTTTTTGCAACAGCACTTGATTCACAATCAACTAAGCTTGGTAAGACAGATTGGAGAAGAGAAATACCGGAGAATATAAAACATTCAGTTTACATATTGCCCATAGAAATTGAGAAAGGTTGTTTGGATTTACTACGTCATTACCACCTGCAATTTGGTACCATCGATATGGCTGTAACGCCTGAGGGAAAGTACGTTTTTTTTGAATTGAATCCCAATGGTCAATATTTATGGATCGAAAATCTGACAAAACAACCTCTCTCAAAAGCAATCGCTGAATTATTGATGAATCCTGAGGAAAATAAATTAGTCTAATTATTTCTTTTCAAAATAAAGAGTCACGGTTGATGTCACTGTTTGAGTACCCGGTTCCATTTCAGCTGGTCCTCCACCACCTCCACCCATGGGAAGTGATTTCATTGCGTAAGGCATATAAGTGTTATCAGGTGATGATTCAACAATATTGGTGATTCGACCTAATCGAATGCCTAAATTTTTAGCTAATTTTAAAGCTTGTTCTTTTGCATTGGTAATTGCCATATCACGAACTTTTTCTCGGTAATTTTCAGGCTTTTCAATGCTGAATCTGGCTCCATTTACCTGATTTGCTCCTGCTTGAGTCGCTTTTTCAATAACTTGAGGTACTTGATTTATATCACGAACAGTAATAGATACAGTAGCATTTCCCGTATAACCTCTAATTTTATTAACATTATTATCATAAGAGTAATCAGGATAAATAGAATAATTTGAAGTTTTAATATCTTCTTTTCTGATCCCTAAATTTTTCAATGATTCTACTATTTTATTATTAGTGGAATTAATTGTATCTTTGGCAATTTGAACCGAATCGGCTGCGTTGACGGTTATTCCGGCATCTACATAGGCGATATCCGGTACGATATCAAGCTTGCCTTCTCCTACAACTGCAAGCTCGGAAGATTTAGTCGTTGTTGTGATCGTAATCGGATATGATATATCGAGAGATTTAATTAATTGTAAGGCGATGAGCGAAATTATTATGATCGTCAAATAGGTTAAAATAGGTTTTAGATCATAATGTTTATTTTCCATATGCAATTAAGAATAGCATACTGTTGCGAAAAAATCAAAATGCATGAAGTTTAAAATGTTATAATTAAGCTTTATTTATGATAAATAAAGGACGAATAAAAATCGTAGTTTTGGGGATAATTAGAAAGAATGATAAATATTTACTGACTAAAAGGCGCGATAAGAAATCATCCAAATCCCCTTACAACGGTCTTTGGCAGCTACCCGGTGGAGAATTGGAATTTGGAGAAAGTGTTGAGCAAGCTTTGGTTAGAGAGCTTCTTGAAGAGCTTGGAATAGATGTCGAGATTGCATCATTAATTCCTAAAGTTCATCATCAGGTGAGAAACAACAAGTGGCATGGAGTCTTCCTATGTTTTTTATGCAGAATGAAATTTGATAGACAAAATATTGTGCTCAATCATGAATCATCCGAATATAAATGGCTAACAATACAGGAAATAAAAAAAATGAAGACGCTTTATTTAACTTATGAAATGGTTCAGGAAGCAGAAAATATAAAGTGATATATAGCGTTTGGAAAATATCTGAAAAAGTCAAACTTGTTTATACTCTCGATTCATAAAACACAGAAGTTCCACTATCAGTCGAAGTTGTTGATTATTACGTTTTTCCATAAAAAAATCTCGGTCTCCTTTTTCTTCATTTTCTTTTTGAATGGTTGGATATTTAAATGGAATTTCTATGCTGAGTACCTTTAATTTCTTCTTCAGAGCTTGAATTACCGAGTAATACAGGCTATTAGAATATATTTCCGGATCAATGATTAATTTATTTATAATCTCATTATTAATTTTTAATTTTGCCTTTTTTAGAAATAGCTTTACCACTCCCCTTTCATTTTTAAATGCCCGGGGACCAAAGAAAAAATCAAAATCACTCGCTTTTTTTTGAAGAAAATTGGTCGACTTTAATATTTGGTTATACATAAAGTTTCCTTCGACTTCTGACTTATACATATAGTCAGGATAAGTTTTTCGAAAAAAGTCATCATTTCTACACGGTATAACAATGTCGGCATAATTTTTCAATATTGGTTTGACTATCATTTCGATATGATTCTCTATCAAATCAGTTTTTTCCGGTTCCATTAAAACAATTGCTTTCACTCCATCTATACTGGCTGCTCGCTTTATCGCTTGTCTCTTGGCTGGAGAAGCTTTATTGATGCGTCTTTTGATCAAATGAACTGATGAGAAACGTCGGAGATCTGTCTTGAAACTCCTGGAACTGGTACCATCAACAATTATTATTTGATAACCTTTTTTGACGCCTTGTTCAACCGTCCTCAATGCTAAATCACCGCGTATTTTATCGGTAGCCCCAAGGCTGCGAAGTTTTCCGCGATACCACTTTGGGTAATACGTAATCAGAGCGATCGCGATAGATGATGGATTAAACATAGTTAGTCATTTACTATATGTAACAAAAACAACGCTGGTTAATACAAGGATTGTACCAATTAAAAGGCCTGGAGTTAAAATCTCACCAAGTAAGATATATGAAAATAAATATCCAACCGGAGGTCCCAAATAGAAATCCAATGAAGCTGCAACAGGGCCTGCTAATTTTATCCGATACTGGGATAGTAGATAACTGCCAATAGTTATGGTCAATGCAAGGTAAAATAATGATAATTTTGCCAGATTTGATACGTTGTTCATCATTAATGAATAATCAAATTTTTCAGTTAAAGATAATAAAGAAAATACTAACAGACCTGCAAAAATCATCATTGAAACAATTGTTATCATTGAATGTGTTCGTTGTGCCTTTTTTAACAAAACCATATAAAGACAATAGACAATTGCTCCCAAGAGAATTAATATATTTCCGTACATGTTACCGGAGATGGAATTTGTCTCGATCGCAGGCAGGAGGATTGTATACCAGGTACCAAGAAGACCAAAAGATATTGCCAGCCATTTAATATTGCTAATTTTTTCCTTAATGACAATGAATGAAAAAATCGCCGTAATGATTGGTATGACAGATTGAATTAGCATCGTACTATTGGCGGTTGTTATTTTTATACCCTGAACATAAAAAATAATATTTATGATCGGTAAAAATGAAAATAACAATAATTTTATTAAGGATTTATTTAAGACAATTCTTTGTTTTAAGAAAAATGGAATAATAAAAATAGATGAAATAATAAATCTGATAAAGGTGAATGTATACGGAGGAATTTCTTTTAAACCTATTTTAGTCAATGCAGGCGACGGCGCACCGATAATTATTCCAAAAAATAATACAAGTAATGCTTTGGTTTTATTACTCATAAATTGCTTTTTTTGATAAGTTAATTATAATACTTTAAGATATTACTTATATGAAAACAATAATTCTTTGCGGCGGTGAAGGAACCCGACTTAAAGAAGAAACCGAATTTAAACCGAAGCCGATGGTTTTTATCGGTGGAAAACCCATCATTTGGCATATTATGAAAATATATGCATATTATGGTTTCAACGAGTTTATTTTAGCCTTGGGATATAAAGGTGATTTCATCAAGAGTTATTTTCTCAATCAAAAAGCATTGACTTCAAACTTTTCTTTAAACACAAGAAATTATAAGACAAAATATTTTTTGGAAGATCGTATGGAAATCGATGATTTTCGAATCACCTTTGTCGATACCGGACTTAAGACCTTACCCGGAGAGCGTATATTATTATGTCAGAAATATATTCCAAAGAGAGATAAGTATTTTATGGTGACTTATGGAGATGGAGTTATTGATCTGGATATAGATAATCTATTGAAATTCCATAAGAGAAATAAAAGAATCGGCACGATTACAGGGGTTCATCCCAGATCAAGATATGGTTCATCACAAGTCGACAGCCATGATGCCGTGATAAATTTTGTTGAGAAGCCGGTTCTTTCAGATTGGGTAAATGGTGGATTTATGGTATTTGATAAACGCGTTTTTAATTATTTTCGGCCACGAGAAACCGAACATTTAGCATTGGCTAGATTAGTTAAGGAAAGACAATTATCACTCTTCAAACACAATGGTTTTTGGTTTTGTATGGATACTTACAAAGAAGTGGAAAGTCTTAATAAGCTTTGGTTTTCAAGCAGAGCTCCGTGGAAGATCTGGTCCTAGGATAAACTATTTTTTATTTCAGTCATTTCATCTTCAGGTAAAAAAGGAGACATTTCGTCGAGTGGCAAAGAAACCATCCGTCCATCTGGTAGTTGTTTTGAAGAAGTAGTCAGAATGTCTTGCCATGTCGGGCAGATAATTTCACATATGGCAGTACCTTTATACCGGAGTACTTTTGGAATAATGGTATTTAATTCTTGATTCTTGTTAATTTTAAAAAACTTAATATCATAGGCTTTGGCAATTTTTTCCGTATCGGGAAAAGATACTCCTGATTTAATGCCTTCACCGATAAGCCGGCCAGAAAAGAAATTTTTTTGTGTCGTACGGATTGCTAAATATCCTTGATTGTTGATAATAAAAATTTTTGCCGGAATTTTATGATGTACTATTGTTTGTAATTCATGGATATTCATCTGAAATGATCCATCACCCGTAATGCAAATAATGTTTGATTTTGGGGTAGCTGCCCAAATGCCAATAATTGCCGGTAGATTATAACCCATGGTTAATGTTGCTCCCGGTATTATCGCTCGTTGATCTTTTTTAATTTTTAATGTTTGTGTAGCGACATATGCTGTAACACCGGCATCAAAAGTAAAGATATCACCTTGACTGGAAAAATCAGATATCTTGCTAAACGCTTCATACATATTGATTTTATTTTTTTCACTTTGCCATGTTGGAAAAAGATCTGTATATTTATTTTTTAAAGCAATACATTTTTTTAGCCAATTATCCCTGAATTTGAATTTTATATTCTTTACTTTTTTGTTGAGATTGGCGATGAAATATTTGGCATCAGAATGAATAAAAAAGTCAATTTTTATTGTTTTTTTCTTGTGTTCAATTTTGTCAATGTCAATTACTATTTTTTTTGCATTAGGAGCAAAACGGTCATATTCATGTCCGGTAAATGGGATAGCCAGACGGCTTCCAATCACAAGGATCAAATCCGCATTTTGCATCGCGATATTAGCAGCACGCTGGCCTTTGGTACCACCCGTGCCGATATAACACGGGTGAGTAAACTCAAGTAAATCCAATCCCATATCCGGGACAACGACAGGGACGTTAAGCGAATGCAATAATTCTCTAAATTCCGCTACTGAGTCAGAAAGTCGAATACCACCACCTGCAATAATCAGTGGTTTTTGTGACTTTTTTAACATGTTTAATACAGAAGCAAAATCATGAGACGATGCTAAAGGTTTGTTCGAAGTTTTTTTGTTATTAAATCCGATTAGCTCATTAGCTTTGACTTTCGCAGTTGCAATATCAGGTGGGATATCAAGCCAGACAGGTCCGGGTCGGCCGGATTTAGCTAAAAAAAAGGCTTTTTCCAGATGAAATCGGATGCTTTCAACAGTCTCAACCTCAGCCGCATATTTAGTAAGTGGTTTGACGATGGGGATAATATTAAGTTCCTGTACCCCCAGTTGTCTGATGTTTTTGACGGTAGAAAAGTATACCATCTGCTGACGTTTAGCCTGACTGGATATAAATATGCAAGGAATCGAATTTTGCCAAGCTTCCAAAAGGCCGGTAATGGCGTTGGTGCTCCCGGGACCTGAAGTGACCATGACAGCCCCAATTTTATTATTTGTTTTTGCATATGCCTCGGCGGCAAAAGCTGATGCCTGCTCATGGTGATTGCAGATATATTTGATTTTTTTATGACAGTAGACAGCGTCATTTAAAAACATTGCTCCTCCACCGGCCAGGGTGAAAATGTACGAAGCGCCTTTCTTATAGATGAAATCAATAATATAATCGGCAACTCTCATATGTTTTTATGTTTTTGATGATGTAAAAAAAAGAAATTTGTTTCCTTCGTATGATCGGTGATATATGGCATGTTAATTAATCTTTTTTTTCTGACAACGTAGCAATTATATCCAACTGTACCGAGCAACTCAATAATATCATTCGGATGATAATTAAAAGGTTTTGACCACTTTCGAAGCATCTCTGTGGCAATAATCGGTTTTTGTTGTTTGATGGTGTTTATGGCACCCTTAAAGACAAAGAGCTCAGCTCCTTCGACATCGCACTTAATAAGGTCAATCTTTATATTTTCTTTATTAATAAAATCATCCAATTTCATAATCCGACCTGTTATTTTTTCAGCGTTGGGGTGATGTGATATATTCAAAGCAGATGCATTTCCTGATCCTTCAGGATAATAATAAAATTTAATTTTTTTATTTTTATCTGAAAAACCAAAATTCATTGTTTTTATATTCTTAATATTATTAAGCGCAATATTTCTGTTTAAATATTTATAAGTTCTCAAAATAGGTTCAAAAGCATAGATTTGGATATTTTTTTTTAAGCGAGACAGAGTTAATGAATACCAACCGATATTGGCGCCAATATCAAATATAGTATAATTTTTCTTTATTAGCTTTAAAGTGACAGCCATTTCTTCATTTTCGTATGTACTAAAGTTGATAATTTCAATTGGTGCGATTCGATGATCATTTTTATCACAAAGAAATTTCAATCCTGTTTTATTTAATGTCATTATTACGTCGTAAGTATTAATGTCAATGCTGGATATATCAGTTTTTTTAATAAAATCTGAATAATCAAAAAGAATCTTATGGATATCATGCATTCTTTTAATATAAGTGGATTTAGTGATTCTGCCAGATCTATATTCTCTATAAGTTCGTTGTAATCGGTTTATTCTATTCATTTTTCAAAGGTAACTATCAATCATTCTTTTAAATCCTGTTTGAAGTGGATATTTTGGTTTCCAGCCAAGAGACTTAATCTTCGATATGTCCGGATCGTTAATCTGGATTGGGCTTCGTAAGTATGGATCGTTTTTTTTTCTTTTTTTTATAATTACTTTGAGTTTTTTTTCAGGATAAATATCGACCAATAATTTGGCTAAATTCTTAATGCTGGTGTTGCCTTTATCATTGGCAATGTTATAAGCATCGCCGTTTTTACCCTGAAATAAAACTGTAAATATTCCGGTTACGCAATCGGCAATATAACAAAAAGATCTGATTGCCGTACCTGTACTTTTTAAATTTATATTTTGATTGTTAATTATATTTGCTGCAAAATCAGCAAATACACGACCATCATCTAGGGAAATTCCTGGTCCATACGTATGAAACAATCGGACAATTTTCGTTGGTACTTTGTATTGGTGGTTCCACGCTATAGACATTGCTTCACCCATTCGTTTGCTCTCTGCATAGCAAGACCTGACATCCAAAAGATCAATATATCCATAAGATTTTTCATTTGTAGGTAATTGTTTTTTTGATAATTTTCCATAGACTTCTCCGCTACTTAAAAAAAGAAAATGATCGGATTTTTTTTCCTTTGCAAGTTCAAGAAGATTTTTTGTTCCAAAAATATTTGCATTTAGAGTTTCAACAGGATTGGTATTAAAATATTTTGGACTAGCTAAGCTGGCTGCGTGAATTATAATATCAATTTTTTCTCTGATAATTATTGGTTTGCAGACGTCATGAATAATTAATTTAAAATCAGCTCTTTTGATAATGTCCGCTAATTTTATTTTTGCTTTTTGTTTATTGCGAACAATACCAATGACTTTAATATTTAAGTGCTTTTGATCATTGAGTTTGACCAAAGTCCTGACAATATAAGATGCAATAAATCCCGCAGCCCCCGAGATGAGGAACGTTTTATTACGAAGTCTGGTCCAGGGAATGTCAGTCGATAATATATAGTCGAGATCCTGACCGATAATAGAATTCATGAAGATATTATATAATAAAGTCTGCATCTTCTAAGTCGTGAATAAATACAACATATGAGAAAAAAAACAATATCAATAATAATAGCCTGTTTCAACGAAAAAGAAAATATTAATGAAATGTATCAGCGTCTAGTTTCGGTTTTTAAGAAAATTCCATACGATTATGAAATCATTTATGTTGATAACTGTTCAAAAGATGGTTCGGAAGAAATTTTTAATAAATTGGCTAAAAAGGACAAGAAGGTTAAGATAATTTTTATGAGTCGTAATTTCGGTACGCCTCAATCCAGTTTTATCGCCGGACTGAGATACTCAAATGGTGATGCCTCTGTACTCTTGGATGGAGATATTCAGGATCCGCCTGAGTTGATCCCAAAATTCATTAAACAATGGAAAAATGGTTATGATGTCGTCTACGGCGTAAGAAAGTCGCGAAAAGGATACGGCATTTTATGGAATCTTTTTTATAAAAGTTTTTATGCGCTTTTAAAAAAGATGGCTTATATTGATATACCGCTTAACGCCGGTGAATTTTCACTGATGGATAAAAAAGTAATAACGGAATTAACAAAAATTGATGAATATGATTATTACATTAGGTGTCTTAGGGCATATGTAGGATTTCGTCAGACAGGGATAGAATATGTGAGAGATAGCAGAGTGAGAGGAACATCAACAGAGAGTCTTTTATCAGGTTTTTGGTGGGCGAAAACCATAATAATTAATTTTTCTTTAAAACCGCTTGAGTGGATATCAAAGATTGCTTTTATTGTAATGTTTTTTTCATTTGCATTATTGACGATAGATGTCGTTCAATATTTTATGTACAAAAACTCCCCACGCGGGATACCTACATTAATTTTAGCCATTCTATTTTTAGGAGGCGTACAACTTTTGTCGATCAGTATAATTGCCGAATATTTGGCCAAAATCTTTCTTGAAGTAAAAAAAAGACCAAGATATATTATAAGAAAAATATTGAATGAAAATAAAAAATAATAAAATTCTTATCACCGGTGGTACGGGATTCATTGGATCGCACTTAGCAGAAGAATTGTTGAAAAAGGATTATAAGATTATTGCATGTGACATAAGAATCCATCCCCTATCATACTTCGCCAATTGTCCTACACTAAAAAAAGTAAAATATGCGAGTTGCGATATCCGAAACTTTCAGAGATTATCAAGTCTTATTAAAAAGATAAAACCCGATTTTGTATATCACCTTGCTGCTGTATCCGAAGTAGAAAATGCATATGATAATCCGAGAATAATGTTTGAAACTAACGTTCAGGGTACGGTGAATGTTCTGGAAGCTACCCGGAGTTTACAAAATATTAAAGGTGTTGTGATCGCCTCATCAGACAAAGCTTATGGAAAACAAGGAAAGAGAAAGTATCGGGAAATAGATCCCCTTTTATCAGATCATCCGTATGAATTATCTAAAACCGCTGCTGACATGATAAGTTTAGGTTATTATAAAACTTATGGATTACCCGTGACTGTGACCCGTTTTGGTAATGTATACGGTGAGGGTGATTTCCATTTTTCTCGACTCATTCCTGATATTTTAAGGTCTATTATTCAAAATAAAACACTAAAAATACGTAGTGACGGAAAACATGTTCGTGATTATATTTATATCAAAGATGTTGTATCGGGTTATATTAAGCTGATGGAAAATATTGATAAGACGAAGGGACAAGCATTTAATTTCGGATCAAAAGACACCCTTTCAGTCATTAAAGTAATAAAAATTGTTGAAACCAAATTAAATAGAAAAATTAAATACAAGATTATAAATAACGCAAATAATGAAATTCCCTATCAGACTCTGAATTTTAATAAAGTCAAAAAAATTTGTGGATGGCAGCCGCAATATACTATGACAAGTCAAATTAAAAAAATATATGAATGGTATAAATTAGTAATCCCGGGATAGAATTAGCTTTGTTGCGATCCCGGGATTGATTGGAATAATATGATTGTAGCTGATTACGTAATTGACTTTCTTGTAAAACGAGGGATCACCGATATTTTTTTAGTATCCGGTGGTGGGATAATGTACCTTTTAGATGCGATCTATAGAAATAAGAAAATTACATATATTTCCAATTATCATGAGCAGGCAAGTGCAACTTGTGCCGAGTCTTATGCAAGATTGAAAAATAGAATTGGAGCATGTTTAGTGACTACAGGACCTGGTTCAACAAATGCTATTACAGGAGTTGCTGCTGCCTGGGTAGATTCGATTTCGATGTTGGTGATATCAGGTCAAGTTAAACGGGAAGTAATTGCTGATTATTCAAAATTAAGGCAAATGGGAAATCAAGAGGTGAACATTATTCCGATGGTAAAACCGATAACAAAATATGCCGTAACGATTATGAATCCGGAAAGTATTAAATTTGAATTGGAGAAGGGTTTCCATGAGGCAACGACAAATCGGCCTGGTCCTGTCTGGTTAAATATCCCGCTTGATGTTCAGGGGTCTAATATTGACGAAGCAAAATTGAAATCGTTTAATATCCCAAAATATAAGTCGAAAAATAATAAAATAAAAAAAGTTGGGAAGGTGATTTCGCTACTAAAATTATCTAAACGACCGGTTTTTATTCTTGGCCATGGAATTCGTTTATCAGGAGCAAGTGAAACTATAAATAAACTTCTAGATGAATTTGACATACCAATTTTATTAACATTAAACGGATTGGATTTAATTCCCTTTAGTCATCCAAAGTTAATTGGTTATTTTGGTCCGTCTGGTTATAGACGGGCAAATTTAGTCCTTCAAAATGCAGATTTAATAATAAGCATTGGTGCCAGTTTAAACATTGCCTCTACAGGCTTTAATTATAGTAACTTCGCAAGAAAGGGGAAAATAGTAATGGTTAATATTGATAAAGGTGAACTTCAAAAAAAAACAATAAATGTAGACATGTCTATAAAAATGGATGGTAAAGATTTTATTGAAGCGTTTATAAAACAATCGTCAAATGTTAAATTACATTTAGATCCACTATGGCTTACGACAGGTAAACTTTGGAAAGAGAAATACCCGACTATTATTTCGAAATTCAAACAAGACAAAAAACACGTCAACAGCTATTTATTTATGGACAAATTATCCGATTTATTGACTAAAGAGGATATTTTAACAACAGGCATGGGATTAGATGTGATTAGTTTTAATCAAGCATTTAAGATTAAAGAAGGTCAACGGGCGTATGTTAATAAAAATTTTGGTCAAATGGGATGGTGTTTGCCTGCTGCAATTGGCGCGTGCATTGCAAATAATCGAAAGAGATCCATTTGTGTCACTGGAGATGGTAGCATTCAGTTTAATTTACAGGAATTAAACACAATCCGTTATTACAAATTACCCATAAAAATATTTGTTTTTAACAATAAAGGCTATAAATCAATCAGGGATACTCAAAATAGTTTATTTGAAGGACGGTTGGTTGGAGCTGATAAAAATTCAGGAGTAATAAATCCAAATTTCAAAAAATTAGCAAGCGCCTATGACCTGCAATATGATTATATTTCAAATAATAGTCAAATTGAAAAAAAAATTAGAAGAGCATTAATTACAAAAGGACCAACGCTATATGAAGTAAATATTTCTTATGATCAATCAAGAATGCCGCGATCTGTCACACGGCGCAAACTAGACGGCTCGTTGGAGTCTGGATCACTTGAGGATATGTGGCCGCATCTGCCAAAAGAAGAACTTGAAGCGATTATGAAGACGTTCAGTTAAAAAAACCGAAAGTCGAAACGTAAATTTAATAAATAAACTATGAAAACAATTTTAATTACCGGTGGGTCTGGTTTTATCGGAAGAAATTTAATTGAAGGATTAGGAAAAAAATATCATATTCTCTCCCCTACTCATCAAGATCTTGATTTAACAGATTCTGCTGCCGTTAATAAATACTTTAAGAAAAACAGTATTGACGTTGTCATACATAGCGCTGTTGGGAAAGGACAATATTTATTTAAAGATACAATTTCCATGTTTTTAAATCTTTATCGAAATATAGATAAAGTCAAAAAATTTATTTATTTTGGGTCCGGTGCCGAGTATGATAAAAGTCGAGATTTAGTTAAAATCAAGGAATCTGAATTTGGCAAATATATTCCAAAAGATGATTATGGATTAGCAAAATATATTTGTCATTCGATAAGCAAAAATAATCCTAAAGTAGTTAATTTGAGACTTTTCGGGATTTACGGCAAGTATGAAGACTATCTTTTCAAATTCATTTCTAACTCTATAGCTAAAAATATTTTTAAACAACCAATTATCATTAAACAAAATGTAATTTTTGATTATTTATACATTGATGATCTTATTTCAATAGTTGAATTTATAGTTGAGCATAGAATAAATATTAGAGATTTGAATATTATACCGTCAAAATCAATAGCTCTAAGTGAGATAGTTGATATAATCAATCAAATTTCATCTAATAAATCAAAAATTGTAGTTAATAATAAGGGATTTAATTACCAATATACTGGAAGTAATAAGAGATTAAAAATATTAATGCCTGATTTGACTTTCACCTCGTACTTTGTCGGTATAAAAAAACTGTATAACTACTACACTGCAAATTTAGATTTGCTGGATAAGAATAAAGTTATTAAAGACGATTATTACCACAAATCAAAGATAAAAAAAATTAAAATATGAAATTTGTATTTTGTGGTTTAGGGTCGATAGGCCAACGGCACTTAATAAATTTATTGTCATTAGGAGAGAAAGACATTATTGCTTATAGAACAAGAAACTTGCCCATGAAGAGTTTTCCAACAATTCTTGTTTTTACTGATTTGGAAAAAGCTTTGAAGCAAAAACCAGATGTTGCTATAATTGCAAATCCATCAAGTCTGCATATCCCCTTGGCAATGAAACTTGCTAAATACGGATGTCATCTCTTTATCGAAAAACCTTTATCGACAAACAAAACAGGAGTGGCAGAATTAACTCACGTCATTGCTAAAAAAAAACTTAAAGTATTTATGGGATTTATGATGCGTTATCATCCAGCTGTTATACAGATTAAAAAATGGCTTGAAAGTGAGAATATAGGAAAAATTATTTGTTGTCAATTCACTTGTGGTAACTATTTACCCCTTTGGCATCCTAATGAAGATTACAGTAAAACTTATGCCGCCAGAAAAGAACTCGGTGGTGGACCAATAAATACATTATGTCATGAATTTGATTTAATGGTTTATTTTTTTGGAATGCCATCACAGGTTTTTTGTATAGAAAGTCGTAACAGCAATCTAAAAATTAATACTGAACACTCGGCTGAAATCTTATTTAAGTATAAAACGGGGATGATGTCAGAGATACACTTAGATTATATTCAAAATCCTCCGCAAAGAAATTGGTCGATAATTGGTAATAAAGGGAAAATTGAATTTGATTATTATCAAAATGTATTAATTTTGTACTTAACGAAATCAAATGGAAAAGATTATAATAAACGGGAAATTAATTATAGTCAAACGTTCTCCAGAAACGACATGTTTATTGCGGAGTTAAAGGATTTTAGACACACTTTATTATTAAACAAGAAGCCGAACATAACACTAAATGATGGGATAAATAATTTAAAAATAATACTGGCTGCCCATAAATCACATGAATTAAAAAGAATGGTAAACATAAAAGACATTGCTTTTTAAAATATCATGAAAAACTATAATCTTTCAGATTTAAATGATAAGGTAGTTGTTATAGTCGGAGGTTTCGGTTTAATCGGTAAAGAACTCTGTCAAGGATTTTGTCAACACAATGTTAAATTAGTTGTAGTTGATATAGGTGAGAAAAAAAAATTTATTGATGGACTAAATAAAATTAATAAAAATACAATTTTTCATTATCAGATAGATATCAATAACGAAAAAGCTGTTAAGCAATTATTTAATTCAATAATTATTCGTTTCAAAGCAATCGATGTTTTTGTTAATTGTAGTTTTCCTAAAACGCCGGATTGGTCTTTAAATGTTGAAAAAGTGAAATACGGATCAATTAAATCAAATCTAATAAATCATTTGGGAAGTTATTATAACCTGACACAACAAGTTACTTTAATTATGAAGAAACAAAAAAAAGGATCAATTATCAATTTTAGTTCTATATACGGACTTGTTGGGCCTAATTTTCAGATTTACGAGGGGACTAAAATGACATCACCGTCAGCTTACGCGTTGATAAAAGGAGGAATTAATACAATGACCCGCTATTTCGCAAGTTATTATGGTAAATACAACGTTCGTGTTAATTGCATAAGTCCTGGAGGTGTTTTTGATAATCAAAATAAGAAATTTGTTAAAGCTTATGAAGATTTTGTCCCATTGAAAAGAATGGCTAAGCCCGAGGATCTTGTTTTGCCTACTCTCTTTTTAGCATCTGATGGGTCTTCATATATAACAGGACATAATTTATTAGTTGATGGTGGTTGGACGATAATTTGATATATATAGATGGCAAAGCAGACCTTCAAAATAGGAAAAAAAATAATAAAGGAAAATGGAGATATATTCATTATTGCTGAAGCCGGTGTTAATCATAATAGCCGACTTGATTTGGCTTTAAGACTAGTTGATGCAGCCGCTGACAGCGGAGCTGATGCCGTTAAATTTCAGACATTTAAACCGGAAAATGTCGTTACTCCAAAGGGAAAGATGGCGACATATCAGAAAAGAAACTTAGGAACAACAACATCCCAGCTTAATATGTTAAGAAAGCTAGCCCTTCCAGATAAATTTTATAAGCCGATTATTGAAAGATGTCATAAGCGGAATATTCTTTTTTTATCCACACCACAAGGAGGTCGACAAAGTGTAAATTTTTTAGAAAGGTTTAAATTGCCAGCATACAAGATAGATTCAGGAAATTTGACCAACTACTTGCTTTTAGATCATATTGCAAGACTGAAGAAACCTATTATTTTATCCACAGGTATGGCCAGTTATAAAGAAATTAAAGATGCCGTAAATTTTGTTAAATCTAGAAACAATCACAAAATAGCTATTTTACATTGCACGACTGATTATCCATGTCAAATAACTGATGTAAATTTAGAGGTCATGGAGAGAATGATGTCGAGATTTGATGTTCCCGTGGGTTATTCCGATCACAGTCAAGATATTCAAGTTGCAATTATGATAGCATCGATGGGTGCTGCTGTTTATGAATTTCATATAACTTTGGATAAAAAACTACAAGGTCCGGATCATCACGCATCCTCAAATCCATCCGATGCAAAGGCAAAAATTATGGCTATTCGAAAAGTTAAGATAATAATGGGATCAAACATTAAACCTGCAAAATGCGAGATTCCATATATTAAGGAAGTGAGAAGAAGTCTGGTATATATAAACGATTTAAAAAAAGGACAAATTTTAACTCTTAAAGATATTGAGGGTAAAAGACCTGCTACGGGAATATCAGCAAGATATTACCAATCATTTCTTGGAAAAAAGCTGATTAAAGATGTGAAAATTGATCAGCAATTATCGAAAAGAGATTTTATTTAACTAAAAATATGACAAGATATAAAAAAATAGCGTTTGTCTCTGGTGGAAGAATGGATTTTGGTTTAATGACCCCAGTTCTTAATGCTATTGATAATAGTCGAAAGTTGAAGTTGCAGTTGTATTATACTGGTCTCCATCTGATGCCAAAATTCGGTCACAGTGAAGGTGATGTTAAAAAAAAATTTCCTCACGCGAAAAAAATTGCTGTATCATTTCATGGCGATAGTAGAATTGCCACAGCACATTTTGCCTCAGATTTATTCAATAAATTAATTAACGAATTTAATAAAACAAAACCAGACTTGACTATAACACTCGGCGATCGCGTGGAAATGTTGATGGTTGCTATAGCTTCAGTTTATCTTGGAATTCCTACAGCTCAAATTCATGGTGGAGACAAAACGTATCATATTGATGAAATAGCTAGACATGCAATTACCAAACTTTCTCATCTTCATTTTGCCGCCACGGAAGATTCCGCAAAACGGATCGAGAAAATGGGCGAAGAAAAATGGCGAATTCATACAGTTGGTGCACCGGGCTTGGATACGATATTGAATGAAAAATTGCCGGATAAAAAAGATGTATTTAAATTATTAAATCTGAAGCCCGGAGATAAATATATACTAGTAGTCTTACATCCCGTATTTAATCAAATTAACATGGCTGGTAGACAAATGAATATTATTCTTAATGCCGTAAAAAAAACAAAATTACCTGTTGTAATAATTTATCCAAACACAGATCCCGGAGCAATGAAAATCATAAGGGAAATTGAAAAACAAAAAAATAATCCCCTATTTCGAATATTCCCAAATTTGGAATATAAAATATTTTTAGCACTGGAAAAATATACATCCTGTTGGATAACAAATAGCAGCGCCGGAAGAATTGAATCTGGATCTTTCGGTATCCCCGTTGTGAATGTCGGCATCAGGCAACTTGGTAGACCACAAGGAAGCAATGTTATTGATGTCGGATTTAATCACAGTCAGCTATCTAATTCCATAGATAAATGCTTAAATGATATGAAATTCTTAAATTTTATCAAAATGATAAAAAATCCATGGGGAGATGGGAAGACGTCAAATAGAATTGTAAGAATTCTTGAAAACATTTGTATTGATAATAAATTATTGGATAAGCAAATTACTTATTAAATATGAAAAAATTGGTCATAATAGGACATGGTGATCAGGGAGAGATAGTAAAGTATCTGGTAATGAAATCAAAAAAATATCATTTACTGGGGTTCATCGATGATGAAAAAAAAACAGATTGTTTGGGAAGAATTACAGATATTCCACTCTTGATTAATAAAGCCGGCAATTTTACTGTTTTTATAGCCATTGCCAATAATTTGGTCAGGAGCAAAATTTATTTAAAATTAAAAAAAATGGACATAAATTGTATTAATATTATTCATCCATGTTCAATTATTGAAGAAAATGTGGTTTTAGGTAATAATGTTTTTATCGGAGCTAATACAATCATTAACATAAATTCAAAAATTGATGATGGTGTTTATATAAACACGGGATGTATTATTGAACATGATAATTCAATTGGGAGTTTTTCACATTTAGCACCTCGAGTAGTGACAGGTGGTGGTGTTAAAATTGGAGATAATAGTTTTATAGGATTGGGCAGTTGTTTGAGAAATCATATTAATTTAGGAAAAAATACATTTGTGGCAATGGGATCAATTGTTACCCACTCATATTTACAAGACAATCTAGCCTTAAGAGGAAATCCAGCAAAAATATTTCATAGCAAAAAAGAAATACGAAATATTTATCAATGAAAAAAAATGTGAGGAAAATAATTCAAGTAGCAAAACCATATATTGATTCCGGAGATATTAAGACGGTTAGTGATGTACTAAAATCAGGTTTATTATCATTGGGTCCAAAGTATAGCGAATTTGAAAAATTGGTTACACATTATGCAAAAGTTAAATATGCAGTGGCTGTATCTAGTGGTACGGCAGGGTTACATTTAGCAGTTAAGGCGTTAGGATTAGGATTAGGAGATGAGGTTATAACATCTCCTTTTTCATTTATAGCATCAAGTAATTGTTTGCTATATGAGAATGTTAAACCAGTGTTTGTCGACATAGAAGAAGACACGTTTAACATCGATCCTCATAAAATTGAATCAGCTATAACAAAACGAACAAAGGCGATTCTTGTGGTTCACATATTTGGTCAAACTGCGGATATGAATCCTATTATGGCTGTCGCACGTAAATATAACTTGGCTATAATTGAAGATGCTTGTGAAAGTCTTGGAGCAAAATATCGTGGTAAATGGGCTGGTTCGTTTGGAGATGTTGGTGTCTATGCTTTTTATCCGAACAAACAAATGACTACAGGTGAAGGTGGAATGTTAGTAACAAAATCAAAAAGAATTTATCAACTTTGTAATAGTTTACGAAATCAAGGACGGAGTGAAAATCGAGAGTGGCTAAATCATGTGAGATTGGGTTATAACTATCGTATGGATGAGATGAGCGCTGCATTAGGAACGACTCAACTTAAGAAGCTAGATTGGATGATTAGAGAAAAAAGAAAAATTGCTGAATATTATGATATGAAACTGCGGTCTATTTCAAATATAATTACTCCAAAAATTGGCATAGGTAGAACTCATTCATGGTTTGTATATGTTATCAGAATTTTGAACCGGAATAGAAATCAAATTATAAATAAATTAAGTAAAATGGGGATACAAACAAAACCATATATTCCAACGATACATCTTCAACCATTTATGAAAAAAATGTACGGGTTTAAAAAGAATGATTTTCCAATTGCTGAAAAAATCTCAAGTCAAACCTTAGCTCTTCCTTTCTATATCGGACTTAATAAAGCCGAAATAACTTATATTTGTGATAAGATTAAGCCGTTGATATCATGATAGATTTAACTTCAATATTCCGTAATAAGAACATTTTGATAACCGGCGGTACAGGTTCTATAGGTAGTGAACTAGTGAAACAATTATTAGCATACCCGTGTAAACAGATAAGAATATATTCCCGGGATGAATCTAAACATTTTTTCCTTGAAAAAGAAATCTTACAGACAAATACTAAAGTTGATGTCAAGTATTTAATTGGCGATATACGCGATAAAGAACGATTGTCAATCGCATTAAGAAATGTTGATATTGTATATCATACGGCTGCATTAAAGCACGTTCCCTATTGTGAATATAATCCTTTTGAAGCAATAAAAACAAATGTCCAGGGAACTCAGAACCTTATTGATTTAAGTATTGATATGAATATAGATCGAGTTGTTGCCGTATCAACCGATAAGGCCGTGAATCCAAATACTATAATGGGGGTAACTAAACTATTAATGGAGAGAATGGTCGTATCTTCAAAAAGTTATATTGGTCCATCAATCACAAAATTCGCCGTAGTCAGATTTGGTAATGTTTTAAATTCACGCGGATCGGTAATTCCTACATGGATTGAGCAAATAAAGAAAGGATTACCAGTGACGGTAACCTCAAAATCGATGAAAAGATTTTTCATGTCGACGTCAGAAGCAGTAAGTTTAATACTATCAGCTACAGCAGTTATGCAAGGTCAGGAAATATTTGTTCTTAAAATGAGAGAAAAAAAAATTTACGATTTAGCTATGGAGACAATTAAAAAAAATTCTTCTCATAAAAAAATTAAAATTGAAATTATCGGACTGCGTGAGCGAGAAAAATTACGTGAACAATTATTTACAGTCGAAGAGAAAAAAACAATGATTGATGTTGGGAAATACAAAATAATTTTGCCGAACAAAACCATACTAAGAGAAAGAAAAAAAGAATATAAATTACTTGCTGGTGTTTCATGAGACAAAAAAATATTTCAATATGTATTCAAAGCCTTAATGAAGAAAAAAATATTTCTCTCATGTATCATAAACTAAAAAAAATTATTGATTCTTTCAAAAATTACGATTTCGAGATCATTTTTGCTGATAATTGCAGCACTGACAATACCCGAGAGGAAATTATTAAACTTGCAAAGAAAGATAAACGAGCTATAGGCATATTTTTATCACGCAACTTTGGACCTGAAGCATCAGGTCATGCAGCACTTTATCAAGCTTCTGGTGATGCTATAATCGGATTTGGAGCTGATATGCAGGATCCTCCTGAAGTAATAACAAAATTGATAAAAAAATGGGAAGAAGGATATGATATTGTCTTAGGTACGTATGAAAGATCAGAAAAATCATTATTCATAGCCTTAATGCGTAAATTATATTACAGAGTTTCAAGAAAGATGACTAGCATTGATTTTCCTCCAAATACAATAGGATTTGGTTTATTTGATCGAAAAGTATTGAATGCATTAATATCACTGCCTGAAAAAAATCGTTTTGGGCGTGGACTTCTTTCTTGGGTTGGGTTTAAACGGGCATATATTCCATATAAAAGACAAGAACGCGTCAATGGTAAAAGCAGTTATACTTTTTTTGATTATTTAAAGCATGCGGAACGTGGTTTGTTTGGTTTTTCATATTTGCCATTGGATTTAATGATTTATAGCGGATTTATTTTGGTTATTCTATCGTTTATATTTATTGTCGGTTATCTATACTGGGTCATAGCGATTGGAAATCCGATCCAGGCGTCGATTCCTCTGATGTTAGCGATTGTTTTTTTTGGTGGAATTACTCTTTTGGCAATCAGTATTTTAGGAAAATATATTCAGGTTATTGTTGAAGAAACTAAAAGAAGACCAATGTATATTATTGAAGATTCAATAAATATAGACAAATCAAAACTTCACCATGGTTAATAAAAAGTTTATACCCGGTAAAACCTATATCCCCTCCTCCGGAAAAGTCTTTGATAGAGCCGAAATTGATAATGCAATTGCTGCAGCACGGGACGGTTGGTGGACTGAAGGGCGGTTTGCCAAGCAGTTTGAATCGGATTTCAAAAAATATTTAGGAGTAAATTATGTATCACTCGTTAATTCAGGATCATCAGCCAATCTTGTTGCTTTGGCAAGTCTAACGTCAAAGATATTTGGAGAAAGACGATTAAAACCCGGTGATGAGTATATTACGACATCCGCCGCTTTTCCAACGACGGTTAATCCGGGAATTCTGTATGGATTGAGACCTGTATTTATAGATGCGGATATTCGTACGCTAAATATCGATTCCTCAAAAATTGAAAAAGCTATCACTAAAAAAACGCGGCTTATTATGATAGCGCATACCTTAGGAAAACCTTTTGATTTAAAAATAATATTGAAATTAGTCAAAAAATACAATCTTTGGTTTATTGAAGATTGTTGTGATGCTTTAGGATCGCGATATAATGGTCGGCTAGTAGGAACATTTGGTGATATTGCTACCTTTAGTTTCTACCCTGCTCATCAGATCACTATGGGTGAGGGGGGTGCTGTAATAACTAATAAACCTCTTATCCATCGCTCGATAAGACAATTTCGCGATTGGGGTCGGGATTGCTGGTGTGATACAGGATGTGATAATACCTGCGGAAGAAGATTTGATTGGAAATTAGGCCAGCTTCCATATGGATATGATCATAAATACATCTATTCGCAGATTGGATTCAATTTGAAACTAACTGATTTTCAGGCCGCTATTGGTGTAGCTCAGCTTAAGAAGCTGCCAAATTTCATCAAGACAAGAAAAAGAAATTATGAGGCATACTACGCTTTTTTTAAAAAATATGATAAATATTTTGATCTAATAGTGCGATCTGAAAATGAAGATCCATGTTGGTTTGGTTTTGCTGTCTTAGTAAAGCATGACGCTCCTTTTACAAGAAACGAACTCACACAATATTTGGAAAAGAATTTGATCGGTACAAGAAATATCTTTTCCGGCAATCTGCTTCATCATCCGGTTTACAGAGAAATAAGTTGCAAAATTATAGGACAACAAATAAATGCAGATTTAATAATGAATAACGGTTTTTGGATCGGTGTATATCCCGGTATTAACCAATCCATGCTGGTTTATACAATGTTAATTCTTGAGAAATTTCTCAAGAAACTTACTTAGTCGGTTCTGGTGTAGGTATCTTGAAATCAAGGCTATTTAAAATTCTCGTAAATAGAATTTCGGCTTCCTTTGGAAAAATATTGACAAAATGAATAACTCGATTCTTATCACCCGGGATCATCAGAAAATAGCTGTCATTTGTGATGGCACCGCTTCTTGTCACATAATTAACTTTAAATCCATTAAGTCCCTTTTCAGTTTTATAAGGTTCAAATGTGTTCATTTGTTTCAAACCACCAAAAAATTTCCAATAATCTTTCGCGAATTTTTCCTGTTGACCGGCAAGCTTAGGATCATAATTTGAGATATTTTCAACCAATACCATTAAGTTAAGTTGTACAGGGACGTCCGCTATATCAAATGTCATTGAATCGTTGACATCTCCGGGAAAAATCAATGGGTACAATTCTTTAGGATGGTTAAAAGTATATTGTTTTCTTTGTGATACAAATGTTCCCCAATCTCCAGCTGAAGAAAGCTGTCCCCAATTGTATTCTTTCTTTGGCGGCGTAGTAGGCATCGGCGTTGTCTCAGTTCCCGTGTAATTTAAACCGGCAGGGAAAACGACTTCAGATTTTTTACTCGATTTCATATAGAGAAAAAAAACGACACCCAAAAAAACTACTAAGAGGGCAATGCTTGCAAGTGATAACATATACTTATTATTTGTATCCTGATGATGTGCGTTTTCCGACATATTTATTTTTATTAAATTTATAAAGAAATAAGGTTATTAAACTATAAATTAAAAAAAATAAAAAATCAACTACTAAATGGATTTTATGATTCTCCGCCAGATGATTGGATTTGGGGAATCTTTTTTAAAGTTAATAAAAATATAATTTTGAGAATCTTTATCAAGGCTGCGAATGTAGTTTTCTTCGGCAGTAATTATATTTACATTATTTTTTTGAAGCATTCTATATACAGGTCCAAAGCGCTCGATCATATAGGGAGCAAGTGTCCCACCATAGATGATTGGATAAGCTGGCAGACGAAACAGGATATTTGGAAATGTTTTTTCTTTGAGCGGTACAATTTTCCACAAAGTTTCGATATTTTGTAATTCGATCGTGTTACTTCCGGTTGACCGGACCAGATTACCTTCATAGGTGGTTTTACCTACCATGATTAGAAAAATGATCATAATTATAGTGAATATTTGTCGGAAAGCCGTCTTTATCTTTATATTGGTTTGAATATCATTAATTAAAACCGCTGTGAAAAGACAATAGAACCAGGTTAAAGGAAGATAATATTGCATCCAGACAGAATTTATAAAAAGCATTGATATCCAGGTGACAAAAAAAGCTAGCGAAAGTCCTAAATAAAAAAAATATTTACCGGATTTTACATTATTAATTATAGACTCTAAAAAAACTTTATATGACGCTGCAAATGCAGCCATAGGTAGTACCAACGCCCAAATCCATGTTATTGGTCGTCCTAATTTCCCAAAAAGCAGACTACTCTCAATCATATAAAAGAAATTGAATGGAGTTGAGATGGGTATGGTCATATTTAGAAGTAATGGATCAAGAAGTAATTGTTGAAATGCCGGCAACATATTGCCCGAAAAATAAAAAAATAAAAAAAGAAGAAAAAAAGCAGCTATTAAACCATCAAAAAAATAAAGCAATAGTCTTTTCTTATTATTAAGGAAACAATAAATACTTAGACCTAAAATAATCATTAATACAGCAGGTAATAGTTTGAGAGATCCAAAGAAAGTCAAAGTCAAAAATATACCGGATAAAAATATTTTTTTTGCGGATTGTGATTTAAGTGCATAATAAAGAATTATTAAAAACACAGAAAGAAGAAGCAACGCAAAATTTTCCGGACGCGTTTGCATTCCGGTGACTAAGGTAAAAGGTTCCATCAACATGATCGGTAGAAACCAAAACGCGGTATTTTGGCCAAAAATCTTTTTAACAAAAAAAGTCATGAGTATAACTCGGCATAAAAAAAGACAAATCATCGCGATTTTTGCGAAATACAACGTTTTGACAGAAAAGCCAAACGTCAAGAAAATGGGAAGTAAGAAATAGTGAAGAAATGGAGCATAAACAGAATAAAATTGCAGGTATGGTTTATACCCCTGAGCTAATAGAAATACCTTTTGTAAATGATAAAGTTCATCATTGTCAAAGCGATAATAATAGCCGGAAAGTGCAATTGATTTCACCAAAATCAGGATAAGAATTATATAGACTAGGAAAAGCACTTTCTTCATGTTTTCAATTGTATATAATACATACTGCAAATTAAACATGAAGATATACTTATCACTTGTTCTGGCGTGCTTCAATGAAGCTGAACATTTGAAAACAAGCTACACAACACTTCTGACTTTTTTAAAAAAAATAAATAGGCCTTTTGAAATAATTTTTGTTGATGATAAAAGCAAAGATCATACAATATCAATAATTCGCTCTCTCATAAAAAGTCGTCCAGATATCCCCACGGTTTTAATTACACATAGTAAGAATTTTGGTCGTGGTAAATCAGTGACAGATGGACTGGACGTAGCTCAGGGAGAGATAGCCGGATATATAGATGCCGACTTGGAAATAAGCCCTGAATATATACAGCCTGCATTACATTGTCTATTAAAAAATGATTTTGTTGTCGGTAAACGTGACTATGTGTTTACATTTAGATTAATTCATCGTTATATTGCGACAAAAGTATATGCATTATTTGTCAAAAAATTGTTCCACTTGCCAGTTTCAGATACTGAATCAGGATTCAAGTTTTTTCATCGAAGTAAGATACTTTCAGTATTGAAAAAGGCAAAAAATCCGGGTTGGTTTTGGGATACGGAAATTGTCTTTTATGCAGTTAAAATGGGTTTGACGGTTTGTGAAATTCCACTTGTCTATAAAAAAAAATTTAGTAAAAAATCAACGGTGCATACGATTAAAGACTCAACTGAATATTTAATCAATTTAATATCACTATTTTTAAAGAATCGATGATAAAAGCATTAAAGGAAATAGGATTTCAAAAAGCGATGAGATTTGTTTATTTAACAATTATCAATGCAATATTTAATCATTGTTTATTTCCATTTTTCAGAGTGTTCATTTTGAGATTATTCGGTGCAAATATAGGTAAAAATTGCGTTATGCATAATGTCCAGTTTTATAATTATTACCACAACGGATTTTCTAGTTTAAAGATAGCTGATAATTGTTTTTTGGGCAACGAAGTTATGATAGATCTTGCCGGTAAAGTAATTTTAAGTAATCATGTAACATTATCGAATCGAAGTTTCATTCTAACTCATACGAATGTAGGATTCAAAGAGCACCCATTGCAAAAATATATAAAAAAGAATACTAAAACCACTGTATTTGACAATGGATGTTTTATTGGTGTTGGTTCGATTATTATGCCGGGAGTTAAAATTGGAAAAGAATCTGTTGTCGGTGCCGGTTCAGTTGTGACGGTTGATGTACCCCCAAGATCAGTAGTCGCCGGGAGTCCGGCAAAAATAATAAAAAAATTAAAATGACCCGTAAGAGAAAATTCATCGTATTTGGCCAGCCGGATATCCGTCAGGAAGATATTAAAACAGTTGTTAAAACACTGAAATCAGGTTGGATAGGAACAGGTCCTAAAACAGAAGAGTTTGAACATAAATTCGCTAAATATACTCACGCAAAATATGCACTCGCGGTTAATTCATGTACTGCCGGACTTCATCTTGCGCTTAATGCAGTTGGTGTAAGACCGGGTGATGAAGTTATCACCTCTCCCCTAACCTTTCCGGCGACTGTCAATGTGATATTGCATTGTGGGGCCAAACCCGTTTTTGTAGATGTCAAGCCGGACGGGAATATGGATCCATCACTTATTGAAAAAAAAATTACCAAAAAAACAAAAGTAATTTTGCCGGTGCATCTATATGGTCGGCCATGTGATATGGACAAAATAATGGCAATCGCAAAAAAAAATAATTTATCTGTCATCGAGGATGCAGCACATGCGATTGAAGCGTGGTACAAAAATAAAAAAATAGGATCAATTGGTGATATAACAGTTTTTTCATTTTATGTCACAAAGAACCTAACGACCGCAGAAGGAGGAATGATAACAACAAATAATAAAAAGTTGGCTGATAAAATGAGAATTCTAAGTTTGCATGGTTTATCGCGCGATGCCTACAGAAGGTACTCTGTCAAGCATTTTTCCCACTATCAATGTTTATTTCCCGGATATAAATACAATCTGACGGATATAGCCTCGTCTATAGGTATAATGCAGTTAAAAAGAATAGAACAAAATCTCAAAACACGAGTTAAACAATGGAATATGTATTCACAAGGGTTGGAGAGAATAAATCAAATTACTCTACCTGCAATGCTTGATAAGTCAATGGTGCATGCTCGTCATCTTTATACAATTCTTATCAACTTAGAACAAATGACCGTTAACCGGGATCAATTTATTTATGAAATGATCAAACGAAATGTCGGAGCTGGTGTTCATTTTATCCCTGCTCATATGCATTCGTTCTACAGGAGCAAATATGGCTTTAAAAAAGGAGATTATCCTAAGGCAGAATTTATTGGAGACAGGACTATTTCCTTACCGCTTGGACCTGGATTCAAAACAGAGGATATTAAATATGTCATAAAGGTATTACATGAGATAGTCCAAAGATTTAGCAAGAAAAACTAAACTACTTTAAAAATCACAATGTCGTTATTCAGGTAGATTCGTTCCAAAAAAGGATAATTCTTATAGATTTTTTCCTTAAATGGATATTTTAAAAAAGGTTCCTTCACATAGCCTTCAATTGAAGTTAATACAATATAGCCAATATTATTTTTATTTAAAAAATTTATGGCTTCCTTTTTTGTCATCTTACCAAGATAAAACCAGTCAACTCCATAAGATTTCTCCAAAAAGTTTGGTGTAGCAATGTAGCGGGCAATATATACTTTTTTGTTAACGAACGCTGGAAGGACTTGACCCAAAAATTGACTTGGTGTTGTTAATACCACTTTGTCGTCTTCAAATGTATTTAAATAATTGTAACCTTTTAGTATTCCTTCAGGAAGATAACTAATGGGAGACATAATGTTTTTGTCATTAATCATGCTTTTAAAAAAAACAATATTTGGAGGAATAAAGCTTAAAAGAACGAATGTTATTATCAGTACAAACGAAAAACCGGGTTTTATCAATCTTTTACTTATTTCTTTAATTCCCATAATTGCCAGTGATCCATATAGCAAGTAGTTTATCGGTGATATAAAGCGGCCATTATGGGTGCCAAAAAGTGAATCAATTCTTGTGAAATAAATAATCGTACTAAAAAGTACCGTTAATAATAATATGATTTTAATTGGTTTTATTTCTCTAAAAAATGATTTAATTCCGAAAGGAATAAAAAAACATATGATGCCGATATTTAAGATCCAGGTTTTAAAATCCACAAATTGATGATAATTACTTTCTGTCGCTTTAAAATTTTTCAGAAATATAGCATTGGTTAAATAAAAATGCTGATAAATATAGGCACCGCATGCAAAAAGTATCGTCAGAAGAATCGCGGTAAGAAATAATTTATTACCGAGTAGATGCTGTTGTCTAAAATAGAATGCTGAATAAATTATTAGTGTCAATATTATTACGCCTGTAATTAGAGCAGTGAAAAAGGGATTGATGCTGAATCCGGCAAGTAAGACAATAGAAACGATGATTGTCTTCAAAACAATTTTTTTAAATGTGTATTTTTCAATTGAAAAAATTAATCTATCAATTAAAGAGATTGCCAACACGACTAAGATATAACTTAAAAGATGGTGAGGTACCGTTTCAAATCGATGAAAAAAATTACCATATGAATACCAATATTCCCAGATTCTTATGTTTGTAGTAGGCTTAAAATTTAAAAAGATAAATAGTGGTGAAGCAAAAATTGTGAGCAGCAATGCAAGCATATGAAATGAAAATTTGTCATGTTTGAATAATTTCTTAATTACAAAAAATGTTTGAAATACGATAAGTGCAATGAATCCCATATTGGCAAACCAATATGATTTAATTACATCCAAGAAAAAAAGTCGACCTAGGTTCCCTATCAATATATATGGCCACAAATGGGGATAAATACTAAAATCATCTGTGGCAAATACCTGGATAGCAATCAATTTGCCAAAAATTCCCTGTGCAACAAAGGCAAGATAATAAAAGTAATCCAAATAGTAATGACCATTAAAAAGATATATTGAGCCTTTGGGAGTTTGTGCAAGACCGTATAGAACATGGGAAAAACTTAAAATAACGACCACAATAGAGATGCAAAAGATTATAATCAATTCGTTCAAATCTAATATATTTTTGTATTTGATTAAAAAAGCTCTAATATTGGACATAAAATAAATATCTTTTGAAAATATTATAATGTGTTTTTAAAAAGAATATGTCAAAAAATCCATTTGACCACGACATGACGCTAAACGGCGGTTATCTTTATACTCACACCAAAGGATTAAGCAGTCGAATCGCCAATCAAACATTGACTGAATACACAATATCAAAATTGCAAATTAAAGATAAAAAGGTTATAGACATAGGTTGTGGAGATGGTATATATACAAAAACACTTTATGAAAGATGTAAGCCTAAGTTGATGATTGGAACGGATATTTCGAGGAACGCTATCATTTATGCTCAAAAAAAATATTGTAAGAAAAACAAACTAGAATTTTATTACCATGACATATATTCATTAGAAGACAAATTCAAAAACTTTGATTTAGCTATAATTAGAGGAGTCTTACATCATATCGACCAACCAGAGAGAGCAATAGCAGTGATTGCCAAAATAGCGTCCGAAATTTTGATTATCGAACCAAATGGTTATAATCCACTATTAAAAGTCATCGAAAAAACATCATCTTATCACAGACAGCATGGGGAAAAATCATATGCACCATACCTATTAAATAGGTGGGTGAAAAATAATAATTATAGAATATTAAAAAAAGACTTTATAGGGTTGGTCCCTTTTTTTGCTCCCGATTGGATTGCCAAATTGACGAAAAAAATGCAACCACTAATTGAAAACATACCTATTATTTCAAAATTATGTTGTGCTGTGTATTGCATTCATGGAACTAAATAGAATCAAACGAATATTTTTCTTAAAAAAAAACACAACAAAACTTAACATTTGTATAATAATTCTTTTTTTTACAAATGTAGCCGTTTTTTTATATATCAATCTTCTTGATTTTTTAAATACATTTTTTCCCTTGGTTGCTCCTTTTTCACATGACAGCAATTTTATTGTTAATAATGTATTACCCGAACCTTATGAAATACCACTTTATTTAGGTTTGATTTTTGTATTAACTGTTATTTTAACAATGTTCTATCGATTCAAATTTACTGACAAAATCATAAATTTTATAAATGGATTACCTCAAGTCATAAAGATTGTCATGATCGCTTTTTTAGTGATACTCTTCATTGACTATGTGGGACAGTTTCCTTTAAAAAATGAAATTTTTCCCTTTATAATAAGTCGCGAGCCTTTGTATTACTTCAAAAATTGGTTTTTATATATAGTATTCATTTTTTGTTCTTTTGGGGGGTTTATATTATTCAGACACTTATCATCAAAAAAACTCAGTATTAAGTTGTCCGATGCATGCATTTATATTGTCATAATTGGACTTGGTTTTTTTTTGACCTTTGAACCGCAATTTCCGGTCTCGGGTCATGATTATTCTTTTTTTTATGGTCCTATATTTGAAGTCGCAAGCGGTAAAACAATAATAAATCAAGCGACCTCTCAGTACGGATTTTCGATGATAGTTTTTTTTGCATATCTTTATAAATTGAAATTATTTTCTTTTATCACATTGCCAATCTTTATCTGGTTTCTATATGCTATAGAATTTTTTTTGATTTTTTATTTAATATATAAAAGCAGTAAGTCTTTAATATTTGGTTTGCTTGCCTTTTTTTCCGTAATAACTTTATATTTTTTCTGCAGTTACTACATACCTTTTTTTGAACCACAGATTACTCCACTCAGATGGTTGCCTATTACATTATTCATATATCTTGTTTACAAAAGGCAGGAAATTAAATCCTGGACTATGACATTGTCTTTGTCGGTTTTAGCATTATGGGTTATCGATATCGGGTTATATTTATTCATGATCTATTTTTTTATGCTTTTTATTTTATTTTTGTCAAAACATATAAACCTTTTAGCTTTAATCAAAGTAATTGTTCGAACTTTAATATCCCTGACATTAGTCTTTATTATGATTAATAGTATCCAATTTATATTATCCGGACATCTTATAAATCCTCTTCCCATATTAAATAAAGTAAATCAATATGCCAGATCGGGACATGGTATGCTACCGCTTGAAAGCCGATCATACCTTTGGTTTATCTTTCTGGTATTTTTTGCGTCCTTAAATATGTTTCTCTTGCGGATCGGAAAAGAAAGAAAACACTACTGGATTTTAATTTCATCGATTTCAAGCTTTATAAGCGCGATCTACTATGTCGGTCGCAGTCATCCGGTTAATCTCTTCGTTGTGTCACCTTTTTTTATAGTGGCTTTTTATGCAGTTTTGTCAATTGTTGTTGTCAATTTATCAAAAAAATATCGACTATTGCTTTATATTGGTTTGCTATTTCTTTTCATATGTTTACCGTCCTTTTGGCGAAGACAGGCGATGGGAGAATTGTTCTTCCAGCGAATACAAAAAATAAAAAACAATCCATTTCAATTTGAATTGAATAGTAAACTAACACTTCATAAAAGTGGCGTTCGATTAATTAATGATATGATTTCCGATGATGAAATCCTGATTCTTCATCCCGATGAGACATATCTACATTACTTACTGGGTAGAAAAAATTACTTTAATGTTAATCCTCAGGTTGCTGTGATTGACACACAAAGTTTAATTGCTTACATCAAAGATGTTAATAAAAAATGTCCCAAAAGAATTGTTGTTGATTGCAGGATTGCTGAAAAATGCCAGGGCTCAAATACGTATTTTTATATTGATGATGGCCGTAGCGGTTTTGTGCAACTGGAGTTAATAAAAAAATTAAATTCTTATTGCGGTGTGACGTATAAACCGATTAAATGCTCAGGAACAATTTGTATCGAGGAAAGTTAAAAAGCTAAATGGAAAATCTCATATATTTTCTTAACCAAATAAGAAATTTCATTCTTTTATTCGTCATAATAATAATCAGTTTTAGTCTGTTGATTTTGTTTAAACCCTTTAAATACATCGATAATTTTAATACTATGATTAAATGCAGTGATGGAAAAGAAGTCAGTAGCGGTGCAACAATAGTATTCACCTACGATGGACAACTTGATAATTTTAATCAGACCAAAGCTTTAAAAGTTTGTGCTTATGATATTGTTTTTGATTATGGTAATCAATTTCCATATCCTCAAAATGTAAAATTTGAATATTTAATTAAAACAGACCGTTATTCCAGCTGGTTTCAAGCAGGCTTTGTAGTAATGCTTTTTTTAATTTTAATATTAATGATTTTAAAACTTAGCAATATCCATCTGGTGAAAGATCTTTATTTATTCTATAGTCAGAATAAATTAGTCAGTTTATGCACGATAGTTTTATACATGGTTATATCATTACTTTTTTTTCAGGTATTTTTTAAGTCAGATCTGCAAAACATATATTGTAAAAATGTATTACAGATTCAGCAAAAAGATTTTAAATTATCGGTCAATCTTTCGGGAAAGGAATATCCATATATTGAATACGATTGGGCGAAAGCTCAGGAAAAAAAATTCCTTAACAAATGTTTACAGCAAGGATATGTCTACAAAGAGTGATTAGATTTAAATCTAGTTTTAATAAAATATAAAGACAGCTCTTTAAGTAGACGGAAAATAGTCCAAACGCTTGTGGTTGATTTACCTCCGTGGCGCTCATATTTATCAAGAGGTATTTCAATAATCTTAATATTTGAATTCTTGGCTTTTTCTAAAAATTCAAGATCTATCATGCTGTCGGTAAATTTTAAATTTAACTTTTTAAAAACATCTCTTGAGAAGACTTTGGGATTTCCGTTTATATCATGGTTTGGAATTTGGAATATTAATTTACAGATCGAATTATATAACATTGACCCAAATGACCGGCTCCAATTTTCACGGTCAATACGAACGTTATGGATAACTAACGATTTGTCTTTATTAAATACTTCCAAGGATTTAAATAATTGCTCAGCTGATATACGGGCACAGTTTAAGTAACATAAATATTTACCGTTTGATTTCTGCAATCCATAAAGAATCCCCAAGCCAAATCCTCTCCCCTGAAGTTCATAAGTCCTTATTTCAGGATATTTTTTTGTAAGTTTTTTGAGGATTTCGAAACTATTGTCGACCGTATCGTTTACGACAGCGATAAGCTCATATGAATAATTATGATGTTTTAAAATTTCCCGATAACCTAGCGTGACTTTTTCTATATGATCTGCCTGATTTAATACCGGGAATATGATTGAATATTCTGGTTTTGTCATAACAGTTTATATGTTTGCCTTAATCCGGTCTCTAAAGCAGTGGTTGCAGACCAGCCGTATGCATCTTTCATTTTTTTGGTATCCCCTACCCAGTTGATCAAATCCCAAGATCTATTTTTCATAGTACTAAATATAGGTTCTTTTTGTACCTTAAAAATTTTTATCGCTAGCGTAACAAGTTTTTTGATTGTTGTTTTTCTACCCGATGCAATATTATATGCTTGTCCGTAATTTGCTTTATTTGAGTTTGATGCGATTATCTGTAACGCTTTAACGACATCGTCAATATATACGAAATCTCGCGAAATATTTGGATCAACTAAATTAGGTAATGTATTATTCTGAATACTTCTAAGAAGCGTCGGAATCAATCTTGTCGGTTCCTCAAATTGACCATATACAGAATAGAATCTTACATGAATCAGGGGAAGTTTTTCAACGCAAGCATAATATTTTAGTAAATAATATGATGCGACTTTTGATACGGCATAATGACTGTTTGGAATAAGTTTACTCTCTTCATCAGGACGATCGCAATTTAACCCATATTCTGATTGTGATCCAGCATGAATGTATATAGAAAATCTATTCTTTTTTAATGTTTCAATTATATGAAAAGTGGCATCAAAATTTGTTTTATAGATTTGTTTTGGATCTGTTTGATTTGAATAAGCACCATAGGCAGCTAAATTGAAAATAGTTTGTGGTCGATATCTGACAATGAAATTTTCAATTTCTTTAATATTTAGGATATTGCATTTAATTATTTGAGAACCATTTTTTTTAAGGGTTTTTAATCGCCAGTTGTTAGCGGGATCATGTGAGAGGCCGTATACATCTGTTCTAGATGTGATTAAGTCCCTAAACAAATTAAAACCAATTAAGCCACCAACACCAAAAATCGCAATCGGCCCTGGTATTTTTTTATTCATAGATGTTTTTTAATCCTTTTTCAATGTAAGATAAATACTATCCGAATCCAATTGATTTTCTTTTAAATGAAATTGTCGGCTTCCATATTTATTCGATTTATAGCCTGTAACACACAGATGATGAAAAGATTTAAGGGAAATCTTATTATCGATTACTGTATCTTTTAATGCAGAACCCAAGGACCCACTCTTTTGATGTTCTTCCACAATAATTAAATTACCAGTATTTCTAATCGAACGGATTAATTCTGGGGGAATATTAATCGGAAATTGACAAACCAGCCAAACATCAAAATCATCTCTCATCCTTTTATTTTTTAGTATGGCTTGGAGAGTTTCGATAATAATCGAACCAAAAACAACCACGGTCTTTTTCTTTCCGTCAATTAATTTTCTTATTGGTTTAAAGATAGGTACCTTAAAGTTAGTTTCTTGTCCTTTGGTCAATCTGATATAAACAGGACTGATTAATTTATCGGCCTGTTTTATCACTGGCGCGATATCATCAACAAAGCCAGGAGCAATGATAGTCATGTTAGGAAGAGATAACATAAGACTAACATCTTGAAGAATATGGTGTGTCGGCCCGGCCAAACCATAGTCAAAGCCACCACCAAGCCCTACAATTTTTACATTTCGATTATGAATGCAGATGTCATTTCTTAATTCTTCAAGAATTTTAATAGTGACAAACGGAGCGATACTGTAGATCCAAGGTTTATAACCAGCCTGAGCGAATCCTGCTGCAACGGAAGCCATATTATGTTCAGCGACTCCGGCGTTAATAAATCTGGTATTGATTGTTTCTCTTAATTGTTCAAAAGCATTAAATCCAAGGTCACCCGTCAAAAAGATTATTTTTTTATCACGTACGGCCAGTTTAATAAAATTTTCTGCAAATGGTTTTCTCATATTTTTTCTATATCAATCAATGATTCATTTAACAGTTTTTCATCAATGACGACGTAATTAGATTTGATATCATTTTCAATTGAATTGATACCTTTTCCGCGTACAGTGTTGGCAATGATAAGGTGAGGTTTGTCTTTATGAGATTTCTTTGCTTTTGATAATGCAATATTTAGATCCTTTAAATCATGGCCATCACATTCTGTAACGTCAAACCCAAAACTTCGCCATTTTTCAGACGAGGCAGCATCACCTAGCGCAGAATGGATATAATCAAACGCTTGAATTCTATTTTTATCTATAATGGCAATAATGTTGTCTAATTTATGTCGAGCAGAAAAAAGGGCAGCCTCCCATACAGCACCTTCATTACATTCACCATCTGACATCATGCAATAGACATTTTGAGCATTTTTTTTATACTTCATTTTATATCCCATTGCTAGACCTGCAGAAAATGAGAGTCCATGGCCTAAACTTCCCGTTGCTAAGGGAATATGTTTTGGCATGTTGGATGTTGGGTGAATACCTAATAAAGTATTTTCCTTCAAATAAGTATTTAGCATATCGTCGGATATTTTTTTTTGATAGTTAAGAATTACATATAAAGCTAAAGATGCATGTCCTTTTGATAAAATAAATTGATCATTTTTTTTCATTTGATGAAAATAGATCTCAATTAAAATATCAATACAGGATAAACATGATCCGATATGTGAATAAGAACTTTGGGTGTTAAAAGCGACTTGAACAATTTTCCTGCGTAAACTTTTACGAAGATTCATATTAATCTACAAAATGTAGATGTATAATAGCATAAAAAGACCTAAGATGATTGAACAAAAGTGCGCTATATGTGAAAAAAACAATTATTCGGTTTTGTATAAAGCGAATTTTGATATCAAAGGTATTGATGAAAAGATTTTTTCTGCCCGTCGTCTCCCCGACCGTATTCATTATCGGATTGTAAAGTGTCGTTTTTGTGGATTGATATACTCCAATCCAATATTAAACTATGGCAAAATTGAAAAATTATATAAAAAAAGTAATGTTGATTACGGCGAGCACACCGATAACTTAAGAAAGACCTATGGTCATTATTTACAACTCTTAGAAAATTTTGACGTTTCAAAGAACAATATATTGGAAATAGGTTGTGGTAACGGCTTTTTTTTGGAGGAGGCAAAGAGACAAGGATACAAGAAGATTTTTGGAATTGAACCAGGAGAAGAATCTGTGAAAACAGCCCGATTGGATATTAGAAAGCAAATAACCATAGACATTTTTCGGCCCAACATCTTCAAAGCTAATTTCTTTAATGTGATTTGTTGTTTTCAAACTCTTGATCACATACCAGAACCAAACAGCCTAATTGCTGAATGTTACAGAGTATTGAAAAAAGATGGATTGGTTTTATTTTACAATCACGATATAGGTGCCTTGACCAATAAAATTCTAAAAGACAGAAGTCCGATAATCGATATCGAACATACCTATCTATATGATCAACATACAATGGTGAAGATCTTTGTTAAACACGGTTTCAAAATAAGAGCCATTGGTAATGCATTTAATATTCATAATATCAGACATTGGACTAAAATGGCGCCTTTACCTCTATCTCTAAAAAGTATGATGTTAAAATTATTAAATAAAACTCGCTTTGGTAAATTTAGCGTGAAATTATCGGCCGGAAATCTGTTTTTGATAGCACAAAAATGAATGTTTTTATACGTCGTAATGCGTTAGTACTTGTTTTTTTAATCGTATTGATAGGTTTATTATTTGTCACCTATAAGGATTATGGTATTTCATGGGATGAACAATATTATATTGATTTCGGTAAGCATTACGTTATCCAATTCTTTGATTTTTTTCAGATTAAACATAATCTTATAGATGATTCAAAACGTCTAGGGCCGTTGTTTCAAATTCATCTCAAAGGCCATGGAGTTTTACTCGATATTATAACTATTATAATACTATTTCTGCTCCGCAACAGTAGTTTTGAGACGATCCATTTAATCAAGGCCTTGTTATCGGTTCCAATTTTTTTGGTAGTTTTTATAATATCATCACATCTGTTGGGACGACGGATGGGATTTTATTCTCTCTTCATTCTTCTTCTTTCCCCGAGATTTTTTGGCGATATATTTGACAACACCGTCGATGTTAGAGCAGCTCTTTTTTTTGGTCTGGCTCTTTCCTTTATTATTTACTATATAAAAAGCAATCAAAATATATATAAAACTATCATATTATCATTGCTTCTGGCATTGGCAGCCAATGAAAGAATCATATTTATCTATCTTTATCTGTTGACTTTTTTTATATTAATTTATCTTGACGTTAAGTTAAAGAAAGTCCTTAATCATATTTTAATTAAGAAGCAACTAGTCTTGTTGATTTTCTTTCTTCTTTTTCTTCATCTGTTTCATCCCTATCTTTGGTCACATCCGATATTAGGTCTTTTTGAATTCTTTATTTCTGCTTCCAATTTTCAGTTTCAAGAAAGTGTGCTTTTTGAAGGAAAGAATATAATCGCTTCTATTTTACCCTGGTACTATCTCATAAAAATGATGTTGATAACGATACCTTTGTCTACTCTTTTCTTAGCCGGTACGGGAATAATCAAAATATATTTTATTATAAAAAATCATAGGAAAACTTTAATAAATCGACTAAACTATCTCATAATTTTTGCTAGTTTTTTTATACCTCTTCTTTTACAAATTGTTATCCGGCCAATTATTTATGATGGTTGGCGACAGTTTTTGTTTTTGACTATTCCACTGATTATCTTTGCATCCGTAGGTTTGAATTCTATATTAAAATTAAAACATTCAGTATTGCGAATTATAATCAGTGTATTCATTACAATTAATTACCTGTCTGTGATGAAGCAGATGATCATTCTTCATCCCTACCAGTACATATATTACAATGAACTTATTGGAGGATTGCCCGGAGCCTTTGGCAAGTTTGAAACAGATTATTGGTGTAAATCATATAAGGAAGCGGTCGTATGGTTTAATTCCAATATCAACGAGGAAAAAAAACTATATGATATCAAAGTTGAGGGAAATTCACTAAGTGCATCTCATTATTTTAAAAAAAATATGAGTTTAGTCTCCAAAACCGAAGAAGCAGATTATATTATTACATTTACTCGATGGCAACGTGATAAGCAGTATCACGGACAAATTATAAAAACCATTAAAAGGGATGGCGTACCGTTGGTCTTTATTATTAAAACATGAAAGATATTTATTATAAAAAAGAGAGCCTATTTAGATTTATTGAAAAATATTATCTGCATATTTCTTTCACATTTTTTTTATTAATAATTATTTTTTCTACCTACAAACATTATGGTATTTCGTGGGATGAGCCGGGTTATATTATGTTTGCAAAACATTTCATCATAAAGATATTTAATATTTTTAACATTAAGAGTAACTTGCAGGATGAGGTCTTATATAAGTACCCAATTGATCAATATAATGCTCACATACAATCCAAAGGCATCTTAATAGATATTATGACGATTTTCCTATTGCAGTTTCTTAAAAATGCAAGTTTTGAAATGATTCATTTGATTAAAGCCTTATATTCTATCCCAATATTTATTTTGGTTGCTTATGTAGTTAATAGACACATAGGTAGAATATACTCTTTTATTTCCATGATCCTGCTTTTTCTTGCGCCTCGTTTCTATGGAGATGTTTTTGATAATGCAGGAGACATTCAAACGGCACTCTTCGTTGTCTGCTTTAGCGCGTATTTTATATTTTACTTAAGGAGCAAGAGAACTGCTCTTAAGACGGCGTTACTATGTTTCATTCTGGCTTTATCAATAAACCAACGTCAAATATTGGCATATCTTTTTTTTGTTAGTCTAATAATAATGTTTGTGGAAAATAATATGAATAAATTACCAGTTAAAAAATTTATAACAAAAGCATTGATGATGATTTTAATGGTTATAGTATTTATGCATTTAACCAATTTTTATTTAATGGGAAAACCAATTATTGGTTTAATTGATGCGTTTCGTTCAAGTCGCAGTTTTCCATTTAATGGAGCAGTGCTTTTCGAAGGGAAAAATATCCTGGCTCCTGAGTTGCCTTGGTATTATTTGATTAAATCAATGATAATCACAATTCCTCTCGGAATTATTTTTTTAACAATTATTGGTTTGATAACTTGTATGACCACAATCTTACATCGGAAAATTACAAATAACAGACGTTTGATTGCCGTATTTTTTGTCTTGCTATTAGTAGTACCCTTTCTTTTGCAAATAATTTTTAGACCTGTTCTTTACGATGGTTGGCGACATTTTATTTTTTTAGCAATTCCGATAATAATTATCGCTTCATATGGAATTAAAACCATTTTTAATTATCGGATAAAAATAGTCTCCTTGGTATTAATGGTGTTTATTGCCATAAATTCCGTGTTAACAATTGTCGAGATGATAAAATTACACCCATATCAGTATATTTATTACAACGAGCTGGTCGGAGGCTTGAAAGGCGCATATGGACAGTATGAAACTGATTACTGGGGCAAGGCATATAAAGAAGCCACTGAGTGGTTTAATAAAAATATTAATGATCAAAAAAAATTGTATACTATTAAGCTAGAGGGTAATAGCATATCTTCAACATATTATTTTAAACCAAATATGAAATCTACAGAAAATATTCGTGACGCTGATTATGTTTTTACGTTTTCTAGATGGAATTTGCAAACCTTTTATAAAGGTAAAATAATAAAAAAAATAGAGCGGGATGGAGTTCCTCTGATATTTATAATAAAAACATGAAGAAAATCATAATAACCGGCGCGGGTGGTTATATCGGTTCAATATCAACTTATCTTTTTTTAAAAAAAGGTTTTGAGGTAGTTGCTATTGATAATTTCTCAACCGGCTTTAGACAGCCGTTGGAAAAAATGATAAAAGAATTTGGAGATGATAAATTGCGTTTTTATTCAAAGGATCTGACTTCCGATTTAACGCCACTTTTTAAGATCGAAAAAAATATCTCAGCTGTTATTCATTATGCTGCGTCTGCATCAGTCGATGAATCTATGCATCAACCTCAAAAATACTTCTATAACAATTGTTATGGTTCTCTGAACTTGTTGCAATCGATGATAAATTTCGGCATTAATAAAATAATTTTCTCTTCAACGTGTGCAGTCTATGGTGATTCCACACATATCCCCATTGATGAAAATCATTCTACCGAACCATTAAATCCCTATGGAGAATCTAAATTAATGACGGAAAAAATGATCAGCTGGTTCGGGAAGTTATTGGGCATAAAATATGTGATCTTACGATATTTTAATGTTGCAGGTGCGCTTGATGATGGTGAAATTGGAGATTCAAAAAAGCCTTCAGTTCATTTAATTCAAAATGTTGTACGAGGAACGCTTAAAATCGCACCATTCTATTTGACTTGTCCGGAAGTTGATACACCGGATCGATCACCTATCCGGGACTACGTAAATGTCGTTGATCTCAATGAAGCCCATATCGCAAGTTTAGAACACTTGGAACATGGCGGTAAAAGCGAAATAATAAATCTAGGTACAGGGAGAGGATACTCGGTTTTAGAAATAGTTTCAAAAGTAAAAGAGTTAACAGGAGCTGAGTTTGAATTGAGAAAAACTGCACCAAGACAAGGTGAATATGCCAAAATGATCGCCTCAACAAAAAAAGCTAAAGACCTCTTGAAATGGTCACATAAAAGATCTTTGGATGATACTATAGATTCATTAATCAAGTGGTATAAAAAATATCCTAATGGATGGAGTAGTTAATTTCTTATCAAGTTATATTGTCAATAATTCGTTGCCATGAAGGGAAATGCATATCTAAAAATTGACCTGACTTCGTCACTTTGAGTCCTCCAAATTTAAGATAACGAGTCTTACGACCAGTTTCATTAACGTAACTATCTAATGATGATTTTAATACTTTTCCTTCAGGAAGTTTTGATCTTGATTTTAAATATATACCTAAATCATATGGAGTAAATAAATTTGAACTTGAGATATGTATAAATCCGGAATGTGGTTTATTGATTAACCTTTCAATTGCGCTCGATACGTCATCTATAAATGTGAGCGTCAAATATTGATCAGTAAAAAGGGAGATTTCTTTGTTTTTTTTTAACGTTTCTAATATTTTCTTTATATAATCAGGTTTTAAAGTATACGTGTGTCGAACGGGATTTGAAATGCGTAAAATAGTAAAGTTCGTCAATGATGAAGTAATTATATCTTCAGCCTTTTTCTTGGTCCATCCATACCAACATAACTTATCCTCTTGATTCTCTGACGGGTGATTTTCGTCGTAAGGGCCTGGGTCATTACTACTTCCCGAAAAGACCATATCCGTGGATATATGAATTAGTGGAATATTCTCACTTTTACAGATCTTTACAATTTGCTGCACGCCCGTGACGTTAATTTTCCAAACAAAGCCATTCTCATTAGTTATTTCTTCTTGAGCTTTGCTAACGTCCGTATAGGCGGCAAAATGTATAATTAGTTCCGGCTTATTTATACCTATAAAATTGGTAACAGACTGTGGATTTAAAAGATTGAAATTATTAAGATCAGGTGTTAATAGATTATAATCACGATGTTGGTCAGTTAAATAATTGACTAAATGTGATCCAACTAGACCGTCACTTCCTGTAATTAGTATTTTCATGAGATAAATGTGATATTATGTCAATCTGACAAGTCTTCTTCTTCTGTAAATTCAACATCGTCAGATTGAGAGGGATTTTGTGACTCTGTATTACTGTTAACTGGAGTTTCTAATGAAGACTCCTTAAATTTGAAAGTTGAAATGATATCGCCATGGACTGCTTTCCAGTAATCGGATTCATTCCCCAACTGTGAAATAATTTTAAATATAATTCCCTGATCAATTCCTATCGTCATAAACTGATTTTTATCAGTTAGTTGTTGGCCCTTGATATTTGCGAAAGAAACAGACGTTGCATTATCGAGTACTACTTTATTTTTTTTTGCCCAATCATGAATACTAGATTCTTTAGTATCTTCTATGACAATTTCGGTTGACCCTTCTTTATCATTGGACTTTAAAATAATATGAGCATATTGGTTTTCATTTTCACTTGGTATTGAGTCTAATTTAAGATCGGATGGATAATTAAAACTAAAACCAGATTGATCATCGTATTGTGCTTCTGTTTCTTGTTTATTTGCTTCAACTGATAAGGGTTTTTCTTGCGTAATAGGAGATATTGTCTTTGGACTTTTTTGAGATTTCCATAGAACAAAAACAAAAATTGCACTACTTATGGCTACAGCTAAAATTAGAATTATTCTTTTCATTATTTCATTTAAGTTTAACAATTGTTGAATAATTTTACAACGAACTATTTATTTGTTAAACTAGTTTAATATGGCTAAATATTCGATCATAATAGTAATTTTATTTTGGCTATGTGTGTCTTCTGTATCTGCTGCAAAAAAAATATTACCACAAGCAAAAAAAACAACTAAAATCAATAAAGTACTCGTTGCAACAATCGCAATAGCGCCTAAGTTAAGGAGAGACAGACATGCTCTCATAATATATTTTAAGAATCTTAATACTGCTAATTCTTTAACTTATAGTCTAAGTTATGACTCTGCCAGTGGCCCGCAGGGTGCAATGGGGACTATCAATACTGAGGGAAAGTATAGCCTATCGCGTGAATTGGTATTCGGGACTGCATCTTCCGGTGTATATCGCTATGATAACAATGTGAAAAATGTCACCTTAAAAGTCTCGGCTACGTTAAAAAACGGTAAAAAATTCGGTAAGAAATATCGTTTTAAGATATAATTCAAGATTTATGGTTTATGATCAATTGATTGTCAGTGGATCGGTTGCATATGACGAGATAATGGATTTTCCTTCATATTTTGTCAAATATTTAAATCCCAAAATGCTGCACCAAATAAATGTGTCTTTTGTAGTAGATCGATTAGAAAGACAATTAGGTGGAACAGCCACCAATATTGTTTATGGCGCGCGACTGCTTACTTCAAAAAAAATATCAATTTTGTCTTCTATAGGCAAGGATGGACTTGCATTTAAATCATTTTTTAAAAAGCACAAAATTAATTTAGATTTTCTTATTCAAGACAAAAAGTCTTTTTCCGCAACCGGTAAGGTCATTACTGATAAGGGCGATAATCAGATTTGGGGTTATTATCATGGAGCATTAGCAAAAGCTGCTGAGATTAATCTGAAAGACAATTTTAATGACAAATGCTTTATGATCTTATCAGCTACAGCCCCACGGGCTTTTTTAAGCCATCTAGATCAACTTATTGACAATAAAATTCCCTATATGTTTGATCCAGGAATGACATTGACATGGATTTCACCTGAAAAGTTAAAATTAGGAATAAAATTTTGTCGGTTTCTAATAGGAAATGATTATGAAATTGCATCGATAAAAAAAGTAACTCATTGGTCTATACAAGAGATCTGTTCGCAAGGAATCGAGGTTATCACTACGCTTGGGAATAAGGGAGTAAGATATGAATCAAAACGATTGACAATTGATGTCCCCGGTTATAAGATATCAAATCCCGTTGATCCAACAGGTGCAGGTGATGCATTTCGGGGGGGTTATTTAGCAGCATTTCTTGAAGGAAAGAATATGAAAGATTGTCTAATCTGGGGGAATGCTCTAGCCAGTTTTAGCGTAGAAAAATATGGTACAGTCAATTATAAATTTACCGACAAGCGATTTTGCGATCGTGTTAACAAAATCAAGAGTTTGATGTAGAATACATATTACCTAAATTATATCTATGAAATACGATATCAAAGATCTGCAAAAAGCTCCAGAAGGGCAAAAACTTATTCAGTGGGCATCAAATGAGATGCCGGTATTAAATCTGATAAGACTCAGATTTTCTATAAGTAAACCTCTGTCAGGTGTTACATTGGCTGCGTGTTTACATGTGACATCCGAGACAGCCAATTTGATGATCACGCTTGTTTCAGGAGGCGCTAAAGTGGTTTTATGTGCATCAAATCCTCTATCCACTAATGATGCTGTTGCTTCTGCTCTAGTAGAAAACCACAAAATTCCCGTATTTGCCATAAAAGGTGAAGATAATCAAACTTATTACAAACATTTAAATCAAGCGGCCGATTACAAACCAAATTTAACTATGGATGATGGTTGTGATTTGGTTACTCTTATTCATCAGAAAAGAACCGAACTTATCAAGGATGTAGTTGGATCGTGTGAAGAGACGACCACAGGAGTTATCAGACTTAAAGCTATGGCAAAAGCGCGTGAACTTAAAATTCCCGTCTTGGCAGTAAATGATAATCAAACTAAACATCTCTTTGATAATCGCTATGGAACAGGACAATCAACTATTGATGGTATCATTCGTGCTACCAACGTATTATTAGCCGGTCGATCGTTTGTTATCTGTGGTTATGGTTGGTGTGGGCGGGGCGTCGCTAATCGAGCGCGTGGTATGGGATCGAATGTCGTTGTCTGTGAAATTGATCCCATCAAAGCATTAGAAGCTAAAATGGATGGTTTTTTAGTCATGCCACTTATCAAAGCAATCGTTAATGCTGATATAGTGTTAACAACTACAGGCAATAAGTATGTCATTACGGAGAAACATTTTATGAAAGCAAAGAATCGTGTCATTTTGGCACAAGCCGGACATTTTGATATAGAAATTAATAAAGGTGCCTTAAAGAAACTCTCAAAGAAAGTCAGTCAGGTCCGTCCCTTTGTTGAAGAATATGATTTAGGAAATAAGAAAATATATCTATTAGCAGAAGGACGACTAGTAAATTTGGCTGCCGCTGAAGGGCATCCGGCATCCGTTATGGATATGAGTTTTTCTGGGCAAGCATTAGCAGCTGAATATCTATGGAGGAATAAAGGAAAATTAAAACCAAAAGTGTATAAACTTCCGGAAAAGTTAGATCGGTCCATTGCTTCAATGAAACTTAAAAGTCAAGGCATTTCAATTGATAAATTATCCCAGGAACAAAAGAAATATTTAACCTCTTGGCGAGAAGGTACTTAAACAATTGAAATATTAATCAAAATTAGTTAATATTAGTAAAGTATTATTATCAAGAGAGATAGGGATGAGAACTAGCTCGTTATGACCTATCCGACAACCATCCGTTTGTGAAGCGGAATGGTGCCAAGACTAGCCCGAACAAGGGATGATAAGGTCGGCCGAAAAACCGAGCAAACAAGCTCCCTACGGGGAGTTTTTTTAATAATTAAAGCAATACATATGATCAAAACAACTTTTACTTCCGAGTCTGTCTGTGCTGGGCATCCTGATAAAATTTGTGATCAAATCAGCGATGCGATTTTAGATGCGGCCATAAGTGTAGATAAACACTCCCATGTTGGAGTTGAAGCAATGGTCGGCAAAGATTTTGTAGCATTGGTAGGAGAACTTAAAACAAAAGCCAAATTAGATTTTAAAAAAATAACCAAGAACGTCATAAAAAAATTAGGATATACTGACCCGGAATTAAAATTTACATTTAATTCCCCAATCACTGTTAAAGTCCATACTCAATCACCGGAAATAGCAGTTGGCGTCGATGATGAAGGAGCAGGAGATCAGGGAATGATGTTTGGTTTTGCTTGTTCAGACACTAAAAATTATATGCCTTTACCAATCTCAATAGCACATAGATTAGTGATGAAGGTTGATGAGATTCGGATAAATAAAAAGCTTGATTATCTTCGACCCGATGGTAAATCTCAAGTGACTGTTGGTTATAATAAATTTAAACCTGTGTCCGTTGAACAAATAGTCATGGCTGTCCCCCATCTGAAAAGTGTTTCGATAAGCACGGTTAAAAATGATATTTTCAATTATGTTGTTAAACCGGTTTTAAATGAATTTGGATATAAAATTACATTAAAAGAATTTATGTTTAATGGAACCGGTGTTTGGCATTTCTCCGGCCCGGCAGCGGATTCGGGCGTCACCGGTCGAAAGATTGTTGTTGATTCCTACGGCGGTATGTGTCATGTCGGTGGGGGATGTTTCTCTGGAAAGGATCCCACAAAAGTTGATCGTTCAGGTGCATATGCAGCTCGATACTTAGCAAAAAACATCGTTGCTTGCGGATTGGCCGATCGCTGTGAAGTGAGATTGGCATATTTTATCGGCGCTAGAAAACCGGTCATGCAACAAATAGAGACATTTGGTACAGCAAAAAAATCTTTTAAAGTTATAAATAGTTTAATGACAAAGCTGCTTGACACATCTGTAAAAGGAATCATCGACAAATTCGATCTTCTACGACCAATCTATTTCAATACCGCGGCATATGGACATTTTGGAAGAGATGAGTTTCCATGGGAGAAAATAGTTTCATGAAACCTGAAGCATGAAACATGAAACATTTTTGTATAATTATTGAATGAAAAAGATCGTTTTTTTGCTCCTTTTTTTTCTCCTTTTTTATTCAAGAAGCGTTGGTCTTGATTGGGGACTTCCCTACCCGATGCATCCTGATGAAAGAAATATGGCTGACGCTGTCTTGAATCTGAAATGTAATGTTTCAAGTTTTGTGCTTCATGTTTCATGGTTAAAGACATGTTTTAACCCGAACTTTTTTGCTTATGGTCAGTTCAATATATATCTTGGGTATATTTTTGCTCTAATAATACACATGTTACGGCAAGGTATGGATTTTAATAGATTCGATGAAGTCATTATTGCATTAAGGATGATTTCATTTTTATCCTCAATTTTAAATGCTTTTGTATTATTCAAAATATTTACATTACTGAATAGATCTCTAAAATGGTTTAAGCCAGATGATAACCAATTCTTCATTCTAAAAGTTGCATGTTGGCTTATTATTATATTTGTACCTTATGGTATTCAATTTTCTCATTTTGGCACTACTGAAAGCTTGCTGATGCTCTTTTATTCTTTAATCTCATATTTGAGTTTAAAAGTTTTGATAGAAAAAAAGCACAATACTTTTGATTTACTTAAGGTTGCTATATTTTGTGGATTGTCTATTGCGACCAAAGTATCAAGTATAAGTTTTTTACTTATCCCGATTATTTCTATCATTTTAAAAGAGTTATATAAGAAATCAAAGTATAGGAAATTAACAAAAGTTCTTTTGAGTAAACTTTTATTTCTTATAGCATCATTATCAGGTATTTTCCTAATTATTGCCGTAACAATCATAATTAGCGCCATTTTTTCCTGGCAGAGTATTATCAATTGGAATGCTTTTATCAGTACTATTAGATATGAAGTTGGCGTTGGAGACGGATCTATACCAGTTTTTTATACTCGTTCGTTCTTTTTATCTATTCCGATAATCTTTCAGTTGATAAAAATTTTTCCATATGCTTTGGGATTCTCTCAATATTTCTTGTGCATTGTTGGTTTTATATGTCTGTCTTGGCGAAAAAAAGAATATATAATGTTACGTCTTTTTTTTCTTATCTATTTTATTCCAACATCATTTTTATATGCAAAATGGACAAGATTTATCTCACCTATTTTTCCGATAACAACTTTAATTGTGATCATAATGTTAGTTGAAATATATTTGTTGGCAAAAAAATATAAGCTATCAAAATTGCTGTTAAATTTTGGTGGGATTATTCTTATATTTCTTCTCATAATCCCAGGTATAAGTTACGCTTCGATCTATCTTAATCCTGATGTGCGTTTTTCAGCGTCAAAATGGATATATCAAAACATTACCACTGAGTCCTCTATACTGTCGGAGACAGCCAATGTTATCGATATTCCAATACTTTCTTCGTTCTATGACACAAGAAATATTCATTATGACATGATGGTATTCAATTTCTATGATCTTGATCAGGATCCATCACTTGAGGCTAGTCTTCAACAAAATATGGCGAGAGCCAATTACATAATTATTCCATCGAGAAGAATAATTTATAATCATACTTGTTTTGAAGATAATTTCAAATACCCGAGTTCTATACTTAACGGTTATGAACCGGCGAGATGTAATGAACTCGCTAAAAAATATCCCAAGTTAAATCAATATTATCAAGAATTAATCTCGGGTAAATTAGGGTTTAGACAAGTTGCCAAAATTACATCTTATCCAAAAATTAGCGTGTTAGGTCGGACGATTATGGAATTTCCTGATGAGTCTGCTGAGGAGACTTGGACGGTATTTGATCATCCTTCAGTAACAATTTATAAACGGTATGATTAACATCAGAAATTTCGCAATTATAGCGCACGTTGACCATGGTAAATCGACCTTGGCTGATCGAATCTTAGAGATCACCGGAGTTGTTGAGAAAGGCAAGCATGTAGAACAACTTTTGGATAAAAATCCGATATCTCGTGAACGTGGGATTACGATAAAACTAGCACCGGTTAGAATGATGTATCAAATGAGGTGCGAAGTAGGAAGTGGGAGGTTGGAAAATGAAGTAGGAAGTGGGAAATCTAATGATCAAAAATATCAAGAAATCCCACTTCAAAATCCAGCTTCTCACGTCTCACATCCCACATCCTATGTATCATATATATTAAATCTGATTGATACGCCCGGGCATGTTGATTTTTCTTATGAAGTTGAGAGGACACTGGCTTGCGTTGAAGGAGCAATATTATTAGTAGATGCAACCCAAGGTATTCAAGCGCAGACGATCGCTCATACCTACAAAGCCATTGAACAGAATCTGACTATTATCCCCGTTGTAAATAAAATTGACATCTCACATGCGCAAGTAAAAAAAACAAAAGAAGAACTAAGTGAATTTTTGGGTATTAATGAAAATGATATATATGAAATATCGGCAAAAACCGGACAAAATATTGATGAGCTTTTAAAAGTATTAATTACTACCATTCCACCACCTATTTCAAGCTTGAACGCTGTCGGCAATGTCAGGGCGCTAATATTTGACTCATATTTTGATCAATTTCGAGGTGTCATTGCTTTTGTCAGGGTGTTTAACGGAATGATAAAAAAGGGAGAAAAATTGAAACTGATTGCGACAAACTGTTATTTCGAGGTCGAAGAAGTTGGTATTTTTACACCAAATATTCAATCAAAAGAAGATCTTAGAAGCGGTGAGATTGGATATATCGTTACAAAACTAAAAGATATTCATCAAGTACACGTTGGTGATACTATTCAGAGTGAGAAGAGCTTAGATGATCCTCTACCCGGATACAGAAAGAATAAGCCTATGGTATTTGCCAGTGTATTTCCGACAGACAGTGATGATTTTGTTCGGCTCAAAGATTCACTTGAGAAGCTAAGTCTAAATGACGCATCATTATCATCTGTAACTATAAACAGTAAGGCTTTGGGTAGTGGATTTAGAGTTGGATTCTTAGGACTCCTTCATGCAGATGTAGTTCGCGAACGTTTAGAGCGAGAGTTTGATTTAAGTATTATTTTAACTCCACCGACAGTTGAATACAAACAAAAAATCAAAAATCAAAATGAATTTGAAGAGCCAATAACCGATGTTACCATAGTAACTCCTCAAGAATATACTGGTCCGGTGATGCGACTGTGCGAACAGTCACGAGGTCGGTTTATCACTATGGATAATAAAATTCATATTTATTTACATTATGAGATTCCACTAGCTGAAATTGTGGCTACATTTTTTGATCAATTAAAAACTGTCACTTCCGGATTTGCATCATTTGATTGGACATTTAAGAAATATGAATCTTGTGATGCTGGAAAACTGTTGATTCTAATAAATGGTGATCCAGTTGAAGAATTTTCAGAATATGTCGTTACTCAAAGATCACAAGTTAGAGGACAATTTCTTACCTCACGTTTAAAAGATCTTATACCTCGACAACAATATGAAGTTCGCATCCAAGCAGAATTTAAAGGTAAAATCATTGCATCAACAAGAGTTGCTCCCTATAGAAAAGATGTCACAGGGAAGCTTTATGGTGGTGATAGAACAAGAAAAGACAAACTACTTGATAAACAAAAAAAAGGCAAAAAATCAATGAAAAATATCGGTAAAATTGAAATACCAAAAGAAGTTTTTTTAAACCTATTTAAAAACCGATGATATTATTTTTGACTTCGTGTAGCTTGGACCAAGTTGTACATAAGATACGCAATGTCAAGCGGTCCTACACCTCCTGGCGTTGGTGTATAAAATGATGCGATATCCTTTATCTCATTCTCTAAGTAATCGCCTTTCCATTGATCGCTTTCACGGTGAAGTCCTATGCTGATCAATATAATTCCTTTTTTTAATGTTTGTGGCATTAGGACCTTTTTTCCTACCGCCGAAATAATTATGTCTGCTTCCTGATAAAATCTTTCCGGGTTTGGTGTTTGACTATTAACACCGATGAAATTTATTTTGTTTTTGGTAAATACTTCACCTATTGGTTTGCCACCCGTATCTCCGCGACCAATTACCACTATTTTTCTTTTTTTTATAATTTTTTTTAATTCGCGCAAATCGCGATCCATATCAAAAATTAAGTCTGGACCTTTTAATTTACCGTTCTGCATGAAATAATATTTTAATGGAGTTAACACAGCTAAAGCTATTGGTGGACAATAAGTAGTTTTTATCTTATGACCTTCAATTTCCTTAATATCAGGGACATACCCATAAATCGTTGATGTATCAAGTCCTGCAGGTAGTGGTTTTTGAATAACTACCCCAGTAGTTTTATCATCATGGGTGATTCGGTAAATATTTCGCGCGAAATCTTCAAAGCGTGGCGTTTTTTTATAAGTTATCAATTCAAAATGACCGCCTAATTCGAGTGTAGCTTTTTGTTTGGTTGCAATGAATGATGAACCTTCATCGTCAGGTTTAACAGAAAAAACTACCAGTTTAGGTATTAATTTTTCAACCTTAACTTGTTTTTTTAGAAGGGATCGTATTATTAGGGCTATTGATTTACCATCAAATCTCTTCATAAATTATTAGATAAATGTGGCTGATACCACTTTATCCAATTTATCAGAAAAGCGCATCAATATAACACCTTTTGCTTCTCTAGATAGAGTTGGTATTGTTTTGACGGGAATTTTAACAACCTGGCCTTTTCTTGATGTGATAAGTAAAGTATTTTCTTCATTTTCTATGACGCTCGAGAAAGAAATGGGACCGGTCCGTTCGTCAATATTGGCAATTTTTACGCCTTTACCACCACGTTTTTGGAATCTAAATAGTGCAATTTTGGTTTTTTTCCCAATGCCTCTTTCTGTAATGACTATAATTTTTTTATCCTTCTGATTTTGAGGGAATACGTCCATATTAGTTACATGATCGTTTTTATTTAAATTGATGGCTCTAACTCCCATACTGTTTCGACCCGTTTCTCTTACATCTTTTTCTGAGAAGACGATGGCTTTTCCTTGGTGGGAAGCAAGAACGATATTATGTTTGTTATCAGTGATTTTTACCCAAAGTAATTCATCACCTAACGTCAATCTAATCGCAATTATTCCACTTCCCCGTATATTTTTAAAATCACTGAGGTGAGTTTTTTTTACTGTTCCCTTGGACGTGCACATAACTATATTGTTATCTTTAGCATCTTCCGAAGGGGTATAATTTAAAATTGAAGTTATTTTTTCTTCAGAAGCAATATTAATTAGATTAACAAGAGCCTTACCTTTTGCAATACGTGTCCCTTGAGGAATTTCCCAGACCCGGGTCTGATATACTTTCCCTTTATTGGTAAAAAAAAGCATTGAATCATGAGTCATAGCGGTTGTAATATAGAAGACATCGTCACCCTCCTTGTTTTCGATACCCGTCACCCCTTTGCCTCCCCGTCTTTGTACTTTATAAGTTTCCTTAGGTACTTGTTTGATATATCCTTCCTTAGTTAATGTAACAATGACTTCTTTATTTTCAATTAGCTCCTCATCCGAAAATTCGCCAGGTTTATATTTATAAACTACGGTTTTTCTCTCATCGCCATACTTGTTTCTTAATTCTAAAAGTTCATCTTTGACGACTTTAAGTATCATAAAGTTGTCATTTAGTAGACTTAATAGATGTGCAATAAGGTCTTTTAATTTTTTAAGTTCAGATTCGATTTTTTCTACCTCCAAACCAGTTAATCTCTTAAGCTGCATGTCCAAGATTGCTTGTGATTGAATATCGGACAATTTGAATCGTGTCATCAATTTTGTCTTTGCGTCTGCTTCAGATTTAGATTTTTTTATTATCTCAACCACTTCATCTATATGAGCAAGGGCGATTAAAAGTCCTTCTAAAATATGAGCACGAGCTCTGGCCGTTTTAAGTTCAAATTGAGATCTTCTAGTTATTACTTCTACGCGATGTCGAAGATAATATTCTAGAATTGCCTTTAATGATAAGCTTTGTGGTGTGCCATCAACCAAAGCAACCATGTTTGCTGGGAATGTAGTTTGTAGCTCGGTATGCTTGTAAAGGTTATTTAATACTTTTTTATAAACTGCGTCACGTTTTAATTCAATGACTAATCTAATTCCATCGCGATCTGACTCATCTCTAAGGTCAGAAATTCCAACGACTTTTTTATCACGGACTAAGTCGGCAATTTTTACAACCAAGTCAGCCTTATTTACTTGATATGGCAATTCCTTAACGACTATTGAGTTTCTTCCCGATTTGGTTTCCTCACTTGAAATTTTAGCCCGACAAAGCATTTTTCCTCTACCGGTTGCATAGGTGTTATGTATATCTTCCAGACCATACAGTAGTCCGCCAGTCGGGAAATCCGGACCTTTGATATCTTCCATTAATGAGTCAAGTGAAGTATTAAAAATTAGCGATGTTGCATGGAGTTTGCCTAATTTCGGATTTTCAACATTTATTTCAGTCACAACTTTTTTTTGCTTCTTTTTCTCTTTGGATGTATCGTCGATTATGCGGATTATGCCTGTCACTATTTCAGACAAATTGTGGGGAGGGATTTTAGTAGCCATACCAACAGCAATACCTTCAGCTCCCATCAAGAGCAAGTTAGGTAGCTTTGCGGCTAAATACTTTGGTTCTTTTAAGGTTGAATCAAAATTATCCTCCCACTCAACAGTGTCTTTATCAAGATCGGTTAACATTTCATCAGCAATCTTTTCCAGTTTCACTTCGGTATAACGCATAGCTGCTGGTGGGTCCCCATCAACGGATCCAAAATTACCTTGTCCACGAACTAGCGGATATCGCATTGAAAAGGTCTGTGCCATACGGACTAGCGAATCATAGACCGGAACATCTCCATGCGGATGGTATTTTCCCAATACCTCTCCAACGACTTTTGCAGATTTGGAGAAACGGCTTGAAAACCCAAGCCCAAGTCTGTGCATAGCATATAGAATTCGTCTATGCACTGGTTTAAGACCGTCTTTGACATCGGGCAGAGCTCTTGCGACGATGACCGACATCGCATAATTAAGATATGCCCGCTTCATTTCAGTTGAGATCTCGGTTTGTGCAATTCCTGCTTGTGTATTTTCTATAATTTCATCCATAAAAAAAAAGTTACTTTAATGTATTTGCTATAGCCTGTTTGGCTTCTTTTTGTCCCAGAAATTGTTTTGTTTTAACCCATTTTTCTGGTTCTATTTCTTTGTAATGATCAAAAAAATGTTTAATCTTAATTTTTAAAGCTTCGGGTAGATCTGTTATATCATTTATTGTCTGATAGAATGGGTCAACTTTTACTGTCGGAACAGCAATGATTTTTGTATCTATACCCGCCTCATCCTCCATTTCCAAAAGGCCTATCGGACGACCAGGAATTACAGTTCCTGGAAAAACAGAATATGACGATATGACTAAAACGTCTGTTGCATCACCATCCTCCGCTTGAGTACCCGGGATAAATCCGTAATTAAATGGATAGACCATTGCCGTGTAGTTAAAACGGTCAACAAATATTATTCCGGACTTTTTGTCGAGTTCATATTTAATAGCTGAGCCTTGAGGAATTTCGATATAAACGTTAATTTCTGAAGGTGGATTTTTTCCAGATGATATGTTCATGATTAATTTGTATCATGTAGCACGTTTCACGTTAAAAATTTTAAATTTGTGTTACGTGTCACATGTAATTTGTAACAATTTTATATATCCAGTTCTGCTGATTTAGCATGTGCTTGGATAAATTTTTTTCTTGGCGGTACTTCATCACCCATTAACATCGAAAAAACTTGATCTGCTTCCTCAGCGTCATCTATTTTAACTTGTTTAAGCATGCGATTTTTAGGATTCATGGTTGTTATTGATAGTTGATCTGGATTCATTTCTCCCAAACCTTTATAACGCTGAATGATTAGATTATTGCTTTGAGTTTTGAAAGAATCCTTAACCTTGGTTATATCTTCATCAGAATAGCAGTAACGGAATTCCTTACCTAATGAAACGCGAAAGAGTGGCGGTTGAGCAATGTATAAATGTCCATGTTCAACAACTGACTTCATATGACGATAAAAGAAAGTCAGAATAAGAGTACGAATATGTTCACCGTCGACGTCAGCATCTGTCATGATAATTATTTTGTGATAGCGTAATTTGTTGTAATCGACATTTTCACCTATTCCCATACCGAGTGCTATGACCAAATCTTTTAATTCCTTAAAATTCAATACTTTATCAAGATAAGCCTTTTCCGTATTTAATATTTTACCTCTCAAGGGAAGAATAGCCTGAAATCTTCGGTCTCTACCTTGCTTAGCCGATCCGCCTGCTGAATCTCCTTCTACTAAAAATAGCTCTGATTTTGATGCATCTTTTTCTTGACAATCAGCCAATTTGCCAGGTAGAGTTGATCCTTCAAGAGCGCCTTTTCTTAATACTGCGTCTTTCGCAGCTTTAGCGGCCAATCGAGCTTTTTGGGCAAGTAATATTTTACCGATTATCTCTCGAGCGACTCTTGGATTTTCTTCAAAATATTGATCCAGAAATTTATTAACTTCTGTTTGAACTAAGCCTTGAATTTCAGCATTACCAAGTTTAGTTTTTGTTTGGCCTTCAAATTGCAGCGTTGTCGATGGCATTTTAATATATACAACACTGGTTAATCCTTCTCTGATATCTTCACCCGATAGTGAGTCATTGCCGTCTTTTAAGAATCCTTCCTTCTTGGCATATGAATTGACTGCTCGTGTAAGCGCCATTCTAAATCCAGTAAGATGCGTTCCTCCTTCTCTGGTGTTTATGACATTTACGAAAGACAAAATGTTTTCAACGATTGTATCGTTAAATTGTATAGCTACTTCAATTTCAATATCGTCAACTCCCTTTTTAAAATATATTGGCTCATGAATGGTTCTTTTATTGCGATTTATATCAGTTAGAAGGGATAATATTCCACCGTCAAAAAACAATCCATAAAGTTTATTTTCTCGTTTATCTGCAATTCGAAAAAAAACCGATGATATGAGATAGGCTCGTTCTTTGATTTTTTTTCGAACTTGTTTAAATGGCAAATCAATTCCTTGAGTAAAAATTGATTTATCAGGTAGAAAGGAAATCGCTGTTCCGGTAGAAAAAGGATGATTTATTTTTGAATCTTTGACTTCAGTAACTTTACTTAATGGCGTACCTCGTTTATATTCCTGACGGTACAGTTTACCATCTCGTTTGACTTCTACTATAAAATGATCTGATAAGGCGTTGACAACGCTTGCACCAACACCATGCAATCCTCCGGATACTTTATAGTTCTTTCCATCAAACTTACCTCCTGCATGAAGCTTAGTCATAACAATCTCAAGCGCTGATTTTTTATAACCCTTCACTTCATCGACCGGGATACCTCGACCATCATCACAAACAGTCATATAACTGTTTTTTTCTAGCGTTACATATATATTCTTGGCAAATCCCGCAAGTGCTTCATCGATACCATTGTCTACTATTTCGGATAAACAATGGTCAACTCCGTCGAGTGAAGTCGTGCCGATATACATCGCAGGTCTTTTTCTGACTGGTTCCAATCCTTCTAAGACTTTAATCGATTGTGCCGTATATTCTTTTGCACCTTTTTGCGAAGATTGTTGTGGATTCATCTAAAAATTATACTTAAAATGAGGCTTTAATTCAACGGTAATTAATCACATCTGTCCTAAAAGTTCACGAAGTGTCTTTGGTTGGTAATCTTGTTTTTCCACTTGTCTTTTTTTCTTTTTTGGTAGTTTTGCTTCAAGATCCTTTGCAATTTGTTGTTTTTTTTGAAACTTACCTACTTGACCTAAGGTGTCGACAAAACGTTTCTCACCTGTATAGAGAGGGTGGCAATGGGAACATACTTCAACTCGAAGTTCTCGTTTTGTTGAACCCGTTGTAAAAGTATTACCGCAGGAACAGGTGACTTTTGTATCCACAAAATATGTAGGGTGAATATCTTTTTTCATGACATTAAATTATATCATAATTTTTTCCCATCTGCCCTGCTCTATCACATCTTCTAGATTATAATAACTTTTTCCTGTTCTATGATCAGTCAATCTATTTTGTGGGAAATTATAGGTTCGGATTTTTTCTGCTCGCTCTCCGGTTCCTACATTTGAAACATATGAATAGACCAGTCCTTTTCTTTTTTCCACATCTTTTTGATATAGTTTTGCTTGAAGTAGCTGCAGTGCAATCTGGCGATTTGCCTGTTGATACCTCTGTTGACTGCAAGAAACGACAATTCCTGTAGGTTTATGCCGAAGACGAACTGCAGTTTCTACTTTATTTACGTTTTGTCCCCCGTGTCCCCCAGCACGGTGAAAATCCCATTCAAGGTCATTTTCATTAATGTTAGTGTCTGATTGAAGGATTTCCGGCAACACTAAAATCACCGCGGTAGATGTATGGATACGACCACGACGTTCAGTATCGGGAATACGTTGTACTCGATGAACACCGGTTTCGTTCTTAAAAAAATTGAAAACATCTATTCCCGCGACTTTTATTATATTCAAGTCAATATATACTAATTTAAATCCTTTTTTTTGAGCAAATTTAGCGTAGGAATTTAAAAGATCGGCTGCCCAAATTTTAGCTTCTTCTCCTCCAACTCCGGCATTGGCTTCAATAATGGCATTATTTGGATTGATTTTCATAGAGTCTTTTTATTACTTCATCAACACTAAGTGTTTCTTGTTTCCCTGTTGTCATGTTTTTGAGTTTGATTTTATTTTGATCATTTTCTTCCGGACCGATGATAATTGCATACTGAAAGCCTTTTCTATCAGCATATTTTAACTGCTTGTCAAGTTTGGTTGATTCGTCGGGATAAAGTTCGAGTGCTATATTCTCTTTACGAAGTTCTTGAGCAACTTTAATTGATTGATATATTAATTCTTGATTGAAAATCGTTATTAATACCGTTGTTTGTTGCATATCTTTAGGCCAAAGACTAAATTGATCAATAGCTTCTACAATTCGATCAAAACCAAAAGCAATACCGACAGCAGGGATAGAAACCCCGGATATTTGTTTGATAAGTTTGTTATAACGTCCTCCACCACCTACGGAGCCTACGTCGTAGCCTTCTATCAGTAATTCAAAGATCGAATCAGTATAGTAATCTAAACCTCGAGCCAGGTAAGGACGAAAAATAATTGTCTCTTTCGTAACTCCAAGAGCCAGCGCATACTTGATGATTTTTTCCAAATTATCGCTCGGGTTTGCCTCATCAATAGCGGTAAATATCATTTGGATTTTATCTTCACTGAGACGCTTTTTTTTAAGTTCTTCAATTACTTCCGTCTTGCTCTTTTTATCCAGTTTATCAAGAGTTTGAATTACAGAAAGTTGTTCATTTTCTGGAATTTGCGATCGATTCATGATCGCAAATAGGATAGAACGGTCATTAACGAGTATTTGAAACTTCTTAAAACCCAGTTGTTGAAGAATTTGTGATGAAACGACAATAATTTCTGTATCAGCAAGCGATGAAGATGATCCAAAGATATCCGGATCACACTGTAGGAATTCTCGATAACGACCTTTTTGTGGCTTATCAGCTCTCCATACTGGTTGGATTTGATACCTTTTAAAAGGTAGTCCGAGCTGCATTTGATATTGAGCTAAGACGCGTGCTGTCGGGACTGTTTGATCGTAGCGAAGCGCAACTGCTCGTCCACCCTTATCATCAAAGGTATAAACTAATTTGTCAGCTTCTTCCCCATATTTACCTAGAAGTAAACTTTGGTACTCTAGCGCTGGTGTTTCAAGCGGTTCAAACCCGAATGATTCAAAGATATTTTTAAATACAGAAATTACATAAGCACGCTTTCGCGCCTCATTGGGCAAAAAATCACGAAAACCTTTCAAGGTTTGTGGCTTTCTGATGTTGTTTGACATACTTGTCAATTATACCATAAAAAAAATGTAGTAATAAATATCCCATAATATGATAAAATATCGTAATGTCAGAAAGACGTAGAAGACAAAAAAATCGTCAGGTTTCAGAGACTAATATGACTAGACGGGATGTTATTAGAACGGTTGTAGTAATTACTGGAGTATTAGGATTAGGTGGTGCAGCTGGTGCGGCATATTTGGTTAATCGAGCCTCAAATGGCGTTCAGGATAAAACACAACATCTATCTCTACTTCAAGACAAAGAAGTACGGGTTGAAGAATTGATCGAACAGCTTGATAGAAGTCTTGCCGGTTTGAAAGAAAAAATAGCCAACAACACAGTATATTCTGCGGAAATTACACAACGGTTACTTGCTCCATTGGAATTATACGAACGTAATAAAGCAAATCCGAACAGGAATAAGGCTGCTCAAAGACGTCAGGATTTTGAAGCCGGTCGAGAGTCTGCATCGCAAAACATTACGCTTAATATTACAGATCCGGATGCATTTGCAATTGATATTACTGAACAACCCGATCCAAGTATTGTCGCGGAATATAAGGCTAGTGATTCAACATTGGTTTTAAGACCGGATTTCGAGCCTGGAAGTAATTTATCTGTACTTGTAGCGTATCATGAATTAGTCCATGCTTACCAGGATCAGCAATTAAAACAGAGCGTTGTCGACGGTGATTCAATAGCAATGCGTATTTACGTCAATCGACGTGCCAAGTCAGCAGGTAGTGACAAGAGAGCAATTATTCTGGACGAAGCAGAAGCGTATATAATGCAAACCTATAGTTTTAACATTCTTTCTCAAGGTCAGTTGCAACAAGATGCAGCCTCAGGAAGTATTTCAGGTGATAAATATCAGGAGTCTTTACATGTAAGCCAGCACGATAGATATAAATTAGATTTCTTTTTGCAAATCGCCGATTCCATGTTTGATAGCTCAACTACACTTGATTATACTGCACCGGAATTCACACAATTTATGGTTGAACACCATCGGCAACAAGGACGTGTACCATATGATATTGATTCTGCAGGCAATCTCCAACCAATGCCTTAAGTTTCATTACACATCTTCGAGGTGTGTAATGCTTTCATTTTTATCATGTTAGGGTTGTTTATCGTACTCTAAAATGCTTTTCGGTAAAAAATATGGGCATATCATTTATACTTTATATTCAATTTTATTCAGCTTCATTGTCTATTACATAATGAAAATGCGAACCCATTATCCAATTGCAATTATTGAATATTTTTTAAAAAAATACTTCCTGCTCTTTAATTAATTAAATTTAAAGCTGGAGAGAATTTTCATCATTTCGGGAGTTTTAGTAAGAACGATGATATAAATATTATTATTATATTTGGTCCAGATAAATTTATACTCACCGTCAAAACCCAGATATTCCTCTATATCTCCAACTACACCCTTATTTTTTAATGTATATTCATAGCTGAGTTGATTTAGAAATGTCGTCTGGTGGAACTCTTCCGTCACTTTCGCCGGTAGATACCTATGATTAATATTTTTACTGTAGTTTTTTTCCGCTTCCGACTTCAGATCCAAGGAAGAATTTATCCAAATATTAATATCAACATGGGGATTGGTAAAAGGTTCTTGTTTGTCATGAATTCTTAGGTCGGTATATTGACTCGGGGGCCTATTCGTCCCCCATCCCTGTTCACTGATAACTAAATCAACAGGATAATTCAAAGAAAATCCAGCGTTGTTGATATATGTTTTCCAATTAAGATAAGAATCGGATGCGGGTGATGGCGTCATCACCGGGATTTTTTTTGCCGGAAGTTGCAACCATCTATGAAGATCAAAAACATTGATAACATTGTCACAATTTAAATCAAAATCGGGATTATATTTATGAGGCCTGATTAGTAAGATGAGATCAAATATATTCTTACTTCCATCTTGGTTAAGATCGGCGCTTTTTTCACATAATGATACAATAGCCGGTTTTTCTTGGGCAAATGTATTTGGCAATGATAAGATCAGAAGAATAGAAATCAAGCCGAGAACTAATTTCCGCATACTTTATTATATATAAAAAAGCTGATACTTATTCAAAAACCGTCAAAATCACTGTCTTATCTTGAGTCTTACCATCACGCCAGATTTTGACATTGATTCTATCTCCAATTTTTTTCTTGAGAATAAGATTTTGAAGATTTTTATCATCATCCCCCTTTATCTTCTGTCCGTCAAATTCAGTGATAATATCATCTTTTTGTAGGCCGGCTTTTTGCGCTGGTGAATTTTCAACAACTTCCAAAATATATGCACCTTCGGGGACTTCATTTAAAATTGCATTTTGGCGCGTTATCATTTGGTAACGAATTCCTAAAAAGGGACGTTCAATTCTTCCACCGGCTTGGTTAAAATTTTTTATTAGGTTTTTGACAACCTCAATCGGTATTGCAAATCCTAAATTCTGACCTTGTCCGGAGACTGCGGTGTTGACGCCGATAGCATCTCCTTGTAAATTAATTAAAGGACCTCCGGAATTACCAGGATTTATCGCTGCATCTGTTTGAATAACATTATCCAACCGCTCGACATAACCCTCAAAAGGAGAACCAGCTGTTATTCCGCGTTTGAGACCTGATATAATACCTGAAGTGACTGTATTTTGAAATTCCCCAAGAGGTGTGCCAATAGCTATCACCATTTGTCCAAGTTTAAGCGTTGATGAATCGCCAAGCGTAATTGCTTTAAGATTTTGGGTATCAATTTTCAAAATAGCTAAATCATTTAAAGGATCTCGAGAAATTTTTTTTACTTCGTATGTCTTATTATCATTAGTCAAAACTCTATATGTGGCTTCTGTATCAGAAACTACATGTTTGTTGGTTACGATTAAACCATTACTACTAATAATAAAACCTGAGCCGATATTTTGTTCAATTTTTTGACTCTTTCCGGGTTGCTGTCTAAAAGGGCCAAAAGGATCAAGAGGATCTATATCAAAAAAACTGTTTGTTTGAGTCATTTTTGAAATTCCAATGGTGACGACCGATGGAAGTGATTTATCAATCGATGATATTATAGCTGATTCTTCAGTGAGAATAGCTTGTTTTTCATTTTTCAATTCCGGTCTTGTATTTAAAAGATTTGGCCAATTTGGTCTAGAAAATTTTTGTGCCTGATTACCAAGAAACAATAAAAGTAGTAAAAATATCAATATAAAAATGAGTTTTTTCATAGAGAGTATATTTTACTTATTTAATTTCAGTTTTTCAACCTCTGAGGTGGCTCTCTCAAGCTGAAGATCAGTGTCTCGAGTTATGGTATTGTTTTCATCATCAGGATTTCCAACTTTAATATTGGGGGTAACTCCTTTGCTGTTTATCCAGTCACCGTTTGGTAAAATCCATTTTGCAATAGTGACGTGAAGTCCAGCTCCTTGTTTGAGATCGATTGCTTCTTGAATAGAGCCTTTACCAAAGGTTGTTTCGCCAATGAGCTTGGCTCGTTTATGATCCCTCAATGTCCCCGCGACAATTTCTGATGCAGAGGCCGATCCTTTATTAATTAATATTATTAGAGGTATATCTAGTAGTTTGCCTTGATGTTTGACTAAATGATTTTCAGATTGACCGTTATAATATTCTTGTTTAACTACTAGTTTTCCTTCAGATATAAATTCAGAAGCGATATATACCGAACTATCTAAATAACCGCCTGGATTATCTCTAAGGTCCAAAATCATTGCTCTTATTTGACCTGAATGCCACTTAGATGCAATTTCGTTGATCGCGCTATCCCATAAATCATTGGTATCTTCACCAAACCGGGTCAGTCGAAGAATGGCAACATCTTTTTCAAATTCTATTTCAACCGAGGGTACTTTGATCTCTTCTCGAATGATATCAACGGTAAATTCTTTTTCTATGCGATATAAAGTCAATGATACTTTCGTTCCTCTTTTACCTCTGATTTTTGAGACAGCTTCATATAATGTCCAATTGACTGCTGAATGACCATCAACTTTTTTTACTATATCCCCTGCCTTTAATCCTGCCGCTTCAGCCGGTGATTTTTTTAAGGGAGCTATAATGACAATTTCACCGTTTTTTAAACCTAACTGCGTTCCTATACCTTCAAATAAACCAACAAGGTCGTCTTTACTCATTTTATTTTCATCCGGTGTTAAAAAGACAGTGTAAGGATCGTCTAGTGAAGAAACCATGCCTTTTATAGCTCCATAATACATTTTGGTGTAATTGATTTTATCCCGCGCGACAAATTTATCAGAAATTTTTTCCCAAACATCCCAAAAAAGCGAGAAATCGAGTTGCGTTGCTTTTTCTTTATCCTTATCAAGATTGATCAGTCCGTATGGGTGACTTGTGACAAAATTATTATTAGTTGATAATTGTCCCAGTCTAAAACCCACTCCGAGAAGTAGAGTGCTTAGGGATAATATAAAAAGTAAATTTGTTAATCTTTTTAATCTTGTATTTTTCATTTAATATATTTTAGTCGTAGAAAATTGCTAGACCATCCTTTTTGGAAACTAGTACATATTTTTTGCGTTCTTCTACGATTTTTTTAAAGTCATCATCAGCAATAATTGTTGCGTCAGGAATATCATTATCAATTTTTGTTTTAAGAAAAAGAAAACCCGCCGCACCTATTGCTTCACACTTAATGGCTAAATGCGATTTCAATTCTGACGTTATTACCACTTTGTCAAAGATCTGATGAGCGTCAATTGTAAAATAGTCATTCTTTTCAGTTAAATACGCTCCTTCACCGCCAAAATCACATTGAATAGCTCTAACTTCTACAGGTAAAGGATTCTTAATTTCTACTAAAATTTGATGGTTTGAAATTGTTTTAATTTTACCTTTGAAGAAAGCTTTTGTAGTATGTTTTTTAGAAGCATTTTTTCCCGAAGTAGATAATGTCATAATACCATCTAAATGGCTAATTTCTTTGATAATCGACTCTCGTGGAGAAAAAACCTTAGTAGTTTTAATTACTCCTTTTCTCGAGGCTAGAAGTTCACCTGATTTTACATTCTCGCCAATGACTTTATTTAGGTATTGAAAAATATTTTGCGGTTTAATTTTTAATTTTTCAGCAATATTAATTTGAAAAATATCTTCTTTACCAACTTCGTATAGGGGATCACCAATTTCTATATTTTCCGCTTCTTTAACTAGCAATTTAGCTTCTTCCGGTATATTAATATTTGCAGTCATGATAAAAATTATAACATGAATGAATTCGACTTACTTGAGGTTATATATTCTGATATGAGGTGTAAGGGATTAAACTTAAGTATCGCGCGTATTTAATCTGTTTGGCCAATTTTCTTTGATGTTTGGCACAGACGTCACTTTTGTCCGCAGCTAGTATCTTTTTTCGCGGTGTTATAAATTTTTCCAAGTTGTCTATATCTTTGAAGCTTGGTTCTACTTTATGTTGGCAAAAAAAACATTTAGTCATAATTATTTAATTAGAAAGGAATATCGATATCGTCAGGCTCAATATCTTCAGTTTTTTCTTCTTTCTTGTCTGATTTGGATGTTTTTATAGTATCTTTGGATGATTGAGTGCTTAATATTTCGCTTCCTGGGATTTCTACTTCTGTACTCGATTCCTTAACAACCGGTTCAGGTTTAGAAGTAACTTCTTCTCCAATTTGCTCAACTGGTCTTCGATTGTCAAAAATAACAAAATCATCCAAAATTATTTCAGTGATCGTACGTTGTAAGCCATCCTTAGCTGTATAAGTGCGATAGGTAATTCGTCCTTCAAGGTAAACTTTTCTACCTTTAACTAATAGTTTACTTGCCAATTCCGCTAATTTTTGCCAAGCGACTATTCGGTGAAATTGAACATCTTCTTTGATCTCTCCGGTAGCTGTCGTCCAATTTCGATTTGTGGCGACACCAAAAGTACAAACAGCAGTTCCTGATGGAGTATATTTAAGTTCCGGATCTCGAGTCAAATTACCGATAATAATAGCGCGATTTAATGATCGGGATGACATATGTTTTAGGTAACTTTTAACAATAAGAAACGTAATAATTCTTCACTATACTCTAATTTCTTGCTCAGCGATTTTAAATCAGATTTATGCAATGTAAAATACCAGTCGAAGTAAGTGCCCTGGGTTTCTTTTTTGATTGGATAAGAGAATCTTTTTACTCCCCAAGCATCTTTTTTTTCGATTTTGCCACCTTGCTCTTCAATAAGATTCGTAATTGTTTCTGGCGCTTTGGAGTCATTATTTTTCATAATGAAAACAATCTCATAAGCGTCTGCTTTTTTTTGTGTCATAGCTTTTTCTTAACCGATCTGTATTTTACCAAAAAAAACACGCTAAAATCAAGAGAATATTAAACTTGGAACTTCTTTGTTGTTATAATAAAACACATGATAAGAAGATTGGTCTCAACTTTTATCTTAAAGTACCTTCGATTTTTTGCTAAATTAGCAATTTCTTATAAGCGTCCGAAACACATTATTGGTATAGCTGGATCTTTAGGTAAATCGTCAGTGCGAAATATGGTTGATGTTCTTTTAAAAGACCAATATTTTACTAAAACTATATTTGAGGGTAATAGTCAAACGGGAGTGCCACTGGGAATCTTGAATTTAAAAATTGTTGACTATTCATTTTTTGATTGGATTCGATTGCTTATACTGATCCCATTCAAGATTTTTTGTCTAAGAAACGTCGACGTTTTAATTATTGAAATGGGTATCGATAGTCCGGTGAGTCCAAAAAATATGTCTTATCTTCTATCTATTGTTAAACCTGATATAGCCGTCATATTGAATATTCATCCAGTTCATACCGAACGATTCGAACCATATGTTAATCAAAAAGGTGGTAAATTAAATAATCAGGTATTAAATCTAATAGCAGCAGAAAAATGTAAAATAGTGAGTGAAAATGAAAATTGTCGTGTTGTTATATATAACGATGCTAATTATTATGTAAAAGAAACGGTAAGAAAAGTAGCTTACGGTAGAAAATCTCTAAAAGTAATAAGATTTGGAAAGACAACTCGTTGTGATATCAGACTTCAAAGTTATAAAGTCTCATTCTCTGGTACAAGAATGACTTTTAATACTAAAAACGGAGTATCAATGTCTTTGAATATAAATGGATTCATTCTGCCGGATGTTTATCAAGAAGTATTCGCAGCAGCCATTCTAGTAGCTCAAAATCTGGGAATAAAAAACGAGAAAATTGTTAGATTAATTGAACAGCAATTTTCTTTACCTAAAAGTCGCGCTAGCATATTGATGGGTCAAAATAACGTGATAATTATTGATTCAAGTTATAATGCTTCAAAGGCTTCTGTATCAACGTTTATAGATCTTCTGAAATCCTTAAAAAAAATGTCAAATCACTCGTTCATTTTTATTTTTGGTGATATGAAAGAATTGGGAAAGAGGAGTATAGAAGATCATAAGAGCGTTGCTCTTCAAATTGATAATGTCTTTGATAGAGTATATTTAACTGGTCAACTGACAAAACTATACGTTCTTCCATATCTATCTAAGGTCTCTGAAAAAAAATGGTTTGAAACCTCTCAAAAGATTGGCGAATATTTAAAAGACAATTTACCTGAGGAAAGTGTAATTTTAGCCAAAGGGTCGCAAAATGAAATTTTTATCGAGGAGGCATTAAAGCCCTTACTTAGAGATAGTAAAGACATTTCGTTTCTCTGTAGACAAAGTCCCTATTGGCTTGCAGTTAAAAAGAGACAATCTCTTAAGGTCTAGGGTTAACGTTATCTGAATTGAAAGCAGTTATTCATTAATTTAACTAAATCTAAGGTAGTTGCCGCTCTATCTCCATCAAGATCATAGGTTGTATCACTGCTTCCAATATGAGTTAATAGAGCTGCAAAGTCTCTGGCATTAGTTGCACCATCGTTATTAAAATCACCCCTAGTGCACAAATTAACTTCTGTAACGTTCAGGTTGGTATTTGTTGGTGCTATGGTTGCAGTCGGTATAATCGTGGCTAGTGGTGATATTTGCATCTCTGTCGTTGGACCGATTGTTGGCGTAGGAGCATTTGTAGGGGTTGGTGAGGAATTTTTCGGGAAACACTTCTGTACTCCCGACAAAAAATCACAGTCGAGTTTAGTTCCATCTTTATCATAGACGACAATTCGACATGTAAATTCTTCATTATTTTTTACTTTAAATTTGAGTTCTGGATTATTTATATCGCCGATAACATCACCACTGGGTTTGGATATAACAAGTTTGTAACTAAATTGTTTATTATCGACTGCCGTTTTTATTTTGTTAAATATTGAATTTGGATTGTCATTATTACGACTTCCAGCAATTTTACACAACCAATCAATCTGGCTACAACTAATTAGGGTCGGCATTGTATTTTCTACAGCTCTATTCTCTCTTCTTACTGGCTTAGAAATCGATTGCAAACCATACATTAATATAGAAGCTGCGGATGCAATAGTCATAACTAACATAATTTTTTTATTTTTTTGCATAGTTGTCTTTTTTTAGGGACTAGGTGGTGTTAATATTGGTTCAATTACCAATACATCTTTTAAAATTGCCGGACAAGCAAATATGGTCGGCGTCGGAATTTCAGTTATGGTCGTTGTTGGTGTGATCGATATAGTAGGTGTGATTGATATAAATACTGTAGGTGAGGGACTAGACGTTGGAGTAAATGTTCCTGTCGGTGTTGGTGTCTGTGTCACGACGATTGACGGAATTATAGTTGGAACAGCACAATTAATCGATGCTGTTGTACTATTGAGACATCTTTCATCGATTGATTTAGCTTCACATCGATAGATCTCACCCGGATTAGCAATAAAGTCAACTCGCAGTGATCCAAATTTACCATTTTTTGTTTCAGTTGTTGATATGATCTTACCGTTACTATCTTTTACGACAATGGAATAAGGAGAATATGGCTGATCTTCATCGACTTCACAGTAGGCATTATTAATTACAGGTTTAATTGGACACGAATTTAATAATTCAGCTTTTTTCCCAAATTTAATTGGACCGCGTGCTAACCAATTAAGAGTCAAGAAAATTAAGACTGCCAACACAATTAAAATCACGCCAAGATACTTTCTTGAATTAAAAATAACTGTCGGTTTCATTTATATTCACCGGGTTGAAATCGGTTCACACGGCGGTGGGCAATTAATAACTATTCTTGGTTTTGGCACAATACAAACATTGGTAGGTATTGGAGGTGTCAGCGTCGGGGTTAAATCTTGCGTTTTTGTCACCGTTGGAATTAGTGTAAGGGTTGGTGTCAGTGTAAGAGAAGGTGTTAAAGTTGGTGTCAATATTGGTGTAGATGTAGGGGTTACTACTGATGTTATGGTAGGAGTCGGTACTTCTGTGATCGTTGGGCCAAAATAATCAGTTATTTTTGGAGTGATTGGAACGGTTATAGGTGGAGTCAATGAAATAGATGGTGATGGATAGAGTGGTTTACAGCATCGCGCATGATATTCTGGATCATTCGTATCCATTTTACAAATCTCAATCTCATCCCTTATACAACCGGGGCTGATGATATTGGCCGTACACCACTCCACAAATCGTCCCCGTTCTTGTTCACATTTTACTTTACAAGCATAACCGTTACTTCTAGCTATATCAGTGCATTGCTGCGTCGATTGGGCTTTTGGTACAAGATTTGCTGGTTTGTTAATATAATTTCTGATGACAACAAAAGAAATTAATACTGATGCGGTAAGCAGCCCAATTAAGAAATTAGTTTTCATATTAATTTTGTTCCATATACACGCCGACTTCCACAACTGCAAATCCGGCACGATTTATTTTATCTATTTTTGGTGCTTGAACAGGTTCAATATTATTGGTAGATCGTAGATAAATATGTATTCGATGGATAGAAGTGGGTTTTGGTGATACTTCAAAGGGTAATTTTTGGTTAACATCGAAATCTGGAAGCAGTCCTATGAATGTATATAGTTTTTCTTTTTCGGTGACAAAGTTAGCATTGATATCTTTTATTAAATCCTCTTTTTCATTATCAGAAAGACCAATCCGACGTGATAAATCATTGCGAATAAATTCAATAATCTTGTCCGTTTTTATTACCCATCCCTGTTTTGGTTGATTAAATTCAGTATTTTTATACTCATAGTAAAAACGATTTCTCCTGATGCCATCAAAATCCAACGATCCATTCTTTGATACATTTAGGGTGTAGCGATTTAAAATAAATGGATCGGCAAAAGAGATGTTGTTATGACCAAATATCAAACTAATTGTTGTTGCATCTCCAGGATAAAAATATATTGAGGGTGACATTGTAGTCACAGGTTGACAATCGCTTGGAGACAGTCTCAATTTTGATGCATTTAGTGAACTTCCACCTCCCTGTCTTGTTAATATTAGTGACTGATATAAGGTACCAAATGGAATAGATGATAATCCAGTTTCAAAACGCGCTATTTTCTGTAGCGAAGGATAGTCTGTGATTGGTGGTCCTACAACAGATGAATCGACAGTTTTCACCCGAACTGCAGATTCAAGACTATTTTGAAGAACAATATATTCAGGAGTTTTTGTCGATGAGAGACCGCGATTATTATATGTTTTTCTCATGTCAAAGTTAAAAGCCTTGAGAGCAGTCGTGACCAAATCCAGATGACCAAAATTGTCGAAGATAATCAAATTTGGATCACGAAGTATTGTCTCAGCGAATCTTTTCTGAAGTTCTCTGCTTTCAATATTTTGAAAATCTAGAATCATATTAGAGTTGACAACGGATCGGTAAGATCTTTTATAAGCAGCTGCAATTTTTTGGCCGGGGAAAAAATATACCGTTCCCAATCCAGGAACAAATATTGATATCGTTTGAATATCGGCAATTGGTCGTCCATTATAGTCAGTTAAAAAACATGGTTTTGTGTCAGGAGTTGGTGATGGATATACTTTTGTCGTTGGGGAGGGTCTAGGAGTTGGTCCATAAATTGAAGGTAATGGAGACGGTGTCGGAATATATGTTGATGGCTGCGGCGTTAATGTAGGAATCAGAGTAACACTTGGTGTTATGGAAGTAGCAGTGGTCGGTGTAGGTTTAAAGATTTGATAATTACATTCAATCGAATCATCCTGACAGTATAGAGTAATTGGCGTTGGTGAAGGAACTAGAGTGGGTGTTAATCCTATTTCTTGAGCCATAGCTAGAATAGGATATTTAAGTTCGATTAGACTTGCAAAATAATTAACACCATTTTTTTTGAGAGAAAGTTTTTTATCATCAATTGCCGGTATGCTTTCGGCAAAATTGACCCGGTAGCCTGTTTCTGTCTCGGCATAACCCCTGACGATATAGTTGGGAAACAAATATTTTTGTTCAATATCACCGGTTTTTTCTAAATAAGCCAAAACGACATCAGTAACGATGGCTTTTTGTGCAGATAAAGTGTTGTTAGGAAAGACTTTTTCTAGATTTATAATGCCTTCTCCAGAGGGTATTGCCAGCTTGAAATAACCCCCTTTATTGTTTAATTCACCGACTAAACTTTCAGAATTAAATAACGATAATCCTCTCTCTTCTAATGATTCTTCTTTGAGTATATATCGTAGATTTGATTCAATTGAGATTATATAACCATCTTTTGTATATGCAACAGTGGCGCTGTTAAAATCAACTCGACGTGCAAATCCCGGCTGATCTGATGCGAAATATATTGAGTTGTCCTTCTGGTCGGTGTCTTGAAATTTAGTCAATGATAAATCTTGGAAACTGACCCGTTCTGACATAGCAGGTACAGCAGCGATGCTTATAATTGGAGCTCCAATTAAGTCCCAATCATGATGGTACTCGACATAAGTCACACCTTCTGATCCTTCACGTCGATAATAACTGGTTGCTTTTGTAAAGTTATCAATAATTTTTAAATCATCACGTAAAAAATCAGATATCGGTTTCCGTAAATCAGCCGTCTGTGATGTGACTGGAAAAGGAAGTTTTATTCCTATTCCTTGATATATAAAAGCCCCTGATGTTTTGTTAAACGTCAGATACCCTAATTGTCCGGAAAAAGCAATTTGATTTTTATCAATTTCTTCCTTGGCAATAATTGGCCCAAGAAGCATGTTTGCTATAGAATCAATTTCACTAAACGAATAATTTGTTTTAAACGAAAAAATTTTGGCTGTATCTGAAATTTTTGTTGATGCAGTATCAAGTGAGTATTGATTAATTTTAAACTCAGGGGCTGTCTTCACACCAGGCGTTTTATTTAAATTGACTGTATCTTTAGGAATTAGATCCCTATAGAATTGTGATGTTGATTGATTATTTAATGCTTGCTGAACCCGAGATGAGGATGGATGAAGATTGGTATATTCCTTTGCCTTGAATACAAATAATAAACCTATTAATACTCCAATTATTATCACAGATAATAAAAGGATGATTTTTAGAGTTTTATCCATTATCAATAAATTAATTATCAAGGTTTCGTCAGTTGGTTGCAAGTCTTTATTTTTTTAAAATAAAACCAGATGTGACATCCTCAACCGTAAAACCTAATTTGCTAATTTCATCTCTTAATTTATCGGCAGTATCAAAGTCGCCTCTTTTTCGAGCTTGATTGCGTTTTTCCGCTATTAAAGTTACCGATTGTGGAATAATTACTTTATGGAAATCGTCAAGTTTTAAACCTGAAACGTGGTTGAAATCCATTAAAATATCCCATTTATCAACGGGAGGGATATTCGACTTTAACATTTCATAGAGGACGGCCAGTGCTTGAGGAAATTGCGAATTATCAAATATAGCATCGCTTATCTGTTTTTGATAATTTACAGTTTTTTCAAGCTTCTCAAGATATAGATTTGATCGAGTTGAGCTGTCTCTTAATGAAATGGCCCATTGACGAAGGGTATTTAATCCATTTTGGGCAGCTGTTAGGGCCTCCCATGTAAAATTAAGCGGTTTTTGATAATGCGTCATGAGAAATAGATATCTCAGGGAAATAGGATCGTATCCTTTATTTTTGAGATCGTCGATTGTATAAAAGTTATTTTTTGATTTACTCATTTTTTCGTTATCCACTAATAAGAATGCGCTATGAAACCAATATTTTACGAATGGTTTTTCTGTCGCTCCTTCAGATTGCGCAATTTCATTTTCATGATGAATTGGAATGTGATCAATTCCACCGGCGTGGATATCAATAGTATCCCCAAGATATTTCATACTCATAGCACTACATTCGATATGCCATCCAGGAAATCCATCTCCCCATGGAGATTTCCAACGCATGACATGTTTTTTGAATCGACCGATACACTTGAACCATAATGCAAAGTCAACTGGATTTCTCTTATTTGGGTCGGAATAGACTTCTTTTCTTGCTTGAACAATTTTTTCATCAATTTTCTGATGCGACAAATTGCCATAATTGAGGAATTTACTGGTATCAAAATAAATAGCCTCATCGGTTTGATAAGTTACTCCTCTCTTTTCTAATTTTTGGATGAGTTCTATCATATCCGTGATATGATCCGTGGCTTTACAAAGTTCTTTTGGAGGTACGATATTCAATCGTTTAATCGATTGAATAAATTGTTCGGTGAAAAACTGAACTATGTCCCATACAGATTTATTCTGTTTTTTTGCTCCTTTTTCCAGCTTGTCAACACCTGAGTCATCATCTCCTGTCAAATGGCCAACGTCAGTTATGTTCATGACATGATGAACGTCAAACCCAGCATATTCAAGAGTACGTTTCAAAAGATCGTTATTGACAAAAGTTCGCAAGTGTCCGATATGAGTATAATCGTAGACTGTAGGTCCGCAAGAATAAAAAGTCACTTTTGGAGGATTTAAGGGTAGGAATTGTTCTGTTTTTCTTGTTAAGGTGTTAAATAGCTTCATAAAATGATTTTACTGTATTTTATTAACTATTATTCATTGTAAAGAAGGATCAGATCACCGACGTTGGTATCAGTTGGACCAGTTTTGATGAGACCATTGGTTTTTTTAAAGAAGTTGTAAGAATCATTATTTTTCAGATATTTCGTTATATCGATTTTATTTCTTTTCGCCTTGTCCAATATATCGGCATCCCCCACTGCACCGGCTATAGGCTCTGGGCAGATACCATCAATTCCATCTGTACCAATCGAAATTAATGCTTGACCCGGTTTAAGATCTAATAACGCCGATAAAATAAATTCCTGATTTCTTCCTCCATATCCTGTTCCCTTAACGGCAACGGTAGTTTCTCCCGTGGCTATGCTTATTCCTCTTTTTTTATTAGCACTGATAAATTGCTTAGCCGTCACTTTACAGTCACCTGATAAGTTTGTCGCGAATATATCGCCTGGTAATCCCAGTTCCTTTATTTTTTTTAAGGCAAGATTTGCCGACATGATGTGATCAGCGATAATTTTTATAGAAATGTTGTTAAAAAAAATATCACCAGGTTTTGGAGTTTCTAATTGTTTACTTATTGAGCCACGTTTCAGGTAATCATTTATTTTTATTGGAACTTTGATTGAATACTTCTTTAGTATATTTATTGCATCGAAAAATGTGCTTTTATCAGGTGATAGTGGGCCAGACGCAATCGTCCCTAAATCATTACCCACGACATCAGAAATGACAAAGCTTAATACAGTAGCAGGATAAAGCATGCGAGCCAATTGACCACCCTTTACCTGTGATAAGTGCTTACGAATGACATTAATTTCATTAATATTCGCTCCGCAGAGTAGTAATTTTTTGGTGATATTGATTTTATCTTCTAAGGAAACACTTTCGATTGGTTTAACAAACATTGCTGATCCTCCACCGGATATTAATACTATAGCTAGATCATCTTTACCTAATTTCTTTGCTTCATTAACCAATTTATCTGTTTTTTCTATTCCGACCTGAGTAGGTAAGGGATGTCCAATGTCAGCTAGGCAGATGATAGCAGGTTTTCTTGATAGTTCGTTTTTGGCCGCATTGGCTAACTGTTTTGCTGCTTTACCAATACTAAAAATAGCAATCCTTTTAAAAGGATAAAGATCTATCTTTTTTAATTCATTTTTGAGTAATATGTCTGGCTGAAGTGAGTAAAGAACCGAGTCAACAATCTCAAGAAGGATAGAACGATTGTGTCTTGCGTTTGAGTTTGATATAGTGATCAACTCCTTCAAATTATGAATCATAACCTGTCTTTATTAACACAATATTTGGGGATTTTTCCTTGTAAACCATCGATTAGATTTTGAGCCGCCATAGTTGCCATCAGTGTTCTGGCACGGACAGTAGCACTGCCGATGTGAGGCACAATAATGACATTATCAAGTCTGGTTAATCCGTTAGCAAGTCTTGGTTCACTTTCATAGACGTCTAATCCGGCCGCAAATATTTTCTTCTCTTTTAATGCGTTGACAAGCGCTTTTTCATCCACGACCTCTCCTCTTGAGGTGTTTATAAAAACGCATGTTCTTTTCATCATATTGAATTCTTTTTTTGAAAGAAGATCGTGATTATCCTTATTAAGACTAACATGAACAGAAATAAAATCACTATTTTTAAGAAGAGTCGGTAAATCGACACGTTTGGCATTAGTTGATTTTTCAAGATCAAAATTATTGGATCTATCATCATAAATAATCTTCATATTAAAACCACGAGCTAACTTTTGAGCAACGACAGTACCTATTCTCCCGGCACCGATAATGCCTAGTGTTTTACCGGTGACTTCTTGACCAAGAAGAAGCATAGGATCCCAGCCTTTGTATTTACCTGTTCTTGTGAATTCATCTGACTCGACAATTCGACGTGCACAGGAAAAAAGAAGTGAAATCGCTAAGTCTGAGGTCGCGTCAGTTAACACCCCTGGAGTGTTTGTAACCATTTTTTTTCTTTTAGAGGCATATTCGACATCAATATTATTGAAACCAACAGCATAGTTGGAGATAATTTTGCAGGTATTCCCCATCGCATCTATAATTTCTTTATCGATTGAATCGGTCAGGAGACATAAAATACCATCTCGATTTTTTACATTCTTTATAAGTTCTGATTTAGTTAAAACGCGATTTTCTTGATTAATATCAAACTTTCCAAATTTTTTTTTAATCATCTCAAGTCCACTTTCAGGTATTTTTCTTGTTATATAAATGCTTGCCATAAATGTATATTGTTGATTACAAAAGTCTAATTGTCAAGACCAATTTAGTAATTTGGTCGGAGACGGGGGAATTCCTGCCTGCCGGCAGGCAGGGAATCCCTACCTCTCGGTCCCGCCCGCCTAAATTCGATTTGGTCGGGGATGTCGGATTTGAACCGACGGCCTCACGGTCCCGAACCGTGCGCGCTACCGCTGCGCCAATCCCCGAATTTTAGCGGGCTCCCGATGAACTACACCCCGATAATCATTGCTTACCCGACCCCGGTTTAAATTCTGCTCTGGTCGTTTGCTTCTTCTTAACGGAGAATATGCTTCTACGCTCTTTTCCTCTGGGCGTATCTACTGCTGTTAAATATTGTTCTTTTTCCTCTTTCTCCTTTTGCAGCTCTTCTTCCTCCTGTCTTTTTTTTCTTTCAGCTTCCATTTGGCGTCTTTCCTCGATAGCTTGTTGAGTTTGACTCTGCTGTAACCTTAAGTAATGTAGTCTTAAGCGGATCTTTTCCAGTTTTGGATCATCTTGGGTATTGTATTGTTTTTGCAGCTTTTCTACATCTAAGGAAGTAAAATTTTCCGGTTTTTTTAGTGCATTCTCTATTTGATTTGCATTTATATGGTCTGAATTAACCTGACTCAATTCCTGAAGTTTTTTTTGGACAGATGTAATATTTGGTGGTGGTTTTTGAGGTTTTTTCTGTGACATCGACTGTCCTCTTTCCATTCTCTCAAAGCTGGCATCATCATCTCCCCATTGTTTCATATTTTTTTATATTCCAAGCATTGCTTTGCCTTGTGGTGTCATCAAATCAATTGACCATGGTGGATCGAAAACCAAATTTACTTCAACTTTTTTAACTTGCGCAATTGTTTTTAGCTTTTCCTTTATTTCCAGATCAATTACCTCATATAGTGGGCAACCCATGGTTGTAAGGGTCATCACTATATCGACTAGACCATCTTTTTCAGTCACGGAGTAAACTAATCCTAAGTCAACGATTGATATTCGAAGCTCGGGATCAATGACTTCTTCAAGTTTTTTAAACAGTTTATTTTCAAGTTTTGATCTTTTTCTTTTCATGTGATAACAATTATATCAATACATGATATACTTTTATTATGAACTCTTATAGACTTCGTTTCGTACCACTCGGTGGTATTGTTGATGTCACTAAGAATATGTATCTGTATGAACTTTATAAAGATAATGTTTTAACGGATATTCTAATAGTCGATTGCGGTATAGGTTTTCCTAAGGAAGCAGAATTAGGTGTCGACTACATTATTCCGGATATCAGCTATCTTCAGGATAAGAAAGATAAAATACGAGCCATTCTTTTAACTCATGGTCACGAAGATCATATAAGCGCTCTAAGATTTCATTATGAACCATTGGGTCGTCCACCGGTTTATGCTTCCAAATTGACATCACTATTAGTAGAAGAGAAAGTTAGGGAATATGGTTTCAGTTTAAAGGTTAATGTGATAAGCTACCGACGTGACTACATTTTTGGTCCATTCAAGGTACGCTTTATCCAAATGACTCATTCAATTCCTGATACGTGTCATATTTTAATAAAAACACCCGCAGGTAATTTTTATCATGGATCTGATTTCAAACTCGATTTGACACCACCCTACGGTCAGCCACCTGATTTTTATGAGATTGTTGCGGCTGGAGAAGAAGGCGTGACGTGTCTATTATCCGACTGTCTCGGGTCTGAGCGAGAGGGTCTGACATTGTCAGAAAGAATTGTCGGTAAGACTTTTGAAGATGAAATGCGGTTAACACGGGGTAAATTTATCATGACCACTTTTTCCTCTAATATTTCTCGAATAAGACAATGCGTCGAGGCAGCGATTAAATTTAATCGAAGTATCTGTTTTTTGGGACGATCAATGGTAACCAATACAAAACTTACCAAGGAGATAGGCTATCTATCTATTCCAGAGCGATTTATTTTGGAGGATAAAGCGGTTTCACGGATGACCGCTAATAAAGTTTGTATTATTGCTGCAGGAAGCCAAGGTCAATATGATTCCGCGCTGTCAAAGATAGCTAACAATCTGAATAAATTCATCAAAATTGATCCGGGAGATAAGGTTGTGTTTTCATCAGATCCTATTCCCGGACAAGAAGAAGAAGTCTATGATTTAATTGAAAGGCTTTACATGTCGCATGCTCAAGTTGTCTATTCTGATATCGCAGAAAGACTTCATGCGTCGGGACATGGCAGTCAAGAGGATCTGAAATTCATGATCGCTTTTTTAAAACCAAAATATTTAACTCCCATTGGCGGAACTATCAGACATCAAAGACAGTATCTTGAATTAGCGCGCCAACTGGGTTATAAGGATAACCAAGTATTTCTTATGAAAGAGGGACAAACAATTAATTTTCAAGATGGTGTTGCCAAGCCTGGCGAAATCATCGAAACAAAAAATATTTTTGTTGATGCTTATGGCGTTGGAGACATTGGCAATATTGTTTTGAGAGATAGAAAGACTCTAGCTCGTGAAGGAATTGTTGTTGTAGTTCTTATTGTGAATAGAAATTTTCAATTGACTTTACCGCCTGAATTTATCTCCCGAGGATTTATTTTTAAAGATAACGAGCAGCAAATTTTTGACAATGCTCGAAAAAAAGTTGATGAAATATTAAAACCAAAAAAAGACGAAATTTTGACATCAAGCACAGTTAAAGGAAAAGTGATTAAAACAATGGAAAGTTATTTTAACTCCAAGACGGGTAGACAACCTTTAATTGTCGTCGAATTACTTCAGATTTAACTCTAATTTAATCTAATATTCCCTTCGTCCCTCGAGAGCCTTTGAAAGCGTCATATAGTCAGCATATTCGAGTTCGGCGCCAATCGGTAGCCCGTAAGCCAAGCGGGTGATTTTAATATTTGAACCCAGCATTTCTAAGATTTTATTTTTAATATAAATAGCGGTAGCTTCCCCCTCCATGTTAGGATTGGTTGCTAAAATTAGTTCTTTGATTTTCTTTTTATTGGTTTTCAATCGCTCAATTAACTTACCGATAAAAATATCATCCGGGCCTATATAATTTAATGGATCAATTCGACCGTGCAGGACATGATAGATTCCCTTATACTGATTCCCAACTTCCATTGATAATAGATCTAAAACCGATTCCACAATTACGACTGTTGTGTGATCCCTATTTTCGTCCTCACATATAGCACATATTTTTTCCTCAGTTAAATTCATACATATTTCACAATATAAAGAATTATTTTTTAACATAGATATATTTTTGGCTGCTTCATCAAGATCCTGTTGTGGAAGTCGGAGTAAATAAAAAGCTAATCTTTTAGCAGATTTGGGGCCAATGCCCGGCAGTTTCTCAAAAAAATCAATAGTTTTTTGAAGTGACTTCGGTAATGAATTCATAGCTAATTAAAGAGTTTTGATTTCCTCAGCGATAATTCCTGCGACAGATAATTCCTCAAGTTTTTCGAATTTCAGCGCGTCATCAAGTGGTATTGTATCGGTGGAAAAAAAGCGACTGATGGCTGAGGTATTTAATTTCTCAGTTGTTTCATGAGACAATTCATGATGGACGACGGCGACTAGTATTTCTTTAGCGCCTTTTTCGCTGCAGAGCGCTGCTCCATTTATAAGAGTTCTACCGGAAGTAATAATATCATCGACTAAAATAGCAATTTTTCCTTTTACGTCACCATAAAGATTAAGTGCCTTAGTATGATGTAAAATATTCGGATCCCTTTTTTTTTCAATAACATCGACAGAGAAAAAGTCGTGACCAAAAAAAAATGTTCCAAACTGCCTGGCTCGTTCAATGCCGCCTTGATCAGGTGAGACGATTGAAAAAAATTTGACATCAGGATTCTCGATTTTCAAATACTCCTTTATTTTATCTGCTAAAAGAGGCAGAGCTGACAAATTTTTAAAAGGGATTGAAAAGACTCCTTCCGTTGCTTCATCGTGAAGATCAAAAACATATATTTTATTAAAGCCAATCGATTCTAAGAAACGGATAATGACATTGGCAGAGATACATTCACCAGATCGATGTTGAATATCTTGTCGTGCATAGCCAAAATAAGGGATGATTCCAATGACTTGTTTTGCTTCTTGTCGATGTAGGGCATCACAAAAAAAGAACAATTCCATCAAATTATCATTGGATGGATTAGCAGTCGGTTGAATGACTACACAAATATCATTTTTTACTTGTTCTTCTATTCTGACTCGAATCTCAGAATTTTTAAATGTGACTACTTCAGCTTTTGAAATATTTGTTTTCAGTATCTTCGCTACTTTATCAGACAACTGTTGATTGCCTCGACCACTAAAAATTTTTACCATATAGATATTGTAATTATTTAACCAGTTTGTTGCATTTCTAATAGTTTTCTGGCGGCCAACTCTTGCGTTTTTCGAACCGCCTCATTTATTACATCGGAAATTCTATTTTCCAACACTCCATCGACCATAATTTCTTTTACTTGTTGGTCACCTCGTAATACAACGCGGATGCCATTTTTTTCTACAATTACTTCTTCCTGTTGTAGTGCCTGTTGCATTTTTTGTGCTTGTTGTTGCATTGAATGAAGATCTCCAAGTCCTTTGAAAGGATTAAACATATTATTTCACCTCCTTAAAAAAATAATTATTTTTCTGAAAAAAAATCAATAATTGCAAGTTCTAAAGGTAACGATTCTATTGGTGAATATTTTAAATTACGATACGCTTCAGAAAACAACCTGATTAATTTTACAATTTGACTAATAGTCAAATTGTAATCGGTTGTAATATCACTATCAAGTCCTTTTTTAAAAAGCAAAAGTTTATGAAGTCTATCTAAATAATATTCTATCAGGGGTTTAAAACTACCTCCATTTTTATCATAATTCTCTAAAATAGATAAAAGGTCTTTCACATTCTGTTTTGATATTAAAAGTAACAAATCTTGATCAAATAATTTAAAACCAATAATATCATGAATCCCTGCTACACTTAATTTGTTTTCTATAATTGCCTGTTCTAATATTTTTGTAGCGTCACGAAAAGAATTATCACTATTTTTGGCAATGGTTTCCAAGATCTCTTCGTCCGCTTTAATTTTTTCGCCTTTCAAGATTCTTTTAAGCATATGGACAATGCTTGTATTATTCGCACGCGGAAAATTGATGTGAATACAGCGTGATACGATCGTTGTTGGCATTTTATCAACTTCAGTTGTCGCCAAAATAAAAATTGTGTGTTTGGGAGGTTCCTCCAGCGTTTTAAGTAAAGCATTAAATGCTTCCTTAGTTAACATATGCGCTTCGTCGATGATATAGACCTTAAAGTGGGTTCTTATCGGTAAAAATTTGACCTTATCAATTAAGTTACGCATTTCATCAATTTTTCTATTTGAAGCACCATCTATTTCGTAAACATCAAGATTACTCCCTTGTGCAATGGAAAGACAGTTATAGCAACGATTGCATGGATCCACGGAGGTAGATATATTTGCAAAACTATTTTTTTCGCAATTAATGGCTTTGGCAAGAATTCTAGCAATGGATGTCTTTCCAATTCCTTTAGGACCTGTAAGAAGTATAGCATGAGGGATTGATTTGCCCTTTAATATCGCTTCAATTTTATCAGCGACTACTTCTAAATCAATTTCGGAAATTGTATTAGGGCGATAAATAAGGTAATACATAATGAATAAGAATTATTTAACTAAATTATTGATCCCATGCACTATTAGATTCTCAATCATTGTCATGACTTTTTTTTCTCTCTCTGCGGCTAAAAGCAGCACCTGTGGGTAACAAATAAATATCTCTCCCATTAGCTTATTTTGAGCGTTTTTGTCATCTAAATATGGAAATGATAATACAGGAAGGGCAGTATCTTCGTTAACGAATTTTGATGCGATCGTCTTCATTTTTCTTTTCCCGATAAAGATAATATTCAGTTCAACATCGTCTGAAAATCCCAAGGACTGCAAAACGGTAGACGAATACTGTTTGATATTTTTTTTTGTTATGTGGTATCTTGGATCTGAAATAACTGTAATCATATCACCTTTTAAGCATTGCTTTCTTTTGCAGACGGTTTCTAAGCTTATCCTTTTTTAAAAGCGCCGGGTTCTTATAGAATATCTTTCGATTTACATCAAAGATAATATCTTCATCACGATACATTTTCGTAAATTTTCGAAATAATTTATCTATCGTTTCATTCTTTTTTTTCTCGACAACAATCATTAACTGCCACCTCCCTTTTGCAGATTATTGAATAATTTTTTAACTAAATTCATTATAGAGATTTATTTAAAAAAAACAACCGCTGTTAAGAAGAATTATAGTCTTATAGTTTTTTAACGATTGAAATAATATCGTGGAGTGAAATCGTTGTTGGTATTGCTTCTGGATTTTTGGCAGAACCGTTTAGAAGCATACGACCGGAAGCGTGTAAAAACCAAGTAGCTCTTGGATCTATTTTGACCACTTTTTGATAAAGTACAGTTAATTTAAGTTTAACATTTGGAATTAATTTAATACGGAGATATCCTTTACTGTTTCTACGTATTACCATTGAGTATCCTTTTTTTTGAGCTAAGCGGGAAACTTCTTCATTGTCTGTCTCTACAGCTAATGTTTTTCCCCACGAGGATTTAAAAATTAATCCTGAATGAATTTCTTTTTCAGCCTGTATTTTTTTTAAAAATGTTTGAAGTGTTCCGTCAAGTGCTTTTTCTGCAAATTCAATTAACTCAGGATTGCTAAGACCAGTGGATTTTGTACCTTCTATGACATTAACCAATAAAAACTCATATATATCACTGTCGGCATTATCAAGAAGAGCCTCATGATAATGATCAAACTCACAAACGACATCTACTAATTTCTCTAAGGCATATTTTTTTTTATCATTAATTAATTTTTTATCAATTAACATTAAAAGTACTCGTTTAGTCGCGCATGTAAGTTCTGCAGTTTGATGATGATCCAATTTTCCCATGCCGGTGTCAACATGTAAGACATCAGATTTACTATCAGGTGGCTCATTATTCAACGTCTTCCCGGCAGATACAAAGACAACTTGAGCTCTTTCCCAATTAGGTAAATAACGATGAATTAACCAAATAGACGCTAAAGCATCTAAATCCGGATAAATATGGGTGACAATAGTGTTCATAATAAACTAAGAGATGTTAATACGATTGGGCAAATAACCATTTTCGATGAGCTTTGTTGTTACAATAGATACATAGTCCGTCCCCCTTTTTTTCGAGTTCATTGAGTTCACATACTCTGGTTGACGCTTTAGTTATTTCCTTTATTTTTTCTTCACACGTGGCGGATTCGCACCAAAATGCACGGATAAATTGTCGGTTTGTATTCATTATTGTTTTAAACTCTTCAAACGATTCGACCTCAGCTGTAAGTCTATTTTTATTTTCATATGAACGCCGTAGGAGGTCATTTTGCATTTTTTCCATAGATTCATTTATAAATTCGATGGCATTGTCGGGAGATATTTTCTGCTTCTCTAGAGTATCTCGGCGCGAAATAATAATTACTTTTTTTTCAATCTCTGCTGGTCCAATCTCAATCCGAATTGGTATGCCACGAATTTCCGATTCGCTGATTCTAAACCCTATAGTTTTATCACGACGCTCGTCAATACTGTGACGGATCCCGCTTTTTTCTAAGGTTGTTTTTATTCTTTTAATTTGTAAATCAATTGTTTGGTTTATAACATCATCATTTTTGTAAATCGGAAAGATAATTACCTGAAGAGGAGCGATTTTTGGCGGTAGGATAAGACCATTATCATCGCCGTGAGACAGAATTAACCCACCGATTGATCGGGTAGATATACCCCATGAAGTCTGAAAAGGATTGTGTATGGTATTTTGTTCATCAGTATAGGTGATATCAAAGTTTTTACTAAAATTTTGTCCTAAATTGTGAGATGTAGCGCCTTGAAGAGCTTTGCCCGTGGGAATTACTAACTCGATAGCAAATGTTTGTTTTGCTCCGGCAAAGCGTTCGCTTGCGCTTTTTTCACCCACAAAGACTGAAATCGCTAAATATTTTTCATAAAAATCTTTGTACCACATCAATGCCTTCATAACCATCTCTCTAGCTTCAACATCATTTTTATGAACAGTATGACCTTCTTGCCATAGAAATTCACTAGTACGCAAGAAAAGATAAGTTCTTTTTTCCCAACGGACCACATTACACCACTGATTAATCTTAAGAGGAAGATCTTTATATGAGGAGATCCAGTTTCTGAAGGTTTGATACATAATTGTCTCTGATGTCGGACGCACCACTAGGGGTTGGGCCAATTTTTCACCTCCTGCAGTTGTAACTATAGCTAGTTCCGGACTAAAACCCGAAATGTGTTTTTTTTCTTTTTGAAGCAGTGAATAAGGAATAAATATAGGAAAATAGGCATTTTGAACACCGTCTTTTTTAAACCAAGCATCAAGTATATTCTGGGTATTTTCCCATAAGGCATATCCATATGGTTTTATAATCATGCACCCCTTAACCGGTGCGTGTTCAGCCAAACCCGCTTTTTCAACAATTTCGTTATACCACTTCGAGATATTAGCTAATTTATTAGAAAGATATTTTTTTTGTGATACCATAAAACTTATTGAGTTTTAGCCGGGATTTTATATGCGAGCTTATCCAGAACTTTCCCTACGGTCTCCAGTGGACCTGAAGAGAGAGTGTCAATGACTAAGTGATAAAATTTATAATTGAAGAAATCAGCGTCTCCGTATATTTTTTTCCATTTCTTAAAATTTTCTGATTCTCTTTGAGCAATATAATTTTTTGCTTGCGTAAAAGATACTTTATCACGGTTGACTACCCTATCAATTCTGACGGCATTCTCGGAACAAATAAGTAATATTCGAAAGCAGTTATCTAACTCTCTTGCCACAAATCCTGCTAACCAACCTTCCATGACCCAACCTTTTTCAGTTGAAAGAAGTTTTTTAACTTCCGATTCAATATTGCGGTCAAAATCATCACTGACAAGTGTCGCCACAGGCATTATATTTTCCTTGGTGTAATTTCTGATAAATTGCCCGGTGGATCTAAATTTAAAACCCGACGGCTCTAAATAGGGTTTTAGATTGTTAAGCAAAGTGGTTGTTCCGACCGCTACACCTCCAGAAATGGTGATATTATCAAATTTAAGATTCATATGTATATAATATGATTTCGAATGGTAAATTATTTTATGAAAATTTTTAGTAAATCGTGAACAGTTACCAAAATTATCAGAGTAATTAGAATTGCGAATCCAAGTAGATTTAATTTTTGTTCTATTTTGGGACGAACTTTTTTTCGTGTAACTGCCTCATAGATTACAAATGCGACTCTACCACCATCAAGCGCTGGAAAAGGAATTATATTTATGACGGCAAGATTTAGTGATAAGATTCCAAGGAGTTGTAAAACCGCGATTGGTCCTACCTTGACCGCCTGAGACGTCAGTTTGGCGATGCCCACTGGCCCAGCCACATCAACATCGGGTTTTCTGAATAGGGCGAGAGTCCAGAGTGTTTTAGTGAGTTCTCTGACAATAATTGCGGTAATTTTTGCTGATTCTATCAAGCTATAAAATGGCGCTTGATACCACGTATATTTTTTTATTACAAATTGACTTAAAGATACACCAAGTGCCCCCTGCTCTTTTGGCGGATTGACACGTGGAATTACATGGACCGTCAAATTAGTTTCCTTGCGTTTCAGCGCAATCTCGATCGGTTGACCACGATATTTTTTTACAACGGATATAAAGTGATCAACATTCGTTAAATTAATGATTTTGCCGTTGATTATAATCTGGCGGGCTATATCTCCAGGTTTTATACCAGCAATTTGTGCCGGAGAAGAATTGACGACACTGTCAATGATTATGTCATTAGTGGCTATCGGAACACCTTGAGTTAGAATGATGCTAATTACCA
>MFZK01000003.1:0-2317 GCA_001789395.1 Candidatus Roizmanbacteria bacterium RIFCSPHIGHO2_02_FULL_37_13b | reverse complement strand
CGAAATTGGCAATGACACCAGCAGTAAGAATAAGTATTTTTTGAAAATTATTTTTATGATAAAAGGTTCGATCTGTTAACTCCTTAGGAAAATTTTTTTGTAATTCATGTTGTTCTTCGCCCAAGACTTTGACAAAACCACCGAAAGGTAGCCAATTAATACTATAAATTGTCTCACCAATTTTTTTACCGAACATCCGAGGAGGTAAACCGAATCCAAATTCTTCAACCAAGACTCCATTCTTTTTTGCAGCAATAAAATGTCCTAATTCATGGACTAATACTAAAATGCTCAAAATAATAATAAAAACGATTACAGATACCATATGAAGCTAATAATATTAAATAACCATCATTTCTTTTTCTTTCTTGTTTTTGATTTCGTCCAATTTGAGAGAAAATTCTTGAGTTAATTTATCTATATTCTTTTCCAGATGAAATTTGTCGTCCTCAATGATTTCTTTGTTTTCGAAGCTTTGTTTTATTTTTTTTCTGATTTCATCTCTTGCATAACGTATATTCATTTTACCCTTTTCAAGTATTTGACCGGCGGTTTTTAATAATTGAATTCTTTGTTCTTCTGTCAATGGTGGAATTTTAATATGGATGTTTTTTCCCTCGACGCGGGGTGTCAGATGTAGTGGTGATGATAATATTGCTTTTTCGATATCTGAAACTACTGTGGGATCAAACGGTGAGATATACAAGCCCGCAGGACCTTCGGTAGTGATAGTAGCCAATTCCAATAATTTCAACTTAGAAACTCCACCATATGTCTCAACGATTATATTTTCAACTAAAGCTGGTGATGCTTTTCCGGTTTTGATGGTTATTAGTTCATTTCTAATCTTGTCCACTTCAGTCTCTAGTCTTTTTTGAAATTCATCTAGTTTGGACTGGGTGTTAAACATTTGGTTAGAGCTCAAGTCGTAAAAATTGACCTAGTTTAATATTTTCGCCTATTTTAAGTATATATTCTTTAATGATATTATCAATAGTTTTTGATTCATCTTTTAAATAATTACTTTGGAGTAATGCCTTTTCGTCTTTCGGATCATGAAATGCAATCTGCATGGCCAAATCTTGTCCCAAAATCCGGAATTGCTCATTTTTTGCTACAAAATCCGTCTCACAAAAGAGTTGTAATATCGCGCCGATTTTACCATTATGATGAATATAGGAAAAAATAGATCCTTGTTTAGTGATTCTATTGGCTTTTTTTTCTGCTTGTTTTACACCCCATTCATCAAGTAATTTTTTTGCTTTATTAATCTGATTATCAGATTGTTCTAATGCTTTTTTACACAACGCAAATGACACCAATGTTTCATCACGTAATTTTTTAAGAGTTTTAATATCAACTTTTGTCATATGTGTCAATTATATTTTTGGCTTTAATTCAGATTTGACAGTCTTTCTTCCTTCCACAAAACTTGAAATAATTTCTTGAACAATTAACATAACCGAAGTCAAGGCGTCATCATTGCCAACAATCGGGTAATTAACGAGTGTCGGATCACAATTAGTGTCAACTAAAGCAATGGTTGGTATTTTTTTCATATTCGATTCTTTAACAACGTTGCTTTCCTTCTTGATGTCAATAATAAAAATAGAATCTGGTTCTTTGGTTAAAAAACGAACTCCATGATAAACTTTTTTTATACGATTCATTTTCTTTTCCAATTGCACTGTCTCATGTTTTGGTAAGGCAGACCAGGCTCCGTTTTGCTTGTCTTCTTCTAGTTGAGTCATTTTTTTAATATTTTTTACCACTTCGTCAAAATTAGTCATAAAACCACCAACCCATTTATAAGTAAAATACGGGATATCATTGTCAGTGCAAATTTTACTTATCTCAGATCTTATCTGTTTTTTTGAAGCAACGACTAACAATGACTTATTCTCACTACCTAAATTAAAGACAAAATCCTTTGCTTTTTGCAATTGATCAGCAGTTTGAAAAAGATCGATGATCGATGAGCCCCTTTCCATCTTATAGATAAAGGGTCGAGCTTTAGGATGGACGCGCCATGACTTGTGGCCAAAATGTACACCAGCAGAAAGTAGATCTTCAGGTTCAATTTTTTTCATATTTTTCTTCTTATCCCCTGCCTTACGGCTGGGCTTCTACACCTGAGGCTTCGATAACTTGTATCGAAGAGAAGAGTTGATCAGATGTATGTTTGCTTAATTAATAAATCGATTAAAGACTAATTATATCAATATTTATTATAGTTACAACAGGAAAAAAAGATAAATTTCTCGTTTCTCACCTCCCCACCACCATATAGTATCCACCAACCTTGTGAAGTGCGGCA
>MFZK01000002.1 GCA_001789395.1 Candidatus Roizmanbacteria bacterium RIFCSPHIGHO2_02_FULL_37_13b | reverse complement strand
TTACAAGTTCAGAAGATTTACGTCTTCAAAAGAAACAAGTGTTGCACTTCAACTTAGAATGTAGGGTGACATTGTTGAACATAATTTATTCCTATAGTATATCATACTAAGCACACTTTAAGGTGGTAATTTTCACACCTTGAAGGTGGAGAAAATAATTGGGATGCTGAAACAAGTTCAGTATGACATTTAACGCGAAACATATGAATTAGAAAGATAAAGGAAATGAGAGGAATTTAAAGAACTTTATAGGAATTTAGAGGAAGATAGATGAGTTTAAAAGACTGATAAGAAAAATAACACTCTAATTGACTCCTGAAGTTAAAAGTTATCGTCTCTTGACAAACTCTATATGATGTATTACTATTACATCATATGAAAACCATTAGTATGTTATCAAATAACGACAAAACAATACGGACGCAGATAACCCTGACTGCCGATCTTAAAAAGCTTATTGAGCAAAAGGCCGGTGTTAAAGGTCAATCACTATCAGAATATCTGCGCCGCGCCGCGCTTGTAACGCTATATCTTGAAGAGAACGAACAAAACGAACTAAAACAGCTGGCACATATTGTCATCGGTTCGATTGATAGTGCTAAACATCTGGAATGGAAAACTCCCAAAAAAGTTACTGCATGGGTTAAAAAAATAAGAAAAGAATGGCGTTAAATTTTGCGTTACCGGATACGAACGTTTTAATTTTAGGACTGGCGAAAAAAGAGCCTTCTGCATCTTTTTTACGTACACTTATTGAGAATAATACATTGGTTTTATCATCAATCGTTGTTGCGGAATTTTTAGTCGGTGTCACAGATGAAGAAGAAAAAATATTTCAGCTACTTTTGCAACGATTTAAAGTCTTGCCCGTTGATAGTGCCGTCTCGCAAATTGCCGCCTATTATCGGAAAAAATATTTGGGTATGGGCCGTAAGCTAGCCCTTCCGGATTGTTTAATTGCCGCAACTTGCAAAGTATATCAGGCAACTCTTGTGACACTTAATAAACGCGATTACCCAATGAATGATATTCAGATAATAAACCCGTAAGAGGTTAAACCCTATTTATTTCGCCGTGGGTGAAGCCTCTTTAATGACGTCTAATTTTTCTATTGTTGTTTGGTTTATATCCTGAGGAAGTGTCAGATCGCTTGCTTTATCAACAACTGGTTCAACGGTCTTTTTTTTGTCAACGGTTTGCTTTTCGAAAGATTCAAGTTCCTCCGTCACTTTTTTATAGTTAGCTGATTGTGGTTTTAAGAAAGTCAATGTGTGCCGAAGGTAATATATCGCCCGATCATTATTGCCTGTTTCCCAATAGGTCCAAGCTAAATTATAGTAAGCATTTGGCCAGTCGCTTTTTAAATTGGAGGCCTTTTGGAATTCTTTGATGGCATTTTGATAATCTTTTATTGAGTAGAATATCCCTCCTAAATTTAAGCGAAGGAGCGGATTAACGGGGTCAAGGGCAATGGCTCGTTGGTATGAACTTATTGCCCAGACATCTGCTCCATTGACAATTGGGATAATATTGCGATAAATAAAGCCCAAATTTTCCCAGTTTGAAGCTTTTTCACCGTTTAGTGAGACTGCGGTTTTACCCTCAGAAATTGCCTGTTGAACAGCTTGAGTGATGGTCTGTCTCTCGGATAAGCTTAACTCTTTTTTAGTCGAGGAAGAGACAATATTATTGGCCAAGAGCAAATTAAATTGGCTGAAACTGATACGAAATCGCTCAATATAGGGATTAAGCGAGATGGCTTTTTTTTGATTGTCGTAAACTATTCTTGAATTATTTAATGCCAGTCCATCGATCGATTTTTTATAGTAAATTTCGGCCAAATACCCTCTAGAGGAGAAATAAAATAGACCACATAAGACAACAGCGTCGATAATAATTATCAAAAAATATAGATACAGGTTTTTTTGTCTAGTAATATTAATTTTTAACGAGATATTATCTTTCTTTTCACTTTTAATATTGACGACGCCTTGTATGAGATAAAGCAAAATCAGAAAAATCATTGATGGTGGAAAAAACATCATGACTAGAAGATAACAGCAGATTAAACACAAATAAAGTCCATATCCATCTCTACTTTCAAAATACGATTTAACGGCTTTATAAATTAAAGAACCGACTAAAATGATTAAAGTTATAAACCCAAATAAACCAGTTTCTGTCATTGCTTGTAGTAGCAGATTGCTCGCTTGGTTAAAGATTAGGTCAAAAGATGATGTTTTATTGTATGAGGGTGTTTTGACGCGATTAAAAGCGCTGTTATAGTTATCAACTCCAACACCAAACATTAACTCTCTGGGGTTGGCGGTAATAGAGTAGGCGGCATCAATAGAGGTTGACAGCGGACTGACCGTTGTTGTAAATGAGACATTAGACTGCGTTATCCTTGAGTCTAAGGTTGAATTACTTTTCAATCGAGAAAATCCAATAATCAGGGCGAGAACAATAATGATGAGAAATAAATAATGAAGTAGCAACCAGCTAGAAAAAAGCTCGCTAGTTTTTTTGACTCTGATTTTAAATTCAAAAAGAAGCGTCATCAAAACGAAACCTAAAAAAAGACATAGATGGATATTTGATCCTAAGATTGAAAAATCTTGATTATTTAAGAACTGCCAATTTACTGGTAATTGAAGCGCAAAGACAGGAAAAGAATAGAGGATTATCGAAATCGTGGCTACGGACAATCCGCTAAAAATCAACGCTTCAAAAACGAGTTTTTCTAGGGCTTTTGATTTGATAAAAAAGTAAAGAGCAGTCAATCCTAGTATAAAACCTAATCCGGTAGGGATCGTCAGAGCCTCAATTTTATTGGGTGAGGAGATAAGGACTGATAATCCTGTCGCAACCGTAAACAGTAAAACCGGTAAGTCTGATAAAGCAATTACAAACGAGGTTTTGCCTTTTATAAGAAGATTAATCAATGAGAGAGACAATAAGGTCAATACGCAAAAAATTAGAAGATAGAGTTTATTAGTGTTTATATATTCTTGAGTGATTGGCAGAAAAAATATAGGAAATAAATAAATGAGAAGCCAGAGTAATTTATGTTGGATATTTTCGATCATGTATTGCTTTGGTTCATTATATAAAAGTAGATTTGAATTTGGTGATTAATTAAACTATCCTAAATTTAATAATGAATCAAAAAGTCCATGGGATCGCCGTTTTAGTTGTCACTGTATTGACCTACCTTTTCACAGTTCATCCGATGATACGACCCTTGACACTAAAGTTTTTTGTGTTTTATTGTTATTTCACCTTTTTTGGTTCGTTTTATTATTTTGCTATCAGAAGCAAAAACTCAAAGACGAATACTACCAGTATATTTATATATTTGTTAACAGCAACAGCGTTACTTTTGGTTGGTGCTACAGGATGGTTTCGTTCACCGTTTTTTTATATGATTTATCTTTTAGCGATTTTCTACAGCCATATTTTCTCAAGAACCATCGCTTTGGTATTTGTCTTTGTCATCACTGGTCTTTTGATTCCGGAGGTTGCCCGTGACTCATTTTTATTTGATAATATTCGTTTACTGACGCTTCTTTTGATAGTTCCGGTGGTCGAGATCTTCCAAAACACCTTTTTAAACCTCAAAGAACAACAAAAGAAAATATTAATATTGGAATCCTCAAAGACAGATGATAAAACAGATGTGGTCGGGCAAATCACCGGCAATAAAGTTCACCGCCTGGCTTTTCATTTGAGAGCGCGAATCGGAGATATTAAGCAATTTGCTTTTCTTCTTAAAAAAAATAGAAACAGTAAAAAGACCAATATCTATGGAAAGGATATTGTTGATATATCAGATGAAATGTTGACGGAAATAGATAAATTCGAAAAGCAAACTACGGGAGAAAAGATAGCGCATAAGAAATAATACGTATATTTTATATCCCAAGATATTCCTTCACCTTGACAAGAAGCTGATCTGGAGTGATATCTGCTTTGATAAGATATGTCTTAGCGCCAAGAGATGTCGCTTCTAGAATCACCGGATCATGAGCCAGATTGGTAAGAAGGACTATTGGTCCGTTTGGAAGATTTATGGTTTTATCTTTCAAAGATTTTAGAACACCAATGCCATCAAGTCGGGGCATCATAATATCAAGTAAAATCAAATCATATCCGCCTTTAACTATCGTATTTAATGCCTGTTCGCCGTCGATCGCCGTCGTCACTTCATAACCGGCAGTCTGGAGGACTTCAGTATAAAGCTCTCTTAAATATTGATCGTCATCAACGAGTAGAATTTTTTTTGCCATTAAGATAATTATAATACAATAGCAATATGAAATTTCAACATTATTGTCATGATGGTTTTTACAGGAGGGAATGGGGGGATGAGGAAGATAAAGAATAAGACAAATAAGATTGATAGGACGGTCTATCACACTCCAGGGGTGTGAGCCAGCGAAATATTATTAAAGACCGATAAGAATAATTCCCAAAATCAGCAATAAAATAGCGAAAGACTGGATTTTAGTAATTTTTTCATGCAAAAATTTTATTGATAAAACGACTGTGATTGCAGCGTAGGTCGAAGATATTGGCGTCACCAGCGAGACTAAACCAGAACTTATGGCAGTATAAAACGTCAACATACCAAAAACCATCATTAAATTGCCAGAAACTGCATATTTATATTGTTCAAAAGAAAAGCTTAAAGGCATCCGGCTTTTCTTATCTACAACAAAATATATCAGGCTGGTAAACAAAAATGACAAGCTTAAGGCAAAAAGAAAAGTATATAAATCGGATTTATTGATAGCCACTTTGGAGATAAAATCGCCTAGACCCGCGAGAATCGCATATACTACTCCCCAGTAAAACCAGGATTGTTTTTTTAGAGATTTAATGGAAATTCTTTCAGAGGGCAATGAAATCATTATCATCCCGAAAATTACAATCATGATAGCTAGAAATTGAAATTCAGAAACCCTTTCTGCTAATAAAAGATGAGCCAAGACTATTGTAAAGATCGGATAGCCGGCCATGACAGTGCCGGTAAGGCTAAGCTGGCCTTTTTTCAAAATATAATAATAACTTAAGTAACAGAAAGCGATAATCACCGTGAAAGGAATCACTAAAAATAGAAGCTTAAAATTAATCCCATTGGAGAAAGTCAAACAGCCAATGATGATAAAAAAGATGATGTCGTATATGATGTTATTAACCAGAGGTGTAATCTTAGTCAGTCCTTTTTTTACCAGAAGTTGTGCAACACCCCAAAAAAAGGCTGTAATTAGACTCAAAAATAACCACATAAGGTAATTATATAAGATTCCCATTAATCCCTGAGGTTTTTATCATCATTGACAGTGTCTAACCTCGGGGGTTGAAATTTAGAGCTAAATCATTATACTGTATAGTAGTATATATTTTGTTTATTGCTCGATATAATCAGTAGATTGCATTTTGAACTTATATTTTCTATACTGATTAATAAGTTATGTTTATACCACTCGCAAATGAAATTGCTCGAGTATAATTCCCTCTAAGCTGCTTTGGCAACCCGCTGGGTTGCAAACCAGCGTAAGAGGGGTATATATGAATATTTATGTAGTTGCTGGAAAGGGAAGTGGCAAGACGACATTATCAGCATTTGATAGCGCGCTCAAAAAGGCCGGGGTATATAATTATAATTTAATTACACTTTCTTCAATAATTCCGGTGGGCTCAAAGGTCATTCGTAAGGCTCATTACGTCAATACTCCCGAGGAGTATGGACATAAATTATATGTGATAAAGGCAGAGTTGCGGAGTCAAGAAGTCGGTAAGTTTATCGCCGCTGGTTTAGGTTGGTATCAGTTTGATGACGGACGTGGAATTTTTGTTGAACATGAAATTATTGGTGAGACTAAGGTAGCAGTCGAATCTGAAATCAATTTACGTATATTAAATTCTCTTAAAGATTTATGTAGTTTTAGACATTACCGGTTTGAGCCAAAACTAGTCAATACCGCGCTCTCTATCACCCAAATCAAAAATTCACCAACGTGCGTTTTGGTTCTGGCGGTTTATCAATCTGAGTCTTGGGAGAAATAGTGTATTTTTTTAGAAAATGAGTTGGTTGCCAGCTTAATTTAGCTTTCTTTAAGGAATCGATTCCCATGTCTTGTTCGATGTTTAAATATTCACAACCTTGTGATTTCAGATGCATCGCAGTTTGATATAAAATCAAAGTAAAGATATCTTTATAGTTGTTATCAGCTTTCATAAAATGACCGATGGCATGTCTATGATGGGTGATTGCCGAAATTGAAAAACCAACGACATTTGAGTTATGTAAAAAAAGCAAACTTGTGGTATTTATGGTATTGCTAGATTGAAGAAGTCTCTTTAGGGCGGTAAATTCATGAACGATAGCTGATTCTTTTTTGCTCTTAGAAATAGCCCATGTCTTGAATACTTTAATAAGATGTGGGTGAAACTGTTTATCTTTTAATTTAATTGGTTTGACAACTAGATTAGGATATTTTTTTTTAAATCTATTGATAAAACGGCGTTTATCGTCGTATTTTTTCCCTTTTAACTCAGACAGTTGTTCAAGAGACAATATATAGTCGAAGTTGTGGGGATCTTCATTAACTTTGAATTTATTATACACAGAGGGAGTATCTAGAAGATTTTCTTCCGGCACTAATTTGAGAATTGGAGGTAATTTTTCCGAAACTGACTTTTGGAAAAGTGCTTCAATCGTCGGGATCACCTTTTTATTACCCAAAAAAGAATAGAATGATTTGGCAGTTAAATAATCTGTAAAACGGATAACGATATTTTTATTGAGACGGGAAATTAATATTTGATCGCGGACGTTATAACTATAAAGGCTGACAAAGTCGAAATCAGAGTAAGGACGGTATTTTTTTACATACTGCTTCAGAGTATTTTTGTGGTTGAGATCTAATTTAGCAAAGAGTGGAAAATGTGGAATCATACGTCAATAGATTATAGAAACTTGACAGGAATTTATTTTCTGTCTATCCTAAGTATATATGATGATTGTTGAAATGATAAAAAAACAGCGGTTAGCACAGATTGCTATGGTAATGTTTGTTTTTTTCGTGACTTTATGGATTCTTTTATATTTTACCGTTGCCAAGGATAATATCGGAAATCAAATTTTTTCGGCAACCTATGGTCTGATGGCTTTATATGGGGCAATCTTAGGATTTAAAATTTCAAAAAAGTGGGGATTGACAAAAAGCCTAATGGGGAAATCGATTTTGATGTTTTCATTAGGTTTATTGGCTCAGGAATTTGGACAACTGACATACTCTTACTATGCATATTTTGCCAAAATTCAGATTCCTTATCCTTCACTTGGTGATGTTGGTTATTTTGGCTGTATTCCTCTTTACATTTTAGGTATATTCTATCTTGGCAAGGCCGCTGGTGTTAATATTTCTCTGCGTTCATTTCAAAGGAAAATTGAAGCTGTAATTATTCCTTTTATAATCTTAAGTTATTCATACTTTGTTTTTTTGCAGGGTTATCAAATTGATTGGTCTAAACCACTTACGGTTTTTTTGGATTTTGGCTATCCACTGGGCCAGGCGATTTATATCTCGATTGCTATTCTAACAATTTTAGTAACCCGAGGAATATTGGGAGGGATAATGAAGTATAAGGTTCTTTTTATTTTCTTTGCTTTATTGGTACAGTATTTTGCCGACTACATGTATCTTTATATCGCCAAAGCCGGGACGGCATATCCGGGAGGACCGAATGACGTTATCTATCTAGTTGCATATTTCTTAATGGTTTTAGCATTATTACAGCTGAGAGTTTCAGCCATTAAGTCAAAACTGACTTAATTAAAATATTAATTACTATCATGTTTGACCTAAAATTAATTATTAAATCAATCGTTGAACATCAACAAGCGGTGATTGGACCATTGGCTATTGAACAAGCCAACAAAGTGCCAGGAATTAAAGTTGATGACGGGGTTGATCTTAAAGTTAACGTCACCGGTGACAATACGTCAAAAATCCTTGACGAACTGGTTAAAAAATACGAGGTTCTTTTTGGCCAGGCTTCGGTTGAAGTCTGTAAAGATGCGATAAAAGAGATAAAATCAAAAGTCGACATTGATAAATTGCCCCAAATACTTCAATAAAATCTTTTCTTACATAGTTTATTTATCATGCTTTATACTTAAATTATGACTGGTGGTGACCCGCAATTACAACAAGTTTTGCAAACATTGAGTAATCGTGCTGGAGCAGTTCAAAGTGACGTTGAAAATGAATTGGCCAAGGTTAATCGGGAAATGTATGAACGTAATGTTGAGTTGGCGATACGAAATCAAACCTTATCGCTACTTAGAAAAATTTATGAAATCATCAATACTTCACTAGGATTAGAAGAAACAGCAAAAAGACTTATTGAAACAATTGTCTCAGAGCTTCAATTCCAAGGAGGAGCCGTGGTCTTGGCCGATCGGGAAAAAGAACATTTACGGAGTATCTCGGTATTCCGCCGGGAGTTCGATGATAAAAACACCAAAATTAAAGAAGCGTTACAGTTTCTTCATGGCTTGTCACTTCCTGTGACAACAAAGCAAAATTTCATCATTGATAGTTTTCTTACTCGACGGACACGACTTACTAATAGCTTAAATGATATATTACAACCTTTGGTCACGGAAGCGCAGGCGGATAAAATTCAAAAGCTGCTTGAAATTGCCACTTTGGTGCTTTATCCTATTATTTTTGCCGGTGAGACGTTTGGTGTTTTGGTAATTGCTTTAGATAAGCATGTCGGCGATCTCTCCCGGGCCGAACGTGAAGCTTTGCATGAGCTGATTGAAGTTGTCGCAATCGCGATAGACCGAGCTCAACTTTATAGTGATCTAAAAGATGCCAATGTAAAGTTAAAAGATCTGGACAAACTCAAAGATGATTTTGTGTCAGTGGCTTCTCATGAACTTCGGACGCCAATGACGGCAATAAAGTCATATCTTTGGATGGCACTGGACGGACGAGGTGGGGTTCTAACCGATAAACAAAAATTTTATCTTGATCGAGCTTATAATTCAACAGATCGATTGATCAAACTCGTAAACGACATGCTTAATATTTCACGAATTGAATCCGGACGTATGACTTATGACATGGAAAAGACGGATCTGGTTAAATTGATTAATGATGTCATTGGTGATGTAAAACCCAGGGCTGATGAGCTTGGAATCATAATCGAGTGCGAAAATACGAAAATACGAAAAGACGAAAATATTCCAATGGTGTTAGCCGATCCGGATAAGATTAAGGAAGTGTTATTTAATCTGATTGGGAACAGTCTGAAATTTACGCCGAAAAGCGGTAGCATCACCATTTCTGTTGAGCAAAAGAATACACTGGTTCAGTGTAATGTGACAGACACTGGTGCCGGGATATCTAAGGAAGATATGGAGAAATTATTTCAGAAATTCGGACTACTCACCGGATCTTATACCATCAACAAATCCGATCAACAAGGGACTGGATTGGGGTTGTATATCACCAAATCAATAGTTGAAGCACATAGTGGATCCATCTCCGTATACTCTGAAGGAGTAGGAAAAGGAGCTAGATTTTCATTCACTTTGCCGATATTTACCCAAGAAAGTTTTGACAAACATCATGAGAAACAAGAAGGTAAAGAGAAAATTGGGTTAATTCATACGGCGATGTAGAGATTTTTATTTATTCAACAGATCCTTCAGATTCTCGTCTATAGCTGAGTCTTCAGGATGATTTTGCTTATGGCAAAATCAATTAAGTATCCACCAGTTAAATTTAATGTCATCAGGTATTGATTGATCAATAGCGACTTTAAAGTACTTCTTGCATGAGTAATTAGTTGGATCATTACAGAATTCTTTATTTGCTATATATAAGGACTTATTCCCTGTTGCTGAGGTAGCGGTGATATATATAAGCGATGAATCAGCAATGGCATTGTTATAAAGAATCACTTCGTTTGTCCCATTGGGCAAAATACCTGTACCGGCTGGTTCATCAGCCGTTTCAATCGCTGGGGCAAAGATACCGTTTCTCGTCAAATTATCAGTCGCACTGATTATGCTTATCGTCGAGGAATCAGTGGCATATTTATCGACAGAAATACCTTTGGCAAAATATGCAGAGCCGGAAGAATCGATCGATGCTACAGTCTGAAGGAGATTATTTTTTATATTAAGACTTCCGGAAGGTGATACTTCGTTAGTGTCACTTGATGATAGAACTATATCTAGATTATTGTTTTCATTAATTGGTCTGATTTGGTTTGTAGCGAGACCACCCTGCGCCACGACTTTGCCGCGCGTGGTCAATGTGCCGTCTCTGGCGATCGTCACGGCCCCATCAAGTAGATCAATTGAGGAAAGTGCATTTAATTTAAGCTCCCAACTTAAGGATAATACTGAACTATTTTCAAATAACATGTTACCGGCGACAAAGGAGTTTGTCACTGTCAAGTCATATAGATTACTCGTGCCGGTGACGGTGATATCATTAAATAGATTTTGGTAATTGGATACCTGTGGCATTGGTTGATCTTTAATATCATTTAGAAGCTGTTGAATATTCCCAATTTCTGATCCATAATCACGCCTGGTACTTAAATTGCTAATACGTTCTTCAATGGCTCTAATATTTTCCGATTCAACCGTCTTTGCCGATATTGATTCAGCTGTCAGCTCTCCTGAGATGGAAGCTTCTTTGGCACTAAGAGTGCCACTAAATGTAGCATTGCCCGAGTTATCAATACTGGCCACAGTCGAATCTTGCAATCCCTTAACGATGATTTCACGCAACTTCTGATTGGCTTCGGATGAAGCATTGTCAGGAGGTGACAAATCAAAAGTAATATCATTATCTTTTGGTACAATCTGTGCCGTTTGCAGTTTTTCAATTGTCGCGGTGCCTGAGGCGATTAAATCTTTAGTCTCGATAATAGGTGAGACTAGCTTTTCACGGACGGCTAATTTATTCACAGATAATTCTTGGACATAACCATTTATTGATTCTAAAGAATCCGTAATTGTTTTTTGACTTTTTATTAATTGCGAGTTTAATGTCTGTATTGCAGCATTACGCGCAACCAATGATCCACGTATTAGTGCATTTTGTGTATCAATAAATCCTGATTTAATTTTGGCAAAAACAGCACCAGAACCGACGACGACGTTGTCAATTGTTTCTCCGGCTTTATTGGTCAGATGGAAATCGTTTTGTTCATTAATTTGATTGAGTTGAGTAATCTGATTTTGGATATCTGAAATCGAGCTAAAGTTGACTGATAGTTCGCCGCTTGAGTTTGATATAAAGTTAACGTCGTTTATCGAATCAATTTTTTCTGACGGATCATAATATCCTGGATTTACAAATACAATTATCGTTCCAATTTTGTTTATGTCGCTTTCGTCATAAGGACTGATTGCGTAACCGACAATTTTTCCTGATTTTGTGGCTTTCATCGCCACGCCTGCAATGTCAGAGGAGGTGAGGGGATCACCTGTTTTTATCGGTCCATTCCTCGCAGTGACTTTTACCGGCACTCGTCCGGCGAGGGCTACTTGGGCTTTAGAATAATTGCCTTCATCGTCCAATATTAA
>MFZK01000001.1:9960-50288 GCA_001789395.1 Candidatus Roizmanbacteria bacterium RIFCSPHIGHO2_02_FULL_37_13b | reverse complement strand
CTAATGAAACGTGATTATACCCACCTTTTTGTGCATTTCTCATTGGCTATTTTACCAACAAGTGTTGCACTTCGTTTTAGAACCTATCGTTTGCCTTTTGCTTCAAGATTGGCTAGAATTATCAAATGTGGCATAGAAGAAAATACCGAAAGAAATTCAAACTTCCGTTTTTAAAACTAAAAATAAATCGAAAGACTTGGTTTAATATCATAGGATTTATTCTTTTTGGAAGTGGTTTGTTGTTATTATTGTCATATATTCAAAGTGGTGAAATACTTTCATCTATTAATATTAAGTTGACAGATTGGTTTGGTATAACGTCCCTGATTGCTCCATTACTTTTGATTCTCTACAGCGCTCACTTTTTTAATACAAAGAAACTTAAATTTATAAGATTTAATATCAGTTTGGGTCTAACACTAATTTTTGTATCGATACTAGGCATTTTACAAACAGGATTATCTGGAGTGATTATCTTTGACAATCTCCAACAAGATTTCTCAAAATTAGGTGCATATTTGATAATTACACTGTGTTTTATTGTTGGTTTAATATTATTTTTGAACACATCGGTCGACGTATTTTTGTTATTTATAATTAAAACAATTACAGGAATTATTGAATTGATTCAAAAATATTTACTTAGAAGTCTGTTTGTAAAACATGATAAGGGCAAGGAAAAAGAAATAGGCATCTCTCAAGATTTCATAAAAGACAAACGACCGTCTCCGGTTATAAATGTTTCTACCCAATCACAAACTTCTGATTTAGGCAAACCGCAATTGACGATTAAACCCATATCAAAAGAATCTCAAAGCTCATGGGTATATCCTCCACTTAGTTTATTGGCTGACATTGATCAAGCAGCAGCCGATCGGGGAGATGTCAAAAAAAATTCCGACATTATCGAAAAAACTCTTGACAGTTTTGGGATAAAAGCGCGAGTGGCTGAAGTCAATAGTGGACCGACAGTGACACAATATGCGCTTGAAATCGTAAGAGGTACGAAATTATCAAAAATAACGTCTTTATCTAATGATCTAGCTTTAGCATTAGCCGCTACGACAGGTCAAGTTCGTATCGAAGCGCCGATTCCAGGTCGCTCGCTGGTTGGTATCGAAATACCCAATAAAAAAGCAGAAATTGTTACTTTAAAGCGGTTAATCACATCTTCTGTTATGACAGAGAGTAATGCAACTTTGTTAGCTCCGTTGGGTCTTGATGTCTCTGGTCTACCACTTACAACAACAATAGAAAAAATGCCGCATATTCTCATTGCGGGAACTACCGGTTCTGGTAAATCAGTCTTGCTAAACTCATGGATATGTTCATTTTTGTTTCGGACCAAACCTGAGGATTTGCGAATAATTATGGTCGATCCAAAACGCGTTGAATTGAGTATATACAATGGCATACCACATCTTTTGACTGAAGTAATTATCGAACCGGATAAGATCATAAGCGCTTTAAAATGGACGGTTGGTGAAATGGAGAATCGATATAAAATTTTTGCCAAGGCAGGAGCGAGGAATATAGAAAGCTTCAACAAAATAAAAGATATTGAAAAAATTCCCTACATACTTTTTATCATCGATGAACTAGCCGACTTGATGATTTTTGCCCCGGGTGATGCTGAAGAACTTATTACTCGAATTGCCCAGATGGCTAGAGCAACAGGAATACACCTAATTTTAGCGACACAACGCCCTTCCGTCGATGTAATAACAGGTTTAATGAAAGCAAATATTCCAGCGCGAATTGCTTTTAATGTCGCTTCGATGATCGACTCACGGGTAGTACTTGATATGCCAGGTGCGGAAAAACTCTTAGGAAAAGGAGATATGCTTTACTTACCTCCGGATCAAGCGAAACCAAAAAGGATACAAGGACCATATATTACCGAAAAGGAAGTGCAGGATGTTGTTGCTTTTCTTAAAAACAAAATACCACAAGTTCACTATACCGAAGAGGTGATTAATCAAGAAGTCTCCGGGAGAAGTGGAGGTAGAATAGGGTTTTCTACATCCGATAAGGACGCTTTTTTCAATCAAGCCTTGAATCTCGGGACACAGCTTGGTCAGATTTCGGCTTCGCTTTTGCAGCGTCGTTTGTCAATCGGTTACGCACGAGCAGCACGCATACTTGATCAACTAGAAGCTGAAGGATACGTCGGTCCTTCCACAGGTTCTAAAGCGCGCGACTTTATTTTACGTCGGCAAGAGCAGACCCAAACAGTCGAGCAAGAATAGTCTCACCTTAAATACCGGTCGATATTTTGATTGTGTTCTTCAATTGTTTTGGCAAAATACATTTTAGAACCGTCACGTGAGGAAATATAGTACCAATAAGGAGTATTCTCATTAGCATTAAGTACTGCCATGATAGAATTCAGTCCTGGACTATCAATAGGACCAGGGGGGAGTCCTTGATGCTTATAAGTGTTATAGTCTGATTCAATCTCTAAATCATCTTTAGTCAAATTTTTCTTCCACCAAGTCTTTTGATCTTGTTGATACCCCAAAGCGTATTGAACTGTAGCATCAACTTGAAGTGGCCATTCTTGTTTGAGACGTTTATAAAGGACTGAAGCAACAATTTGTTTATCACGATTTGTCTTAGCTTCTTTTTCAACAAGAGATGCCAATGTGAATACTTCTGTCTTAGTGATGCCTTTTTCCTGTGCTCTCAACTGTAATGAAGAGTTATACTTTTTTTCCAAATTAGATTTAAAGACATCTAAAACCGTATTAATCGATGAATTTCTTGGAATTAAATATGTGTCAGGATATAGATAACCTTCTTCTGATCGCATAATAAATTCGTTTTCAGGAATCTGTAGTTCATAGCCTATGGTTTGTGCAATTTCTTCTCTACGCAATCCTTCAATTATTGTTATCCAGAGATCTAAAGTGCCTTTAGTCAAATTTTTTGCTAAAGTGGTTGCATCCATACTTGAGGAAAGCCTATAATCACCCGCTTGAATTTTTTGATCTATACCCAATCTTTTCACAATTAAATAAAAAACAATCCTATTTCTTATAAGATCTTGTTTTTCTAGTTTTCTAGCAATTTGAGTTACACTTTCCCCACGGGAAATTACGAATATTTTAGACGTTTTGTCTTTTTTGTTAACAGGTAATGATCCTTCTAAATAAAATATCGTTGTAATTAAGATTACACACACAAAGACAATGAAGATCACCAAAATTTTTTTCATATATTTATTTTTCTATTTCATAAATTGGTAAATTTAGCAGCGTGTCTATGGCTTCTTTTAGTCGATATTTATCGGATGAATAAAAAATCATTAAAGCTTCTTTTTTATGTACGGCTTCATCTAGTCTTTTTAATAAATAAATTCCCGCCTGCATATCGTGAGGCGAACCTAATATTCTTGCTAAAGTATTAATATTGTAGTTGTTGATTTTATGGATACGACCTCCGTAATTTGATTCTATTTCATGTTTGTGTGATTGCATTACTAACGATGATGAAGATACATCGGGCTGTCCACCTTGTTCCTTTATAATTTCTATAAACTTTTTCAATGCTTTACCCTCGAATAATACTTTTTTGGCTTCTTCTTCACCGTCTTTATTTATATTGGCATCTTTATAACACATCTGAAGAAGTCTACCGGCAAGTCTTAAAGCCTTGTTTTCTAATTTTAATGGACGGTCCCTTTTTTGTTCCAAAACATTAAAAACATCTTTGGCTTCAAGCATCGGACCAATTCCCCTTGCTGCCGGCTCGAATGTTTCATTTACATCCGTTTCTACATGAATATTAAAACGCTCTCCTAATTTTTTAAATTTTCTAGCTACTTTATCTGCGTCATGGAAATGGCGAATTTTCATTGTTGGGCCAACTGGAATATCAAGGATTAAATGATTGGTTGAGACGGCGACTTTTTTCGCCATGATCGAGACTATTATTTTATCAAAAGATTCAAACGCTAATGGTTCCTCAAGATGGATGATGATATCATCTGCTGGAGCTAATCCCATTGCTCCATTCCAGACAACACAACCATTTGTTTTTTCAACGACAGATTTCAATTTTGGCAGTGTTAAAGTTACCGGAGCCAAAACTTCCATGACATCAGCTGTTCCCGCTGCTGCTGTTATTGCACGAGAGGATAGTTTAGGAATCTTGAAACCGCAAGCGGCAACTATAGGGACGATGATCATTGTTGTCCGTGTTCCAGATACGCCACCGGTTGAATGTTTATCAGCAACAATTCCGGAAAAAGATATCTTATTACCAGTTTCTACCATTGATTTTGTCAAATAGTAAAGCTCATCATCACTAAATCCTTCTTTAAATGAAGCGGCGACAAAGTATGTAGTTAAGACGTCACTTAATCTTCGATGCGATATTTCATCCATAAGACCGAAAACTTCATGATAATTCAGTTTTTTTCCCAACAACTTTTTTTTGATGGCCGAAAGAGCTAATTGTTCATGATTCAATTGTTTATTCATATTAAATGCCTAGGTCAGTATAGAGCTCAATGACAATTTTTTTAATTTGTTTCATTTTCCTGATTAATTTGGCAAAGAGATAGATTTCTTCAATATTAAAAATCCATGAAAGTAATAAATAAATCATGCCAAAGACGGCGGATATGGTAATGAGCAGGAAGAAAACATTGATCGTACGAGTGGTATCTATAACTAATCCATCAATTAATTTCATTGTTGGATATGAAACTAAAGCAGCTATAAGTCCAGCTATATAGATTTTGATTACATTAAATATAAGTTTGTGATAATCAAACGGAGTAATATTCTTATAGAAAAAAATTAATAATAACGATACATTGATAGTGATTGCTATTGAAAAAGCCAATGCTAGAGACCAAATCGGCAAATGGAAAAAAACCAAGAATATAATGCTCAGAGCGGTATTGATTAATACTGATAAGCTATTTAATTTAAATGGTGTTTTGGTATCATGAGCTGAATAAAAAGCTCTAGTAATGAAATAGAAAATAGTATGAAAAGGAAGCGCCAAACTAAAGAAAGATAAAGTTTTGGCTGTTTGTACAGTTCCTTCCCAGTCAAATTTATGACCCCCGTAAAATAACCGGATAACCGGAGTTCTCATGATAATTAACATGAAAGATATCGGAATGATCAGATAAGCGAGTTGTAATATGGAATTGACGAAAATTTTTTTAAACTCATCAATTTTTTGTTCCGAAAACAAATCAGAAAGATAAGGTAGAGCTGCTTGGGCAAAAGCAATGCCGATAAATGTTATTGGTACAAACTGGAACTGTTGAGCGATATCAAATGTTGCAAAGGCTCCAACGCCAAGAACAAACACTGCTAAAAATAGATCTATAGTTAGATCGATTTGAGTAGTAATGACAGTTAAAAGCCGGGGAATAAATAAATTGATAAACTCGCTCAGTACTTTTACATTAACCTTAAAAGGCCGATATTTTACTTTAAGTACAAAAACTATCGGTAATTGAACTAGTAAAAATAGGGAAGCGCCTATTGTCGCGCCAATGACTGGACCGAATAACCCTAAGGATGATGAAAAGATTATCGTACCTGCAATTACTCCGAGACTGTATAATGCCGGTGCTATTGCGGTTAAGATAAAAATCTTGTTGGCTTGTGCGATCCCTGAAATTAGACTACCCAACACTAAAAACGGCAATTGTGATATTAATAATATTCTTGACATGGAAATCACCAAGTTCAGTTCGCGGAGTGGTAGGGTAGGAGTCATTAATTTAATTATTGGAGCCAAGAGAACATATAGAACTACGATTAGAATTAATAAGCTAATAATAATAAAATTCGAGATTGTTGAAACAGTATCAGCGGTCTTTTCTTCGTTATTCTTATTTTTAATAAATAGTGGAATAAAAGCGGCACTGAGCGCTCCGGTAATAAGAATCTCAAATACAAAATCGGGAATTCTAAATGCAATTGAAAACAAACCAAACTCTTCTTTTGTAAAGAAGCTGAAGAAAATACGATACCGTAAAATTCCAAAAAAACGAGAAATGATGAACATGCCGGATAAAATTAGCGTCGAAGATAGGATGTCTTGTTGCCGATGAAATATGATTTTCTTTGTGGTATTCAATAATTTTTCCATAAAAATAACCTACGTAGTATTAACAGATTATAGCTAATATTGTTGTATAATGCAGTCGGTTTTTTGTTACACTTAAAATATAAAAGGAGGTGATTTTTATGCCAATAATAAAGTCAGCTAAAAAGAAATTGCGTCAAGATAAAAAGAGACGGATTTTAAATTTGGGGTACAAAAAAAAATATAAAGATTTGTTAAAAGAGGCCAAGACTAATAAAAACACTGAAAATATAAAAAAAGCAGTTTCCTCTATTGATAAAGCGGTAAAAAAGGGTATTATCCATGCAAATAAAGCCGCACGTTTAAAGTCACAGATTACAAAAAAAACTAAATGAAGAAATATCGAATAAATTTAGTTACAAAAAAAAAGGAGGATTTTGTAGATAAATTAGTATATTTTGCTTTACATTATTTGCGTTATATTATTGTATTAACACAAATTGTGGTAATAGGCGTTTTTTTCTTCAGGTTTCAGGTAGATCAAGAGATTATTGATCTCAAAGAGAATATCGCACAGAAAGAGGAAATTTTTAACGTAACCACATCACTAATCACAGAAGCAAAAGAGGTTAATAAAAAAATAACCGATACAAAAAGTGTATTAAATCGGCAATTAAAATTTAGTCACTCCTTTGATTATCTGTTATCGACAATTCCGGAAGAAATAGTTTTAAAAAAAATGAATTTAGATGATAAGCATATAACTATTGATGGATTAGCTACGAATATTAATATAATAAAGATATTCATTGAAAAAGTTAAATATGATAAACAATTTAAATCAATTGTTCTTAGTACCATAAAACGTGAGTCAAGTGGTCTGTCATTCGCTATAAATATAGACATATAAAAAATGGATAGAAAAGCATTATTAAAAGCGTTGTTGGGTAAAAAAGAGTTATCTGATTATACCTATGCCATAATGTTTTTGTTGACGGCATCTTTTTTCATGTATTTTGCCGTAAAACCGGCACTGTCAATAGCATTTACTTTGCGTCGTGAAGCCGTAGATTTAAAGAAGGTTAATACGATATATGAAAACAATATTATGAAGTTGCTAGAAATTCAGTCAAATCTTGAGCTTTCACGTGACAAGAAATATTTACTAGATGAGGCAATACCTCTCAAACCTCAAACAGATGAAATGCTGAGCCACATAATTTCTTCAGCCACAGCTCATAGGCTTATAGTAGAAGTCATTAATGTTAATCAAGTCAAGTTGATTAGTGGAGATAAAAAAGATGCGTTACCCGATGTAGAAATTAGTTTAAAACTTAAAGGAGATTATTCTTCTGTTGTTCTGTTTACCAAAGAAATTTTAAATCAACGTAGATTAAAATCGATTAACCAGATTTCTATAGCAGTAAATGACGAAGTGGCAAGTGAAAGCGCTAATCTTTCATCAACCGTTAATATATCAGGGTTTTATCGGTAAAATTTTATGAAACAAAGAGAACTACTAATAATTTCATTAACGGTTTTTTTAACATTAATAGCATGGATTGTTGCTGATATTAATCATGTAATTAATACTCAAAAAGTTGATGCTGCTAGACCTGAATATCTGAAGCCGATAAACGTTAATATCGATATAGATGTCTTTGAGAAAATAATTAACAAAAAATAATTATGTACGATCGATTTTATCGAGACGAAAAATTAATTCCCGCTCCTTTAGCGCTTGGTTTAATCGTATTTTTAGGTTTGACAATAATTTTTTTTGTGGGTAATAAAGAAAAAAGAACTGGTGAGAATTTAAAGGACGTATTATCAGCCAGAATTGAAATAACAAATAAAGCAGCAAATTCAGCGACTGCAATTGTATGTCTCGCTCAAAAAAAATCCCTTCACTTAATCTATGGTCCAAATTCAGATGAAATGAATCAATCATCATACGATGATCGAGATTTATCTACCAATCCTGAGTCGAAATATTGTCATTATTTTAACTTAAGAGATCTAAAGGACAATGAATACTATATGAAACCGATTTCCACAGAAAAATCAGATAATTTTGCCATATCAAAATTTAGTATAAAACAATTAATGCAGTCTCAAAAAATAACACCTTTATGGGGTAAACTGATGAAAAAAAATGGTGATAAACCACAAACTGGTATCATTTTGGCGCGTTTTTTTAAGACGGAAAAGTTATCAACCCTAGTAAAGAACGGTGACTGGCTTTTACCACTTCATTATCTTAGTAAAATACCTAGTAAAGAAGATCCATTTGAATTGGAAATAATTGATGATGAAGGAAAATCGACATTTGTATCAGTAATCTATGGTAATGTTGAAGAAATACAGAAAACTATTGTTTTAGGAAATGATTATAATTTTACTCAGGTCAAATCCGTGGTTTTGGGAGAAGAAACATCAGAAACAATTGAGAAGTTGAATGACGTTGATGTTATTTTTCCCAAAGCAAATGCATCGATTCCCAGTTTTCGTCCTTTATTTAAAGGCGCGGCTGCGTCGGGGACTTTAGTCACATTAGAATTAACTAAGTTTGAGGCCGATATTAAACCACTAAAGAAATTTTTTAATACAACAACTTCAAGTGATGGAATATGGAGTTTCACACCTCAATATGATTTGGTCGCCGGAAAATATGAATTAACAATAAAGGCTAAAGATGAATTTAATAAGGGGAAAACCATTATTAGAAGATTCAGTATTGCGAAAAGTGGTGAATCTGTCTTGGGAGATGCCACGCCGTCAGCCCAGTTAACGCCAACGATCTTTGAGGAACCAACAGCCACTCCACTACCCCTTGAAGAACCAACTGTAGAGACAACTCCGAGGTCAGATCTGCCAGGCAGTGGTATCACGATATTGCCATTGACATTAATAAGTTTTGGTGTCGTTATTTTAGGTGCCATGATGATTTTGATTTTCTAATATGGACCTATTATTAATATTTAAATCGGTAAATAAGATTGCAATAATAGCTTTTTTAATAACTTTTATTGCTATTATTTATGAAATATATTTGTTGGTGAATGAAAAAAATCAATCAGCAAAACCCATCATCCCTGATTTTCGTGGCTCAAATAAAATTCCTTCTGTAAAGGTGGCAAGATTACAATCTAAGCATGAAAATATTATTCTAAGTAGACCAAACAAGAGACTTATAATAATTCTTTTTATCATTCTCATAACTTTTGGAATTATTTATGCTATGGGTTTTATATTAAAAGTATCTGATTTGGAGTTAACAAATACTACCAGTGGAGAAAAAACGACTGTAAAGATAATTTCGTCATCAGGGATAAAACTTTATAACATGCAGTGGAAAGAATTAGATGGTGTAGAAATTGGCAGTATAAAGTCCGGAGATTTAATATATATAACACTAGCTAATGTTCAGGGAGGAGATATTGATAAAGCAAGAATACGGGTTAATAATGATGGATGGGTATCGAATGATGAAACTATATTGTTTGATAAACAAAAAAACATATTTTATCGTCAATACAAAGTTGCCAGTACTGAATCAGTATTAAAAATTGAAGCACAGCTTCACTCTAAGGAAGATGGTTGGCTTGGTCAATAAGCATCAAAAATCTCGTAAAAATATTTTTGCTATTACTTTATTAATAGTTCTTATAACATTGGGAGTGTTGACAATTATTCTTGTACTTAATTTAAAAAAAGAGGGAAATAAGACGACGACAAAGATTAAAGCCGAGACTAAAACTTACGAAAAAGTGGTACGATTACCGGTGAAAGAAACAAATAATATTATCGTAACTATAAATCCAAGTATTACTGATACGATTCAGAAAAAGGATATAATTACTCCAATAATAAGTCCTTCAAGCCCAGTTTTTGTAGCTTTGAATGAAAATCAACAGGTCGATGATTATTATTCCTCTGATTCTGGATCGGAGATCACAACTACCATCGCACCGACTATTAAGGTTACGATTCCTACAAATGAAACACTGCCTAAGTCAGGGTTGATGCTACCATCCTTTTTATTAGTTGCAGCTTCTATCGGATTAATCTTTATCTCGTTAGCTCTATAACTCTACATCATTTGATTTTACATTTATCTGTGCCAAAGTTTATCATGCAATCGATAAATTGATGAATCTGAGTGTAATTGCTATCTTTAGGAATTAATACATATTTACCATAATAATTCTGTTTACGTGGAACAATAAATAAATTTTCACTTAAAGCAATTTCGTTAATCTTGGTCTTTCTTAAATAGTATTTTCCAATATAAGCAATATCAGCGTTTTTAACATCTCTCTCAACGCTTTTGTCAATTAAGGAATAAAGAGTTCTAATTTTAGTTAAATTCATTTTCTTAACAATATTTAAAATTTTGGTAGCGATCGCGTTTATCACCTGTTGTTGTCGATTAGTGCGGGCAAAATCCGTACCTTCACTGCCTTCTGAGTTTCTCGATCTGAGATATTTCAACGCTGTGTTGCCATTAAAATGTTGCAAACCAGATTTGAAAATTATAGTTTCATAACGACATTTTAATTCTGGATCATTATTACATTCATCATTTTCACGTCCATCGATCGGATATTTGTTATCAACAAAATCTTTGTTAACATTGACATCAATACCGCCTAAAAAATCAACAATGTTTTTAAATTTATTAAAATCGACTACGATGCCATAACTTATCGGAAACCCTACGACGGCGCTTATTTCTGATTTTGCCAGCTTTATACCACCGCCCGGCAATTTTGCCTCCCCATAGGCATAGGCAGCATTAATTTTATCTTGTAGTGTATCGCTCCAAATATCGCGTGGGATAGAAATCAGAGTGATCTTTTTTGTGTTTAAGTCTAATGAAGCAACAGCGATAGAATCCGTTAAATTAGGTCCATCGTGTTTCAGTCCTGCTTTACCTAATAAAATTATATTGACCTTGTCGTTAAATTTTGTAAAATTCCCGGGTAAAAGTAGTATTTTGAGTGGAGAAACTCCGGTAATTTCGGCAACTAAGTCGTAATATGGTTTAACAAGAAAAACAAGGACCAATAAAATGACAATAAAAGAAATAAGGAATTTTTTTTTCATTTAAGGACAATCATTTAATATTTCGTAAAGTTTTTTTGGATCGAGTGATGCTCCCCCGGGTAAAACTCCATCAATTTCGTGTTGCTCCAAAAAGTGAAAGGCATTTTGATCAGTGACTGAGCCACCATAAATATATAGGCATTTATCAGGCAATTTTAACTTATGTTTAATGCTAATGATATTATCTAAAGTATCTGATTCTCCGGTGCCGATGGCAAATACAGGCTCATAAGCTACAAATTTAATCGATTCAGGAATAGAATCATCAACTCCTCTGACGCAATAAATCGGTTCAATATTAAGACTTTGAAGATGTTTTGCCTTAGATATTAAATAGTCATCATTTTCATTAAAATGTTGACGTCTCTCGCTATGTCCAACGATTGCATAGTCAACGAGTCCCACAAGCGTATGAGCGGGTACCTCACCCGTATAAGCACCTTGATTATAAAAAGAGACGTTTTGACAGCCAATTTTGATAAAAGAAATGCCAGTAAGTTTTTCTTTAACTAAAGGAATAAGTGGAAAGGGTGGGCATATTATCAATGTCGAGCGATTTTGAATATGGGAGAAATCAAAATTTAGAAAAGTATTTAACCAGAGATTTGTTTCAGAAATGTTTTTATTAGCTTTCCAATTGCCAATTACGTACTTCATAGTTAACTAGGTTGATTTATAATTTAAGAACTTACAATTTGATAAGATTATAACTTATGAAGGGCGATTTTTTAAGTGGTTTAAACGATCAACAACTTGAAGCTGTCAAACATACAGAGGGACCATCGATTATTTTAGCTGGCGCAGGTTCTGGTAAGACTCGGGTTTTAACTCATAAAGTCCTCAATCTAATAAAAAACTGTGCTGTCGATCCAAAAAAAATAATGATGGTTACCTTTACTAATAAAGCCGCTAGCGAAATGAAAAAGCGCGTTTCTCATTCTTTGGGTTTTATTGGAACCTTTCACAGTTTTTGTGTGAAAGTCTTGCGGATTGATGGTGATCATATCGGATTGCAAGAAAATTTTGTTATATATGATGAAGACGATCAAAAACAGCTATTAAAAAAGCTAATAATGGAGGATAGTAATCTTCAAAGACATAGTATTAACTACTATTTAAATCAGATTTCGGCAGCTAAAAACCAGCTTATGTCACCGGAACAATACTCAAAATTGGCCTCTATTTACTCAAAAAATGAAGTCGTTGAGGTATATAAAAATTATCAAAAAAAACTAAAAAAAAACAATGCAGTAGATTTTGACGATTTAATTTATCTGACAGTCATGCTTTTTTTAAAAAATGAAGTTATTCTAGATAAATATCAAAATAAATATCATTATTTTTTGGTTGATGAATTTCAGGATACCAATCATGCACAGTATATATTAATGAAATATTTAGGTGAAAAATATAGAAATATCACTGTTGTTGGAGATTTTTCTCAAAGCATATATTCATGGAGAGGAGCTGAACTGAGAAATTTAGAGAAATTTAAAGAAGATTTTCCAAATACAAAATCGTTCTCTTTGGAGAAAAATTATCGATCAACACAAAATATTTTGGATTTTGCTTATAATGTAATTTCGAAAAACCAAAGTCATCCAATTTTAAAGCTGTACACGACCAATAAAAAAGGAGAAAATATTGAGATTAAAGAACTTGAAAATGAACAATATGAAGCTCTTTATATAGCTGATGAAGCTGAGAGATCGGTCATGGGGAATGGCGATTACAGTTCAGTAGCAGTCCTATATCGCATCAATGCTCAATCAAGAGTCATTGAAGAGGCATTTTTACATATGGGTATACCATATGTCTTAATAGGTGGCACTCGTTTCTATGAAAGAAAAGAAATTAAAGATATTATTTCATATTTGAGACTAATTGTTAATCCAAATGATGATATATCGTATTCAAGAGCAGTAAAAATTGGAAAAGGAAGACTAGCTAAATTTAAGTCATTATATGAAGATCTTAAGACAGAAATAATCAAAGATTCTACTTCTGTAATAATCGAGAAAATTCTACAAAAGACTAATTATTTAGATTTATATAAAACTGACGGCGAAGACGATATTGCAAGATTGGAAAATATTAAGGAGTTGCGATCAGTTGCGATCAATTTTCCTAATTTGACTGAGTTTCTAGAACAAATTGCTTTAGTTGAATCTGAATATTCTGAAAGCGAAAAAATTAACAAAGAAAAAAAAGGGGTATATATGATGACGCTTCATCAAGCAAAAGGTCTCGAGTTCCCTTATGTGTTTATCGTGGGGGTCGAAGATGGTATACTGCCACATTCAAGATCTATGGATGATCTTTCCAGTCTTGAAGAAGAACGTCGCTTATTTTATGTCGGAATTACTAGAGCAATGAAAAAATTATATATTACTCATACTAAACGCCGATTTTTTTTTGGCAGAAGAGGAACTAGCCAAATTTCGCGTTTCCTGATTAATGATTCAGAACCAACTTATGGAAATCAAGATTATTTCTGAAAAAACTGATGCAGAGCGATTTAATAATTTGGCTATCAATCCTCTTCAATCCTGGGAATGGGGTGAGGCGAGAAAAAAAATGGGGATTGAAGTTCTACGACTTGGTGAATTTTCCGCTAGAGGCGGATCATCCTCTGAGCGAGATAAAGAATTTGCGCTGAAAAATGTTTTTCAATTAACTTTCCATAAGATCCCGTATACGAGATTCACAATTGGATATCTACCACGGTCAGTGATACCCTCAAGACAAGTCTTAGATTTTCTAAAAAACGAAGCTAAAAAGAGGAATTGTATCTTTATAAAAATAGAACCATATGTGATAAGCTCAAATGTCAAAGCTCAAGACTCAAAATTCCAACGTAAAACGGAAAGCGATTTAACAATCAAACAATTGAACAATGTGACAATTTCATCTCATCCTTTATTTCCCTCTTGGACTCAACTGATCGATCTTACAAAATCCGAAGATGAGCTTTTGAAAAACATGCATCAGAAAACGCGTTATAACATAAGATTGGCTGAAAAAAAAGGAGTAGAGATCAGAGAGATGACTAATGATGAGGGTTTTGGAATATTTGCTAAATTATATTTTGATACCTGCAGAAGACAGGGGTATAGGGGGCATACATATAAGTATCATCAAATCATATTTGAAACACTGAAAGATAAAATCGCGCATATCTTTGTAGCGTTTTATCCCGAAAAAGGGAAAATGACTCCCCTATCGTCATTCGAGCTATTTACATTTAACGACGTCTGTTATTATCCATATGGTGGTTCCGCTCTTGAAAACCGGAATTTAATGGGAGCAAATTTGCTAATGTGGGAAGCTATTAAGTTTGCTAAACGATCTGGCGCTAAGAAATTTGATATGTGGGGATCATTAGGTCTCGAATACAAAGAGTTATCGTCGGTCGGTCCTTCGACGGAGCTCAGGACCAATCTAAACAAAGATTGGATAGGCTTTACACGCTTCAAAGAAGGTTATGGGACTGAGTTTGTTGAATTTGTCGAAAGTTTCGATTTGGTAATTAACCAGTTGTTATACACTGGCTATAATATTGTCAATGCAATACGAAAAAAAATACTTTGATAATATCCGTAGGGTGCAAAGCAAAGTACACCCGACGGGTGTCAGAATTACTGCCACGCTTCGCAGTTGATTTTAAAAGGGCAGAAGTTACACCAAATTCCTACTTTTGGTTGAAATTTACTTATATTTATTTCGTTGACGATCTTTATTATTTCTTCCGTAACTTTATCCAACTCCTTCGATGTTTTATGAAGCGAGATTATTTTATTTTCTTGAAGAAAATAAAAGCTCAGAGTAATTTCAGTTAATTTTTTATCATAAAGTCCGGGATTTTTCGCTGCCAGAGCATATATCCCCATTTGTAAGTCTTTTTTTAACTTTGGTTCGGTCGGTACTTTCCCGGTCTTATAATCAATAATTTCCAAATATTGTCTATTTTTTTTATCAACCCTATCAATTTTTCCCACTAAATAGATTTTTTGCTCCAGTTTAATTTTAAAACGACGTTCTAAATCCATAATTTTTATTTCTTTATTATGATGTTCTTTATAGAAAATCTTTAACATTTTTTCGCCCTGTAATTTCATTTTTTCTTCATAACGTCTCGAAGTAAAACCTTGTGGAATCCAGGCATCATGATAAATAGTCATCATTTTATTGAAATCAATATGTTTTCCACTCGAATACAGTTCGTAAAATTTCTGAAGAGTTATATGGACTGTTTCTCCAAATGAACCGGCCGGATTTGGTGGAATAGGAATTTTGATTATATACTGATATTTATATCTCAGGGGGCATATTTTATATGTCTCAAGTTGTGAATAAGAAAAAGTATCAGATTGGATTATTATTTTTTTAGGTTCTTTTTCTTCTATCTTTTTAAAATCAAAAAAAGATAATTGTTTTTTCATATTATCGACTTTTCCGACAATTTTTTGAACATTATCCTTCCCTATAGATTCAAAGATAAATGGTGATATTTTTCGCTCTCGTTTTCCCTCCCCGTAGAAGTTTGATGACGTCATGAAGCAATAATCTTTTGCACGAGTTAATCCAACATAAAAAAGTCGACGTTCCTCCTCCATATGATAATCACCAAGAGGCAGAATTTCTTTAATTAACGCATCTGGAATGGGAACCTGTTCTTTTCTCTGTCGAGTTGGAAATCGCTCTTGAGTAAGATTTACCAAGAATACAATCGGGAATTCCAAACCCTTGCCGGCATGGACCGTCAGAATATTTACTCCATCATACTCTGTCATATCGACTTGTTGAGAAGTTGGTGAGTCTCCGAGTTCCATGCACATAGTTAGATAATCTGTCGTAGTAAAAACCGAAGCGTCTTCATGTTCAATTTCAAATGTTTTCAATCGATCAAAAAATTTTGATATGTTTAAGGCAATTCTTTCATCTTTTTCTGAAGTATGATTCATTAATTTTTGCAAGTATCCTGATTCTTCCAAAAAGAAATAAAGTATCTGCCCAGCGGTTTCTTTTTTTAGAAGTGACAAGGCTCGATTAATAACCTGATAAATTTTATAAAGTATTTGTTGAGATTCTTTTTTCGTCAAGAACAGATTTTCTTTATATGGTAAAAACTCATCATTTTTGAGATCTGTAAAGAAAAATGAAAGATAAATTTCCATTGTTTCAAAGAGCGATCTACCAGTATTTCTACAAAATGAAATTAGGCTTGCTATATCGCGATTATCAAGATCAAAAACATCCATTGTCAAAACCCTATAAAAAGCAGTTGAATCATTAATATCTACCAAAACATTAAAAAAAGCCATGAGATCTTTTACTTCAGGCTGTTTAAAAAGCATTCCCGGGCCTAAAAATTGGTAGGGAATTCCTTTGCGTGAAAGTGCTCTTACAAAAGGATCGGCGTGATTATTTGCTCTTACTAAAATGGCAACGTCGTTGAAGTTATAGTTATCTTTCAATTTCTGAATTTGTGTTGTGATATATTCAGCTTCTTCTTCTACTCTGTCGCTTAAATGAAACCTGACACTTTTTTCGCTTCCCCTACCTGTTCTACTTTTTAATTCTTTTGGAATTTTAAGTTTTGCTTCTAAAGTGTCCGGGTCATTATGTTTTATCAGGCGGTAAGCAGTGTCCAAAATTTGCTGATTTGATCTGAAACTTTCAGTAAGAATGATGCTTTTTGAAGTGGTATAATCATCCATAAATTGTAGAATGTTCGATATTGATGCACCCCTGAATTTATAAATACTTTGGTTATCGTCTCCAATGACAGTAAGATTGGGTTTATTTTTTATCGGAGCTAGTAGTTTAATAAGTTCATATTGAGCGATATTAGTATCCTGGAACTCATCAATGAGAATATATTTAAATTGCTGTTGGTATTTTTTCAAAATATTAGGACGATCCGTAAATAATTTAATCGTAAAAAAAATCAGATCAGAAAAATCAAAAATCCCTTTTTTTACTTTCAAATTCTGATATTGCTTATAAGCGTTAGCCAGTTCAAGATATTTTTTACATTCAATTTTTGTTTCCCGATTTTGAACTTTTGAGTTTTGACATATGGATTTAGCCCAATCAATGTATTGATAGGGCGCTACATTCTCGTCCTTTAATCTTGAAAAATGCTGCAGGATGCCCTCCAAAAATTTATTTGGATTGCTAAGCGGACGAAAATAGTCTAAATTAAAATGAAATAGATTTTGTTTCAAAAAGATTATTGATTCAGCCTGGGAATATAGTTTATACCCCGATGAAAGTCCAATGTGTATGCTATCGCTACGCAATATTTTATCGCAAAAAGAATGAAAAGTTGAAATATTCATTTGAAAATAGCCGTAAGGAAGAGCTTTGTCTACTCTCTCTTCCATTTGAGTTGCTGCCTTTTCAGTAAAAGTCAATGCAAGTATCTCTTCAGGTTTGGCCAATTTTTTCTTAAGAATATATTTTATTTTTTCAACCAATACTGTTGTTTTTCCCGTTCCGGCTCCGGCAATGATAAGAAGAGGTCCTTTATTATAAGCGACTGCTTTTTTTTGTGAAGGCGTAAGTTGCATGGCAAGGACTATTATAACAATTGAAAAGCGAGTGACGCAAAGCGGAGGATTATTTTTTATTCCACAAAGTCTTTGAGTTTTTTAGCGCGGGTTGGATGGCGAAGTTTTCTGATGGCTTTGGCTTCAATCTGGCGAATACGTTCTCGGGTGACATTGAATTCTTTGCCGACGTCTTCCAAAGTTTTACTTTTACCGTCGTCAAGTCCAAAACGCATAATGAGAACTTTACGTTCTCTATCAGATAAAGTATTTAATACTTCATTAAGGTAGTCTTTTAAAAACTCTTTAGAAACGTTATCGTATAGAGTCGGTTGATCCCGATCAGATACAAACTGTTCTAATGTTGTCTCTTTATCATCACCAATTGGGGTTGATAGGGACTTCGGGTGTTGAGAAATTTTAATAAGATTTTCTACTTCTTTGACTGTCATGCCTAATTCTTTAGCTACTTCATCGTTATTCGGTTCCCGCCCGAGTTTTTGGATCATTTTTCGTTGTGTCTTATAATAACGGTTGATATGATCAACCATGTGGACTGGAATTCTAATCGTTCTTGATTGATCAGCAATAGCACGAGTTATCGCTTGTCTGATCCACCAAGTTGCATAGGTTGAAAATTTATAACCCCTTCTCCAATCATATTTTTCTACCCCTTTTATCAATCCTTGATTACCCTCTTGTATTAAATCAAGAAATGATAGCCGTCGACCCAGATATTTTTTGGCTATAGAAACAACCAGGCGAAGATTCGATTTAATTAATAGTTCACGTGCTTTTAAATCAGATTTTTCATATTTTTTTGCAAGATCGACTTCTTGTTCAAAGGTCAATAGTGGATGTTTGCCAATTTCCTTTAAATACATCTTTATTGGATCAAGTGATTCACCATGCTTAAGGTTAATAATTAGCTTGATTTCTTTTTCAATCTCTTCTACAGATTTTTTTACATCTTCTTCTTCAGATGAGGAAACATTTTCAAAAATATCGATATTCTTCAACATCGCAGTATTGAAAAAATCATCAATTTCTTCTATATGATGTTCCGGGTCAGGGAAAATAAAGAAAATATCATCTTGAACCAAAAAACCATTTTCTTCTCCTTGTCGGAGTAATTCTTTAGTAGATTTTGGAATTTTTTGATAACTCATATGTATCTTTTAGTATTATACCATTGATATTTTCTTTTCTAGGCTAGAAAGTTGTTCAACGAGTTGATTTACGGAGTGTTTATCTTCTTCATCATTGTCGCCGATATTAGTGATTTTTTCCTTTATTTGCTTTTTTAGAGCGAGTTTTTTTATCTCCATTAGTGTCTTATTTAAATCAATTTCTTCTATAGTTTTATCAAAAATCGCAATATCAAAAAGATAGATTTCATCAAAGACGGGTATTAACTCACTGCTTAAAGTTTGAATAAATTGTTTAATATTAAAATCCATGGATTCGCGTTTTTCTATGAAGTTTCCGAATCGTTCAAGTAATTTTTGATATGATGGAATTGAAAAATTCTCGGGTTGGACAATTTTTAATATTTGTTTTATTGTTTTTTTTGGATCGGAATTTTGAAATAGTACGCTTAAAACATATCTTTGTAATAATTCAAAGCGGTTTATTTCAACGGCTTTATTGACAATTACTTTTGTCAAATTCTTCTTTTTTCTTTTAATAATTTCTTTATTCATTAAATTTTCAATAGTTTTATCATCTACATCGATCATCGAAGATAATTTTTTTATATAGTGAATTTTCACGATCGGATTTTGAATATCGACTAAATAATTAACCACTTCCGTAGCAATATTTTTTTTTGAGAAGGCATCGCCGGCATGGTATTTATTAAATGCACGGGAGATTATGAAATCGTAATATACGACCGGTTCATCAATAATTTTTTTAAAACGTGCTAAGTCAGTCGTGATTGCTTCATCGGGATCTTTAGCATAATTGTAGTCTGCTACATAAATTTCAAAATCAAGTGCCTCAGCATCTGAAATGGCACGCTTGGTGGTTTCTTCTCCAGCTGAGTCTGCATCAAGTGCGAGAATCATTTTATTGGTATATCTTTTAAGTAGCATTAATTGATCGCGAGTTACTGCAGAGCCTTTGACAGCCACGACATTTGAGATGCCATTTTGAAAGCAGGTAAGCATATCAAATTCACCCTCAACGACAATTACCTGTTCCTTCTTTTTTACATTTTCTTTAGTGATGTTCAATCCAAAAAGGGTTTCTCTTTTATGATATACGGGAGTCTCAGGTGTATTAACATATTTGGCTTCTTTTTCATCGGTAAACAGCCGGCCGGAAAAGCCCAAAGTATTACCACGAGGGTCTTTCAGCGGGAAAATTAACCGGTGGCGGAATCGATCATAGGTCCTATTAGTTTCAGTTTGTACAACGAGTCCTGATTCAATTAGATCTAAACTTTGGTAATTTTTTTTAATTAAGAATTTTGATAGCGATTCCCAAGAAGAAGGAGAATAGCCTAATTTAAAGGTCTCGATGACCTTCGATGATATATTTCTTTTTGATAAGTATTGACGGGCTTCTTCTCCTATCTTATGTTTAGTTAGTAGAAAATGAAAAAACTCCTCTGCCAGGGAATTTATCGCAAAAAGACGCTCCTTTTTTTTCCAAATCTTGTCTTCAAAATCAAGTTTCTGTAGTTTAACACCCGTTTTCTCAGCCAACTCTTTAAGCGCTTCAAAAAATGTCATATTTTCCCACTTCATCAGGAATTTAATTGCGTCTCCTCCTTCTTGACATCCTCCAAAACAATGCCAGGTTTGCCTGTCGGGAGAGACTATGAATGAGGGAGTTTTTTCGTTATGAAAGGGGCAAAGAGCTTTATAATTCCGCCCGGCTTTTTTAAGCGTGATAAATGCACCGAGATAATCAACAATATCGATTCTCTTCTTGATTTCTTCAACGTCGCTTGCCATGGCTGGTATTTCAAAAAAAACGTGTAGTGGCATAATCATAACACATAAAATCTACTTAAAAAAGACTAGCACCAAGTACAAAGTCTACGCTTCTGTCATCCTGAACTTGTTTCAGGATCTATACTATAGGTGGATATAATCAGTTATGTATGATATAATATCCCATAATATGAGTGCAGAGGCATCTTCGGTGGCATACAAAAAGGTAGAAGGAGAAGTTGGATTTCATCCTGAAGTAAAGGGTACTAATTTAGCCACAGAAACATCTAACAGTTTTCTAGTAGAAAAAGTTGGTCGAGGTATTGGACATGCTTTTCGTACAGCCTTCGGAGAAGGGCTTGCAGTCCCCGGAGCTTTAGCCTTGCCTACTTTTATATACCATACTAAAAATCTGACTGCTCCGATAGCAAGCGTTGCTTCGTCACTTGCAGCCGCTGCACCACATATACCTTATCTTGCAGAAGCATCCAAATTTGTAATAGATTCGGCAAGCGTACATCCGTATATCACTTCAGCCGTAGGATATCTGTCATGGATGATCGGTAATGAAATTGGATGGCAGGGAGCAAAAAATGCCGGTTCGCTTGAGAGAAATTTATATACCGGTATAAAAATAGCAGCTCCGATTTTAGCTTCAGTTGGAGCCTTTACTCAAGCGCCTTGGGCAATTCCCCTTGCTGTAGGTTTATCAATAGGCTCAACTGCATTAGCAATGAGACACCGACATTAATCTATGAATCAAAATCCTCTAGAATTCATGATTCAAATTTTGAATATAATCGGATATGCTGATGATAAACAGAAATTTGCCCAGGAATTTTTAACCATGTGTATGGCGCAAACTTCTGCTAAGGTTCTTGCAAATCTCCCAATCGAAAAACAAAAAGAAATTCAAGAGAAAATAAAAAAGGCTAAAGATCAAAACAAAATTACTTCCGTTTTACGTGAATATCAGAATATTGATGAATATCAGCGAACGCTAATTGATATAACCAAAGAGAATTTTACTGAATATATTGAGAAGATAATGCCGACTTTAACTTCAGAGCAAAAAGACAAACTCCTTGAATTCTTATCGAATCAGCGGTGAGGGCGAGATTCGAACTCGCGTGAGACTTGCGCCTCCCAAGGTTTTCGAGACCTGGCCGATTGGCCTCTCCGGCACCTCACCTTATAATATATATTCTACCATCAGATGACTTGGAGGGTATTTTAACTTTTCAATTTTATGATCGTATGAGGAAAATCGATGATTTCTTCAAGATGAATTTCAGTCGTAGTGACAATCGTCTGGTAATTAGTAATAAGCTTTAGAATCAGCGCCTTATTGCTTAGATCAAGTTCGGAGAAAATATCATCTAAAAGTAAAATTGGTTTTGTGTTTTTTGTTTGTTCGATTAACTTAATTTGGTTGATGATAAACCAGAAAAGTGCCAATCGTTGCTCGCTTCTTGATCCAAAATGATGAACGTTAATATTTAACTCATTTTTTTTAATATAAATCTGGAAATCGTCACGTTGTGGCCCGACAAGAGTTTTTTTTATATAGAGTTGTTTTTCAAAAGTCGCTTTTAGGGTATCGTGATTTATCAAATTAGGTTTATATTCAAGCGAAAATTCTTTGTTATCAAGTTTAGGATGTTGATTATAAAATTCTACGAATTCAGATCTTTTCTCCTGGATATATTTTGCTTCTGCAATAAGGTATCCATCCCAAAACGTTAATGAGTCTTTTAATTTATCGGGATTTTTTTCTTTTTCTAATAATTTATTTCTTTTTTTTAAGGCAGTTTCATAACTGGTTAAATGTTTTTTATATTCGATATCAAGTTTGGTCAAAACCTTGTCTATAAGCTCTCTTCTGTCGGAAGGTTGGCCATCGATTGCATAAATTAAGAAAGGGGAAAATATAACTCCGATAGGACAATATGATAGATAATCAAATAGTCTTTTTTTGATTTTATTAATCGCAAGAGATGTATAAATAACACCATTTCTTGCTTCGAGAATAATCCGAAAAAGATTATTTTCTTCCGCTTGAATAAATAAACCTTCAACGTTAAGTTGAGTTGTGTTTGTTAAAAAAAGTTCCTGACGCTGGCTTTCTCTAAAGCCACTACCATAGAGGAGAAAATGTATCGCTTCGATCAAATTTGTCTTACCGACAGAATTATTTCCAACTATGACAGTCAGGAATGGATTAAAATTGAATCTTGCCTTGTCAAAATTTCGAAAATTAGTGAGCTCGATACTTTTAAGTATCATTATTTTATTTTTTCTTTAAGAGGAACATACTTTCAAAAAAAGAAGGCAATTTTATTAGTCCTTTTCTTACTACGGTGATATTGTCAATATATTTAAAAAGATTTAACCAATACTGATGAGATAATACTGACATATGTGACAAGTCATGACCATGTAAGAAGGTGATCCATTTGTTTTCCTTGGTGTAGACTTTATGGAGAATCCATTTTTTTGATACTCGAGCACTTTCTTTAATAGCGCGTTGTAGATTCGACCTCTCCAAATGCTCCAATACATCAAAACTTACAACTAGTTCAAATGATTCACTTTTGAAAGGAATTTTGATAATATCGCCGTTTTTTATAAATGGTTGAAGTTCTGGTTTAACCTTTTCCAATGCGTAATTTGATATATCTATTCCATATGCTTTAATTCCTAATCTTCTTAATGTGCCAACGAGCTTACCTGTTCCGCAGCCAACATCCAGAACATCTTTAGGATCAAGAAAGAATTTTATCCACAATGCACGATACCAATTAGCGATTGTCTGAAAGAAACTACCTAAAGTGGATTCCGTATAGGCGAGTCGGTATTCACCTTTCTGCCTCTCAAAATATTCCCGGTCAAAAAAATCAGCATCAATTTTTAGAGGGGTTATCATCGTACCTTTATAAGGGTGACCGTTTAAAATATTATCTAAATTAGAGAAGTTATTTCCATTGGCAATTATGACTGTCAGTCCTATTTTTTTTGCGAGTTGGGAGGCAACAGGATCAAATGGTGCATTGATCCCAGGTTCCCAGATCTTACCAACTATTTTTTCAAAGTATTCCCAAGTAGTTCGTTCAATAGGTTTAGCATCTTTATGTTTTTGAGGATCCTTATCATAGACCCAATCTATATTACTTAAATTGATAAGTACTGAAGCGCGATATTCTTTGGCCAATAAAACGGCATCATAATCTGTCGAATGACCGGGAAGCCAACCTGCTCCAATGACGACCGATTCTTTCCAATTTCTGAGTCTTTTATGATAATTTTCAATAATTCGTTGGTGAGCGATATCTTGGAATATGGTTCTCAGGAGATGGGCATTCAATCTTGTAGCATGAATACCGAGCCAATCTAAATCGTCAGCGGTTAACTCTCCTATAACTTGTTTGCCTGCATCGCGATATCTCCGAGCTGTTTTGCCTCCGCCAACCACAATAAAGAATTTTCGACCTTTTTTTATGTGTTTTCTAATGAAAGAATTAAGTTGCGATAAAAATAAAGTATCAACTCCACCATTGGGGACGAGGAGACTTCCGCCGACAGAAAGAACAATTGTTTCTTGAGTTTTTTTGTCCGGAAACATACAAAAATACCGTCTACTTTATACTATTCTATCATAAATCTAATTAGAATATTCCTAATCCCACTCCTAGTATTCTTGAAATTATACCGACAAGAAGATAAGAAAAAACTAAAAGGATAAATCCAAAAATAGCATAAGTAATTTTTTTCTTTCCTGACCCAATTTTTTCTGGTTCACCTTGGGAAGTAAGTAGAGTAAATCCTCCCCAGACAAGATATACAAAAAGTAATATTCCTGCAAAGGGAATCAAGAATTTGAGGACGATACTGATGACATCAGCCATTGTATTAATTGGAGTCCCGTTTGGGCCAACTAATGGTCCTTGAATTTCGAATGGACCTGAAGAAGCTCCTCCAGTCGGATCAGGCTCAAGACTAATTATTAATTTTTGACAGAGAAAGTTGTTCATGTCTGATTTAGGCGGTGACCGGTGATTGAGTATTTCTGCTAAATCCTGCTGTATCTTTTTTCAAAAATCCGTTTTGTGTCTTGTCAGGTTGCTCTTTTTGATCTTTTTTTTCTTGACCGGTTTTTGCCGCATCGGCTATTTTTAAATCAACTTGCGGATTTTGTTCGAGCGGTTTATCAGTAACGCCTTTTGAAGTAGGTTCCTCCATTTTTTCCTCTTTTTCCGCAGCAACTTGTTGAACTTGGTTCGAAGCACATTTAGAACAAATGACCGTGCTGTTTTTTAATTTTAATGTCTCGAATTTATTTCCGCACTTTTCGCAAAAGTATCGGATTGGTTTAGTCTGATCTACGTTTAGCTTAGAGACATCAACAAGTTCTACCTTTTCGATATTGAAGATAAAATTATCACCGTCAAAATCAACGATAACAGTGTCTGAATCTTTGACTTTCTGCTCTATTATCAAACTAGAAAGGGGATTTTCAATTAATTTTTGAATGGTTCGTTTAAGAGGTCGAGCTCCGTATAAAGGATCAAATCCAGCGCGAACTATCTCTTTTGCCGCAGCGGGAGTCCAACTAAATCCGATATTTTGATCTTCTAATAATTTCTTTAGAGCCTTCAATTGTAACTCAACAATTTTGAGCATGTGTTCATATTTAAGAGGTTCAAATATGATTACTTCATCAAAACGATTAATAAGTTCAGGCCGGAAAAATTTACGAAGCTCATTCATAACCTTGATTTTTGTTCTGAGATATTGATTTTTATCGAGTTCATTCTCAATTTTTTTCTTTTCATCCAGTTCTTTTTCAAGAGGGAAGTTTTGTCCAAAGTAATCTTTCAACATTAGTGTTTTCCATGATTTTTCGCTCGACTGTCGAATCCAAAGTCGGTCACCGACAATAATAAGTTCTTTTCCGTCAGGAGAGAATGAATGGACATCCCAATAATTTATGGGTAAACCAACTTCGGGTTGATTCGTTTTTTTCGCAGCTTTTTCATCTTTAGCAACGTTTTTTTGTTCTTCTTTAACCGGTTGTGCCGATTTTACATCAGCTGGACTTTGGACGGTATGCCCGTTAAAATAATCTTTTAACATGCCTGTTTCCCAATCAGTCGTACCTTCTTTTCGACGCCAGTAACGGTCCTTTGAAGTTACATATTCATATTCATCCAGGCTCAAGGCATGTGTTTTTAACCTACTAGTAGGTAATTGCTGTTCGGGAGCATCAGGTAGGGCATTGATGACGACATTATCCTTAAAATAGTCTATAAGATTAGTCAATTTCCAGATCTTTGATGTGGTTGAGGTGCGATAAAATACTGAATCTTTGCTGGATATAAATTCAACTCCTTTTGCTGATATGGCATGGGTATCAAATCCTTGAATAGGAAATTGTGCGTCATCTTCTTTCTCATCTTGAGACTCCAATTTCTGACCTGAAAAATAATCAAGCAACATTGATGCTTGCCATTCACCGACATCTTTTGATTCTCGCTGAAAAATCTTACCCATAATGGTCATTATTTCTCTGCCCCGGGGAGAGAAAGTATACGTTGAAAGAATTGTCGGCTCCTGAATATCCATTTTGCCTGATTTCATTATTTCATCCTGGATAAGCGATGTTCCGATATTTGACGTACAGATGACTACAGAATTTTTGAAAGAAATTGTGTGACCTTTATTATCGGTCAGGCGGCCATCGTCTAAAATCTGCAAGAGAATATTAAAAATATCCGGATGCGCTTTTTCTACCTCATCAAATAACACTACTGAATATGGTTTTCTTCTAACCGCTTCGGTTAATTTACCACCTTCTTCATAGCCGACATATCCTGGTGGTGCCCCAAGCAATTTAGCCACCTCATGACGCTCCATATACTCTGTCATATCAAATCTAATCATTGCTTCTTCTTGACCAAAAAGAATTTCTGCTAAAGTTTTAGCAAGTTCGGTTTTACCTACACCCGTTGGTCCTAAAAAGACAAAGCTTCCAATGGGTCTTTGAGTACTTTTCAGTCCGGCACGGCCTCGTCGTACTGCTTGAGATACACTTGAGACAGCAATTTCTTGATTGATGAGTCGCTGATGCATGATGTCTTCAAGCTTCTTTAACTTCTCCAACTCCGATTCCGTTATTTTGGATACCGGTATTCCTGTCCATCGTGAGACAATATCTTTAATTGATTGAATCGATACGCTACTTGTAGTCTGAGATTTTCTAACGTTAAAACTTTCTTGTTTTTCCTTCAACTGGGTATCCACTTCCTCTAGTTTATTTTTTAAAATATTAGCTTTGACTCGATTACCGGATTTCTCAGCTTCTTGAATCTCTTGTTTATATTGAGATACACGTTCTTCGATTGACCGAATTTCTTCAGGTAGGGAAATTAATGGTAGTCTGACAGCTGATGCAGCCTCATCTATGAGATCAACTCCTTTATCAGGTAGAAATCTATCGCCAATATATCTTTTTGATAACTTAACAGCAGCTTCAATTGTCTCATCAGGAATTTTCACGCGATGGAAAGCTTCATATTTATTTTTTAGTGCTTTCAACATTTTTACGGCTTGTTCTTCACTGGGTTCAGGAACTATCACTGGTTGGAAACGACGCTCTAGCGCCGGGTCTTTTTCTATATAACGTCGGTATTCAGTCAATGTTGTGGCACCGATTATCTGCAGTTCTCCTCGGGCAAGAGATGGTTTTAAGAAATTGGATGCATCCATTGCGCCCTCGCCTCCTGCACCAGCTCCAACTAAGTTGTGTATCTCATCAATAAATAATATGATTTGTCCTTTTGAAGCGACGACCTCTTCGATTAGATTCTTCATCCGTTCTTCAAATTCTCCTCGGTGTGATGCTCCAGCTAAAATACTCATAAGATCAAGTTGCAGGACCTTTTTGTTAAGAAGTGATTCAGGGACAGATCGGGAAACAATCTTTTGAGCTAATCCTTCAACCACAGCTGTTTTACCAACCCCCGCTTCACCCACAAGGGCAGGATTATTTTTAGTTCTTCTGGATAGAATATGAATCGCTCTTTCAATCACGTCTGATCTTTCAACGACGGGATCAAGAAGTCCTTGTGCTGCTTTAGCAGTCAGATCGACCGTGTATTGTTCAACCACGCTTTGATGCCTTGTCTCACCAGTGCCTTCTTTTGTAGCCAATCCTTCTTTTTTACCGATAATTTTTTTATTCAAATCCTCTTTTTTAACACCGAGCTTAGCTAAGACTCGAGCTCCAGCACCTTCGCCTTCTTCGTATAATGACAATAAAATATGTTCCGGAGAGATGAAATCAAAACCAAGTTTGCGCGCTACCACCAATGAATTATCCAGTATACGTTTGATCCGTGGTGACAATCCTGGTAGTTTAGCCGATTCCCCCTTTTTATATATTTTTTCCAATTCTTGCTCAATGATTTGGGGTAGAATTTTAGCTTCGGTAAACAGCTTATAAATTTCTGGATCAGAGAGAAGCCCATGAAGAAGATGTTCTGAATCAACATAGTCATCTTTTAGTTCTTTTGCTTTATTTTGTGCCGTCAGAAAAACTCGATTTGATCGTTGTGTCAAGTGAGTCATCAGATCTAACTCTTCACGTTTTTTTCCATCAATCGTTGATCCTAGTGGCTGATTATTATTTGTTGGGGTAGTGGTCTTTTTTGTATCTGCATTAGTTGGTTTATCTGTAGATAGATTTGATTTTGACTTATCTATAGGAGGTGATTGGGGCGATAAATCTTGTGTATTAGTTTGAGTAGTCGTTGTCGCCATCGGAGCAGGTGGATTTCCTATGCCTGAATAAGCTTGACCGCTTGGCGGGCTTCCGATACCAGAGTAAGCATGACCACCTGGAGGGTTACCAATACCCGAATATGCTTGTGGTTGACTCGAGACAGTCTGACTTTCTGTCTGTGTGACTACTGTTTGTCCCGATTGAGTAGTTGGTTGTTGATGATTTGTAGGTGTTTTCTTTTTAAATAAATCAAATACTGCCATATTGAACATTATGAATAATAAAAAAACATTTGTCAACCGATTGCTGGATCATTCATTATGATATAATTTGGTCAGTTATGAAGCTTTTAGTAACTGGCGGGAGTGGTTTTATCGGTTCAAACTTCGTTTTATATTGGATAGATAAATATCCTGAAGATCAAATTATCAATCTTGATAAATTAACTTATGCTGGTAATCCTGATAATTTAAAAGGGATTGAAAATAATCAGAATTATCGTTTTGTAAAAGGCGATATTTGTGATAAAAATTTAGTCGATTCATTGATTAAAGAGGTGGATTTGGTGGTTCATTTTGCTGCTGAATCACATGTTGACAGGTCAATTCATGATTCGGCGCCGTTTATACAAACTAACATTGTTGGTACACACGTTCTTTTAGAATCGTCATTAAAATACAAAATAAAACGATTTCATCATATTTCAACGGATGAGGTTTTTGGAGAATTGCCATTAGCTTCAAAAGAAAAATTTAATGAAAAAACTCCATATAATCCGAGAAGTCCATATGCAGCATCAAAAGCAGCTTCAGATCACTTAGTACGTGTCTTTAACATCACTTATGGTTTACCAGTGACTATATCTAACTGCTCGAATAATTTTGGCCCATATCAATTTCCAGAAAAATTAATTTCTCTAACGATTACTAATATTTTGGAGGGGAAAAAAGTACCAATTTACGGGAACGGTAAGCAAATTCGCGACTGGTTATATGTCACGGATCATATCACAGCAATTGATCTAATATTGAAAAAAGGGAGAATCGGTGAGACGTATTTTATCGGTGCTTCGGGTAATGACGTTTCAAATATTGATGTGATAAAGCAAATCCTGAGCATGATGGGTGAGACTTTAAAGCAAATAGAATTTGTTAAAGATAGACCAGGTCATGACAGGCGATATGCTATAGATTGGAGTAAAATAAAACGTGACCTAGGGTGGCAACCACAATATAATTTTACTCAAGCTTTATCAACAACGGTCGATTGGTATAAAAAAAACACTGATTGGTGGCAGAAAATAAAATCCGGGGAGTTTAAAGAATATTATCAAATGCAATATAAGGATTAAACTATTTTTTTCTCTCGAAATATCTAGTCAATATTGTTTTTCTGCCATTGGCTCCGGTAACCTCTATTACGACTTTGTTGACTTCTGCTGCTAGCGGAATTTTTGTTCTAAAAATACTATTTTTATCAGGGATAATCTTTTCACCATTTACAATAATTATCGTTTCTTTATCTGTTTTACCTACGAGTTCTACAAATTCTTCTTTTATGAATAAATTTTTCGTGGGTGATAAAATTTCAACATTGGGAGTTGAAAACAGTAGTTTAAGTTGGAATCCAAAATAAGCAATAAAACATAATATGAAAATAAACATTAAGGTTGAAAGAGCTCGTTTAGTGTTCGGTGTCAAATATGTTTTGGGGACTTTTCTTTTGAAGCGGATCTCCTCTTTTTTTTCATATTCTCGACGAAAAAATGCAGTTAATTTATCGCCGTCCAGATCTAAGAATTTACCATAAGATTTAAGAATGCCTAAGATATAAGTCTTCGAGGGGAAGATCGACCAGTCATCATTCTCTATCGCCGATAAATATTTTTTTCTTATTCTCGTTTTTTTTTCTACATCCTCGATGGAAAGTTCCCTTCTAATTCTTTCTTTATTTAAGATGGTACCAGTTGTTAACATGAATTGTAGATATTCTACAACAAAAAAAGCGGCCTTTACAGACCGCTTTTTTTTAATTTATTGACGAAATTAATAATCTCCCATACCTGTTGGTGCAGCCGGCATGGTCGTATCTTTTTTCTCTGGAATATCTGTAATCAGAGCTTCTGTTGTTAGGATCATAATTGCTACCGATGCGGCATTTTCAAGACCGGTTCTGACTACTTTTGTTGGATCGACAATTCCTTTTTTAAACATTGATCCAAAATCCAAAGATAAGGCGTCAAAACCAAAGTCCCCTTCTTTAGACTCCTCAATCTTTTTCAAGACCCATCCTGAATCCATTCCAGCATTTTTGGCTATCATTGAAAGAGGTTCGCAAAGAGATCGATAGACTATATCGACACCCGTTTTTTCCTCATCGTTAGTTAATTTTTCTTTAAACGGTAACAATAGTTTCCTGGCTTTGAGTAGAGTGACACCACCACCGGCGACAATTCCTTCCTCAAGCGCTGCTTTCGTTGCTGATACGGCATCATTGACCCTTTCTTTTTTATCTTTCATTTCAATCTCCGTGGCAGCACCAACATTTATTACAGCAACACCACCGGTCAATTTAGCCAATCTTTCTTGAAACTTCTCTTTGTCAAATTCAGAGGTGGTATCGTCCATTTCCCGGCGAATTTGATTGACACGTGCTTTGATATCACCCGCGCTACCTTTTCCACCAATGATGCGGCAATTCTCTTTATCAGCCCAAACTTTGTCTGCTTTCCCTAAGACGTCCATATCAATATTCTCTAACTTCTTACCGAGTTCTTCTGAGACAACTTGTCCCCCGGTTAAAATTGCTACATCTTCAAGCATGGATTTCCTTCGGTCGCCAAATCCGGGAGCTTTAACGATTAGGGCGTTAAAGGTTCCTCGAAGTTTATTGACGACAAGAGTCGCTAATGCCTCACCTTCAACTTCATCGGCTATGATGACCAGATTTTTGGATACTTTGACAAATTTTTCCAAAAAAGGTAACAAATCAGCCACAGCTGTAATTTTTTTGTCAGTGATTAAGATATATGCGTCTTCGATTTCAGCTGCCATTTTATCTGAATCAGTGACGAAATATGGTGATGCGTAGCCTTTATCAAATTCCATACCTTCCTTATGTTCAATCTCCATATGTAATCCTTTTCCCTCTTCTACTGTGACGACACCATCTTTACCAACTTTTTTTATAGCATCAGCTATCATCGAGCCAATCGAAGGATCACCGGCAGAAATTGTAGCTACTTGTGTCACTGCCGCTTGATCGGAGAGTGGAATCTTTTTTGAGCTTTTACTTATTTCAGCAATTATCAATTGGACTGCTTTTTCAATACCACGCTTAAGAATCATAGGATTTGCTCCGGCAGTAATATTTCTTAAACCGGCATTTACCATTGCTTGAGCTAAAAGAGTTGATGTAGTCGTACCATCTCCAGCAACATCATTAGTTTTAGATGCTGCTTCTTTGACAAGCTGAGCACCCATATTTTCAAAAGGATCTTCAAGATCTATTTCTTTAGCAATTGAAACACCATCATGAACGACATTTGGTGCGCCCCATTTTTTATCCAGAGCGACATTTCGTCCTCTTGGGCCAAGAGTAGTCACGACTGCTTTTGCTAAAATATTAACCCCGCGTGATAGCGAGCTTCGCGCATCATCAGAGAATTTAAGTTGTTTTGCCATATTAAAATTTATTTTTTAGAACTTATAATTTAATTGACTAGAGCCATTATGTCTTTTTGTTCGATCAGCAGCCATTCTTCACTGCCTACTTTCACTTCATTGCCACCCCATTTTTTATAAAGTACTTTTTGTCCCACTTTAAAATGCATAGGTAATTTCTTTCCTTCATCATTGATACTTCCTGGTCCAGTAGCCATTACTTCACCCATTTGGGGTTTTTCTTTGGCGCTGTCGGGAAGAACAATTCCGGAAGGTAGAACTTCCTCTTTTTCTAAAGGTTTAACCAAAACATAATCGAAAGTTGGTTGGATATTTATTTTTTGTTTCATATTGAAATTAATATATATTAATTGATATAACTTATAATGGATATGAATTGGACGTGTAAATAATAGCGAAATTTGACTTTTTTGTCAAGTGGTATTGTTGTCTGCTAATTACTATAAGTTAATGTAAAAAAATGGATGTATCTATAACTAACGGTTCGAGCGATTCTCAAATGAAAAGCGTTCAGGATGGTTTGATCGAGATAAAACGACTTGAGGAGTTAATAGCTAAAGCTGCTTTACCAACAGATCTAACAGAAAAAGCCAAGAGTCAGCTTCAACGAGTATCTTTAGCAATTCGATATGGAGCAGGATTAAATCAAATAGATAACACTACCAAATATATTGAATGGATTGCTTCATTGCCATGGAATAGCGCGACTAATGATATTCTTGATGTCAATAAAGCCAAACAAATAATGGATAAGAATCACTATGGCTTGACCGATATCAAACAAAGAATTTTGGAATATTTATCAATATTAATTCTACAAAGTAAAAAAACGGATTTTTCCAATTATCACGCGCCGGTACTTTTTTTCACCGGTTTGGCTGGCACAGGGAAAACTACTTTTGCTCGTTCCATAGCCGAGACTTTGGGTCGGACATATATACGAATTCCTTTCGGTGGATTATCGAATGCTTTAGATTTAAGAGGCATGTCTAAGATTCAACCCGAGGCGGAGCCTGGTCTTATCATTAAAGCTTTGAGACGTGTCAATAGCAAAAATCCGGTAATACTCTTGGATGAGTTGGATAGGATTTCACCTGAAGCAAAAGGAGAAATTATGGGGGTGTTGATTGAACTCTTGGATCCCGAACAAAACAATAGTTTTCTCGATCATTATATTGATTACCCTTTTGACTTATCTAAAGTAATTTTTATTGCTACTGCAAACAACACAAATAACATTGCTACAGCCGTCATGGATAGAATGGAAGTAGTGCAATTACCTTCATACAGCGATGAAGAAAAAGTGGTTATTGCAAAATCATATATATTCCCTCGTGCTGTCAAGACAAGTGGTTTACTTGAAGAGAACGTTAAAGTAGATGACGTAGTTTGGCAAAAAATAGCTCGAATGTCAGGATATGATCCGGGGCTTCGATCGGTGGAGCGGAAAATTGAGATGATTGTCAGAAAAGTCGCCTTTAAATTTGTTTCGGGTGAAGGGACACAATTTTTAATCAATGAGTTTAACGCAAAAGAATTTATTGAATAAATTACGTGTGTCTATCTGCTACATTAGAAGCGCCAAACGAATCCGGTTTTGTCTTGACCTGATAACCATTTGATCTAATCATTCCTACAACTTCATTAATCAGACCTCTTGTTTCACCATTGTTGCCGATATCAACGTGGATTTCGATATTATATCTGGATATACCATTACCACGAAATAAATTTACAAAATACTCCGCCGTTTCCAAAGACCCGATCGCCTCTCTATAAATACGTTCTTTCAAACCCATTTTCTGATTAACCAGATGTCGTTCCCAAAAGTAAATTCCTCCTTCTCCGACTCGATGAATAATTAAAGCGGATACAAAATCGTGAGTGTCAGTTTTAACTTTTTGTGAATCAGAACCAACTATGATTCTATAAATTGCGGATTTATTGACAGCCATAAAATCTGAGATGACTTTTTTTAAACTGTTAGGAGTTACTTGCCCAAATGTAGGACTAGTAAACATGATGGATTATTCTAACATAATCGAGACTAAAGATCTATGAAATAAATTAAAATCTGAGCTGATTTCAATAATATTGAAGCATTAGCATTAAACAATCTCGAATGTCCAGATTATCTACTTTACAGTCCTTATTTGGATCCCCTTTAAAAGGACAACCCATCGAACCACCGCTGAATGAACCACCATAACGATATGCTCCTACGGAGTTCCAACATTTATTTACGGCTTTTCGATTGACGCACGAAATATTAATATCTGATATCTCAGAATAATTTATTTTTGAGTCATTATTTAGATCACACTGACCCAATTTATAAGGATCTATTGTTGGGGTTGGAGTCGGTGTCACATTGGCACAAAGGACTGCCGCAGAGATATCGCCAGCATCCACTTCTTGACCTTGTGATCCTGAATTATTAACATTACCCATGAAGTTGGGTCTATTATTATTTCCTTGGATCCAGCAATATTTTAGTTCATTTTGATTCTTTCCAAAAATACACATATTGGTCATATAATTCTCAATTTCATATCGAGTTATTAGTCTATCACCATTCCAATCTGCCTGATTACAATTGAAATTACTTGAAAGTGGTTTTTGAATCGGGTAGAAATGTTGATAACAATATCTAAGATCATTTTCATTTATAGATAAGTCTGTATTTCTATCGGGATCAGTCATGCAACTTGAACGATAACACATGATTATTTTCATATATTCTTGAGCAGTTATCTGATTAAATGGAGCATCAAAATCAATAAGCCGACAATTTGGATAGGCATTAAAGTTATTAATGCATTTTTTTGCAGCATTGAGATCTAAAATATTATATTCTTCGTCTCCATTTATATCACTTCGGGCACAGAAGGAATAATTTTCAATACAATTAAATAGAGGTAATACATCGGATTCGGTAAAGAATTTATCTCGTCTGCCCCAATCACAAAGATAATGATATGGCATTGGAGTTATCTCAACAAATTGAGGTAATGTTGGTGATGGAGTTGGGGTAGGAATTGCCTGAACCCAAGTATTGATTTTAAATACAAAGCACGATATATCTCCAGCGTCAATTATTAAATCATTATTACAGTCGCCATTTTGTGGTGGTTTTGTGAAATCGCCATCTGGCCAACAGGTTTTCTTTTTTTCATTATCCCCGAAAATACAGTCTGAGATTAGCTGATCGACGTCGGATTTATTTATGATTTTATCGATACTTAAATCAAGTGATGAATAATTGAGATTGCCCATTTGGCTTATTCTGATACCATAACACGAGGTATCTCCGGCATCAATTTTTAAATCATAATTGCAATCACCATTTAAAGGTGGTTTGGAGAAGTCGCCATCTGGCCAACAGGTTTTCTTTTTTTCATTGTCACCAAAGATGCAATTACTGACCAATGTTCCAGTGTCAACGGCATTAATATATGAATCATTATTTAAATCAAACCTGCCATATTCAATACTTCCACCCGGAATAATCGTGGGCGTTGGTGTCAAAATTGGAGTAATATTCTCCGGAATAGCAGCAAAAGGTTTATCCAACAAAGCTCGTCTATTGTTTAATCTGGTAATAATTATCGTAGTGAATGCAAACGAGGATAAGATAAATACAGCTATTATCAATAGAAGAATTTTTTTTGGATTATTATCGTTATCTTTTAATTCCGTAATACCCTCCATAATATCACGATAGAATATTTGTTAGCTAATTGTCAAGCAGACTTGGGATTAATGCATCTTTGGAAGTAATAACCAACAATGTCTGGTGTTATTTGTGATTAAGTTATTTGTGCAAAAAGCACGACGTAATTTTTGCCATAGATCTTTGCGCACTTAGGACATGTTGTATAGGAAAAATAGAGTTTCTTTAATTCCTTATTTTTCGATTTAACATATTCCATCATCTCTTTAGCCCATTTACCTACCATTTGATATGGACCTTCAAATACTTTTGTTAAATACACACCGGAAAGAGTGGCCATTTGCGATCCGGGGACATCTTTGGTGACATAAATATAAATATCTGTGCCCCAAAGCGATTTTTCATCGGTTAACATGAGTTGATATGTTGTTTTGGCAGCGGCTTTTTCAATAAGTTTCATATTCTTAACCACTTTTTGACCCATATTTAAAGGAATATGTAAAAAACTTGTCACTCGATCTTTAACGAACAATTTTTTATCCCACGCAATTTCCTTATCTTCCCAGGGTGTAGGGTCAAACGGATCACAGCACCCGGTTGGCTTGATATTTTTATGGATCATAATGTTTTTTTAAATTTATAATTAAACGCAGATTATTGTTTTTTTACGTTGCGGAGCATGTGGGTCTGGAGCCAGTAAATCTCATATATATAAGTTACACTTCTGTAAATTTAATTGACTTTTTACCATATCAGCTACAGACTCCATATTTATCTTATTTTTTCGACAGAATGGTGCATTAAACCAAGATAATATTTTTTTTGTACCCTTGCTTGCATTACATGAAGCACAACATAAGGCTATATTAGTTTCAGATATGTTTTTTGCATTATTGTCTATGTGTTCCCATGTTGCTCGTTTTGTATATGAATTTCTATTAAATTCTGAATGACAATAAACGCAAAATTTATCACGATCTCTAATTTTGTCTTCAAGATTGCTGGGAATATTCCATTTGTTCATATCTTATTAAACTGTCTATAATGATTATAGACTCTTGGCGGTGTGCATTTGAAAAAATTCGAACAGATTACGCCAAAATTTGTAGGGCGGCAGATTGTAAGTTAAACTTTACTTTTTCTCCTCTTGATCACGAATGCGATCGCAACAACAACGAGTAAAATCGGAACTCCCAAGTAGTACAGATACTTTTTTGAGTCGGCACTGGTTTTGCCGAAATTACTTTCTAAGCTCTTCCAATCGGCGTTTTCCGCGTTTACATCAAAAGTTGTTTTTTGTCCCAGACCGTTTTTGTCAGCAGTCATGGTTTCTCCCGCATTAACCATCTCAGTTTGACCATTGGCTTTTGATTTGAAAGAAACACTTCCCTCAATAACCTTTACTGAAGATTCCGTCTTGGTTTCGTTTAATACAAATTGGGTTCCCTTTATTCCGGCTACAGCTTGGCTCATCTCAATTTCCATCGAGCCATCTTTCATCATCTTCTGGACATTCGCTTTTAATATTCCCCACGGCAGACTAATCTTGCTTTTTTGCGGGTCCGGTGAAACCAGTATAATTTCTGTTCCCGGTCCAACCGTAATATTCGTTTGGGTGTCGGGAAATACGAGAATTAATCCGCTTTTCTCACGTACAATTATTCGCGTACCCGGCGGTAATTCCATATCTAATTTGGCAGTATCCCAAGCCTGCTCGTCATAGGTTCCATCTGGATTTGGCATATTTACCTCCACCTGTCCCGAAAGATCACCGAAACGGGCAGAACCTATGGTCTCTACTTCGTATTTTCCTTTTTTAATTTCGAGATCCGGAACGGATTCATCCATACTCCATCTGTATTTTGAGAATATTTCCGGATTTTCTACATTTGCTTGAAAAGTTTTCTCCAGATTAGATTTAAAAGATTTACCATTAACCAGTTGGATACCTGTCTTTTTTCCATTTGCAGTAATTTCCCCGTTAGGCCCACCGCTAAAAGTTCCAATCCCTTCGTTCGATACACATCCCTCACTAACCATTTCGGGCGGACATACAGAGCCAATTGTTACTTCTCCATACCCTCCAACTTCACCAACGTTCCAAAACTCAATATTGACGGTTAATTGTGTATCCCCAGTTCCCAACGTACCGGATGCTTTACCCTGTTCCGGTTTAACCTCAGGTGGCCAACTAACAACAGCTTGAGCTGGAGTGGTAATTACTAAAAATAATATTAAAAGGAATAGTTTTTTAAACACTATGGGGATTATAGATGAAATGCAGATAAAAGTACACAATAAAAGAAAATCAAAGCCGTAGAAATTGCTCCCCAAGTCTAGGATTAATATAACGATAGATTATGCCCCAATTATTCAGGCATTTCAGGATTTGAAATATATTGGGGAATTAAGACAGAGGTGGGAGGAAATTAAGAAACTTCAGATATAACCAGCCTATATTATCACTTTCCTGCTTTTTTCTTTCTGAATTTCAAAACAGTTCCGATAATAATCACAACAAGTACTGCCAAACCGACATAAACCAAATTATTTAACTTGGGGGCTGATTTACGTGCTTCTTTTTCCAAAACATCCCAGCTTGCCTGTTCGGCAGCCACATCAAAAGTATTTTTTTGTCCCAGACCGTTTACGTCGGCAGATAAAGATTCTCCAGTTTTGACTTCTTGTGTGCCACCGGTTTTTTGAGATATGAAAGAAACCACACCTTCTATCACCTTCAAAACAGTTTTGCCATTATTTTCTTCCAACACAAATGTAGTGCCTTTTATACCCGTCACTGCCTGGTTAGTCCTGATTTCTATTGATTCACCGCTGGCAATCTTTTTGATATTACCCCATATTTTCCCCGCCGTAAGAGAAAGAGGACCTTTTGGATCGCCTGATCTAATAACAATTTCTGAGTTTGGCGGCACTTTATATGTAGACAAATCAGCAAATGTTAAAGTAACGCTACTTTCTTCACCGGTGAAGATATGCGTACCGGGGGCAATTTTAATGCCAAATTTTGGAAATGATATATCTTCCGGATTGCCATCCGGATAACTTTTTACCTCGCCCTGGATACTCGTAAATCTTGCGCCGCTGTCTTTATCGGGTTGATACTCTACATCCGGAAGGTCACTGAAATCCTGTTTTCCTTCAGCATTTTCGTTATTTGTATCTCCTGCCTCGGAGTCCTCGGTACTTTTTGTTTTATCCACTTGATACGTTACATTCAATACTGTCGGATATGTCTCTCTTTTAGTTTCCTTCCAGTCAGACCAGGTACTCTTCCCCATGCGATATCTTGAGGACTCAACGTAAGTAATATCAACTTTGCATTGGAGGTTTACTGTTTTTCCAAAATCCTGATTGGTAATTTTTACGCTGCCGGTACCGGTGTAGACACTGTTTTGCTTGTCGCCCTTACTCGAATATAGTAGTTCCCTGGTCATTTCACATTGAGCGTTGAGCATTTCCGTTTCGGGGTCATAGGTTCCTTTGAGATGTACCGAAGAGTTAGTATCTCCGGTGCCTGGACCCAGATTGTATCGTGAACTGTAGCTGGTATCGAAGGCATTATCTTTGACAACGATCGAAGCGCCTTTGTAGAGATCTCTCCACATGTTGCCGAGATAATCTCCTTCGATCATTGGGCCAGGAACGGATCGTAAAGTAAATCCACTTTCGATTCCGGGTTCCCGAGCAAAAGCAGAACCATCAATTTGAGAAGAGATAAAGAAAGAGACCGCGAGAACAAATACTATTTTTTTAATTTTTCCCATTATATATTTCCCCTTTTAATATTACGATTTTAACAAATTCTCTATTGAAACGCCAAAAGCTTTGGCGATTTTCGCCATTGTTTGGACGTTTGGCCTCATTATAACATTACTCTCAATTTTAGCGAGGGTAGAGTCCTTTGACAAGCTCAGGGCGAGCCGATGACTTCATTTCCCAACAGGCGGAGGGTAGAGGATTCGAACCTCTGAGGGCTTGCGCCCACAGGTTTTCAAGACCTGCGCCATAAACCGCTCGGCCAACCCTCCAAGCTAAAATACAATTGAATATATTTTACTTAATAAAACAGTACAATCCAAATGATAAAATAGGTAAGATATGGGTGTTGAGACAGAAAAAAAAGGCGTCGCGGAGAAACTTATTCATTTTGGTAAACTTATTGCCGTTGGTTTAATTGGTTTAGGTGCTGTATTGGGTAGCGCGACGTTAGTTGCCGGTGGTGCGTTGAAATACGTTGGCGGCACTGTCACTGAGAGTTATATAAAAAATCATAAAAAGAACAAATGACAAACCTGTTTGTATCGTTAAGACTATATAAAGTGACTTAATTATAAAGATGACTGATAATAAAATATGAAGCATGAAATATCAGCCGGGGGAATAGTCTTCAAAAAGCTCAAAATTCAACCCCGATTTAATCGGGGTCAAATATCAAATGTCAAAACTGATATTGTATGGTTAATTTGCCAGCACTCACAACATAAAGGATGGGTATTTCCGAAAGGATTA
>MFZK01000001.1:0-9928 GCA_001789395.1 Candidatus Roizmanbacteria bacterium RIFCSPHIGHO2_02_FULL_37_13b | reverse complement strand
AACCAGTTTCATATTACTATACCTTTCAGGGACAAAAGATCAAAAAAACGGTTTATTATTTCTTAATGGAATATATTTCCGGCGATCCGAAAAATCATGATTTTGAAATGCTGGATGCAAAATTTGTATCTGAAGATGATGTTAGAAAAACATTGACATATCTTGTCGACAAAGAAGCATTTGAAGAAGCATTGAAATTGTTCGGGAAGACAGAGGGTGGACGATAGAGGATTGAATACAGGAGACGAAATCTAAAATTTATATAAATATTTTTTAAGATCAATTTTTTTATTTAAGACTTCGACGCCGTCTGATTTTAATTTGTCTATTTGAGCTTTTTGTCCGCCATATGCATATCCTGTAGCTATAGAGCCATCTGATTTAATTACTTTGTAGCAAGGAATTTTTTCGGGATTTTTATTTATATGAAGTATTCGACCAACAAATCTTGGATTTTTTAAACCGGCTTTTTGTGCTAATATTTTGTAAGTGGTGACTTTTCTTTTAGGGATTTTCCGTAACAGGGAGTAAATTTTCTCATCATTATTCATGAGCGGTGGAAGGGATTCGAACCCTCGACCTTCTCCTTGGCAAGGAGACATTCTACCACTGAACTACCACCGCGGGAAAAGCCGAGTTTGACTCGGTGCCAGGACTCAGAGTCGAACTGAGATCTCATGTTTTTCAGACACGCGCCGTGACCACCTTGGCTATCCTGGCAAAGGAAAATAATTGTTATTATATCACTATTATAGCGTCCTTTTTATAAAGAGAAAATAATTTGGGTTTGATAATTTAACGCGACTGTATTTATTATCACTGGCAAGTTTTGTTTTAATTATTTCAATTTTATCCCAGTTTGATTCCCAGTGATTATTGGCATTTTGATCAGGTGACATGTCGAAAAGAATGATATCCGGATTAAAATTTTCGTACTTTGGAGTTAAAAGAATAAGATTTTCATTTCTATTTGATAAATAAGCTAACAGATTGTTTTGGCTCATGACGCTGCCCTTTTTTGGTACTTTTTCAATTAAATCAAATAACGATTTATTTGGGTTCTGAAGTTCAATCCAAAAGGTTTTATTTATTAGAAGGTTAATTGGTGAAGATGTTAATTTTCTGGCAGTGTATGCAGAAATTAATAGACAAACAACAATAATTGAGTAAGAAAGGTACTTATTTTTTAATACTAATATTTTTGCAATTGTAGTTATTGACGCTAGGGTAAGAAAAATACCCAAATAAACATGATAGTGTGATCCAAATGTAAAATTATCAAACATAGTTTTCATGGGGATTAATTTCAGTCCAAGATCCAGAACAACGGGGATTAATGTAAATCCGGAAATAAATGGTAACAAACCAAAAGAGGTAAATGAGCGAATAATATATTGAATTTTCATTGGATTTCCGGTGATGTTTGAAAAAATCCGGATTGGGGACAGGGAAATTTCAGGGGTATAGAGATAAAATTTTTGGGAAATAAAAGGAATGAGTATATTTATTGCAACAAAAAACCAACAAACGGATATTGCACTTAAAATCAGGGCATCCTTTTTTTTGGTTAAAATATAAATCCAGATAAGCGTAAATATTAGGTATAGCGAATTGCTTTCCTTAAACCCCAAAAAAATGAATGCGATCAAATAATAAAGCCATCTTTTTTTTGTGAATAAAAAAAGATATATAAAAATTAAAAGAAAAAGTCCCGCTGTGGATTCAGGATGCCAGTCGGTAAGAAGCGGATTGGTTGTTCCGGGAAAGACTACGAATAAAAAAACTATAATAAGTGAGGCGATTTTATGAATGTTTTTTTTTAACGCAATAAAATACATCATAAGACTGCTTAAGAAAGTAACCAATCCTTGTTGTATTGATAAAATTATCAAATTCGATGTCAACCAGAATATCGGGGAGATAATCAACAGACTAGGTTCAAAATGATCGCCCAAAAACATGATTTTACCCAATACGAAGTGATTTATATATGGGATCTGAAACCGTGAGCCCTGCCATAAAATATGCGCAAAAATACCGAAATCATAATAGAAAATCTGAAAAATCAAAAATCTTTGTATCGATATAGCCAGTAAAAAAATAAAAAGAATACAAAAAAAAACTAAAGGAATGATTCCCACCGATTTCAAAAATATGGATATTTGTTTTATGCTTTTATCAATCTCCATTGCTTAATATTATATATTTATTCAATGCAACTGATATAATAAATAAGCAGTGAACAAGAAATTGAGAATTGTCATCCTCATATTATTTATTGTAAATCTTGTATTTTCTTCCCTATCGGTATTTCATGGCGAGATCAATCAGCATACTGATATTGCACGAGACTACTTATTGTTAAATGAAATGCAGCATAAAATTTTTGTTTTGATTGGTCCCCGCGCTAGTACAGAAGGACTGTTTCACGGCCCTTTATGGAATTATGTAAATCTGATTCCCTATACATTAAGTAATGGTGACCCGGTTATTATCGGTTGGTGGTGGATAGTTTTAATCATACTATTTTTGATATCCAGTTTTTTTATTGTAAAAAAACTATTCGGTGAAGAAGTTGCATATTTATATTTACTACTGATGTCTACCCGGACTGTTATAATGGCTAACTCTTTATTTAATCCGTCAGGAGCACTTTTTATGATGCCTTTTTTCTTCTACTCAATAATACGATATATGCAAACAAAGATGGCTAAATATTTATTAATTCATTTATTTATAACCGGATTAATAGTACAGTTTCAAATGGCTGTAGGATTGCCTCTTTTAATTCTATCCGTACTTTATATTGGACATTCCATCATCAGGGGTAAAAAATATAAGCATATTTATTCTTTTTTAATACTTTTGTTACCGATTTCAACTTATATTTTGTTTGACATCAGACATAATTTTTCTCAGTTTTCCGCGATAGTGAATTCATTGACGGGTAAAACTGAAATTGCCCGTCTCGATTACTTCACCATGATAGTGCAACGTATTGATATTATGACCAGAAGCGGTATGGAAATTTTTAAAGCTCCGTATGATATTTTTAACATTCTACTGGGTTATTTACTGGTCACATTGTTAGTAAAACAAATTCACTCAGGATCAATTAATAACCGGGCAATTTACTTCAGTGGATTATATTATTATGTCGGTTTTTTTATCGTTTCTTTGATGCATAACGGTTATCTGCTTCACCATTTTTGGTTGCCTTTAACAGCATTAACATTCATGATTTTTGTCTCATGTTTTAAACTGATGAATAAAAAATATTTTACGCTTATTTTTTTATGTGTATATTTGTTAAATTTCTATCAGGCATCAAGTGAGGTATTGAGGTGGGATAAAAATTCCCGAGGCAAGAATGAAAACTCCTGGAGTTTTCAAAAAAATATCTCGTCGACAATTTTTAAAGACGCGGATCAGGATTTTGGAATTTATATTTATTCACCTGACACATTTGCTTATCAGATAAAAGCAGGAGTCTTATATGGGATCAAAAACAATCCTCAGAAAAAAGTTAGCATCAATCAAAAAAAGAGACTTACCTATATTATCGTTGCTCCGGTTCCGAAATTAAGACCTGATTTGGAGCCTCCATGGTGGATAGCAAATAGGGTCAAAATATCTGCTCTACCGGTTAAAACTTTTGAATTTCAAGAAGGCTATAAGGTCTTAAAGTATGAGCTGAACAGCGATCAACAGAAAATTCCTTCAGATTCAATTTTGGATGATTGGATTACGATGAGATAGGCTTTATCAATCTTATGATTTGTGCGCTTGGATGGGATCGAACCATCGACTCCTACTTTATAAGAGTAGTGCTCTACCACTGAGCTACAAGCGCTTTATATAACTGCCCAAATTATACTAGAATTTTTGTGCACCCGGCGGGAATCGAACCCACATCTTAGGCTCCGGAAGCCCACATTCTGTCCATTGAACTACGGATGCAAAAACAGAAAAAAGGCAACGACAATCCGATAGATCCCAAATCCGATTAAATTATTATTTTGCAGATATTTAATAAACCACTTAACGACAAATAGAGCTGTTATGAAGGAAGTTATAAATCCAAGAACAACTAATGAGATGTTTTCCGGATCTGAAACAAGCGAAAAATCAGTTTTTAACAAATCAAAAACTGAAGCGGAGATGATAGTTGGAATCGCCAGAAAGAAAGAATATCTGGCCGCCTCATCGCGTCTGAAATTAAAACCCATCATTGTTACAATGACAGCCCCTGCTCGTGAGACACCGGGAACAATCGCTAAAGACTGGCCAAAACCTATTATTATGGCTTCCCAAGGTCTAATTTCGTTGATAGATCTTCTTGGTTTGATTTTATTCTGATTTATGAAAAGTTCAAATAAAATAAAGATGATTCCGACTATAAAAAATACCAATAATATTAAGTTGGATGATTCAAAAAAGACATTCTTGATGACTTTATACAAAAAAAAACCTATAAAAGCCGTTGGGATAAAAGAAAGGAGCAGATTTAGAAGTAGTGTTTTATGTTCAAGCAGATATTTAAAATATAAAATAACCACGGCCAAAATTGCTCCGGATTGAATAAATACTTCAAAAAATTTTGTAAACTCAGTAGTTTGTAGCCCCAGGAATTTGGAGATCCAGATTAAATGAGCAGTTGAAGAGATCGGTAGAAACTCTGTCAATCCCTCTACAATACCCAAAATAACAGCATGGAGAAATGTCATTTGATACAATTATACCAATGAAAATTGCATTAGTTCACGATCAGCTTTTTGAATTTGGAGGTGCTGAGCGGGTATTTGTCGTACTTGCAAAAATATTTCCTCAGGCATGTATATATACAGCATTTGCTGACAAAAATAAATTGTCAGCGTTTGCCCCTGAATTAACAAACAGAAATATCAAAACATCATGGATTCAAAAAATTCCCATGATTACCCGGATCTATTCTCCATTAAGATTTCTAGCTCCGAAAATTTGGGAGAGTTTTGATTTCTCAAATTATGATTTAGTGATTTCTTCATCAGGATGGTATATGTGTAAGGGTATTAAAACAAAAGAACCAACTATTCATATTTCCTATATACATCACCCACCGAGATATCTATATGGTTATGAAACAGCGATGCAATGGCGGAAATATTGGCCAATCAAAATATACGGCAATCTGATTAATCATTTTTTACGAATGTGGGATTTCAAAGGATCAAAACGACCGGATTATATAATCGTAAATTCCCAAGAAACAAAAAGAAGGATAGAAAAGTTCTATCGACGAGATGCTATGGTGATTTATCCTCCGGTTCATATTCCGGAACACATCAAGGATACAAGCTTTAAAGGTAAGTTTTCAGGTTATTTTGTTACAGTTTCACGTCTGCAAAAGGCAAAACATGTGGAGATAATAATTGAAGCAGCGAATAAAGGTAATTTCAAGTTAAAAATAATAGGCGATGGTAAAGAAAGAAAATATCTACAGACAATTGCCGGACCGACCGTCGAATTCTTAGGTAATATACCGGATGATCAATTTGACAAATTATTTGCTGGATCAAAAGCATTTTTATTCTCTAGCGTTGATGAAGAATTTGGCATAGCTCCTGTTGAAGCAATGGGTTTTGGTGTACCGGTCATCGCTTATAAAAGTGGAGGACTCAGCGAGACCGTCGAAGATGGAAAGAATGGATTTCTATATGACCAATTACAATCAAAATCACTCTTTCAATCGATTAAACGATTGAATGCATTATCACAAGATCAATATAGAAAAATGTGTTTAGATGCAAGAAAAGAATCGGAAAAGTATTCAGAGGACCATTTTGTCAAAGAAATTGAGAAATTTGTTGGAGAGATTGCGAACAAGTCGAAATGACATGCTCTGAGCTAATTCAACGAATCTTTATTTATTACAGTCAATTATAACTAAAGTTATGCCTGAACTGCCGGAAATTGAAACCATAAGATTGGCATTGAATAAAAAAATCATTGGTAAAAAAATCACTGGAATTGAGATTTTATTTAAAAAACAATTCATAGGTGACAAAGAAAATATTCTTGGTCAAAAAATTATTAAATTATTAAGGGCAGGTAAAGTCTTGTCGATAAAATTAAGTAACGGTAAATATCTTAACTTTCATCTTAAACTTTCCGGCCAAATTATGTATGCCGAAGATATTCATCGGGCTAATTATAAATATCCAATTTCCCTGACCGGAGGAGCGACAAAGCTACCGGCATCATCTACCCGGGTTATCATCCGATTTTCAGATAAAAGTGGTCTATTTTTCAATGAGTCAAGAAAATTCGGTTGGGTTAAAGTCACGGATAAACAGGAAATTCAAAAAGGTCTTGATATTTTATCGCCTGATTTTACATTGGATTATTTTAGAAAGAAATTGAATAGCAATCGTCAAATTAAAGTAATTCTGATGGATCAGGACCGCTTTGCAGGTATTGGTAATATTTATGCTAATGAATCATTGTTTGATGCAAATATTAGTCCTGAAATTTCGGCTAGCAAATTAGCAATTGAACAATCCAATCATTTATTCAAATCGATTGTTAATGTAATCAAGCATGCAATTAAACATAACGGCTCATCAGGGAAAGACAATGTTTATATTTTGCCCGATGGCTCAGCAGGCGAATATCAATATCACTTTTTGGTATATCAACAAGAAGGAAAACCTTGTATTCGTTGTAAAACTTTAATCAAACGTATCAAACAAGCCCGTCGCAGCAGTTATTACTGTCCAAAGTGTCAAAAGTGATTATTCATATCTAATCGCTTCGATAGGTGAGAGATTCGCAGCTTTTCTGGCAGGGAAAACACCAAAGACTATTCCAATAAATGAAGAAACAACCAATGCAATTATGACTGAAAGTAGATCTATATATGCCGGGAAAAATCGCTGAATGACAAGAACAACAAAAAAAGACAATATCAAAGCGCTAATACCTCCAATCAATGATAATATTATTGATTCTGCCAAAAATTGATAAAGAATATCACTTTTAGTTGCACCGATGGCTCGCCTGATACCGATCTCATGCGTTCTTTCAACTACCGTAACATACATAATATTCATAATTCCTATACCGCCGACCAAAAGTGAAATCGCACCTATCATGACCAATATTGTATTTAACATGGAAAAAATAGAATTTATTGCATTTAAAACTTCTTTTTGCTCCAGGACTGAGAAATCACCTTCATCATAACGTTTTGTCAGGATCGTCGAAATTTCTTGTTTTGCTTCATTGATATCGTTTTCAGTCATCGATTTGGTATAAAGGGCGAAAAAAGTTTTTTTTGGGTTAAAGGTATACGCTGATTTATATGGGATATATATAAATGAATCAAAATTCTGACCACCACTAGAACCTCCTTTTGATTTTAGAAGACCAATGACTTTAAATGCCTGTCCCTCGATTTTTATTGTTTTTCCCACAGAAATCTCCTTATCTGTAAATAATTTTTCAGCTATCTGAGGTCCTAACATAGCAACTTTGCTACGTTTTGAAATATCGGTTTTGCGAATCAATCTGCCGGATTCTATCTCAAGATTCCAAACAGGGATGATATCTTCAGTAGATGCAAAAAGATCACCAACTTCAGCTGTTGATGAATAAGAAACTGTAACTGTTTTAATAAATGCCGGTGCTACACTTCGCAAATGTCTAGCTTTTTCTAAACTGGCCACATCTTTTTCATCAAACTGTGCGCCACCCAATGATCCACCACCCGGACCGGCTCGAAGTGATCCCCCTTGCAAGATTTTCCCAGGTACGACCAGAATAAGATTTGTTCCAAGGCTTTCAAATTGTCCTTTAATATATTGTTTTAGTCCCAGGCCAAAAGCAATAAGTAATACTACAGAGGAAACGCCTATTAATATTCCAAGTGAGGTTAGAAATGTACGGATTTTATTTCGCCGGAAATCATCAATTGATGATCTTATTAAAAAAATAATATATGTCATATTATTCTCCCATCGACTATTTTAATTTGTCTTTTGGTTCGTTTTGCCACATCTGCTTCATGAGTGACCAATACAACAGTAATCTTGTCTTTTTTATTTAACTCTCCTAAAAGATCCAGTATGGTGTTACCGTTTTTCGTGTCAAGATTGCCTGTCGGTTCATCGGCTAAAATAAGATTAGGATTCATGATTAGTGCTCTGGCAATGGCTACGCGCTGCTGTTGACCACCTGAAAGTTTATTAGGGAGTGCATTGGCTTTATCCAAAATTCCAAACCGTTTCAAGAGTTCTTTAGCTTTATTTTTCGGATCATATGCAACATTCGTTCTACCATAAATAGCCGGAAGTGAGATATTTTCTATGACGGAAAGTTTCGGTATTAAATTAAATTGTTGAAAAACAAAACCCACAAATCTATTCCGCATTTTTGAAATTTCATTGTCATCAAATTTTGAAACGTCTTTATCGTTAATTGATATTTTTCCTCTTGATGGCCGGTCAAGCATTCCCAGAAGATGCATAAGAGTTGATTTTCCTGATCCTGAAGGACCGATTATAGAGGTGAATTCTCCTTTTTTGATTTCCAAATTAATATCATTCAATACAATAAGTTTTTCATCTTCGGTTTCATACTCCTTAAAGATATGCTGAAGTCTAATCATAAATGGTATCACCATCGGCAAGTCCGGAAGTAATTTCAAAGTCTTCATCAGTTTCAAGACCGGTTTTTACTGGTTGTTTGATCTTTTTTTTATCCTTCAGGATGTTTACATAAGACTTATTATTCTCTTCAAATACAAACTTCACCGGTATGTGGAGAACGTTTGATTTTTTCTCGGTGACAAAAGTGATATCGCCACTCATTCCCAAGCGGAATTTCGACCCGCTATTGTCAAAAGGTATAGAAATCTTAACTTCATAGACCGTGCCGGTTTCACCTTGACTCGGAGTAAATGCAATTTTGTTGATAGTTCCTTGGACTTCCTCATTAGGATAGGAATCAAGGATTAATTTTCCTGTCATTCCTTCTTTGATTGTTATTATTTCATCTTGATCAGCTTGAGCAGATAGATAAATAGTTTTAGGATTCATTATTACAATTTCTGCTTGAGTAGGAGTGATATTGACGCCGGCATAGGGCGTAGCGACAGATGTGACAATGCCTTCAATGGGAGAAAATAATTTAGAATATTCAACTGCCAAACTTTGCAGTTCGACATCTAAAACAGCATTATTCAAATCAAATTGCGATTTTTCTAAAATTCTTTTGACGGAATCGGTAATTACTGAATATTTATTATCATCTTTGTCTTGTTCAAAGTCCCATCGGGTTTTTAAATAATCATTTAGGTCCTTCTCTAAACTTTTCTTCACAGTCCGCTGGTCCAGCATCGCTACGAGTTGATTTTTTTTGACGAAGTCACCTTCTTTAACTCCAACGTAAGTAAGTCGTCCGGAGGTTTGAAATCGAAGAGTTGTTTTTTCTTCAACGTTAATATTCCCCGATAAGGTCAGAGTTTTTTCAATGTCGCTTCGCTTGACTTTAGCTGATAGTAAATTTTTTGTGCCGTTTTTATTAGATTGAAAATATACTGTCGATCCACCAATAATTAGAATTAAAATTGCTCCAATTACGAGTTTTTTCTGTTTTAACAGTCTTAATATCATCTTAATATGATATCACACGATGAACATTATTTGAAGAGTAAGTAACACAAATTCACAAAATAAGGTATGGAAGTGAGTCAAATCTCCGTGATGTTGAATGAGGAGATAGTTTTTAGGGTAAAGATAACAATAGATTCTAATTTCTTTTACTAATGAAAATTGAAACAGTTAAGCTTGATGTAATGAAGACTATAAAAAATGAGATTTATCTTCACAAATGAATAAGTTACGATACATATGAGACTCTGAGGGTATATATTTATGCGGGGAAAAGT